>JAZKCA010000017.1:0-144648 GCA_040388275.1 Pseudomonadota bacterium
CGCACGGCGGCGGCGGCCATGGACACGCTGTGGGCGCCGATTTCGGTGGTGCTGCGCACTTCCTTGGCCACCGAAAAACTGCGCTGGAACAGCTGGTGCAGATACGTACCCATGCCGCCGGCTTCGTCGGCCACGCGCACGGCGTCCTTCATCTGCCCGAGGATCTGGGTTTCGCCCATGACCATGGAATCGAGCCCCGAAGCGACCCGGAAGGCATGCCGCACCGCCTCGCCCTGGGGCAGCATGTACAGGTGCGGGCGCAGCTCGGCGACGTTGAGCTTGTGGTAATCGGCCAGGAAATACGCGCTGGCGTCGAGGGGATTGTCGACCTGGCTGGCGGTATAGAGTTCGGTGCGATTGCAAGTCGACAAGATTGCCGCTTCATCACTGTTGCCGCGCGTATCGATTCCCGCAAACCAGTTGCGCGCCGCGACGACCGCATGACCGAGCTGCTCAGGACCAAACGCCAGTTGCTCGCGAAGCGAGACCGGTGCAGTGGTGTGATTGAGGCCGACGGCGAGCAGTTGCATGGTATTTAAGTGTACGGATGGGTGCCGTCATTATACCGTGATAGATCAAGCTATTCCGCCCGGGGGAAGCTTGGGCAAGAGCGCCGCCCTGGAATCAGACGCCGAGCTTTTCCAGGCGGTAGCCGTAGCTGTACACGGGCACCAGGCGGAAGCCGTTTTCCGGACGCAGCTGCAGCTTGTTGCGGACCCGCGATACGTGGGTGTCCATGGTGCGCGACGGCACGACCGTTTCGCGGATCCACACCGCTTCGTGGATGTAGGCGCGCGACAGGGGGCGCCCGATGTTCCGGAAAAACAGCAGCGCCAGGTAGAACTCCTTGTGCGTCACTTCGATCACGGCGCCGTCCATCGACAGCCTGCCCGGACGCGTTTCGAAGATATAGGGACCGAACTGCAGCTGTTCCGCGCCGTTCTGGCTAGGATAGGCGCGCCGCAGCAGCGCCTGTACGCGCGCCACCAGCTCGCCGCGCCGCAGCGGCTTGATCATGTAGTCGTCGGCGCCGGCACTGATGCCGGCCACGATATCGTCTTCGGCCGAGCTGTTGGTGATGAACATCATGGGCGTGGCCGCGGACATTTTTTCCTTGGCGCGGCGCAGGATTTCGGCGCCGCCCATGTCGGCAACCTGCCAGTCGAGGATCAGCATGTCGACGCTGTCCTTGCGCAGTTGGGCGAGCATTTCCTTGCCGCTGTCGAAGACCTGACAGGTGTGGCCAGCGCTGGTCAATACCTGGCATATCAGGTCGGCCTGGCTGCGATCATTGTCTAGAACGGCAATTCTCATGGTAGGCGATGGCGAATGTAAAGCGTGTTTATGTAGGAGGAATCCTACCATTTCAACTCAGAAGTTACACAGAATATAACAGAGTTTTACAAAATAACACGACCAAGTACATGGAAATTTACATTCGGCAACACTTTACCTGCTGTGCAGACCTACTCATTGATTACACGTTACACTTTAAAAACCGTGAATTCAATGGCTTGGTGGGTCTATACGGAAATATTCAACGAAAAGGAAACGCCATGGGCAAGGAATGGACAGTACTGCCTTCGACTTCGCAAGACATCGAGGAAACCCGCGAGCGCTGCCGCCGGCTGGTGCGGCGCCGCGCCGTCATTTCGGCCGGCGTGTCGGCGGTGCCGATCCCCGGCGTCGACGTGGTGTCCGACCTGTCGCTGTTCAAAAAACTGGTGGACGATGTGAATGCCGCCTTCGGCCTGACCGAGCACCAGATCGACCAGCTGCAGCCGAAGCACAGGCTGATCGCCTACAAGGTGGCAGTCGGGGTCGGCGGGGTCATGGTGGGGCGGATCGTCACGCGTGAATTGCTGCTGATGGTATTCAAGCGCATGGGCCTGAAGATGATGGCCAAGTCGGCCAGCCGCTTCGTGCCCATCGCCGGCCAGATCGCCTCGGCGGCGATCGGCTTTACGATGTTCCGCAAACTCGGCTACGAGCATGTGGAGGCGTGCGCCAGGGTCGCCGGCGAATTGATGGAGGCCGGCGCTTAACTTACTGGCGCGCCGCCTTTGCTGCCCGCCGTATCAGGCGTCGGGCAGCACCACGTTCACTTCCAGTACTTCAAGGTTGCCCTGGCGGTCGAGCGAGAGCTTGATGTCGTCCGCGCTGACCTTGGTGTACTTGGAAATCACTTCGATCAGCTCGCGGTGCAGCGCCGGCAGGAAGTCCGGACCGCCGCGGTGACCGCGTTCGCGCGCGATGATGATCTGCAGGCGCTCCTTGGCAGCCGATGCACTCTTGGCTTGCTTGGAGGGGAACAGGAATGAGAGCAGTGCCATGTCACTTCGCTCCAAAAATGCGCTGCAACAGGCCTGGCTTCTCGTAAGTGGTAAAGCGCAGCGGCAGGTCTTCGCCGAGGAAGCGCGAAATCACGTCCTCGTACGCTTCGGCCACGTCGGTACCTTTGAAGTGAATCGCCGGATTGCCCTGGTTCGATGCGTGCAGCACCGACTCCGATTCGGGAATCACGCCGATCAGCGGGATGCGCAGGATTTCCTGCACGTCCTGGTGCGACAGCATTTCGTCCGCTTCCACCCGTTTTGGCGAGTAGCGCGTGATCAGCAGGTGTTCCTTGACCGGCTCGGCGCCGGTTTGCGCGCGGCGCGACTTGGCCTGGATGATGCCGAGGATGCGGTCAGAATCGCGCACCGACGACACTTCAGGGTTGGTCACGATGATCGCTTCGTCGGCGAACGTGAGCGCCATCAGCGCGCCATGCTCGATACCGGCCGGCGAATCGCAGATGATGTATTCGAAGCCCATGTTGATCAGGTCGTGCAGTACGCGCTCGACGCCTTCTTCGGACAGGGCGTCCTTGTCGCGCGTTTGCGAGGCCGGCAGGATAAACAGGTTGTCGCAGTGCTTGTCCTTGATCAGCGCCTGGTTCAGCGACGCTTCGCCGTTGATGACGTTGATCAGGTCATACACGACACGCCGTTCGCAACCCATGATCAGGTCGAGGTTACGCAGGCCCACGTCGAAATCGAGAACGGCGGTCTTGTGACCGCGCATCGCCAAACCGGTGGAGAAACTGGCGCTGGAGGTCGTTTTTCCAACGCCGCCTTTGCCGGACGTCACAACAATAATTCTTGCCACAGAAAGTCCTTTATTAAGATCGGGATGCAGGCGCGGTTCCCGGACTGAGCGACAGTATATCGATTCGGTCGCCCATCAAGCGGATTTGTGCCGGCTGGCGCGCCAGTTGCGGCGGGAAGCCTTCGTCGAAGGTGCGGTACACGCCCGCGATCGAGACCAGCTCGGGCTGCATCGACAAGGCGAAGATGCGGGCCTCGGCATTGCCCGACGCGCCAGCGAGCGCGCGTCCATTCAAGGCCGCGTAAACATGGATGCTGCCGTCGGCGATGACTTCGGCGCCATTGTTGACGGTAGCGGTGATGATCAGGTCGCAGCCGCGCGCATACACGCGCTGGCCGGCGCGCACCGGGGTATCGATGATCATGGTGCCGGGCGTGACCACGGCGGTGGCCGGCGCAGGAACGGGCGCCGCCACCGGTACCGGCGAAGGCGCAACGCCCATGTTCGGCGGCAGCGGCGCGGGAGCGGCGGTCAGCGCGGCTGGTGCTTCGGATTCTTCACGCGGCTTGATGCCCGATACGCCGTCGTCGAGCGACAGGCCGTGGGCGCGGATGGCGTCGCCCATGGCCGTGCTGGCGCCGCGCACCGCGACCGCGTTCAAACGGTATTTTTTCAGCACCCCGACCAGTTTGTCCCACTCGATGGCGGGGGCGCTGTCGGCAATGGTGGTCACGTCGATGACCGCGAATTCATCTTCGAAGAAATCGGAGACGCCGCCGGTCATTTGCTTGAGGGCCGCGTCGATCGCCAACGGGTCGGCCGAGTACAAGATCGTGGAGATCGCGACAACGGTGGAAATCTTGATTTCGATGGGCAGTTGGGACGGGCTTTTGAGCATAAACGAGTAGTGAGATATGGGCTAACATCGCCCAAAGTGGCGCAGAACCCGTGCATTCTACTTTGAAAATTGCTGAAAGGGGAGTCTTGGGGTGAATGTTCCGCGGGGCAATGGTCTCCGGCAATTTTAGAGCGTGAATAATATGGTTGACGCAAAAACGTCGCCCACGCGCAGGCGGGGGCCCATAGCACCTTGGATCATAGGTGGTATGGGCCCCCGCCTGCGCGAGGGCGACGTTAACTATTCTTGCGTCTGCTCTTGGTGCGCTCCTCAAGCGCGCATGCGCTTGGCCGCCGCCACCATATTGGTCAGCGCCGTCTCGGTCTCGGCCCAGCCCCGCGTTTTGAGGCCGCAATCGGGATTGACCCACAGATGCCTGGCCGGGATCACCTGCACCGCCTTGCGCAGCAGGCGCTCCATCTCATCCACCCCCGGCACCCTCGGCGAATGGATGTCGTACACCCCCGGTCCGATCTCGTTTGGATAGCGGAACTTCCCGAAGCCGTCGAGCAGCTCCATGTCCGAACGGCTGGTCTCGATGGTGATCACGTCGGCGTCCAGCGCGGCGATCTGCGCCAGGATGTCGTTGAACTCGGCGTAGCACATATGGGTGTGGATCTGGGTCGCGTCGTCCGCCACGCTTGCCGTGACCCGGAACGCGCGCGTCGCCCAGTCCAGGTACTCGTCCCAGCGCGCCCGCCGCAGCGGCAAGCCTTCGCGCAGCGCCGGCTCGTCGATCTGGATGATCTTCACACCTGCCTGCTCCAGGTCGGCCACCTCGGCGCGCATCGCCAGCGCAATCTGCAGCGCGGTCAGGGAACGCGGCTGGTCGTCGCGGACAAAACTCCACTGCAGGATCGTCACCGGCCCGGTCAGCATGCCCTTGACCGGTTTGTTAGAGAGGCTCTGCGCATGCACGGTCCAGCCCACCGTCATCGCGCGCGGGCGGGCCACGTCGCCAAAGATCACCGGCGGCTTGACACAGCGCGAGCCGTACGACTGCACCCAGCCGTAGCGCGTGAAGGCGAATCCGTCGAGCTGCTCGCCGAAATACTCGACCATGTCGTTGCGCTCGGCCTCGCCATGCACCAGCACGTCGAGCCCGATCGCTTCCTGGCGCCCGATGGCGTGGGCGATTTCGGCGCGCATGGCCGCCTCGTAGGCCGGCGCCTGGAGAGCGCCGCTTTTCAGGCCGGCACGCGCGGCGCGGATGGCCGGCGTTTGCGGGAACGAGCCAATGGTGGTGGTGGGGAAGTCGGGCAGCCGCAGGTGCGCGCGCTGCACCGCCTGGCGCTGCGCAAATGGGGAGGCGCGGCGGTCGGCGTGGGGCGCGAGCGTACGCACGCTCTCGGCCACCTGGTCGCAGTGCACCCGGCCGCTGCGGGCGCGGCTGGCAATGGCCTGGCGCGATGCCGCCAGCGCTGCGGCAGCGTCGGCGCCGCCCAGCACCGCTTTCAGGGTCGCCAGCTCGTTCAGCTTTTCATCGGCGAAGGCCAGCCACGATGCAAGTTCGGGATCGAGCCCGTTTTCACCCTCCAGACTGAAGGGCACGTGCAGCAGCGAGCATGACGGCGCCAGCCACAGCTGGCCGCCGCGCCGCTCCAGCAGCGGCGCCAGCACGCTGAGCGCCGCGTCGAGGTCGGTGCGCCAGATATTGCGGCCATCGACGATCCCGATCGACAGCACCTTGGGCACCGGCAGCCAGTCGCACACGCTGGTGAGCTCTTGGCGCGCGCGGATGCCGTCCACGTGCAGGCCGGCCACCGGCAGGCGGCAGGCCAGGCTAAGATTTTCTTCGAGCGGCGAAAAGTACGTGGCCAGCATCAGCTTCGCGCCGCTCTGGCCAAGCTGCCAGTAGCATGGTTCGAAGGCGTTGCGCCAGGCCGGCGGCAGGTCCAGGCCCAGGATCGGTTCGTCCAGCTGTACCCATTCGGCGCCACTGTCTTTCAGTTGCGCCAGCAGAGCGCAGTAGACCGGCAGCAGGGCATCGAGCAAGTCCAGGCGGTCGCCATCGCGGGCCTTGCCCAGCCACAGGAAGGTCAGGGGACCGATCAGCGCCACCTTGACCGGATGGCCCAAGGAACGCGCTTCGGCCACTTCGGCCAGCAAGCGCTCGGCGTGCAGCGAAAACGCGGTGGCGCTGGAAAACTCCGGTACCAGGTAGTGGTAGTTGGTGTCGAACCACTTGGTCATGTCGAGCGCGTGGCCGCTGTGCTGGCCGCCGCAGCAGGCAGCGTCGTGTTCGCGGTCGCCGCGCGCCATCGCGAAGTAGCGGGCCAGGGGCGCTTCGCTGCCGTCGAAGCCGAAACGGGCTGGCTCGCAACCGAACAGCTGGGTGTGGTTGGCCACCTGGTCGTACAAGGCAAAGTCGCCCACGGTGACGAGATCGAGGCCGGCGGCGGCCTGTTGCGCCCAGTGGCGCTGGCGCAGTTGGCGGCCTGTTTCTTCCAGCGCCGCTTCGCTGCTGTCGCCCCGCCAGAACGATTCGAGGGCGGTTTTCAGCTCGCGGCGGGCGCCGATGCGGGGAAAGCCGAGGGTGTGGGTGTGGATGGTCATGGTGTCATTCGCGTGTAGTAATCGGTATGTAAAGTTTGCTGCATACGGGCGTATAATCAAAACGAAACCTTTTGCGGTTTCACATGAAAATATTTCATAAAGACGCCTGACCATGCTGGAACTTCGCCACCTGCGCACCCTTTCCGCCCTGCAATCGGCCGGCAGCCTGGTGCGCGCCGCCCAGTTGTTGAACCTGACGCAATCGGCGCTGTCACACCAGATCAAGCTGATGGAAGAGCGCTACGGCGGCCCGCTGTTCGAACGCAAATCAATGCCGATCGCCTTTACCGCCACTGGCAGCCGCTTGCTGGCGCTGGCCGACAGCGTGCTCCCTGCCGTCGAGCAGGCCGAGCGCGATATCGCGCGCCTGTCGCAGGGCGACCGCGGCCAGCTGCGCGTGGCACTCGAATGCCATACCTGCTTCGATTGGCTGATGCCGGTCATGGACGCCTTCCGCCAGCGCTGGCCCGAAGTCGAGATCGACCTGGTATCGGGTTTCCACAGCGACCCGGTCGAGCTGCTGCGCTCGGGCCAGGCGGACCTGGTGATCGGTTCCGATTGCGGGCCTGACTTCAAGGTGTTCCCGCTGTTCCGCTTCGAAATCCTGGTCGTCCTTGCACAAAAACATCGCTTGGCCGCGCATCGCCGCCTGGAAGCGGCCGACTTCGCCGGTGAAACCCTGATCACCTACCCGGTGCCGGAACCGCGCATCGACCTGATCCGCGAAGTGCTGGCCCCTGCCGGGATCGCGTTTGAGCGCCGCACGGCCGAACTCACCGTGGCCATCCTGCAATTGGTGGCCAGCCGCCGCGGCGTGGCGGCCTTGCCCAACTGGGCCATCAAGAATTATGTCGACTACGACTATGTGCTGGCCAAGCCGGTCGGCGCCAACGGACTGTGGAGCGATGCCTTCGTGTCGGTGCCGCCGGCGCTGGCAGACAAGGCTTTCGTAGCCGACTTCGTCCATGTGATACGGGAACAATGTGCCCGCACCCTGGACGGTATCAAGTTGCTGCCTGAGGCTTGAAAAGCAAGAAAAATCAGCAAGGTGTAAGGTAGAGGGGCATGAATAAGCTGATAAGATTGATCTAGGTCAAACATGAAATCGGCGCCGAAAACTAAGATAGCTGACTTTGCCACGCACTTTGGTGTCTAAGGCTGATCACGACACGCATATGTAACGGCCGTTCGCGGTTCCTCGCGCTCCGCGGGCGGCAAATTGAAACCATTCTGGCCCCGCGCCAGACCATCGGAGATTCACATGGAAGACGTCGTAATCGTAGCCGCTGGCCGTACCGCAGTAGGTAAATTTGGCGGTACCCTGGCAAAAATCCCCGCCGCCGAACTGGGCGCGCACGTCATCAGGAACCTGCTGGCCAAGATCGGCCTGGAAGGTGCTGCCGTCAATGAAGTCATCATGGGCCAGGTGCTCACCGCCGGCGCCGGCCAGAACCCCGCGCGCCAGGCCGGCATCAAGGCTGGTCTGCCCGACATGGTGCCGGCCTTCACCGTCGGCAAGGTCTGCGGCAGCGGCCTGAAGGCCACCCATCTGGCCGCGCAAGCGATCAAATGCGGCGACGCCGACATCATCATCGCCGGCGGCCAGGAAAACATGAGCGCCTCGCCGCACGTGCTGCCCGGCTCGCGCGACGGTTTCCGCATGGGCGAGGCCAAGCTGGTCGACACCATGATCGTCGACGGCCTGTGGGACGTCTACAACCAGTACCACATGGGCGTGACGGCCGAAAACGTCGCCAAGAAATACGACGTATCGCGCGCAGCGCAGGACGAATTCGCACTGCAGTCGCAGCTCAAGGCCGAGGCCGCGCAAAAGGCGGGCAAGTTCAAGGATGAAATCATCCCGCTGGAAATCCCATCCAAAAAAGGACCGGTGCTGTTCGACACCGACGAGTATCCGAAGCACGGCAGCACGCTCGAATCGCTGGCCTCGCTGCGCCCGGCTTTCAACAAGGAAGGCAGCGTCACGGCAGGCAACGCGTCGGGCCTGAACGATGGCGCCGCCGCCGTCATCATGATGTCCGCCTCCAAGGCCAAGGAACTGGGCCTGACGCCGCTGGTGCGCATCAAGGCGTATTCGTCGGCCGGGCTGGACCCGACCATCATGGGCATGGGCCCGGTGTCGGCCACCAAGCTGTGCCTGCAAAAAGCCGGCTGGAAGCACGAAGACGTGGACCTGATGGAAATTAACGAAGCCTTCGCCGCGCAGGCCATTGCTGTAAACAAGGAAATGGGCTGGGACACCAGCAAGATCAACGTCAACGGCGGCGCCATCGCGCTGGGGCACCCGATTGGTGCATCGGGCGCGCGCGTGCTGGTCACCTTGATCCATGAAATGATCCGCCGCGATGCCAAGCGCGGTCTTGCCAGCCTGTGCATCGGCGGTGGCATGGGAGTTGCATTAGCAGTTGAGCGGGATTAATCACGCCCGTTGACATTGTTCGAAGTCGGTTTATAAAAACAGGAGAAGACAAATGGCTAGAGTTGCATTAGTAACCGGCGGTATGGGCGGTTTGGGCGAGGCAGTCTGCATCAAGCTGGCCGCGCTGGGCTACAAGGTCAGCACCACGTATTCGCCTGGCAACAAGAAGGTGGCTGAGTGGCTGGCGACAACCAAGGATATGGGTTTCGACTTCAAGGCCTATGAGTGCGACGTGGCCGACTACGAGTCGGCCGCTGCTTGCGTGGCCAAGGTCGAGGCCGAAGTCGGCCCGATCGACGTGCTGGTCAACAACGCAGGCATCACGCGCGACATGACCTTCAAGAAGATGGACAAGCCGAACTGGGACGCCGTCATGGCCACCAACCTCGATTCCGTGTTCAACATGACCAAGCCGGTTTGCGATGGCATGGTCGAGCGCGGCTGGGGACGCATTATCAACATTTCCTCGGTCAACGGACAGAAGGGCGCTTTCGGGCAGACCAACTATTCGGCAGCCAAGGCCGGCATGCACGGCTTCACCAAGGCGCTGGCGCTGGAAGTGGCGCGCAAGGGCGTGACGGTCAACACCATCTCGCCAGGCTACATCGGCACCAAGATGGTCATGGAAATTCCGAAGGAAGTGCTCGATACCAAGATCATCCCGCAAATTCCAATGGCGCGCCTGGGCAAGCCGGAAGAAGTGGCCGGCCTGGTGGCCTACCTGTCGTCCGATGAAGCCGCTTTCGTTACCGGCGCCAACATCGCCATTAACGGCGGGCAGCACATGTCGTAAGCGCTGCGCTGCGCGACACCGAAAAGCACTGCCTGCGGGTGGTGCTTTTTTCATTCTTGGTCGGCAAGCGGCGACGTATAATCGCTTCCATCGTAGTTGCACAGAAACCATTGTTGCGGGCCAGTCCTGCTAGGAAAAGGGCAAGACCCATGACGAGTGCAGTGCACCTGGAAAATATTACCCACCGCTACGGCAAGGTGCTGGCGCTGGACGGCTTGACCCTGACCGTGCAGCAAGGCGAGATGTACGGTTTTCTCGGTCGCAATGGTGCCGGCAAGACCACCACCCTGAAGCTGTTGATGGGCCTGTTGCGCCCCGACGCCGGCAGCATCGAATTGCTGGGCGAGCGCGTGCAGCGGGTGCCGGTGGCGCTCAAGCAGCGCATCGGTTATGTGTGCCAGGAACCGAATTACTATCCGTGGATGACTGCCCGCCAGCTGGGAAGCTTTGTCGGCAGTTTTTATCCGAAGTGGGATGGCGTGCTGTTCGAGCGCCTGCTCAAGCTGCTCGACGTGCCCACCGACCGCCGCGCCTCCGAAATGTCGGGCGGAACCCGCACCAAGCTGGGCCTGGCGCTGGCGCTGTCCCCGCGCCCCGAACTGCTGCTGCTCGACGAACCCACCGCCGGCCTCGACCCCGTGGCGCGGCGCGAATTCAACGACCAGCTGCAAGCCTTGCAGCGCGAGCAGGGCACGACGGTCATGTTTTCCTCGCACCTGGTGGGCGAAGTCGAGCAGCTGGCGCAGCGGGTCGGCATCGTGCAGGCCGGGCGCAGCCGCTTTGAAGGCGAGGTCAGTGCCTTGCGCGCGAGCGTACGCCGCATCGTTGCCGAGTGGCCGATGGCGCCGGGCGAAGGTTTCACGCAATTGCGCGGCGACGTCTGGCGCGCCGAGCCGGCGTGCTGGGACAGCGCGCTGTGGCCGGACGGCGTCACGGTCACCCAACTGTCGCTGGAGGACATTTTCCTGGCGTTTGCCCGCACCGACAGCGTGCCCGCCTGATGCGCGCCTTGCTGCGCAAGGAACTGCGCGAATCGCGCTGGATGCTGCTGGCGCTGTGGCTGGTGCTGGCCCTGGCCCAGTTCGCGACCCTCAAGCAATCGACGATGGAGGGCAGTCCCATGGCCGCCTACCGGCAATTGGTGAGCTTCATGGCCCCGATCATGGCGCTGTTGCTGGTCAACCGCATGGTGGTGCGCGAATACATGGGCCGCACCCAGCTGTTCCTCGAGACCCTGCCGGTCAGCCGGACCCAGGTCATCGCCGTGAAATGGCTGCTCGGGGCCGCGCTGCTGCTGGTGCCGATGGCGATCTGCCTGGTCGTGACTTTGCTGGCCGCACGCAGCCAGGTCACGCTCACGCCGCACTATATCGCGCTGGTGACGGTGCGCAGCATGAGTTTCATGCTGCTGTTTTACGCGCTCGCGTTCGCGGTCGGCCTGACCGGACGCTATCGCTACCTGATCTGGGGCGTGCTGGCGTTCGGCAGCATCATCGGCGCCAGCCAGTGGCAGCTGATGCCGGCGCAATGGGCGCCGTTTTATCTGATACAGGATTCGATGGTGTATGAACGGCTGCACCTGCCGCTGCGGCAAGTGCTGATCACCTGCGGCGCCGCGCTGGCGCTGATTGCTGCGACCTTTGCGCTGGCACTGTCGGCCCAGGGCTCGCTGGTGGTGGCCCTGTCGCGCCGTATGAGCCCGCGCGAAAAGGCCGGCGCCACGATCGCCGTGCTGGGTTTGCTGACGATGGTGTCGGTGTTCGACGTGCGCAAGGAAAAGCCGGTCTTCGTGCTGAAGCGGGCAAGCCACAGCGAGCGCGCACCGGTGGTCGCCGTCGGTGGCGCCAGCAATCCGGCCGCGCAGGACCTGGCCAACCGGCTCTCGGCCGACCTGGCAGACCTGCAGACATACCTGGCGCTGCCGCAGGCGCCGTCCTTGTCGGTCTTGCCCGATGCCGCCCTCGATGCCGATGTCTTCCAGCGCGGCGGTCTGCCGGACGCCGACGGCGTGGTGGTGCGCGCCGCCTTCAGTAGTGAGCAGTTCGACCTGGATGGCTTTCGCGCCTATGCGCTGGGGGCCTGGCTGCACTGGCATACGCGCGAACGGGCGGGCAAGGAAGACCGCCGTTGGCTGCTCGACGGTCTGGTGCAATGGATGGCCGCGCGCGACCTGCCGCAGCAGCAGGAAAAGCTGGCGCTGCGCGCGGCGTACGCGGCCCGTCTGCTCAAGGAGCGGCATGTCGGCATCGACGGCGCGCTGCACCAGTGGCTGGCGGCGCGCGAACAGCTGGGCAATTGCCTGGGCAACGCGCTGGCCTGGCGCATGGTGTCGGCGCTGGAGCAGCAGGTGGGTGCGGCAAAGTTCCAGGCCCTGGCGCGCGCGCTGGCCGTGCGTCCGCCGGCCGATGCGCGGGCCACGCTGTTCGAGCCCGGCATCGCGCAGATGCTGGCGCAGGCCGGTGCACCGGACATGGCCACGCTGGCCCGCCAGTTCGACAAGGTGATCTACGCCGACCAGACGCGCCTGGCGCAGTTTGCGCTGCCGGCAGCTGCCTTCAAGGCGCTGCCGATGGAAGGCAGCACCTTTGAAGTGCAATACATGGTGGGCAAGGCGGGTGTCGACGGCGCGCCCTTCTCGGTGCGCTACGCCGAGCTCGATCCGTGGGATGGCGAGCTGCCAATCGCAGCGCTGGCGCGGGTCGATGCCACGCGCTCGGGCGTCCTGCCGGCCTCGTATGCGCGCGGCACGCGCCTTTTCACGGCGGTCGAACGGCGCGAAGAGCTGCTTGGCTGCACCGTGCGGCTGGCGGCGCAGCGCTGGGTGGTCCAATGATCCGCGCCCTGTTTTACAAGGAATTGCGCTACCTGCGGCCTTTCCTGTTCCTGGGCGTGGCACTGCTGCTGGCCGCCGTGGTCGAAAAAATGATGGGTCCATTGGAGTGGCAGTCGTTTGGCGACAGTCTCGACAAGCTGCCTTTCGAGATGGCGATGAACCAGATCATCCTGGGATTCGCGCTCGGCACCGCCCTGCTGGTGCGCGAGATCGACGATGGCACGCTCAATTTCCTCGACGGCTTGCCGCTCACACGCAGCGCCGCCTTTGCCGCCAAAATCATGGCCGCCATCCTGGTCCTGGCCATCTATCCGCTCGGGGTGATCCTGCTGCATGTGCTGCTGCACCTCGGTGCGCGCGAATCGCTCGACCACGCAGTCCATCCGGTCTTGCTGCTGACCTTCTTCGGCCTGTCGATGCTGGTGACCGCGGTTGGCCTGACCTTCGGCATGCTGCTCGGCTTCCTGCGCTACTTGTCCTGGCTGGTGCTAAGCCTGTGCATGATCGGTATCCTGCTGTTGAAGGACAAGGCGCCCTCGCTGAGCGCACTGCTCAATACGGGCGACTTGCTGAGCCTGCGTTTCACAGGCACCCAATGGCAGTTGCCGCTTGCGGCCATCTGCACCCAGCTTGGCGCGGCCCTGCTGTTCGCCTTGCTGGCGTTTGGCCTGTTCCAGGCCTCCGGCGTCAGGCTGGTCCGAAGCGGAAAATGGCAAAAGGCGCGCCGCTGGCTGCTGCCGCCGCTGGTCGTGCTGATGGCGGTCGCCGCGATCGGCGGCTTCGCCATGCTCATGCGCAGGGAGGCGCCCAAAGCAAACGAAGGAAAACGCGAGGGCGTCGTCTTCGCGACCAGCGCGGCCGGCCACGCGGTGAGCACCCACTATACGTTCAGCTATCCCGCCACGAGCGGTGGCCGGCTTGCGCCATTCATCGGCCTTGCCGACAAAACCTTTGCCGACGTCGCGGCCCTGATGCAGTTCGATGGCGGCAGCCCGATCGACGTTGACCTGGCCGGCAGCACCATGAACCACGAGGGCACGGCCTACCATGACCGGATCCGCATGAACTTGCGCGGCGCCGCGTCGATGGGGGTGCTGGCGCACGAGACCACGCACATCTTCGCCAAGCGCCTGGCCGGCGGCGAGAGCAGCCAGGAGTTCAACGGCATGACCGTGTTCAACGAGGGCCTGGCGCGTTGGGTGGAAAACAAGCTGGTGGCGAAGGGCCAGATCAGCGAGGAGCAGGAACTTGCCGCGGCCATCGTCTCGCAACGGCGCCTGGTGACGCCGCGTCAGCTGACCGACTTCGCCGCGTTTTCCGATGTGGTCGATGAGAATTTGAAGTATGTGCTGGGGGAGGCCCTGGTCGAGCAATTCGTCCTCAGGTACGGCGCCGAGGCCCCCAAGACCATGTTGCAGACGCTGGCGCGCGAAGATTTTCCGCGCGACTTGCACGGCTATGAACTGTGGCAGACCGCATTCCAGCTTGGCGGCTACGATCTGGACCTGGTGCTTGACGATTACGCCCGTTATCTCAAGGGCCTGGAAGCGAAGTACGCGCGCCGCATCGCCGCGTTGCCGCGGCCGCGCGGCAGCCTGGTCAGGACCGGGGACAGATACGAAGTCGCGCTGCGGCTGGACCTGCCGCTGCCGGAGGATGCCTTGCCAATGGTACGCTTCCGGCCCGGCAAGGGCAGCGGTTCGGAGCAGTACAGGACCAGTTACAACAGTGCCGAAGACCCCGCCAAGATTCTGGCCATTGTGCCCGACGACATGATCACCCGAGGCGAGCTGTGTTTTCAGCCGGGCGTGGTGTACAGCGGCGTGACGGTGTTCGAGCCGTGGGTTTGCCTGCCGGTCAGCTCGGCCAGCGGGGCGACCAAATAAGCCCATCGCAGTACAATATTTGCTGCACCAACCACGGGAAAATGCCATGTTCACCCTGCCCAAGGGCGGCCTCGCGCTCGCCTCACTGGACGAGCAGCTGCTCCAGCCCGGCATCAAGGGCTTGCCCATCACCGACCCGCTGCGCCAGGGGGCCATCGGCGTGCAGGGCTGGAACGTGCTGCGCGCCGATACCAGTTTCCCGGTCGCGCTGCTGAAGGCCTCGGCCTTGCGCCACAACCTCGACTGGATGCGCGACTTTTGCGCGCGCCACGGCGCCACCCTGGCCCCGCATGGCAAGACCACCATGTCGCCGCAACTGTTCGGCGCGCAGCTGGCCAACGGCGCCTGGGGCATGACGCTGGCCACCGCGGCCCAGGTGCAGCTGGCGCACCGCTTCGGCGTGCGCCGCGTGTTGCTGGCCAATCAGCTGGTGGCCCCGGCCGACATCGCCGCCATCCTGCGCCTGCTGCACGACGACCCCGATTTCGAATTTTTTGCGCTGGCCGATTCACTGGACGGCGTGGCGCGCCTGGCGCAGGCCGCATCAAGCCTGGCGCGGCCCTTGCCGCTGCTGCTGGAGCTGGGCCTTCCCGGCAAGCGCGCAGGCTGTCGCAGCATGGATGAAGCGATGACGGTCGGGCGTGCGATTGGCGCCGCGCCAGGGCTGGCGCTGGCCGGCATCGAAGGCTACGAAGGCCTGCTGGTCTCGGATGACCGCCAGGCCGACGTGCGCGCCGTCGACGCCTTTGTCGCCGACATGGTGGCGCTGGTGCGCCGGGCCGACGCCGAACAGCTGTTCGGCTGCGACCAGGTGCTGCTCTCGGCCGGCGGCTCGGCCTACTTCGACCTGGTCGCGCGCGGCTTTGCCGGCGTGGCCGGGCTGTCGCGGCCAGTCACGGCGATCCTGCGCAGCGGCTGCTATCTGACCAGCGACCACGGCTCCTACCACCGCCTGCTGGGCGAGCTCGATGCGCGCGAACAGCGCGCCGGCGGCCTGCGCCCCGCGCTCGAGGTATGGAGCATGGTGCAATCGCTGCCCGAGCCGGGCCTGGCCATCCTCGGCTTGGGCAAGCGCGACGCCTCCTACGATATCGACCTGCCCATTCCGCTGGTCAGCCATCGCCCGGGGCCGGGCCGGCCAGTGGCGCTGCCCGCGGGCTGCGCCATCGTCAAGATGAACGACCAGCACGCCTATCTGAAACTGCCGGCAGGTCACGCCCTGGCCGTGGGCGACCTGGTTGGCTGCGGCATCTCGCACCCCTGCACCACGTTCGACAAGTGGGCGCTGCTGCTGGCGGTCGACGACGACTACAACGTGCGCTACGGCGTGAATACCTTCTTCCAGTAAGTTACAATTTGCGCTCCACGACCCGATGAGAACCGCCATGCCAGCCACGCCGACCGCCCTGTTTCCGCCGATTGCGCCCAGCCGCCACGGCATGCTGGAGGTCGACGAACTCCACACCATCTACTGGGAAGAAGTGGGCAATCCGGACGGCGTGCCGGTGGTATTCCTGCACGGCGGCCCGGGCGCCGGACTGTCGCCCCAGCATCGGCGCTTTTTCGATCCGGCCTACTATCGCGTCATCCTGTTCGACCAGCGCGGGGCCGGCAAGTCGACCCCGCTGGGCGAGTGGCGCAACAACACTACCCAGTTGCTGGTCGACGACATTGAAAAGCTGCGCGTCAAGTTCAACATCGACCAGTGGCTGGTGTTCGGCGGCTCGTGGGGATCGACCCTGGCGCTGGCCTACGGCGAAGCCCATCCCGAGCGCTGCCTCGGCTTCATCCTGCGCGGGATCTTCCTGTGCACGGCCGCCGAGATCGACTGGTTCCTCAATGGTGTGCGCTGGTTCTACCCCGAGCTGTACGACGAATTCGTCGCTTTGATCCCCGAAGGCGAACGCGGCGACCTGCTGACGGCGTACACCACGCGCATGCTGAGCGACGACCCGGCCGTGTTCTGGCCCGCGGCGCGCGCCTGGAGCCGCTACGAGGGGCGCCGCGTGTTCCTGCTGCCGCAGCCTGACGAACCGGCCTGCGACACGCTCGACTTGGGCGTGGGACGGCTCGAATCGCACTACATGGCGAACCTGGGCTTCTTCACCGACGACCAGCTGGTGCGCGAGGTGGGCCGCATCGCCCACCTGCCGGTGGTGATCGTGCAGGGCCGCTACGACGTGATCTGCCCGCCGCTGTCGGCGCACCGCCTGCACCAGGCCTGGCCCGGTTCAGTCTTGCAGCTGATTCCCGACGCCGGGCACGGGGCCCTGGAAACCGGCATTGCCGGCGCGCTGGTGGCCGCCACCGAACGCTTCAAGCAGGGCGGGCGCTTCGATTAGCGCGGTTCGGCGGGCGGGCTGATACACTAGAGCCTGACCTGCCTAAACAAACTTACAGCATTCCATGAATATCCAGATCAGCGATATCGGCCATGTGATCCAGCTGGCGATTGCGCCGGTGTTCCTGCTGACCGGCGTCGGCACCCTGCTGATGGTACTGACCAACCGGCTGGCGCGCATCATCGACCGCACGCGCACGCTCGAAGACCGGCTCGACATCGCGCCCAACGACGCGCATCTGGACGAACTCGATGTGCTGTACCGGCGCTGGCATTTGATCAATTTCGCGATCACGCTGAGCACCGCGTGCGGCCTGTTGATCTGCCTGGTCATCGGCATGCTGTTCCTGGGCGACACCACCAATCTGCCGCTCGATCGCTATATCGCGGCGCTGTTCGTCTGCGCCATGATCGCGCTGATCGGCGCCTTCGTTTACCTGCTGCGCGAAATTTTCGTCGCCTCCAAGACCCTGCGCACGCGCCGCCACAAGCGCCCCATCACCAAATCTGACTGAGTACCCTATGCACGACTACAAACGCCCGCCGACCCTGCACCGCTACGCACCGCGCGCCGAACTCGAACTGGCGCTCACTGCCGGGCAGTTCCGCCTGATCCCGTCGAACAACTGCCTGACTTTATCGTTCTCGCAGGTGTGGGACAAGGCGCTGTTCGACTTGCTGGCCCCGGCTGACTGCTGCCTGGTGATCCACAACTCCGAGGAATTCGGCGAACGCCTGCACCGCGCGGTGCAGCGCACCTTGCCCAGCTGGGCGGGGATCGACGGCGCCGTCGAATACGGCGTGCGCGCCGCGCTGGGCGCCGCGTTTACCAAAACGGCGGCCGAAGCGCACGAACACGAATGGCAGTTCGCCTGGCGCGCCATGGCGCCGCAAATGAGCTTGAACCCGGTCACCATCAAGATCGGCAGCATCGAAAGCTTTGCCGAACTGCGCGACCGCGAATTCTACGCCGCCTAGTTGCGCGCCTCGGGCTGGTCCAGGCGCTGCAGCACGGCGACCATCATGCGCTCGATATCGCGCCGGATGATGTTCGAACCGAGCATGCCCGGCACGTAGAACTTCGGCACCAGCTTGCCGCTGTAGGCGATTTTGGTGCCACCGTCGGGCAGGGCGCTCATCTCCCAGCGGCAGCTGTAGACCTTCATGTCGCCGGTCACCAGGCTGATGTCGATCGACGTGATCGGCTCCTCGGCCACCTGCACCACCAGGTGGATCGTACGGCTGAGGAAAAGGAAGCGCGCCACGCCCGACTGTTCGATGATGGCGCGGTTGCCGGTGCGCGAAATGACCTTGGTCTTTTCCAGGTCCGGCACGAATTCCGGCATGCCCTCGTAATTGGTGAGCACCTTCCATACCGCGGCCGGGGATGCCTTGACCGATCCGCTGGCATTGACCTCGAACACCTGCCCCGCCTCGCCATCGACGCGCTTGACTGTCACTTCGGGCTTGACCGGTTGCGCCATGGCGGGAAAGGAAAAAACCAGCAGGGAGGAGAGGAAGAGGCGTGCAAGCATGACCCAAGCCTACGGTAAAGGATGCACCATGACAAGCGGCGCACGCACCGACTTGCCCCAAAACCGGGGTCAGACCACTTTTGCCGAGACGTAATGGAAAAAGGCCGAAATAATGGCGTAAACATGCGCGACTATCAAGTTTACGCCAGGTTTTCGCTATCCAGCCGGCAAAAGTGGTCTGACCCTGGTTTTGGGGCAAGAAGTTGCACAGTATAAAAAATTAGAACCACGCATCTACAGAAGTAGGTTGTAATGTCCCTGTCTCCCATACTTACAATGATAATGAGCGCTCAAACCTATCCCCATCTGCTGGCCCCCCTCGACCTTGGCTTCACCACCTTGCGCAACCGCGTGATCATGGGGTCGATGCATACCGGCCTTGAAGACCGCTTTTATAACTACGGCAAGCTGGCCGAGTTCTATCGCGAGCGCGCCAAGGGCGGGGTAGGGCTGATCGTCACCGGCGGCATTTCGCCGAACCGCCAGGGCTGGCTGCTGCCGGCCGGCGGCACGCTCAATTTCCTGGGCGATATCTTCAACCACCGGCGCGTGACGCGCGCCGTGCATGAAGAGGGCGGCAAGATCCTGATGCAAATCCTGCATTCGGGCCGCTATGGCTACCAGCCCTTCGTGGTGTCGGCCTCGGCGAAGAAGTCGCCGATCTCGCCATTCAAGCCGAAGGCGCTAACCGAGAGCGGCATCGAAGCGACCATCAAGGATTACGCGCGCTGCGCCAAGCTGGCCAAGATGGCCGGCTACGATGGCATCGAAGTGATGGGTAGCGAGGGCTATTTGCTGAACCAGTTCCTGTGCGCGCGCACCAACCTGCGCCAGGACCGCTGGGGCGGCAGCATCGAGAACCGCATGCGCCTGCCGGTAGAAATCGTCAAGCGCATCCGCAAGACCGTGGGCAGCGATTTCATCATCATGTACCGCCATTCGCTGCTCGATCTGGTCGACGGGGGCAACACCTGGGATGAAGTGGTGGCCGTCGCGCACGCGCTGGAAAAGGCGGGCGTGAACATCCTCAATACCGGCTTTGGCTGGCACGAGGCGCGCGTTCCGACCATCGTGACCTCGGTGCCGCGCGCCGCGTTTGCGGCGGTGGCGGGCCGCTTGCGGCGCGAAGTGAAGATCCCGGTGGTGGCGTCGAACCGCATCAACATGCCGTTCGAAGCGAACGACATCATCGCCCGCGGCGACGCCGACATGGTGTCGATGGCGCGCCCCTTCCTGGCCGATGCGCAGTTCGTGATCAAGGCCGCCAGCGGGCGCGCCGACGAAATCAATACCTGCATCGGCTGCAACCAGGCCTGCCTGGACCACACCTTCCAGAACAAGCGCGCCAGCTGCCTGGTCAACCCGCGCGCCTGTCACGAAACGGAACTGGTGTACGCCAAGGCGGCCAAGGTGCGCAAGGTGGCCGTCGTGGGCGCCGGTCCGGCCGGCCTGTCGGCGGCGACCGTGGCGGCCGAATGCGGGCACCAGGTCACGCTGTTCGATTCAAGCGACAGCGTGGGCGGCCAGTTCAAGATCGCCATGCAAATTCCGGGCAAGGAAGAATTTAGCGAAACGATCCGCTACTTCCGCCGCAAGCTGGACCTGACCGGTGTCGAGCTGCGCCTGGGCCAGCGCGTCACGCGCGAAGAACTGCTGGCCGGCGGCTACGACGACGTCATCGTCGCCACCGGCATCAAGGTGCGCATGCCGCCGATCGCGGGCATCGAGCACCCGAAGGTGCTTTCGTATATCGACGTGCTGCAGAAGAATGCGCCGGTCGGCAAGCGGGTGGCCATCATTGGCGCGGGCGGGATCGGCTTCGACGTCGGCGAATACCTGCTGCACAATCCGGCCCATCCGCTGCCGCTGGCGCTGGACACCTGGGCGGGCGAGTGGGGCGTGGACCTGCAGGCGACCACCAGTGGCGGCCTGGTGCCGCCGGTCGACGCCGAACCGGTGCGCCAGATTTTCCTCATGCAGCGCAAGAGCAGCAAGCTCGGTGCGGGCCTGGGCAAGACGTCGGGCTGGGTACACCGCGCCACGCTGACCCGCAACGGGGTGGTGATGCTGGCCGGGGTCACGTACAACAAGATCGATGAGCAGGGGCTGCACATCACGGTCGGCGGCGAAGAGCGCTTGATCGCGGTCGACAACGTGATCATTTGCGCTGGCCAGGACAGCCTGACCGAGCTGATGCCGCCGGAAGGCACGACGGGCGGCCCGCGTTTCCACAAGATCGGCGGCGCGGCGCTGGCGGCCGAGCTCGACGCCAAGCGCGCCATCAAGGAAGGCGCCGAACTGGCAGTCAGTTTGTAGTCTTCAACCCCGGGGTTAACGTTATTTCTTGCGCACCAGCACGCAGCCGATCGAGTAGCCGGCGCCGAACGAGCAAATCACGCCGTGCTGGCCGCTGGCCATGTCGTCCTGGTATTTGTGGAAGGCGATGATCGATCCGGCCGACGAGGTGTTGGCGTAGGTGTCGAGGATGACCGGCGCTTCGGACGGCTCGGCGTCGCGCCCCAGCAGCATGCGCGTGATCAGCAAATTCATGTTCAGGTTGGCCTGGTGCAGCCAGTAGCGCGCTACCTGCGCAATCTCCACGCCCGCGCCGGTCACGGTGTCGCGGATCATTTCGGCGGCCATCGGGCACACTTCCTTGAACACCTTGCGGCCCTGCTGGCGGAACAGCTTGTCGCTCTGGCCGATCCCGCTCTCGTCGAAGCGGTTCAGGAAGCCGAAATTGTTGCGGATATTGTTAGAAAATTTGGTCTTCAGCTTGGTCTCGAGGATCTCGAACTGGTGCTTGCCGCGCGCGTTATCGGCGCTTTCGACGATGATGGCCGTGCAGGCGTCGCCAAAAATGAAGTGGCTGTCGCGGTCGCGGAAGTTCAGGTGGCCGCTGGTGATTTCCGGGTTCAGCACCAGCACGGCGCGCGCCTGCCCGCTTTGCACCGCCGCCACCGCGGTCTGGATCCCGAAGGTGGCCGAGGAACAGGCCACGTTCATATCAAAGCCATACCCTTCGATGCCGAGCGCTTCCTGCACTTCGACCGC
Source organism: Pseudomonadota bacterium (assembly GCA_040388275.1). Classification (GTDB taxonomy): domain Bacteria; phylum Pseudomonadota; class Gammaproteobacteria; order Burkholderiales; family Burkholderiaceae_D; genus Telluria_A. Next base: position 21,427 of record JAZKCA010000017.1, read on the forward strand.
CATCGCCGGATAGCCGCGCTGCAAATTGCTGCAGGCGACCAGCACCATGTCGATGTCGGCCGCGCTGCGTTCGGCCCGGTCCAGCGCCTGGTGCGCCGCGGCCACGCACATCTCGGCCTGCAGCGACAGTTCGTCGTCGCCCCGTTCGGGAATGCGCGACGTCATGCGTGCCGGATCGAGGATGCCGCTCTTTTCCATCACGTAGCGCGACTTGATGCCCGAGGCTTTTTCGATGAAGGCAGCGCTCGAGCCTTCGATCGCGGTCAGTTCGCCGGCCGCGATGGCGGCCGCGTTGTCAAGGTTGTACTGTTCGGCGTAGGCGTTGAAGGCGACCACCAGTTCTTCGTTCGAGATCGAATTGGGCGGCGTGAAGAGGCCAGTGCCGCTAATGACGACTTGTTTCATAGCAAAACTTTCAAATGGGATAATCCGGCGCTGGCCGGCACATGGCGCTGATTTTACACAATGGCGCGCCGGGGGTGGCTAAAACCACCGCCGCCGCCGCTCACGGCCTGGTTTTCGGCGTGTGCTGGGCCAGCTCGGCCTGCGGCGCGCTCTTCGACAGCTGCAGCGGCAGTCCCTTGAGGTGGTTCAGTGCCTGCCTGAGCTGGAAGTCGCCGGCGCTGCCGTATTCCAGCAGCTTGCGCTTGCGTTCGGCGGCGGCCATCCGCGTCTGGGCGTCGATCGCGTCGTTGGCGCCTTTCGCGTCTTCCTGGTCGCGGTCGTTCGACAGGTGCTTGGCCAGATCCGCTTCGCGCAGGCGCAGGCCGTTCATGGCGTCGCCGTCGGCGTTTTCATCAACCAGGAAGTCGGGCATGATGCCGCGCGCCTGGATCGAGCGCCCCTTGGGCGTGTAGTAGCGCGCGGTGGTGAGCTTGACGGCGGTGTCGGCGGTCAGCTGGCGCACGGTCTGCACCGAGCCCTTGCCAAAGGTCTGGCTACCGATGATGGCGGCACGCTTGTAGTCTTGCAGCGCGCCGGCCACGATTTCGGAGGCCGAGGCCGAGCCGGTGTTGACCAGCACCGCCATCGGCAGGCTTTTCAGCGCCGCCGGCAGGCGCGCCAGCACATCGCTGTCGCCGCGCATGGAATAGAATTCGGCGCGCCCGTAGTAGCGCTGCTTGTTCTCGGCCAGCTGGCCGTTGGTCGACACGATCTCGGCGTCTTTCGGCAGGAAGGCGGCCGACACCCCGATCGCCCCTTGCAGCAAGCCGCCCGGGTCGTTGCGCAAGTCCAGCACCAGGCCTTTCAGATGCGGATCCTGCTTGTACAGCGCGGCGATCTTGGCGGCCATGTCGTCCAGGGTCGGTTCCTGGAACTGCGAGATGCGCAGCCACGCGTAGCCTGGTTCGACAATCTTGCCCTTTACGCTCTTTTGAATGATCTCTTCGCGTGCGATGGTGAACGCGAGCGGCTGCGCGCTTTCCTTGCGCGTCACCGTCAGGGTGACCTTGGTATGCGGCTCGCCGCGCATTTTCTTGACCGCTTCCTCCACCCCCAGCCCCTGCACGGCAACGCCGTCGATGCGGGTAATCAGGTCGCCGGCCTTGATCCCGGCGCGCCACGCGGGCGAATCCTCGATCGGCGCGACGATGCCGATATAGCCTTCCTCGCTGACCACGATCTCGATGCCGAGGCCGACGAATTTGCCTTCGGTGCCTTCGCGCAGGTCGCGGTAAGCCTTTTCGTCGAGGTAGGCCGAATGCGGGTCGAGCGAGGCCACCATGCCGGAAATGGCGTCGGTCAGCAGCTTTTTGTCGCCCACCGGCTCGACATAGTCGGTCTTGATCAGTCCATACACGTCGGCCAGCTGGCGCAGTTCGTCGAGCGGCATGCCCGGTTCGACCGGCTTTTGTGCAATTGCCGAGAATTGCATCGACACGGCCATGCCGGCAATGACGCCAAGGCCGACCAGGCCGGAATTTTTCAGTGTAGGACCCATAACCATCACCCGCTCGTGTTGACTGTTCTGCGCCTGACATGGCGCCGTTTCAGTATAAACCGTAATCCCGCTTCGCTTCAGGCGAAGCGTCGGGAACACAACAGGAAGACGGTATTGATGCCCTGCCTGAACCAAGCTTTGCGCTGTTCGGTGACATGCCCGACAGCCCAGGTGGCCAGGACTATGCAGGCGCTCAGCAGGAACAGGTCGCGCGCGCTGCCGCTGTGGTGGGGGTAGAACACGGTCCACAGGCCGATCACGGGGCCGTGGATCAGGTACAGGGTGAAGGTGTAGGCGGCCAGCGTGCGGATCGGCTGCTGCCAGGCGGCCGGCACGGCAAAAGCGGACTGGCGCGCCAGCGCGAAATTCAGGTAGACCAGGATGCAGACCACGTAGTCGGCCAGGTAGCGGTCGGCGCTGCCGAGCCGCAGCGCGGGGAAGGGCCACAGCGCGATGCCGAGCGCGCGCAGCGACAGGTCGAGCCCCAGGTATTTGTAGGCGCACAGCGCGGCGATGGTGGCCAGCCAGCCCAGGCGCGCTTCGCTAGGGGTGAGCGGCAAGGCCTTCTGGTATTTGTACAGGCAGGCGCCGGCCAGCCACACTGGCAGCAGCAGCCACAATTTGAAGCCCGTCAGCAGCAGCACCAGCGCGCCGGCCAGCAGCCGGCGCGCGCCGCGCAGGTAGAACAGCACGCCGAACAGCACGTAATACCAGACTTCGTAGCTGAGCGACCAGTACTGGACCAGCCAGGGCGGGGTTTCGGCCAGGTTCCACCATTCGCCCATGAACAGCAGGTGCAGCGGCAGGTAGATTTCGGGCTTGCGCAACTGGTAGCTGACGCTGGTGGGCAACTCCGTCGCCTGCGTGGCCAGGCCCATCAACAAGAAGCTCAGCAGCAGCACCGGCGCCGCCACCGAATAGATGCGGGCAGTGCGCGCCAGCGCATATTGCCGCAGGGTCAGCGCCTTTTCCGATGTCGTATATGCAATGACATAGCCGGACAGCACGAAAAACACCATCACCGCCTCGCGCCCGAGCAGCGGCATCGGTCCGCTCAAGCCATTCTGGACGTAGTGGGTCAGCACCACCAGAATGGCGGCCGTGAACCGCGCCAGGTCCAGGTATCGGGAGAAATGGTTGTCCATGATCTTTCAGTAAACTACCGCCATTTCGCCCTGCTCGTCGCACGGCCGGCACGCCAAAGGCGCTCTGGCGCAAACTGTGTGCAAACTTGTGTATCGAAAAGTAAAAAAGCACGGTCGGCCGCGCAGCGCCCGTCACCACCGGCTAGAATCGTAAACCGGCCACAAACCGGCCACCAGCCGCGCCCTCCCAGCCCCATAAGGACACACCGTGAAACGATATTTGCTGAGTACCCTGACCCTGAGCCTGATGGCCGCCTTCGCCGGCGCCGCCGAACCTGTCGCCGCTGCCGCCCCTGCGGCGCCCATTTCCGGCATCGACACCCAGTACATCGACCCGACGGTGCGGGCGCAGGACGATTTTTTCAGCTACCTGAACGGGAAATGGCTCAAGAGCACGGAAATTCCTGCTGACAAGTCGAGCTGGGGCACCTTCGCCAAGCTGCGCGACGACGTCCAGCCGCAGGTGCGCGCCATCATCGAATCGGCCCAGCAGGACAAGAAGCAGAAAGCCGGTTCCGATGCCCGCAAGATCGGCGACCTGTACGACAGCTACATGAACGAAGCCAAGCGCGAGCAGTTGGGCTACAAGCCGCTGACCGGCGAGCTGGCCAAGATCGCCGCGCTGCGCGACAAGAAGGGCTTGCCGGGCCTGATCGCCCACTTGTCGACCATCGGCGTGGCCACACCGTATTCGATCCGGGTGGGCCAGGATGCGCGCGAATCGACCCGCTACGCGGTGTACCTGTCGCAGGGCGGCCTTGGCTTGCCGGACCGCGATTACTACCTGAAGAAGGACGACGCCAAGCTGGCCGAAGTGAAGGCCAAGTACGAGCAGCACGTGGCCACCATGCTGGGCCTGGCCGGGCGCAAGGATGCGGCCGCGGCCGCCACGGCCATCGTGGGCCTGGAAACCGCGCTGGCCGAGGTGCAGTGGAGCAAGGTCGAGAACCGCAACCCGGTCAAGCGCTACAACAAGATGGACCTGGCCAAACTGGGCGAGCTGACCCCGGGCTACGACTGGAAAATGGCCACCGCGGCCGCCGGCGTGGGCAACAAGGTCGATTACGTGATCGTCAGGCAGCCGAGCTACCTGACCGGCCTGAACGATGTGCTGGCCAAGACCGAGCTGGCAACACTGAAATCGTATTTCGAGTGGCAGTTGCTGCGCAGCTATGCGCCATACCTGTCGAAAGCCTTCGTTGACGCCGATTTCGCCTTTTACGGCACGGTCGTCACCGGCGTGACCGAAAACCGCCCTGCGTGGAAGCGCGCCGTGGCGACCGTCGAAGGCGCGCTGGGCGAAGCGGTGGGCAAGCAGTACGTGCAGCGCCATTTCCCGGCCGAACGCAAGGTGCGCATGGAAGCGCTGGTCAAGAACCTGACCGAAGCGTACCGCCTGAGTATCGAAACGCTCGACTGGATGGGGCCGCAGACCAAGAAGGAAGCCCAGGCCAAGCTGGCCAAGTTCACCCCGAAGATCGGGTATCCGAACAAGTGGCAGGATTACGCCAAGCTGACCATCAGCCGCAACGACCTGGTGGGCAACGTGATGCGCGCCAACACCTTCGACTACCAGGACGGTGTGGCCAAGCTGGGTAAACCGATCGACCGCGAAGAGTGGGGCATGACGCCGCAAACGGTGAACGCCTATTACAACGCGTCGATGAATGAAATCGTGTTCCCGGCCTCGATCCTGCAGCCGCCATTCTTTGACATGCGCGCCGACGATGCGGTCAACTACGGCGCCATCGGCGCGGTGATCGGCCACGAAATCGGGCACGGCTTCGACGATTCGGGCAGCCAGTCCGACGGCGACGGCAACCTGCGCGACTGGTGGACCGCGGAAGACCGCGCCAAGTTCAAGGCCAAGACCGAACAGCTGGTCAAGCAGTTCGACAGCTATTCGCCGCTGCCAGGCTACAACGTCAACGGCAACCTGACCCTGGGCGAGAACATCGGCGACAACTCGGGCGTGGCGATTGCCTACAAGGCGTACAAGCTGTCCCTGGGCGGCAAGACGGCGCCGGTGATCGACGGCCTGACCGGCGACCAGCGCTTCTTCATGGGCTTTGCCCAGGTATGGCGCGCCAAGATGCGCGAAGCCCAGCAGATCGTTCAGCTCAAGAGTGATTCGCACTCGCCGGGGCAGTTCCGCGCCAACGGCAGCCTGATGAACCATTCGGGCTTCTATGAAGCGTTCGGCGTCAAGGAAGGCGACAAGATGTATTTGCCGCCGAAAGAGCGGGTCAGCATCTGGTAAGGTGCCGTCGTGCTACAAAGGCCACGCAAGTGGCCTTTTTTACGCCGGCGGTGAAAGCGGGCGGGGTTGTGTCGCGTACAATCTCGATATCTAAACGGTAAGGATATTCTATGGAAACATTGCTGTGGGCGCTGGACCTGGTCGCGGTGGTGTACCTGTGCGTATGGGCCTTGCGCCAGGACGGCGCCCTGCCGGATAAAAAGAACAAGGTGAAGTAGCCCATGCGTGATACGTTTTTCCTGCTTATCCTGGCCATCCTGTTGTACCTGATGGCCAAGCGGCCCTTCGTGGCGGTCGGCTTGTGGATTTGGACCGCGATGTTTTATCCGAATGGTTGGCTGTACGGCTTTGCATCGGGATTTCGCTACAATCTGGTGTTTACCGCAGTCGCCATCCTCGGCTATGTGGCCCTGAGGCAGAAGCCCAAGGTCAGTTTTGGCACGCTCGGTGGCTTGATCCTGCTGTTTTTCGCCTGGACCACTATCTCAACCGTGCTTACCAGCGGCCTAGCTGAAACGACGTGGGACTTCTGGGTCCGTTTCTTCAAGGTGATTTTGCTGTTCGTCTTCGTCGTGCTGGTGATAAACAAGAAACTGCACGTCGACTTTTTCCTATGGTGCGTGGTCCTGTCGATCGGCTTTTTTGGTGGGCTCGAAGCGCTCAAGTACGTCGCGTCCGGCGGCGGCCACAAGATCGAAGGCTTCTACGGCCACGTGCTGGGCGACCGCAATGAACTGGCGGTCGCCTTCGTCATGACCTTGCCGGTCTGCGCCTACCTGCTGGGTGAATACGGCAAACAGTCCAAGCTGCTGCGGCTGGGCTTGTTTGGCCTGATGGGCCTGATTGTGGCCGCGATCGTTGGCACCCAGTCGCGCGGCGGTTTCGTGGCCCTGCTGGGACTGGCGGCTTATCTGTTCATGAAGAGCGACCGCAAGTTCGCCCTAGGCATCGCGTTCGTCGTTCTGGCTGGGGCAATGTCGTATTTAGTGTCGGACGAATGGAGTTCGCGCATGAATACCATTAACGAAGCTAGTGGGGACGCCTCGTTCATGGGCCGGGTTGTTGCCTGGAAAATGAGCTTCATCCTTGCGGCGAAAAACCCGTTTTTCGGCGCTGGCTTCAAGTCGCTTGAGAACCTCGCCGTGTGGCGCGGGCTTGCCGCCGATTTCCTTGCCTTTCCATTTTTCTATTCAGGTGACTTGCTTCCCAATCCGAATTATCCGCGGGCCGCTCACAGCGTATATTTTCAAGTCTTGGGGGACCATGGTTTTGCGGGGCTGGGAATTTACCTAGCTGTGCTGATCCGTGCTTTCCTGGTTGCCCGATCAATTGCCCGCGAGGCCCGCAAGCATGTGGAAACTCACTGGATCGCCAATTTCGCGATCATGGCGCAACTGTGCCTCTTCGGCTTTTGCCTCGGCGGTGCGGCGCTCAGTTTCGCCTATTTCGAGCTCATGTTCGCGTTATGCGGCCTCATCCTGGTCGTGGAAAAACGGATCCTGCCTGCGACCCTGGTGCAAATTCCTGCTCTAGCCGCTTCGCCATCGTTAAAAAAATAAGTGGCAACTGATCGTTGCCGCAATTGCTCGTGCTTCCGTGGCTCATTGACGTGCAGCTTGTTCTTCCGCATATGCCGGACTCGAAGCAGACCACGCTGACACGCGAACGAGGCGCTACCCACCGGGGAGCCCAGCAAATGCGGGGCATCGTCTCGATTTTTCACTCGGTTGACCACGCAACTACCCTTCCGTGCCCAAAGTGATTGCACCGTTCAGTTGGCGCTTCTAGCAGGTCCCAAAGTCGCATCCCGATGATTATTCTGGCATGTGAATGCGGTTGACGAAGCCCCGTTCAAAAGACCGAAGGGGGCGTGGTGCTTGCGCTCCACGCCCCCTTCGCAGTCATGTTGGAAAAGCGGTGTTTAGCGCGGCACGATCGAAAATTGCGGGCCGAGCGAATAGTCAGGCTTGACGCTGCGGTTGGAGAACACGGTCCAGGCTGCGGCCCCGGCAGCGCCGGACGAGTCGGCGGCATATGCCAGTGCTGGCTGCATGTTGGACGGGAAACCGGTCACGGTATCGGAGTAGCCGGTCATTTCCCCAACCTTCAGCTTGAGGGCGGTGGCCATTGCGGTGCCAGCGCACGGCATCCCCGCCAGGTCGACCGTGCTAACTTTGAACGCTTCGCCCAGGGTGGCGTACAGTGGAGAAGACGCTGTATCGCGGATCTTGAGCGAATAGATGGCGCCGGAGATCCAGCAGACATCCTTGGCGGTCATGCGGCCGATCGGGAAGAGCGACTTCCATGCCAGCAGTGGTTTGGCCTTGCTGTAACCGAGTTCGACAGTGTGGCCGATCGCCGAGGTGAAGAAGTCATCCTGCCACGGGGCCACGCCAGTGTCGCCGTTGTAGACTATGGCGCCGCCGGTCAGCACGCCGTAGTTGTTCGGCGGGGTCTTGACGTAGGAAGTATCGTAGTTGACCAAGTTATTGTTCAAGAAGCCTTCGAAATGGGACTTAAGCGGGTCGGCGTCAGGCGTGATGTAAGCCGCCTCGGCCAAGGTGCGCATGCTCCAGGCCTGTCCACGCACCTGGTCCCAGCTCAGCAAGCCTTTTTCCGCGCCACGGTAGCCTGGGTTGCCTTGGAAAACGTTCGACATGGACCAGAACTGCAGCTCTTCCAGGTAGTAGTTGTCGCCAGTGACCAGGTAAGGCAGGTAAGCAAAGGCAGGCTGATGCGAGGAATCGTGGGTATGCGGCGTCGCGCATGCTTCCGTGCTGACCGTGCATTGCGGAAATGCTTCGAGCTTCTTCGTGACCGGGTTGTACGTATCACTGCGCTGGCCCAAGACAGTCATATAAGGGAAGTCGACGATGCTGACCGGACGGTCGCTTTCCTTGTTGCGATAGTGCGAAGAGTAGCTGCCGGCCAGATCCGCCGTGGCCAGGGTGACATCCTTGGCGCGTTTGTCCATGCTCAGCAGATACGTTGCTGCCCAGCCGGGCAAGAGGCCGATGTCAGGACGCCCGCCGGTGCCCGGCATGTAGGATACGGCCATACCCGTGCCCATCGGTTCGGTCCCAGAGCCGGTCCAGCCGGTCTTCATGCTAGCCAGCGTGGCTTCGCTAAAGGTCACGCGGCGGTCGAAATTAGGCAGCGCCTTGGTGCCGAGCAAGTAGGACACATTGTGACGGATATGCACGGATGGCTCGGCGCCATACCAGGCCAGCTTGCGCCAGCGCGTGTGGTGCACGTGGGCCAGGCCAGTCTTGGTATAGGTAGTCTGGCCGCCAACGACGATCTGCGCATTGTAGGTAAAGTTTTGCGGGTTCGCTTCGAAGGCCCAGGTGTTCTCGAGCGTGACATCGACGCGGGCCTGCTTGACGCCGCTGACGGCGCGGATCGCGAAACGTGCGGTCAGGTGCGGGTGGGCCACGCCGCTGGCGGTGGTCAGGGGAGCCGAGACCAGCCATTCATTGGTCAGCGGGCCTGCCAGCCAAGTGGTGTACTTGCCGCTACGCAGCAGGGCATCGGCCGAAGCGGTGTAGCGCTGGCCGTTCAGGTCCACATTGACGGCAGCGGTGAAACCGCCGTCCAGCAGGGCGGTTGGGGCGACTGCAGCCGGAGCGGCCGGGGCCGGCACGCTGGCCAGTGCCATGACCAGGGTCTGGCTGGCGCCGAGCTTAGGCAGTTTGGCGGTAATAACAGCGTGGCGCAGCGAACCGTCGGCGTGGCGTGCCTTGACGTTCACTTGGAGTGGCACGGTGCTGCCGTCGGCCAGGCGGCCGGTCAGCGATTGTGCCGAGCTGACGTTACCGACGGCAAACACTTGACCGAACGTGACAGGCAGGTTGGCTTGTTCAGTAGCGGAAAGGCTCTGGAAACGGATGTCCGTCACCACATTAGCGCCTGGAACGACGAGCGTTTCGTCCGGCGGCATTGGCGCTGGCGGTGGCGTTGGGGTTGGGGTAGGCGTCGGGGTCGGCGTTGGGGTCGGCGTTGGGGTAGGCGTCGGCGTCGGCGAGGTGTTCAGCGGCGGCACTGGATAGTTGGTGACGGGCGGTGCCGACGGCGAAGCGTCTGCCGGTGGCGCGACGGCGCCGCCGCTTGGTGGTGGGGGCGTAGTCGTGCCGCCACCGCTTGGCGGGACATCATTGCTCGACAAAATAGGTGCAGCTTGTGGGGGTACTGCTGACGCGGCGCTGGAGCCACCGCCGCCGCCACAGGCGGTCAGGACGATGCTACCTAGCAGCACGGCGAGAAGTTTAGATTGCTTGTTGTTAATTTTGCGCATTGGGAGTTCCTAATAGAGGTTCGATTTCGGCAGCAAAAGATGCAGTAGGTAAACTTTACGCTGATCAATTAGATGCCGCATGGAAATTTTAATCGTGTGCCCGAAATCGCCCGAAATACAACGTTAAATTAGCGTGGATACATGCGAATTGCCTGTAAAACTACGCTATTTATCTCGAAAATCTATTCATGTTGGCACTCCCGTTATGCCAATTTTTGATTCCTCAACATTGCTTAAATTCACTAAAGGATGAGAATTATAGTGCCCAACGGAATATAAAAGAAGCGGGAAATATTGCTGGGCATATAAGTGCTACAAAACAACAAGGCGACATGGAAATATTACTGGGACGCAATTGATTCCAAGTGGAAAAATCTCAAGCGTGGACACGCGTTTCCGCAAGGAATTGCGCAAGAAGGGAGGGGAGTGGTGCAGGCGAAAAAAAGCCGTTCAGCTTTACACTGAACGGCGATCGTTTGCTTCTGAAGAGCTTACTTGGCGGCAGCGGCCATGTGGTCGACTGCGGCCTTGACTTCGTCGTCCGACGCGGCGGAGCCGCCTTTGGCCGGCATGCCCTTAAAACCCTTGAGCGCGTGCTCATACAGGGCCGGGGCGCCTTGCTTGATGCGGACCGCCCAGGCTGCCTTGTCGCCGAACTTCGGCGCGCCGGCAATGCCGGCACCGTGACAGGCCGCGCAGGCGGTGGTGTAGACCTTTTGACCATCGATGGCCAGTTTGACCGGAGCGGTCACTGGTGCGGCCGGTGTCGCAACGGCTGGCGCTGGTGCCAGTTCGGCGGCAGGGGCAGCGGCTGGGGCAGCATCGGCTGCCGGGGCGCTCACGACCATCGGCGGCACCGACGGCTCCTTGAAGGTGGCGCCGGCCTTGTTGGCCATATATACAACAGCGCGCGCGACTTCGACTTCATCGAGGTCAGGGTTGCCGCCGCGTGCAGGCATAGCGCCCTTGCCGTCGATGGCGTGCTTGACCAGGGTCTCGTAACCCTGGGCGATACGGGCAGCCCATCCGCCTGCGTCGCCAAACTTCGGTGCACCGGCAGCGCCGCTGGCGTGGCAGGCAGCGCAATTGGCGGTGTAGACGGCTTCGCCGGCCAGCAGGACTTTCGGGGCGTTCGCGTCTTTCAGCGAAAAGCCGTCGTCGGCGACCGGACGCAGGCGCGCGGCAAGCGCTTCGGCGCTCTGGCTATCAGTGCCGGCGCCGGTCAGCTTGGTCGTGGTTACGAATTGAACCAGCAAAATGATACCGATGACGGTAACCAGGAAAAAGCCGGCCACGGCAGCGAGAAGCTGCTTCGGGGTCCGGATCGCGGATTCGTGTTCGTTGTGTGCGTCGCTCATGATGTCCTTAGTACTATTTTCAAAAAGCTGCCGGCTGCCCATATTTGCATGCTCAATCGCAAATACCCGCCAAACCCGCGATTATAGACCCAAAGCCCCTGTTTTGGAACGCATATCGGCCCTTGGCTGACACTTTCCATGGACGCCGTGTCGGAAAAACTGTATCCTTCGCCTCACTTCAGACATTCCCCCCTACGCGGCTGTAGCTCAGTGGATAGAGTATTGGCCTCCGAAGCCAAGGGTCGTGGGTTCGATCCCCGCCAGCCGCACCAGTTTTGTGAAATAAAATCAAATACTTGCGCTATTTTCGTCGCCCGAACGGCGAAGGCCGCTGGCGATAAATTTCGCTCGTGTAGGGCTGGTGTAGAATTTTCGAGGCAATACAAATCAACATTCGTGAGTGGGCTTCTTGCTGCTGATTTCTTTCTTGGACAGTAGTACCCTTACCGTCTGGTAGAAGGCAACGCGTCGCGCCCTGCCTTGGCCTCGTCGAGCATGCGACACAGCGTGATTCCCTTCAGCAGCCCATATGACCAGCATGCGTTTGCCTATCAGCGAGGTAAGGTCCAGTATCACCTGTTTAACCCAACTCACCAGATAGCCTCTGCATTTTAAGGCTGCTGCCGGGCGTTCTGTGCGGCGCGCATACCTCTCGAAAGGGGGGGGGGGCAAATTGGGAGAGCGGGCATAGATCTTGGATAACTAAGCCAATGCACGATCAAATCAGAAGGCGTTGGGCCGCGCGCGAATCGTTGGGATGATCTTGTCCCACATGCTCTCGACGGCAGCCGTGCTCAGCGGCGCGGGTTTCAACGCGATTACTGATTCGTCAATCTTGCCATCGTCCTCGTCTGAGCCATTGGAAAGCAATTCACCATTGTGCACTTCGACCGACAATCGTGGCTTTCGCTTGCTGCCTTCCGCGCTATTCACTTCAAAAATGAAGTTGTCAAACATAATCCGCCCCCGTCCGGCATCTTCGTCCGTCAGCATCGAATAAGCGGCTTCATAGCCGTTCATGCCACTGACGTCACGCTTGGCCTTCCTGAATATCTTGCCTTTCGACTTTTCGATCATCGGCCGGGTATTTTCTATACGGTCCAGTATCGAATTCTTGCCAGGACTTAGGCTGGTACTTGCGATGCGCATGAAGAAATTATCAATCTTTGCAAACTGGTAGATGGTGCCAATTGACTCTCCCGCCGTCGGCGCGCCGCGTACAAAGCCGTTGACGATGCATACACCTTGTTGTGAAGGGATCTCTCTGTCCGCGCGGCCACTGGTTCGCGACACCACATCGATAATCTGACGGGTCTTTTCCGCCACGTCAGTTTTCAGGTGGGTATGCAGCATTTCATTGTCCTTTTCTTCGGGGAAGGTTGTGTCGGTCCCAGTGATTTCCGCCTTCAAGAGATAGCCGTCTCGCCACGCGAGCACCTCCAAGACGCGCGCCGTTCGGCCAGCCAAACCGTCCAGCTTCGCGCGGTCGAACAACACCCCATCAGTGCCAGCCGGAAGGGGCACTGTTTTTCGCAGTGCGGGGTACGGTACACCACTGCGCGAAACGGCCGCAGCGGTCAACTGCGTTGTGCGCCGCGCGAGCGCTGTTTTGTATTCCTCAGCCGTGGCGTGCGTGACCCAAAGAACCACGTCGTCGATCGTTTGACCGCCGAGTGGATTCAGTACAAGGTCCGACGGCAAGTCGATCAGGTATCGTCCAATGCAGCGGGTAGTCAATTCGTTTGATGGTTGCATAGTTGATGCTTCTTTGATTGAAGATGAGGATATTTGGCGGTTGCACGCCGTGAGGAGTGTCAGGCAGCACGCCAGGCCAATACCTACTGCAGACAGTCGAGTGATTTTGCTTATCATTTTTTGTACACCAATGATGTATTTTCCACTTCGCGGGCAATTTGCACGATAGCGCGCAGCGTGAAGCGCCGGGCCGGCATCGATTCGCGATAGGCGGGCTCATGCCCTGCCTTTACCCGCAGCATGGATTTGACGGAAGCATGTTTTATCGGCGCTACACCCGATCGATGAGGTACAGTTCCATCGCCAGGCTCTTCGGGCTTGCTGATGGTATACACCTGCTCAATCGATGATTTCAGGCCAGTGTCAAAGAGTTTGGATTCTACTGTCCTGGTTTCTTTGATTTCCGAAAGCGCGGTGCGCTCACCATTGATGATGTCTGCCCGCCTCTTGCCACGGCCGAGCAGCTCGAAATCATCTTTCGCCTGCCATGTCACGTTGCCGAAAGATTTATTGTCAGCATGGCTTCCATAAAAAGCATGTGTATTGCAATGGTACTTGTCCTGAAGCGCCTTATGGAACGGCTCGACAACCAGGATCATCATCTCTGCGTACTTTTTCCATTCTCCATCAAGCTGCTTCTTGTAGTCATCGGCGCCGTCATCGAGCAACGGGTTGATGAGTCGGTCACTGACCATGCTCCACCATTTTCCACGTACCAGATAAACTTCAGAATAAGGATTGGACTTTGGCAAAGTGATTTCATGTAGTTTTCCGGCCACGGTCTCACGTATCCTAAGCCATTCGTTTCCATACTGTGGCGTAGGCAGAAGTTGCATGGGCCCTGGCGCTCCAGCGAGTACCGCGGTCATTTCTCCGGCATCCTCGCCAAGCACCCATGAGGGGAGCTTGTCGCCTTCCGTGCCCGCCTGCAGCCGCCGGTAAACAGCTGCGGCACCGGTAGCCGGCATCACCCCATGGACAACGCCGAGCACAATATTGGACATGCCGAGATTTTCAGTGCAATGCCGCGCAACCAGACCACCCATCGAGTGGGTAACGATGATCACGTTCTCACACTTGTACCGTTTTTCCTGGTAATACTTAATGATCTGGTTAATCCTCTTTTTTAGCCGCTCGGCACTTACGGCGTTATCGTCAAGCCAGTTATAGCCGCACGCGTGGACAGGAAAGCGGTACTTGTAACTCAAGGCGACATCGTCCTTGCTTAGGGCGGTTTCTCCTTTTGCCGCCCCAAGCGCTTGTCCGATCAATTCATGGCGCACGCCATTTTTCGGGTCTGTAAAGTCACTGAACGCATGTTCCAGCCAAACCAGAAATTCGGTATAACTCACCGCGCCGACTTCCCCCCAGCCCCGTCGCTTCATCTCTGCATCAGGCAAGGTAGTACCTTTGGGTAGGGCCCCACCGTCATCAACCCGCATGGTCGCGGGTGTCAGGAATTTCTTCCGTTCGTCCTCATCGCGATTCAGCCAGCCCACCATGGAAGCGCCCGTATCAAGGCGCCAGTTGATTCCTTTCGCATCTCCAATCCCGCGCAGGTTGGTGCCCATGACACCCGGTACAAACACGATCGGAATGAGCCTGTCGGAAACCATGTTGATCACTGCCACGCTGTCGTTCGGCGCCGTCATTTGCGAGCGCCACTCAACACCCCCTTTTGCGTCGCGGTGCGGAGGAATGTTACGTTCGCTTGGTTTGCTGTCAGCCATTAGTCCTCCGGAAGTAAGCGGAATTTGAGCGATTCGATAAACGTACTTTTTTGCAGTCCGGTTTCGCCCTTGGCATCGGTGACGCCGCGCACAACTGAACCGTCGCCGCGCACAATCTCATACTTTCGGTTCGCCACCGGCGTGTCGTCGTATGGCCACCGGAGCACGAATAATTCATCGAAGTTCGCGTCGCCCTTCATGGCGTTCATGTCGTACGCCAGGTTTGTCGGCCCGCCAAAATGCTTTTTGCCCGCATGAATCAGAATCTTTCCGGGGCACTGCACGGTGATATTGCCGCCGTTGATCGTGATATTCGCCCCGCCCGCCGTTGACAGCGTGATGCTCTTGGCGGCAGCCCAGTCGACTTGCGCGTTCGCACTGATCACATTGACTTCGTCGCGCGCCTGCACCTTAAGTGTGTCGGTCTGCGCCTGGATTTCGATCGCGTCCTTGGCCGCAATCAGCTGCACGCCAATGTTGTTTTCTCCTGGTTTCATAGCACCGCCCAGCACGCCGACAGCCTGGCCACTGTGCACACGCATCTGCCCTCCGGTGATGAACTGTGTATCCTGCCCGCTCAACATCGTCACTGTTTCGCCGGCTGCAAGCTGTAAGCTCTGGCCGGCATTCACACCGAGGCCTGCCTTTGCCGCGATGGCGATGATGGCGTCGGTCGCGTGCGGCAATTTGTCGGCGCCGGGCTTGATGTTCTTGTCGCCGGCGTCGCCTTTGGCAGCATCCAGGCTGGCATTGCCCACCATGCCGGAAGCGGCGGTGAACAGTGCCTTGAGCGGGGCCGCCTTATCATCAAGCGCGCTTTCGTTTGCCTTTGCCGCGCCAATATGCGAGGCCAGGGCCACGGTCTGGTGCGTGGCCGCCGCACCACTAAAGGTCTCGGCCATCTTCGCTGCCTGCTTCAGCATGGCGATCGCCGGCGCATTGTCGCCTGCAGGGTCGCGGCTGCCGGCATTGTGGCTGATCGTATAGCTGGTAATGACGAGTCCTGCGCCCGCTCGTATCGATCCATAGGCATCGGTGCGCAACTCGATCCCGCTGCCTCTGAAACTGCCACGGTAGTTGTCCGCGCTATGGATCAGATGCCCCAAATTGAGCTCGGTGGCAGCATGGCTGCTCTTGAGCTGCACCCGCCCTTGCGCATCGGTGTCATCGAACAGCAATTGGTTGTATCCTGAGCCGCCAAACTCCTTGCTGCGCACGCCCCACTGCGCCGCACCGTTGCGGTGGCCGGCACTGTCCGAGGAAGCGCCGTGCCATGCTGGACTGTTGCCGCCGGCCACATTCCCTTGCGCGGATTTTGCATGGTCATGCGCCGGATTGAAGCGCGATGCGTCATCCCCGTCACCGGCTTGCCCGCCGGGCGTGGGCGCTATACCACCTTCTCCCTGGCCGTTATACAAGGCGCCGACAATAATCGGACGGTCGATGTTGCCCTCAAGGAACTGGATTAGTACTTCTTGATTGATCCGTGGCAGGAACTGAAAGCCCATGCCACCACCGGCCGAACGTTGCGCCACGCGCACCCAGCAACTGGCGTCGTTGTCTTGCCAGTGAAAGCGGATACGCACGCGGCCAAGCCGGTCGCAATACAGTTCATCGGCGCCTTTCACGCTGTCGCTGCCATCGGCACCGACGACGATCGCGCTCTGCGAACCCGGCGCGGTCGCGCGCGCGCGCCTGCAGCCCGCGCTGCCAGGCAGTTGCGGGCGCCATGTCACGTCGGCTAGCACGGCTTCGAAGCAGTTGGCGTAACCGGTCTTGCGGGCTTGGTCGATGGCCAGCGCAAAATCCTGCGGCGCATTGCCCCGCATCTCCTGCAGCAGTTCCGGGATCGGTCCGAACAGTTCTGCCAGCGCCTGCTGTGCCGGCGCTGGCAGATTGTTCACGCCCACGCTGGTCACGCGCAACATCGTGAATGCGGGCGTGTCGCCCAAGCGCTTTAACGGCGCGTCGAGAAGAATCATTCGCGTGCCGGCGCGCAGCGTACGCAAAGTGGACCGCCCACTCCACAAGCGGCCGCGCGCCTCTCGGCCCTCCATCTGGATGTCCGCATAACGTTGGGCCTGTTCCGCGCTGGCGTAGGCGCATTGCCCAGGTACGTCGAACGATTCCAGCGGCGGCATCTCGCTGCCGTTTTGCAGGCGGGAGGGCGAACTGGCAGTCACCGCCTTTTTGGATTTGTAATCGTAGCTGAGCACCGTCTCGGCAGACGCGCTGATGCAGAAGTGCGCCCGTAAAGCTTGCACGGTGTCCTGGATTTCCCCCGCCCGCACGTTGTGGTAGCGGAAGCCGCCGTCGGCCTCGCTGCTGGGGTCGTCTGGTACCCCGCTCACCTGGGAGCTGTCGGCAAACAGTACGGCGCCAGGTCCGTCTTCGGTCTGCTCGAAACGCCAGGCCAGGCCTTCTTCGGTCAGCAGGCGCTGCACAAAATCTAGGTCCGATTCACGGTACTGGCAGCAGTAGCTGCGTGGCACCGCACCGTCCATGAAGGGACCTGCCTCCTCACTCCAGCGCCAGATCGCCAATGGCATGTATCGTTCGAAGACCGATTCGACGATCTCGATCACGGACTTGTCTTGCCACACGCGGCTGTTGCGCACCTGGCTCAAGCGCCACATCCACGGCACCAGACGCAGGCGATAGCGCGCCAGGCCGCCTTCGCTGCCCAGCATCGCAACTTCGCTGATGTTGCCCGCAAAGCTGGTGCGGGTGCCGTCGGCCAGGCTCACTTCCAAGCTTGCCGTTTGGCCCAGCAGCGGTTCAAGCGCGATGTGGGCATCGGTCGATAGCACGATGACGTCGCGTCCCCCGATGCCTTGCACCTCATCGTCGGCGGCAAAGGCTTCCACAAGCAGGCCGCCCGCGCCCAAGTCGGCGCTGTCATTACCCACCGTCAGTGCGTAGAGTCGGCTGTCACTCGCAAACTGCGCCAGCGCGCTGGCGACCTGGTCGATCAAGGTGGCGCTCATAGAGACCCTATTGGTTGCAGGTTGGCGAAATAATGGCCAATATATATGCCGGAAATATTTATCATATTACAACAGTTATTGAAAGGTACTGATTTCGCTTCGTGTGCGGAATTTGGCAAAGCGCCTTGAAACCACTGGGGTTCATCGAATTGTCTGGGAACAATTTGGAATGCGCCTTGTCGACCGACAACGAACTTTTGCTCGCTTACTCTGCATCACCTTCGTAGGGGAGTCGATACTTACAGTCCTCTGGCAGACCTTTGTGGCTCCCGACAAACATTTGTCGCAGTATTCCCGCAAGGCTATTGCCGAATACCAGCAATAGACTTATATTTAGGAAATTAACGTTGCTCTAAAGTTTCAATGTGGTGCAAATCTGATAAGTAGGTTTGCGGGCCCCATGTTCCTTTCGATGCCCTTTCCTCCTTTCGTACTGGATAAATGATGCTCGGTTCTTCCCGCAATCGTTTTACCCTGCTAGCCCTGTGCGCCGCCCTGTCGGCCTGCGGTGGCGGCGGCGCTGAAGCCCCGGTCGCCACGACCCCGATCGTGCCGCCTCCCGCCGCCCCGGTCGCGCCGCCCTTCGCGATGCCGGCCTGCCCGGCACCGACGCTGGTGGTATACAACATCAACGCGGTCCAGGGAAGCGGCGCACTCAGCCCGCTGGTTGGTAAAACCATCGCCGTGCAAGGCGTGGTCACTGGTGACTTCCAGGCATCGACCAAGCTCAAGGGCTTCTTCATGCAGCAAGCCGAGGCCGACAACGATCCGAAGACCTCCGAAGGCATCTTCGTGTACGCGCCGGACAATCCGGTCCAGGTCGCGCTCGGCCAGGTGGTACAGGTCAGCGGCACGGTGGAGGAATTCAAGAGCGGCACGACCGACCCGGAACGCTCCACCCAGATCGGCCAGGTCACCAAGATTGAGATTTGCGGCGCCGGTCCCGTCATCGCCGCAACCACCGTCGCGCTGCCATTTGTTAACGCAGCCGATTTCGAAGCCGTCGAAGGCATGCTGATCACCATTCCGCAAACCCTGACCGTGGCCGACACCGCCAACCTGGGCCGCTTCGGCGAACTGTCGCTGGTCGCGGGCGGACGCATGTTTACCCCGTACAGCCATCCGACCATCACCGACCCGGCCAAGGTCATCGACCTGAACGCCCATTCGCAGATCTTGCTTGACGATGGCTCCACGGCATCGAATCCAAGCCCGATTCCGCACCTGTCCGCCACCGGCACTGATGGCACGCGCCGCACCGGCGACACCATCGCCGGCCTGCGCGGCATCCTGACCTGGGGCTTCGACACCTGGCGCGTGCATCCACTCGCGGCCGTGCCTTTCGTGGCCACCAATCCGCGTCCGGCGACGCCACCGGCAGTGGGCGGCACCTTGCGCGGCGGCAGCATGAATGTGCTGAACTACTTCACCCAGCTCGGCAGCCGCGGCGCCAACACGGCGCTCGAACTGACGCGCCAGCGCGACAAGATCGTCGCCGCGGTCGAGGGCCTCAATGCCGATGTGCTGGGCTTGATGGAAATCCAGAACGACCCGACCACGACCATCGGCAACCTGGTCGCCGCCGTCAACGCGAAAATGGGCGCGAACACCTACAAGTACATCATCAGTTCGCCAGGTACCGATGAAATCAAGGTGGCAATCATTTACAAACCAGCGCGTGTGTCGCCAATCGGCAATCCGAAAGTGCCTACCGATACCGACTTCATCGTCAATGGCGGCTTCCGTCCGCCGATGGCCCAGCGCTTTGCGGCCAACGACAACCACGGCAACTTCTGGATGGTCGTCAACCACCTCAAGAGCAAGGGCGGCTGCCCGAGCGGCGCCACCAACGTCGATGCGGAATACGGCCAGGGTTGCTGGAACGCCTCGCGCGTGCGCCAGGCCAACGCACTGACGCGCTGGGTAGCTAGCCTGGTCAGCGTGTCGGGCGAAAAGGATGTGTTGATGGTCGGCGACTACAATTCCTACATCAACGAAGATCCAATCAAGGCCATTGAAGCGGCCGGCTACGAGAACCTGATCAAGCGCTTGCCGCCTGCGGCCCGCTATTCGTATGTGTTCGATGGCCAGAGCGGCTCGCTCGACCATGCGATTGTCAGCAGCGCATTCAGCGGCCAGATCAATGGCGTGACCGAGTGGCATGTCAATGCCGACGAGCCGTCCGTATTCGACTACAACACCGAGTTCAGGACCGATGACCGGTATGCGGCAACGCCGTACCGCGCGGCCGACCACGATTCGCTACTGGTCGGCCTGACGCTGAACCCGGACGCGATCGTCAATGAGCCTATCCTGGCGGCGACCTTCCCGACCACGGGCCAGAGCGGCAGCGCCGTGACGATCGCGGACCTGAACGCGATGCCGTCGGTCAGCGCCACCAGTTCCACGCTGACGATCGACTGGGGCGACGGCAGCGCCGTGCAGACGCTGGCAACGACTGCCACCAGCGCCCAGCATACCTTCGCTGCGGCAGGCACCTTCGCACTGCGTTTGAACCTGGCCGACAGCACCGGCGCGAGCATTGCGCTGACCGGGTCGATCACCGTCAGCGCGCCGCCGCCGCCGCCGGCCGCCGTCAATCTGTTCTTCAGCGAGTACCTGGAAGGCTCGGCCAACAACAAGGCGCTTGAAATTTACAATCCGGGCGGCGCGCCGGTCGATCTGACCGGTTACAGCGTCAAGCTGTTTGCCAACGGCGCCATCATCCCGACCGCGACCCAGGTCTTGACCGGCATCATCCAGCCAGGCGCCACGCTCACGCTGATCAACTCGGGCATGACGCCGGCGCTGTCGGCCGCCGTCACTGGCACCAAGCTGGTCAGCGGCGCGACCAACTTCAACGGCGACGACGCGGTCACGCTTGAAAAGGACGGCGTGGTCATCGATGCCATCGGCCAGGTCGGCTACGATCCGGGTGTCGAGTGGATCACCGGCAGCGTCTCGACGCTGAACATGACGATCCGCCGCAAGGCGGGCATCACCGGCGGCAGCCTGCCGGCGGCGCGCCCTGCCAACTGGGATGTGTCGGCCGAATGGGTGGCATTCCCGATCGACACCGTCAATGGACTGGGCACGCGCTAAGCGCTGGCGTCCAAGTAAAAAAACGGCCGCAAGGCCGTTTTTTTCGCCGCCGTCCTAACTGTGCGTCAGCATTTTTTCGAGCGCCTCGAGAAAAGGTTGCGCGGCCGCCGTGCTTGCCGCCTGCATCGCGCGAAACTGCGCCAGCACCTGCAAGCCCGCTGGCGTGACCGATGCGCCCCCGCCTTGTCGCCCGCCAGCCGCCCCCAGCACCAGCGGTTCGCGGAAACTGCGGTTCATCACGTCGACCAGCAGCCATGCCCTGCGATACGACATCTGCATGCTGCGCGCCGCGCCGCTGATCGACCCGGTCTCGGCAATCGCCGCTAGCAGATCAGCCTTGCCCGGTCCCATGGCAATCTCGTCGCCATGGCGCAGGCGCAGTTTGACATCGGCCCTCATCCGTTTTTCCCCATCGACAGCAGCGCGACCGCCTTGACCTGGGCCCACACCGGTTTTCCGGCCTCCAGGCCAAGCTGGTCGTACGAGCGACGCGTGATGCGCGCCAGCAGCGGCGTTCCGCCCGCGTCCAGTTTCACGATCACGTGCGCTGCGGTGTTGGCCGGCCATACCGCCAGCACCACGGCCGGCAGTTGGTTGAGAATGGAACTGTCCGCCGGCGCCGTCAACGCCAGGCTGACATCGCGCGCGAGTATGCGCAAGCGCAGGCTGGCTCCCGCCGGCATCGCCTTGTGCGCCACCTGCATTCTCGTGCCCGCGGCGCGCAGCTGCAGCAACTCGTAGTGCGCATCGAAAGCGTCGACCACGCCATCGACCAGCACCCCGGCGTCGTCGGCCAGCGCCAGCGACAGGTCCAGCCGCGCCAGCGTCTCGGCTGCGGGACCGTTGGCCAGCACCTGGCCGCCATCCAGCAGGACCACATGGTCGGCCAGGCGCGCCACTTCCTCGGCCGAGTGGCTCACATAGAGCATTGGAATGGCCAGTTCTTCGGCGATCCGCTCCAGGTAGGGCAGCACTTCTTCCTTGCGCTTGCCATCGAGGGCCGCGAGCGGCTCGTCCATCAGCAGCAATTGCGGTTGGGTCAGCAAGGCCCTGGCAATGGCAACCCGCTGCCGCTCGCCGCCCGACAAGTCGCTCGTGCGCCGTTCCAGCAAGTGCTCGATGCCGAGCAAGGACAGCGCCTGGGTCATCGTGTCCCCGCCCGCCGGCGCGCGCTTGCGCGCGAATGCGAGGTTGCCCGCGACCGACAGGTGCGCGAACAAGCTCGCCTCCTGGAATACATAACCGAGGGCGCGCCGGTGGGGCGGCACGAACAGCCCCTTTGTATCGTCCTGCCACGGCTGCCCATTGACTTCGAGGTAACCGCCGGGGTGGCGGTCGAGTCCGGCGATCGCGCGCAAAATCGTGGTCTTGCCGGAACCGGAATGGCCGAATAGGGCCGTCACGCCGCGCCCCGGCAATTCCAGCTGCAACTGCATGGAAAAGCCCGGGCGCTGCACCTCGAAACGGGCGCGTATGGTCGCGCCGCTCATTGGCGCTTCCTGGTCGGATTGAAGGTGTACAACAGCAGCAAGGCGATGAAGCTCAGCAGCAGCATGCCGCCGGACAGCCAGTGTGCCTGCGTGTATTCAAGCGCTTCGACGTGGCCGTAGATCTGGACCGAGACGACCCGGGTTTGCTGCGGGATATTCCCCCCAATCATCAGGACCACCCCGAATTCGCCGATGGTATGCGCAAAGCCCAGGGTGGCGGCGGTGATGAAACCCGGCTTGGCCAGCGGCAGGGCCACTGAAAAGAAGGTGTCGAGCGGACTGGCGCGCAAGGTCGCGGCCACTTCCAGCGGGCGCGTGCCGATCGCTTCGAAGGCATTTTGCAGCGGCTGCACCACGAAGGGCATCGAATAGAAGAGCGAGCCGATGACCAGGCCGGGAAAGGTAAAGGGCAGCAGCCCGATCCCCAGCGCCTGCGTGGCCTGCCCGACAGGGCCGTTCGGGCCCATCCCCACCAGCAGGTAAAAGCCGAGCACCGACGGTGGCAATACCAGCGGCAGCGCAACGACGGCCCCGACCGCGCTTTTCAGGCGCGAACGGGTCTGCGACAGCCACCACGCCACGGGCGTGCCCAGCACCAGCAGCAAGACGGTCACGATGGTGGCCAGTTTCAGGGTGAGCCAGATGGCGGCCCAGTCTTCAGGCGCAAGCATCAGCGTCCGTAGCCGAACGTCGTGATCAGCATGCCAGCCTTTTCGCCCTTCAGGTAAGACAGGAAGGCCTCGGCGGCCGGCTTGCCTTTTCCTTGGGCCAGCAGGACGGCGTCTTGCCGGATCGGGGCGTGCAAATCGGCCGGTACCGGCCAGGCCGAGCCCGATGTTAGCTTGCCGTTGTCAAGCACTTGGGAGCTGGAGACGAAGCCGAGCGTCGCAGCGCCGGAAGCGACGAACTGGTGGGTCTGGGCGATGTTTTCGCCCAAGACCAACTTCGGCGCCAGCACGCGATCGAGCTTCATCTTTTGCAATACCTCGAGTGCTGCCGCGCCATACGGCGCCAGCTTCGGATCGGCCAGGGCGAGATGCGCGAAGTTCCCCTTCATGAGGAGCCGGCCCTGGTCATCGACCAGGCCCGCCTGTGCGCTCCACAGCACCAGTTGACCAATCGCGTAGGTGAAACGGGTGCTGGCGACGGCCGCGCCTTCCCTGTCCAGCCGGGCGGGGGTCTCGTCGTCAGCGGCGAGCAGGATGTCGAACGGGGCGCCGTTGCGAATCTGCGCGTAGAACTTGCCGGTCGAGCCATAGGACGCCAGCACCGTGTGGCCGGTATCGCGTTCGAACTGGGCCGCCATCACTTTCATTGGCGCCATGAAGTTGGAGGCAACGGCAATTCGTACTTCTCCTGCGCTGGTGTGGCTGGCAAGGGCGAACAGGGTGATCAGGGCAAAGACGTAGCGCGGCATGCTGGCTCCAGAGGAAAGCGATGTATCCAGCAGTATATAACGATCTCTGCTGTCATCCCTGCAGTCGAAGCGATTCTCAGTCCGCCAGTTCCGGGACCGGCGCGGCTTTCCTGCCATGCGTGCGCGCCAGCAGCCAGCGGCCATATTGCGCATGCGCCAGTTGCGCCGCCATGCGCGGCAGGCTGTTCCACAGGGATCCCTGCAGCAGCGTATTCGGCGTATCCGATTCCAGCACTGTTGCCGCGGCCGCCTCGGCCAGTCCGACCGCCTCGAAACGGTCGCTGTTGTCTTGCAAAAATTTGCACAGGCTGGTCAGGCGGTCCTGGGTCAGGCTGTGGCGCACCGTTTGTACAAAGCCGTAGTCCTGGCTGTGCACGAACTCGAACGGATGGGTCAGCACCACCACCAGCGGGATGCCCGCCGCCCTCGCTTGCTCGAGCATGTCGCGCGTTTCGGCGAAACTGGAGCCGGCAATGGTGAGCGACTTGATATGCTGCTTGCCGCCCAGCTTCCAGTCCGAAAAGGTCAGGACGGGAAATTCCACGACCCCGTGACGCCGGTGCGCGCCGCTGTAAAGGCGGTAGCTCGGATCGCCGCTGTCGGAAATGGCCATGCCCACGTTCGAGCTGTAGGGAATGCCCGCGCGTGCCAGCGCAATGTACAGGTTGTCGTCGTGCTGCAGGTTGCCGCTGCGGAAAACTAGCGGCTTGGGCAAGCCCCACTCGCGGAAGGTCGCGATGCCCTGTTCGATCAGGCGGACCGACTCTTCCACGTCGAGTCCCTGAAAATCGTCGCGCCGGCGCTTGTTGCGCGAGCGTTCCCACCAGTCCTTGTGCTCGAATACCGACCAGCATGGATGGGTGTGCAGCTGGACCTCGTGGCCCTCGTCGTGGATGCGGGTAGCGATCGGGCGCATCGGATCGTGCGCGAAATAATAGCGCTGCACGGTTTCGACAAAGAAGGTGGCCTTGATGCCGTATTGCTTGAACGTTTCAAGCATGAAACCGAGGCCTTCGGAGCGCCCGCCGACATTGCACCAGACCAGCGGTTCGGCCACAGGCCTGCATGCGGCATCGGTGAACGCGCCTGCAATGCTGAATTCGGTATCGATGGTGAAACAAACCCGCGTGCGCATTGGTATAGAACTGGATTTTTTGATAACTATCCATGCTAACACATGCTACAGGTCAAACTGTTGTTGGTTGGATACGAATGTTGCACATATTAATTGCGGCGTCACGTTTTGTTAATTAGTAGTCGCTTTATTGTGTTAACCATTGCACGGAAGGTAATTTTTACCCAGGGGATACTGGGACTCCAGGCGGTCGCGGGCTTGGTAATCGGACACGACAAATTATCCATAAAAATGATAAAATGACACTCCGCCAATATTGTCCGGTGGCGTAATCATGGTCCGCGCGGACTTGTTACATAATGCGCCTTTTGAGCGCAACGAAGCGCGTATAGTGGTCGTTCCAGAGCGGCTTTCCGCTTACCCCGCCGCCCAGCGCGGCCTTGTAACTCAGCAGCATACTGATAGTCGAAAAGACGTGAACGAGAAATGGTTTCGGTTCGTCGGCCTCGTCTGTAATAATAACGTTTTGAAAATGTTTTCCCTCGTAATGCTGTTGCTTTCTGATAGCAGAAGTTGCTTTCAATTGAGGGCCGCATGCAGGTGTGCTATATTATAGTTAGTATAATTGCAAAAATTAATTCTTTAACGGAACATAATAATGAAATCAGATGACGTCGTTGCAGTAGTCGGACTTGGCTATGTCGGTTTGCCCTTGGCAGTTGAGTTCGGAAAAAAACGGACCACCATCGGATTTGATCTCTCGACCGCCAAGATCGACAGCTATCGCCGCCATATCGACCCGACCGGCGAACTGTCCAGCGACGACTTGCGCGCCGCCAAACACCTGTCGGTGAGCGCCGACCCTGCGGCCCTGGCCGGCGCCGACTTCATCGTCGTGGCCGTGCCTACCCCGGTCGACATCGCCCACAATCCCGACTTCACGCCGCTGGCCGGCGCCAGCAAAACGGTCGGCCTGCACATGAAGAAGGGTGCGATCGTCATTTTCGAATCGACCGTCTACCCAGGCGCGACCGAGGAAGTGTGCATTCCCATCCTCGAGCAGCATTCGGGCCTGAAATGGAAAACCGATTTCCATGTCGGCTTTTCGCCCGAGCGCATCAACCCGGGCGACAAGGAGCACACGCTCACCACCATCCTGAAGGTGGTGTCCGGTGACGACGACGCCACCCTCGAGAGCGTTGCACAACTGTACGAATCGGTCATCACGGCCGGCGTGCACCGCGCCTCCAGCATCAAGGTCGCCGAAGCGGCCAAGGTCATCGAAAACACCCAGCGCGACCTGAACATTGCGCTAATGAATGAGCTGGCGATCATCTTCGACAAGATCGGCATCGACACGCTCGAAGTGTTGAAGGCGGCTGGCACCAAATGGAACTTCCTGCCTTTCCGTCCGGGCCTGGTGGGCGGCCATTGCATCGGCGTCGACCCGTATTACCTGACCCACAAGGCCGAGATGGTCGGCTACCATCCGCAAGTCATCCTGGCCGGGCGCCGCATCAATGACGGCATGGCCAAGTTTGTCGCCGAAAAAACCGTGAAATCGATCATCGCGGCCGGGTTCCATGTCAAGGGCGCCAAGGTCAATGTCATCGGCCTGACCTTCAAGGAAAACTGCCCCGACCTGCGCAATTCGAAAGTTGCCGACATCGTCTACGAATTGCAATCGTACGGCGTGGACGTGCGCGTGTACGATCCGGTCGCCTCCGGCGCGGAAGCCGAGCACGAATACGGCATCCGCCTCGACAGCTGGGAAGACTTGCCGCAGGCCGACGCGATCGTCGCCGCCGTGCCGCACAAGGAAATCCTGGCGCGCCCGCTGGCCGACCTGCTTGCCAAGCTCAATCCGAACGGCTGCTTTATCGACGTCAAGTCGCAGTTTGACAAGCGCGCCTTGCAGGAAGCCGGCTTCAGCGTCTGGCGCCTGTAATCCACTTCATGCGCTACCAGGAAAGAATCGAACAGTGAACAAGTTTACCGATGTGCAAGCGCATTTGCGCGAGAACACCTACCACTGGCTGGTCACCGGCGCGGCCGGTTTCATCGGTTCGAACCTGGTCGAGGCCTTGCTCAAGCTGGGCCAGCGCGTCACCGGCCTGGATAACTTCGCCACCGGCCACCAGCACAACCTGGACGAGGTGCGCGAACTGGTCGGCTCGGACGCCTGGAGCCGCTTTACCTTCATTGACGGCGACATCCGCAAACTGAGCGACTGCGCCGCAGCCTGCGCCGGCATCGACTTCGTGCTGCACCAGGCCGCGCTCGGCTCGGTGTCGCGCTCGATCGCCGACCCGATCACCACCAACGACACCAACGTCACCGGTTTTCTGAACATGATCACGGCCGCGCGCGACGCGAAAACGCGCCGCTTCGTGTATGCCGCCTCCAGTTCCACCTACGGCGACCATCCGGCCCTGCCCAAGGTCGAGTCGACCATCGGCAATCCGCTGTCGCCCTACGCCGTGACCAAGTACGTCAACGAACTGTTCGCCGATGTGTTCGCCCGCTGCTACGGCACCGAAGCCATCGGCCTGCGCTACTTCAATGTGTTCGGCCCGCGCCAGGATCCGCACGGGGCGTACGCCGCCGTGATCCCGCAATGGATCGCCGCGCTGATCGAAAACCGCGACCTGTTCATCAATGGCGACGGCGAGACCAGCCGCGATTTCTGCTTCATCGACAACGTGGTCCAGGCCAACATCCTGGCGGCCATGGCCCCGGCGGCGTCCGCCAACGAGGTCTACAACGTGGCCCTCAACGAGCGCACCAGCCTCAATGAACTGCACCAGATGATGTGCGCCCTGTTGCGCGCGCGTTTCCCGCACGTGGAGCAACACCAGCCGCAGTTCAAGGATTTCCGCGCCGGCGATGTGCGCCACTCGCAGGCCGATATTTCCAAAGCCGAAACCTTGCTCGGTTTCGCGCCCACCCACCGCATCGGTGAAGGCCTGGCGCAGGCCATGGAATGGTATATCGCCCACCTCGACCGGGCCCGCTAGCGCCACGCCGCGCCAGCGTATAAGTAGGTAATAAAAAAGAATTCCGGAGGAAAAAGTGTTAAAGATTTCTAATCACTACGTGTCGAAGATAGTCTTCTTTCTATTGTTCGTCGAAGTGCTGGTGCTGGTCGGCGCGGCCTATGCCGGGGCGGCCGTGCGCTTCATGGACCTGGGCGAAACGAGCGCCAGTCCCCATATCGAACACTTTTTCCTGTCCGCATTGGCGTTTGCCATCGCCATCGTGTTTTCGATGAGCGCCATGGGCATGTACCAGCTCAATTTCAACGAAGGCTTGCGCGATCCCTTCTTCCTCAAGCTGATGCCCTCGTTCGCGATGGGCTTCGTGATCCTGACCCTGATTTTCTATGTGGCCCCCGAGCTGCAGATCGGCCGCGGCGTGCTGCTGGCGGTGTTCGTGATCGCTGCGGGAGGCATTTTCTTCGCGCGTATCGTGTTCTTCAAGACCTCCGAGCTGCGCTTCCTCGAAACGCGCATCATCTTCCTGGGCGGCGGTCCGCTGGCCAAGGAATGCAGCGAACTGGCGGCTCAGAACACCAGTTACCACAAGTACGATATCGCCGGCTTCATCGCCATCCCGGCCGAGGAATGCTGCGTGCCGACCTCGCAGCTGCTCAAGATGCGCGAAGGCGAGTCGCTGGCCGCGCTGGCCGCGGCCCACAATGTCGAAGAAATCGTGGTATCGGTGCAAAACCGCCGCGGCGGTTTTCCCATCAAGGAATTGCTCGCCTGTAAGCTGCAGGGCATCAAGGTGACCGACGCCGCCAATTTCTTCGAGCGCGAAAGCTGCCAGATCCGGGTCGATTCCCTCCAGCCAAGCTGGCTGGTGTTTGGCGGCGGTTTCGACCAGAGCTTCATCCGTACCTTCATGAAGCGCGGCTTCGACCTGGTCTGCAGCGCCGGCATCCTGATCGTGTCGTTCCCGGTGATGGTCATCACCGCCGCCCTGATCTACCTGGAAGACCGCTCGCCGATCTTTTACCAGCAGGAACGGGTGGGCCTGGACGGTGACACCTTCAACGTGCTCAAGTTCCGCAGCATGCGCAACGACGCCGAAAAAGGCGGCAAGCCCCAGTGGGCCGCCCAGAACGATCCGCGCGTGACCACCATCGGCAACTTCATCCGCAAGACCCGGATCGACGAGCTGCCGCAGATCCTCAATGTGTTCAAGGGCGAGATGAGTTTTGTCGGTCCGCGCCCGGAGCGCCCTTATTTTGTGGAGCAGCTGATCGAGGCCGTGCCTTACTACAACGTGCGCCACAGCATCAAGCCGGGCATCACCGGCTGGGCCCAGGTGCGCTACGGTTATGGCGCCTCGACCGACGATGCATTGCAAAAACTCCAATACGACCTGTATTATGTGAAGAACAATAGTTTGTTCCTGGACATACTGATTTTGATCGACACGCTCAAGGTCGTCCTGTTCCGCAGCGGCCGTTGAATCCGGCGGGCCCGCGCGTATGATGGCTGTTGAGATGGATGGTGCACATTGACCAGTATCGCTACCTACAGCTATTCCGTAGCTGCCTTTGCTTTCCTGTTGCTCAGCCTGATGCTGCTGGCGCGCTGGCGCAGCCGTCCGCATGCGGCCGTGCTGGGCGCCGCCGCCGTCGCCAGCACTTTGTGGAGCGCCGCCCTGGCCTGGTACGCCGGCAGCGCGAACGCCTGGTCGGTGTGGGCCGACTGCCTCGAGATCGTGCGCAACGGCGCCTGGTCCGCCTTTCTGGTCATCCTGATCGGCAATTTCCGCGATCCTGACAGCCGCCTGCCGTTCAAGCTGCAGGGCTGGGTCGCGGCCATGGCCGCCTTCTACCTGGCATTTTTGGCCGGTACCGCGACCGGCATGTGGAACCTCGAATTCCTGATCCGCCTGGGCCTGATGCCAAGCGTGACGGCGCGCGTCGGCCTGGCGGTGCTGGGCATCGTGCTGGTCGAGCAGCTGTACCGCAACCGCCCGGCGCAGGACCGCTGGGCCATCAAGTTCGCCTGCCTCGGCATCGGCGCCATGTTCGCCTACGACTTCTACCTGTACAGCAACACCATGCTGTTCCACCAGGTCGACGCCGACATCTGGGCCGCGCGCGGCGTGGTCAATGCGCTGACGGTGCCGCTGATTGCCCTGTCGATGGCGCGCAGTGCCTCCTGGTCGTCCGAACTGGCGCTGTCGCGCCGCGTGATGTTCCATTCGGCCGCGCTGTTCGGCTCGGCCATCTACCTGCTGGCCATGGGCTCGGCCGGCTATTACCTGCGCTTCGTCGGCGGCAGCTGGGGCACGGTGATGCAGGTCGCCTTCCTGTTCGGCGCCCTGATCCTGCTGGTGGTGATCCTGTTTTCCGGCACCTTCCGCTCCTGGCTGAAAGTATTCATCAGCAAGCATTTTTACAGCTACAACTACGACTACCGCGAAGAATGGCTGCGCTTTACCCGCACCCTGTCCGAGCCGGGCCCGGGGCTGGGCGTGCGCACCATCCAAGCCGTGGCCGAACTGGTCGAAAGCCCCGGCGGCGTGCTGTTCCTGCGGCGCGAATCGGGCCTGTGCGAGCCCGATTCCTACTGGCAGGTGCCGGCCAGGGTCGTGGCCGAGCCGGCCGATTCGCCGTTCTGCCAGTTCCTCGAGAGCAAGCAGTGGGTGGTCGACCTGAAGGAACTCGACGACGACCCGGTCATGTACGACGACCTCGAGGTGCCCGATTGGCTGGCCGAATTCCCGCGCTGCTGGCTGGTGCTGCCGTTGATGATGCAGGGCAAGCTGTCCGGCTTCATGCTGCTGATGCAGCCGCGCAGCCGGGTGGCGCTGAACTGGGAAGTGATCGACCTGCTCAAGATTGCCGGCAACCAGGCCGCCAGCTATTTGGCCCAGCAGGACGCCGCCACTGCCTTGATGGTGGCGCGCCAGTTCGAGTCCTTCAACCGCATGTCGACCTTCGTCGTGCACGACCTGAAGAACCTGGTGTCGCAATTGTCGCTGTTGATCCCGAACGCCGAACGGCACCGCAACAACCCCGAATTCCAGCGCGACATGCTCGACACCGTCAACCACTCGGTGCAGAAAATGAAGCTGCTGCTGCAAAAGTTGAGCCGCAGCGAGTCCCCCGAGCATCTGGTGCCGCTGGCGATCGACACCGTGCTGCGCCAGGCGGTGGCGCTGAAGGCGGCCTTCGAGCCGCACCCGGTGTTCGAGATCGTCGACGCCGGCCTGAAAGTGCTGGCCGACCGCGAGCGGCTCGAACGCGTGCTGGGCCATTTGATCCAGAACGCGATCGAAGCGACCCCGCGCGACGGCACCGTCAGCGTCGGCCTGTGCCGCCAGGACGATACGGTCCTGATCAGCATCATCGATACCGGCGAGGGCATGAGCGAAGAATTCATCCGTGAACGGCTGTTCAAGCCCTTCGAATCGACCAAGTCGGCCGGCATGGGCATTGGCGTGTTCGAAAGCCGCGAGTACATTAGCGAACTGGGCGGCAAGCTGGAAGTGACCAGCACGCCCGGCGAAGGCACCACTTTCAATGTCATTTTGCCGCTCCACCAATACGAAGCGCAGTCGCTCGATATCGCCGCCTGACGGCAAGAGGAATGTTGTGACCACTAGCAAACAGAAACTGCTGATCATCGAAGACGACCCGGGACTGCAAAAGCAGTTGCGCTGGAGCTTCGATGCCTACGATGTGGTGGTGGCGGGCGACCGCGAAGCCGCGCTGGCCCAGATCCGCCGCCACGAGCCGGCCGTGGTCACCATGGACCTTGGCTTGCCGCCCGACCCTGACGGCGCCACCGAAGGCCTGGCCACCTTGCAGCAGATCCTGGCGCTGGCCCCGGCCACGCGCGTGATCGTCCTGACCGGCAACCAGGACCACGCGAACGCGGTCAAGGCGATCGCCCTGGGCGCCTACGACTTCCACCAGAAACCGTGCGACAGCGAAGTGCTCGGGCTGGTCCTGCAGCGCGCCTACTTCCTGCACGCGCTGCAGCAGGAAAACCAGCGCATGCTGGCGCTGCAGGCCGATTCGCCGATGACGGGCCTGATCACGCGCGACGCCGGCATGCAGAAGGTGTGCCGCATGATGGAAAAGGTCGCCCCCACTACCGCCTCGGTGATGGTGCTGGGCGAAAGCGGCACCGGCAAGGAAGTGCTGGCGCGCGCGCTGCACAATCTGTCCCCGCGCGCGGCCAACCGCTTCATGGCCATCAACTGCGCGGCGATTCCCGAAAACCTGCTCGAGAGCGAATTGTTCGGCTACGAAAAGGGCGCCTACACGGGCGCGGCCAAGCAGACCAAGGGCAAGGTCGAACTGGCCCACGGCGGCACCTTCTTCCTCGACGAAGTGGGCGACCTGCCGATGGCGCTGCAGGCCAAGCTGCTGCGCTTCCTGCAGGAGCGCGTCATCGAGCGCGTTGGCGGGCACGAGGAAATCCCGGTCGACGTTCGCATCGTCTGCGCGACCCACCAGAACCTGAAGGAACTGACCACGGCCGGGCGCTTCCGCGAGGATCTGTATTACCGCCTGTCTGAAATCGTGGTCACCATTCCGCCGCTGCGCGCGCGCTTGGGCGACGCGGCGCTGCTGGCGCACCACTTCAAGAACAAGTTCAGTGCCGCCGAATCGCGTTCGGGCCTGCATTTCTCGACCGAGGCGATGAGCGCCATCGAAACCTACGGCTGGCCGGGCAATGTGCGCGAAATGGAAAACTGCATCAAGCGCGCGGTCATCATGACGGACGGCCCGTCGATCAGCGCGGACGACCTGGGTCTGGCCGCGGCCGCCCCCGAGGACGAGCCGCTGAACCTGCGCCAGGTGCGCGACGAAGCCGAATACAAGGCGCTGGTCAAGGCGCTGGCGCGGGTCGATGGGAATATCGTCAAGGCCTCCGAGCTGCTGGGCATCAGCCGTCCGACCATGTATGACCTGATGAGCCGTCATAACATCAAGTCGGGCGCCTAGGGCCATGCCGCGCAAGCGCTGGCTGCTCGGGATACTGCTGCTGGCGCCGTGCGTGGTGGCGGTCGGCGCGGCCTGCTTTTTGCAGCAACAGGGCGTGACCCCGCGCGCGCTGGCGCCCTATGTGGAGCGGCGCAGTTCCGGCCATAACGAGATGATCGAGGGCGTCGGCCGCTGGACCCGGGCCGCGCTGCTGCGCCTGGACCGCGGCGCGCCGGCCCAGCCGGGAGTGCTGCTGTTTCCCGGGATCGGGGCACAGGCCGAGGCGCGCGTGCCGGTGGCTGACGGCGCCGAACAGCTGGTTTCCACCAGCGACGAAGTACGCCGCGCGATCGCCGCCGCCAGTCCGGGCGACGTGATCACCCTGCTGCCTGGCGTGTACCGCTTCGACGGCGCCAACCTTGAGGCCAGCCGCCCGGGCAGCGCCAGCGCCAACATCGTGCTGCGCGCGCGCCATCCCGGCACGGTCAACCTGGAACTGAATTTGGTGGAAGGCTTCGTCGTCAGCGCCCCCTACTGGCGCTTCGAGAACCTGGGCATCCGCGGTATCTGCAAGGAGCACTCCTACTGCGAGCATGCATTCCATGTGGTCGGTGCGGGCAGCCACTTCAGCGCGATCAACAATACCATTGTCGACTTCAACGCCCACTTCAAGATTAATGGCAGCGGCGGCCGCTTTCCCGACCATGGCCGGATCGAAGGTAATACCCTGCGCAACGACAGCGTGCGCAATACCGACAACCCGGTCACCCTGATCGACATCGTGGCGGCCAACCAGTGGCAGGTCAAACGCAACCTGATCAGCGATTTCATCAAGGGCGGGGGCGACCGCATCAGCTACGGTGCGTTCGCCAAGGGCGCCGGCAGCGGCACCGTGTTCGAACAGAACGTGCTGGTCTGCGAATCGCGCTTGCAAGGCGCGCCTGGGCAGCGGGTCGGCCTGTCGCTGGGCGGCGGTGGCAGCGGCAAGGACTATTGCCGCGACAAGAAATGCATCGTCGAGCAGGAGCAGGGCGTGATTCGCGCCAACCTGGTGGCCGCCTGTTCCGACGACGGCATCTACCTGAACAACGCGGCGGCCAGCAAGATCATCCACAACACCCTGGTCGACACCGGCGGCATCCTGGTGCGCTATGCCGGCAGCAGTGCCGATATCGAAGGCAACCTGGTTGACGGCGACATCCGCAGCCGCGACGGCGGCGTGCTGCGTCTTGACGACAACCGCAGCACCCCGATCGCGCTGCTGTATGCCGGCTACCATCCGGTGCGCAGCCTGTTCGAGCATGCTTTCCAGTGGCGCGGCGAAGCGCCGCGACGTTCCGCGGCCGGCGCGCTCACGCCCGACCTGTGCGGCGCGCTGCGGCCAGCTGCACCGAGCTATGGCGCCTTCGAAGACATCAATCCCTGCCTGAAGTAACTACCAGGAGCGCACCCACGCAGCCGTCCATTGCGCGACCTGGTCGTGCCACGCGCGGCGCGAACAGGTGTGGTCGGCCCCGGGCAGCGCGTGGCGCGTGACGCGCGGCGCCCCCAGCAGAGTGCGCCATTTTGGCGAGGCCGAGGCCAGGTCTGAAAATTCCTGCGCCGTCAGGTCGGCCCCGCTCAGCATGACCAACAGCTTGCCGCTGAACTGGCCCAGGCCCAGGTGCATGCGGTCGGGCAGGGCGCCGCTTGGCGCTGGCCTGGCAGCGCTGCCCAGCAGGCGCTTGAACGAGCCTGCGGCGGCGCCGTAATCGAAGCGCAAGGTGAAGATCTTTTTCCACAACTGCCGGTCCAGCAGGCGCGCGCGGTAGTAATGTCTGAGCGTGGCCTTGGCAGCGCCGGCCTCGGTGCGCACCCAGGGATTGAGCAGTGCCAGCCCGGTCACGCGCGCATCGCCGGCCGCGTACAGCGCGGCGGCCGAAGCGGCATCGCACAGCCCCCACAGCACTACCTCGGTCATCCCCGGCACTTCGGCAAAAAACTTGTCCAGCGCCGCCTTGAGGTCCTCGCCGACGGTCTCGAAATCGCGCATGGCGCCTTCGCTGTCGCCCATGCCGCGGTAGTCGAAGCGCATGGCGGCGATCCCCTGCGCGGCCAGGCTGCGCGAGAGCAGGGTGAACTGGCGATGGCTGCCGGCCCGGTACTGAGGGCCGCCAACCACCACCAGCACACCGCGCTTGTGCGGCGTGTGCGGTACGTCGAGGACGCCATACAGCCAGTGGCCGGCGCAGGCAAACGAGACGGCGCGCTGTTCAGTCATGTCGCGAGCCCGCAAGTGGCTGCCACCAGCGCATCCGATTCGGCGATTTCCTGAGTGCTCCAGAACGGCGCGCAAACGACCTTGTGCAGGACCGGCGGATTGGCCCAGCCGGCGGCAAGCCGCAGCGCGGCCGGGGGCAGCGCGCGCTCGGGCGTCGCCACGACTTCGATCCACTGCACCGGGCAGGACGGCGCCAGTTGCGCCGCGTCGAGCGCATCGATGCTGGCCGCCAGTTCCGGCGCCAGCACGTAGCCTGCAATTTCAATCGCTTCGCCGGCTTGCAGTTGCGCCCGTAACGCCTTGGTGCCGCCGCCGGGCGCCTGCTCGGTGTCGAGCATGTCGCTGGCCACGCGCAGGCGCAGGAACTGCGTCATGAACGCTGCGCCTTGCAGCACCGGTTGCCATAGCAGGAGTTGCGCCACGGGCGCACTGCGCGCGTAGTCCAGTGCGAGCAGGGCGCCAAGGCGCAAGCCCCACAGTCCGACTGGCTGGCCGACGCGCTCGTGCAGCCAGGCTGTGGCAGCATCGAGGTCGGCCTTCCAGTGCTCCCAGCGCGCGTCGGCAAACTCGCCGTCGCTGTCGCCGCAGCCGCCAAGGTCGATTTGCAGCACCCCGTAGCCGCTCGCCGCCAGCGCGCGTGCGCAGTTAGCGGCCATGCGGCGCGACTTGTTCATTTCTTCGGCAAACGGATGCACGTACACCAGCGCGCCGCGGCAGCGTCCTTGCGGCGCATGGAACAGGCAGTAGCGCGCTCCCTGCGGCGTGGCAAGGAAGAACGCTTCGGCCGGTGCGTGCCGTGGCGTGCTCACGCCAGCTTGTTGCCTACAAAGGCAGCCAGGCTGCCCAGCGTTTCGAAGGTGTCGGCGCTGATCTCGTCGTCCTCGACCACGATGCCGAAGTGTTCTTCGAGCGCGGTGATCAGGTTGACCACGGCCATCGAATCGAGTTCGGGAATGGCGCCCAGCAGGGGCGATCCGGCGTGCAGCGCGCGGCCCGCTTCGCCGAGACTGAGAACATCGGTGAGGATCAACTTTACATCGTCAAGGTACATGGTCTTCCTTCAGGGGGCGCGCGCGGCGCGACTGCCACAGCGCATGCAGGCGGCCCAGGGCCGGCCAGCGGTAATGATTGACATGGTACAGAGCGCGCACTTCATCCGTCCAGCGCGTATGCCACTCCATGACCTTGCCGTAGAATTCCAGGCGCTCGAAGCCGCTCTCGTCGAACAACTGGCGCACCGCTTCTTCGCGCATCAGCAGGGTCGGCGACAGGTTGCTCGGTACGCTCTCGTCGTAGGTGGTCTTCAGGACGATGATCTGGCGCTCGTCCTCGATGCACAGGTCCATTGCCACCAGCTGGTCGTTGAACCAGTAGCGGTAAATGCTGCCGGCGTCGCGCCGGCAAAAGCCTTCGAGCATGTCGCGGTAAAAGCGGCCCTGCGCGTTGTCGGCGCCGACCGCGGTGCCGCCGCCGGCTTTCCAGCCCGCGCTTTCGAGGCGGCCATAGTCGGCCACGGCTGCCGCCACATCGGCGGGAGCGCGGCTGACCTGCATGCGCAGCAGCACGCCATCCTTGTCGAGCCGGGTGCGCTGCTTTTTCAAGTTGTTACGCAGGTTCTTGCCGCGCGCGTTCCAGTAGTCGTCGAAGCTTCCCGCCAGGGTTATCCTGGCCGTCGCGATGTAGTCCAGCGTGCCCGGACCCGAAGGCCTGGCCAGCAAGTCGGGATCGAGCTGGGTCAAGCCGAAAACGAGCGGCATCCCGGGCAGGGCCGGCATCAGCGCCGCCAGCAGCGCCTGCATGTCCAGACCGGGTTCCTGCAGCCACAGGCCGATCGGCGCCTGGGCCGGCTGGAAACTGGCCCAGGTGCCGCGTCGTTTCGGCGCCACCAGCGTCATCGCCACGATGCGGCCTTCGTGCTCGCAAGCGGCCAGCCACTCGCTGCCGTCGCCGAAAGCGTCGAGCAGGGGTTGCACGAATTCGACCGCCAGCATGGGGGACGCGTCGCAGCGCGCATGCAGCTCGCTCCAGCGTGTGGCCATCGCGGGAAAGTCGCTGGCCGGGATCAATGACCATTTCATGTGGAAAGGGCCTCGCTGATTTTGCTGGTCATCCAGGCCAGTTCGTCGCCGCGCAGCTCCTGGTGCACCGGAAAGGCGATCACGCGCTGCGGCAGATTGGCGCACATGGCCGGGTCGACCCCGGGCCACAGGGTTTCGGCAAAGCGGGTCATTGGAACGCCTTGCATGCGCAGGCGCTCGAACAGCGCTTCGGGCTGGTCGACCAGGAGCGGAAACATCCACGGGCACACGCCGTCGGGCAGGCTGGCGAACAGCGGGCGGCAACCTGGCAGTCCGGCCAGCGCCAGCTCCAGGTGGCGGTAGTGCGCGCGCCGCAGCGCCACGATGCGCGCATGCGAGGCGTGCTTCATGACGAGGCGTGAAAACAGCGACGAGCGTTTGTCCAGCCAGCGCGGGTCGAACTCGAAGCTGCTGTCCGACGACGAGGGCGCGAGCGCCGGCGCGTCATCGCGTTTGCGCAGGCGCCACAGGGCCGCCTTGAGCTGCATCGGCAGCCACAGTGCGGCCTTCACCCAGGGCAGGCGCCCGTAAGCGAAGCTGTTCTCAAGGGCGTTCAAGGCCGCCTTGCCTTCAAAGCCGGCGCCGGCGGCCAGCGGCTGCGGCGTGGCGATGGCATGGCGCGCCGAGACCAGGCAGCCGCCTTCGTAAATGGGGAAAAATTTCATGCTGCTGGCAATCGCGTAGTCGCCCCATGAGCCGGCGGGCTGGCCTGCGTACTCGCCGAAAAAGCAGTGGGCGCAATCTTCGAGCAGTTTGAGGCCATGGCTGTCGCAAAAAGCGCGCAAGGTGTCCCACGCCTGCGGAAAGCCGAAATAGCTGGTGACCATGATGGCCTTGACGGTCGGATCGAGCCGGGCGGCGATGTCGGCCAGGTCGGCCATGGCTTCCGCGCCGACCTTGTAGAACACCGGGCGTGCGCCACAGGCCAGCACCGGCGGGACCATCGACACACTGTGATAGGCCGGCACCAGCACGCTGTCGCCTGTACCTACATGCATTTCGCGCAGGGCCAGCGCAATGGCGATGCGCCCGCTGGTGACCTGGTGCACAGCCCCGGCGTCGAGCACCGAGGCGGGACGGCTTGCGCCTTCGGCGGCGAATGAAGAACGCGACAATACGGGCGCCAGCGGCACCCGGGGACGGCCTGGCGGTTTGATATCATTCGTCATGAGCATGATTGAGTATAAACGGTGCGAGGCCGATTGGTCGAGGGCCGGAAACTGTTAAGATTGCAGCCTGTCTTGCGCCGGCGCGGCGCCTGAATCAATAGGGTATTAATGAGCGAGCTGGTTCACGACTTCATTTTCCATGCGACTTGCCGCACGCCGCGCGCCCCGGCGCTCGCCTGCGGCGCGCAGCGGCTCGATTACGCAGCCCTGGCGCAAGCGGTCGACAGCGCCGCCCAGACCCTGCTGGGAGCCGGCATCGGGCGCGCCGAACGGGTCGCCGTCTACCTTGAAAAGCGCATTGAAAACGTGGCGGCCTGCTTCGGCGCGACCTTCGCCGGCGCCGTGTTCGTGCCGGTCAACCCGCTGCTCAAGGCCGACCAGGTGGCTTATATCCTGGCCGACTGCAACGTGCGCATCCTGGTCACGTCGGTCGAACGATTGCGCCTGCTCGCGCCCGCGCTGCCCGGCTGCCCCGACCTGCACACCGTGCTGGTGACGGGTGCTGCGGGTCCGCTGCCCGCCATTGACGGCGTAACCGTGCTGGCCTGGGAGCAGCCGACCGCCGTGCCGCGCGCGCCGCACCGCGTCATCGATACCGACATGGCCGCCATCCTGTACACCTCGGGCAGCACCGGCAACCCGAAGGGCGTGGTGCTATCGCACCGGAACATGACGGCCGGCGCCATCAGCGTGGCCGGCTACCTGGAACTCGTCCCGCAAGACCGGGTGCTGGCGGTGCTGCCGCTCAGCTTCGACTACGGCCTGTCGCAACTGACCAGCGCCTTCCACGCCGGCGCTTGCGTAGTGCTGATCAACTACCTGTTCCCGCGCGATATCGTCAAAGCCGTGGCCGACGAGGCCATCACCGGCCTGGCCGCGGTGCCGCCGCTGTGGATCCAGCTGGCGCAGCTGGCCTGGCCCGCCGGCTGCAGCCTGCGCTACCTGACCAATTCGGGCGGGGCCATGCCGCTGCCGACCGTGGCGGCCCTGCGCGCGGCACTGCCGGACGCCAGCCTGTACCTGATGTACGGCCTCACCGAAGCGTTCCGCTCGACCTTTTTGCCGCCGTCCGAACTTGACCGTCGTCCCGATTCGATGGGCCACGCGATCCCCAACGCCGAGGTGCTGGTGGTGCGTCCCGACGGCACGCTGTGCGACGACGGCGAAGCGGGCGAGCTGGTACACCGCGGCGCGCTGGTCGCACTGGGCTACTGGAACGATCCGGAAAAAACGGCCGAGCGTTTCCGCCCCGCGCCAGGCCAGGATCCGGCCATGCCGATCCGCGAGATCGCGGTCTGGTCGGGCGACACCGTGCGCCGCGATGCGGAAGGCTTCCTGTACTTCATCGGCCGCAGCGACGACATGATCAAGGTCTCGGGCTACCGCATCAGCCCTTCGGAAATCGAAGAGGCGGTGCATGCCGCGCAGCTGGTGGCCGAAGCGGCCGCCTTTGGCGTGGCCCACCCGGTGCTGGGCCAGGCGATCGTGCTGCTGGTGGTGGCGCGCGAGGGCACGCCGCTCACGGCGGCGGCCCTGCTCAAGGAGTGCCAGCGCCGCCTGCCCGCCTACATGGTCCCGGCCCATATCGACATTCGCAGCGATGCGTTCCCGCGTAACCCGAACGGGAAGATCGATCGCAAGCTGCTGCGGCAATCCTATTCCACGCTGTTTGAAAGCTTGACCCCATGAGCAATTCCAAGCCGGTACACGCACCGCAATCCCAGTTTCCCGTGATCGACGACTGCTTGCAGGTGGGCGGCATGGCGCTCACGCGCCTGGCGCAGCGCGTCGGCAGCACCCCGTTCTACGCCTACGACCGCGCGCTCCTGACGGCGCGCGTGGCGCAGCTGCGAGAGCAGCTGCCGGCCGGCCTGGCGCTGCACTATTCGATCAAGGCCAACCCGATGCCGGCGCTGGTGCAGCACATGGCCGGCCTGGTGGACGGACTTGACGTCGCCTCGGGCGGCGAAATGACAGTCGCGCTCGACACCGGCATGCCGGCCGCGCGCATCAGCTTCGCCGGCCCCGGCAAGTCGGAAGCCGACCTGGCGCGGGCGCTGGCCGCCGGCGTGTGCATCAACATCGAGTCGGAACGCGAAATTGCCATCCTGGCGCGCTTGTCGCAGGCCATGGGCATGCAGGCGACGGCGCTGTTGCGGGTCAACCCGGACTTCGAGCTGCGCTCCTCGGGCATGAAAATGGGCGGCGGGGCCAAGCAGTTCGGCATCGATGCCGAGCAGGTGCCGGCGACCCTGGCGCTGGCCGCCGCAGCCGGGATCGACGTGCTGGGCTTCCAGATCTTCAGCGGTTCGCAAAGCCTGAAGGCCGACGCCATCATCGAGGCGCAGTCGCGCACCGTCGAACTGGCGTTACGCCTGGCCGCCGGCGCGCCGGCGCCAGTGCGCCAGCTGAATATCGGCGGCGGCTTCGGAATCCCGTATTTCCCGGGCGAGCTGGCACTCGATATCGCCCCGATCGGCACCCACCTGGCGCAATTGCAGCGGCAGGTGGCGGCGCAACTGCCGCAGGCGAATCTGGCGATCGAACTGGGGCGCTACCTGGTGGGCGAGGCGGGCCTGTACGTGGCGCGCGTGATCGACCGAAAAATGTCGCGCGGCCAGCTGTTCCTGGTGACCGACGGCGGCCTGCACCACCACCTGGCGGCTTCGGGCAACTTCGGCCAGGTGATCCGCAAGAATTATCCGGTGGCGGTAGGCAACCGCATGGCCGCGCAGGCCGACAGTCCCGCCAGCGTGGTCGGACCGCTGTGCACGCCGCTAGACTTGCTTGGCGACAAGATGGACCTGGGCCACGCCGAGGTGGGCGACCTGGTGGTGGTATTCCAGTCGGGCGCCTATGGCAAGAGCGCCAGCCCGGCCGCCTTCCTGGGGCATCCGGCGGCGTCCGAAGTACTGGTTTGAAGCGTTGTCGGGGCTGCACAATACGTTATCATTATCTCCACTTTTGAGGTTTTTGCTCTAAAATACGGGCAATCCTAATTTGCGGCAATTTGTCGAATAATCATGATCTTCGTAACTGGCGGCGCTGGCTTCATTGGTTCAAATTTCGTGCGCGACTGGTTCGCCAGTTGCGACGAAGCAGTCATCAACTTCGACAAGCTGACCTACGCGGGCAACTTGAACAACCTGGCAAGCCTGTCCGGCCAGACGCGCCACCAGTTTGTGCATGGCGACATCTGCGACAAGGCGGCCGTGAGCGCGCTGTTCGCGGAGCACAAGCCGCGCGCGGTGCTCCATTTTGCCGCCGAAAGCCATGTCGACCGCTCGATCGACGGCCCCGGCGAATTTATCAACACCAATATTAACGGCACCTTCACCTTGCTCGAAGCGGCCCGCAGTTACTGGTCGTCACTGGACGAGGCGGGCAAGCAGGGCTTCCGTTTCCTGCACGTGTCGACCGATGAAGTCTACGGTTCGCTGGGCGCGCACGACGCCCCCTTCAGCGAAACGACGGCATATGCGCCCAACAGCCCGTATTCGGCCTCCAAGGCCGCGTCCGACCACCTGGTGCGCGCCTACCACCACACCTACGGCATGCCGACGCTGACGACCAACTGCTCGAACAACTACGGTCCTTTCCATTTCCCCGAAAAGCTCATTCCGCTGATCATCGCCAATGCGCTGGCCGGCAAACCCCTGCCGATCTACGGCGACGGCAAGCAGGTGCGCGACTGGCTGTACGTGGGCGACCATTGCGCCGCGATCCGGCGCGTGCTCGATGGCGGACGGGTTGGCGAGGTCTATAACATCGGCGGTTGGAACGAAATGAGCAACCTGGAAGTCGTGCACGCTGTCTGCGCGATCCTCGACCAGCTCGCGCCTGGCGCCGCCCCGTATGCGGCGCAAATCACCTACGTCACCGACCGTCCCGGGCACGACCGCCGCTACGCGATCGACGCCGGCAAGGTCGAGCGCGAACTGGGCTGGAAGCCGGCCGAGACCTTCGAGAGCGGCATCCTGAAAACGGTCCAGTGGTACCTGGCCAACCAGGACTGGGTGCGCGACGTGCAATCGGGCGCCTACCTGCAGTGGGTCGAAAAAAATTACACCAAGCGGGAGGCGGCATGAGCACGCGCAAGGGCATTATCCTGGCCGGGGGCTCCGGCACCCGGCTCTATCCGGTCACCATGAGCGTGTCCAAGCAGCTCTTGCCGATCTATGACAAGCCGATGATCTACTATCCGCTGACCACGCTGATGCTGGCGGGCATGCGCGATATTCTCATCATTTCCACGCCGCAGGACACGCCGCGCTTCACCGAGCTGCTGGGCGACGGTTCGCAGTGGGGCATCAATCTGAGCTATGCGGTCCAGCCTTCGCCCGACGGCCTGGCGCAAGCCTTCATCATCGGCCGTGAATTCGTCGGCAACAACCCCTCGTCGCTCATCCTTGGCGACAATATTTTCTACGGCCACGATCTGGATGCCCAGCTCAAGCAGGCGGCGGCGAGCGAGAGCGGCGCCACGGTCTTCGCCTACCACGTGACCGACCCGGAACGCTATGGCGTGGTCGAATTCGATGCGCATCGGAAGGCCGTCAGCATCGAAGAAAAGCCGCTGAAACCGAAATCGAATTACGCTGTCACCGGCTTGTATTTCTACGACAACACCGTGTGCGACATCGCGGCGGTGGTCAAGCCGTCCGGCCGCGGCGAGCTCGAAATTACCGACGTCAACCGCGCCTATCTGCAGGAAGGACGGCTCGCCGTCGAAGTCATGGGGCGCGGCATGGCCTGGCTCGACACCGGCACCCACGAGTCCCTGCTCGAGGCCTCGCAGTTCATCGCCACGCTGGAAAAGCGCCAGGGCTTGAAAGTCGCCTGTCCCGAGGAAATCGCGTTCCGGCGCGGCTATATCACGCCGGCCGAACTGGAACAGCTGGCCTATCCCGTTCGAAAAAACGGCTACGGCCAATATTTGCTTGGCCTGCTGGACAATACCGTATTCTGATTCTTGCTTGGCAAGACCGGCTTGATCGTGGCATAGCGTTCAGGACCTCACTTTCTGGATGAATATGCCAACAACAAAAAAGCAGCCGGGCGGCGCCCAGGTTGCACGCGGCGCCATGCTGATGGTGGCGCTCAAGATGGCCGAGCGCAGCATCGGCTTCGTCAGCACGCTGATCCTGGCGCGCCTGCTCACGCCTGCCGATTTCGGCCTGGTGGCGATGGCCATGTCGGTCGTCGCCCTGATGGAACTCATGGGCGCGTTCGGCTTCGAGACCGCCATCATCCAGCGCCAGGACGCCGAGCGCAAACACTTCGATACGGCATGGACCTTCGGCGTCATCTTCAGCAGCGTGACCGCGCTGCTGCTGCTGGCGCTGGCGATCCCGGCCGCGCATTTTTACCGCGAGCCGCGCGTGATGCTGATCCTGCCGGTGCTGGCCGCCGGCGCGCTGGCGCAGGGCTTCGAGAATATCGGCACCGTCGCCTTTCGGAAGGAACTCGACTTCGGGCGCGAATTCCGCTTCCTGCTGTCAAAAAAGGTGATTTCGTTCACCATCACCATCGGCCTGGCCTTTGCCTTTCGCAGTTTCTGGGCGCTGGTGATCGGCACCGTGGTGAGCAAGTGGTTTTCGGTCTGGATCAGCTACCGGGTGCATCCGTTCCGCCCCAAATTCTCGCTGGCAGCGACCCGAGACCTGTTCCATTTCTCGCGCTGGCTGTTCCTGTCCAACCTGGTGCTGTTCCTGCAGAATAAGTCGGACGCATTTATCCTGGGGCGCACCGTCGGCGCAAGTGACCTCGGACTGTACAACATCGCTAGCGAGATCGCAACGATGCCGTCGACTGAACTGATTGCGCCGATCAACCGCGCCGTGTTCCCCGCTTACGCTATGTTGTCGGCCGACCTGCCGCGCCTGCGCGAGAAATTTCTGGAAGTCTTCCGTTTCATTGCAGTGCTCTCGCTACCGGTGTGCGTAGGCCTAGTGTGCGTGTCTGACCTCGCTGTTCAAGTTCTATTAGGCGACAATTGGGTAGCGGCTGTGCCCTTGCTGCAACTGTTTACCGTGTGTGGTCTCACCAGTTCGCTGCAATCGAACTTAATTTTGGTCATCGTGGCAATGGGTAAACCTAAAGCCAACACCATGCTGTCGGCGGCCATGCTGGTGGTTTATCTGCCCGCTCTGTTCTGGGCCGGCGTTCGCTATGGCACTTTAGGCGCGGCCTGGGTGCATCTGATCATGGCGGTCATTGCGCTGATCCCGCTGCACATTGTGTTTTTCCGGCTGACTGAACTGCGCCCTGCCGCTTACTTTGCCACTTTGTGGCGCCCGGCGCTGGCTGCGGCCGGCATGGCCGCGGTCGTGCTGACGATGGAGCTGAATCTGAATAGCACACTCCATGGAATACCGCTGCTGGCGCTGGCTTGCTACATGATTGCTGGTACACTCAGCTATGGTTTTTTTCTATTGATATTGTGGCACTTGAACGGTCGTCCGGCCAAGAGCGCAGAGACCGCCATCCTACTCGAAGTCACGCGTAAGCTAGCCCGCGCGGTACGCTCCAGCTCCTAGGTTTTCGATCAAGCATGCGCTATTGCTTATCAACATTCCCGAGCACCGGTCGAGATCGTGCTTTTTTGCAGCGGCTAGCATCACCGCAGTAGGATGGCCCTCAGTAAGACTTCATAAAAATACTTAGGAGAATTGATGAATCTATACGGAGTCATTGGTGCAGGTGGATTGGGTCGTGAGGTCGCTCCACTGGCTCGGCATACCATACCGGCGTTGCACGGTGCGGATTCGAACTTTGAGGTCGTCTTCGTCGTAGAGGATGCTTTTTTTAGCCCTCAACCGGCAATCAACGGCCGACGACTGCTGAGCATGTCGCAGTTTTTGAACGCAACCGCATC
Source organism: Pseudomonadota bacterium (assembly GCA_040388275.1). Classification (GTDB taxonomy): domain Bacteria; phylum Pseudomonadota; class Gammaproteobacteria; order Burkholderiales; family Burkholderiaceae_D; genus Telluria_A. The sequence continues at coordinate 66,323 of JAZKCA010000017.1, forward strand.
GAAGCGGCAATACACGGTCGCGATTGGGAACTCGGAGATTCGGGAGAGAATCGTAAATTCGATCCCGCCTGACTTAGCCCAGCCTTTCTCTGTTGTTGCTCAAAATCACGTTTCGCTCGAAAACAATATCCTGGGTGAGGGCGCAATATTGTGTAGCTTCACGCACATAACCTCGAACACAAAGATCGGCCGTTTTTTTCACGCAAACATTTATTCGTATGTCGCTCACGACTGCGTGATCGGAGACTTTGTCACGCTCGCTCCCGGTGTAATGTGTAACGGACATGTCCAGATCGAAGATCACGCGTATATCGGCGCTGGCGCCGTGATCAAGGACGGGACCCAGAAGCCGATAATCATCGGGCATGGCGCGGTAGTTGGCATGGGCGCCGTAGTGACCAAGAGCGTACCACCAGGGGCCGTTGTGTTGGGAAATCCCGCACGGCTCAGAGAACTCCAGCATTCAGGGACGGCCCTTTCGAATCAACAAAGTAACAAAGTCGAATGAGAGCATATTCATGATTGAGGAGACGGCCATCGGTCGACTAAAAGTTTCTATATGCATGCTCGCGTACAACCATCAGGAATTCATCGGCCAGGCTGTCGAAAGTGTCTTGGCGCAAAGCAGGGATTTTGATATTGAATTAGTCATCGGAGACGACGCCAGTTCGGACGATACCTCCGCAATTTTGCGGAGGTATCAGCGAGAGCATCCAGACCAAATAAAGCTGCGTGTCAACCCAACAAACATGGGGATGATGGGCAACCTTGAGGCCACGCTAAGCGAGTGCACAGGTTTGTACATCGCAATGCTTGAAGGGGACGATTACTGGAGTGATCCTCAGAAACTTGCGAAACAAGTGAAATTTCTGGAAAACAACAGAGAATTTGCAGTATGCTTCCACCCCGTTCGGGTGCTGGAGAATAACACTTTCAAACCTGATCGATTCACTCTCGAAGTTCCAAGCGTCACCAGTATTAACGACCTTGCCAAAGGGAATTACATTCATACTTGCTCAGTCGTATACCGAACCGGCGCTTTCAGTGAATATCCGGCTTCGTTCAAGAGTTCAACGGTGGGTGACTATTTCATGCACATGCTGTTCGCCAGGCATGGATTAATAAAGAAGCTGCCAGATACCATGGCCGTTTATCGCGTCCACAGTGGCGGGGTTTGGTCGGCGCATCATAATTTGGAAAGAAAAATTACCAAGTACCTCGAATGCATGATTGGGACGTTCGAGCCATTGATCGATTCAACGCTAAGGCGACGTCACGCCGAGATCAGCACGCGTATTTTCCTAGGCGACCCCGACCCTGCCAATCGCGATGAAAACGTCCGCCGGTGCATATTGTTCGGGTCGGAGTATTTCACTGCAGAGATGTTAAGACTGCATTCGGAAAACAAGATGATGCGGCTGAGCCCGATACGTAAAGTAGTGACCCGTATCCATCGCTCGCTTACGCAGGCTCGAACAGCGCGGGACGAGTGAGTTGGCTGCGCGCCGCGCCCTTCATGCGCATCTGATTGAATTCCGTTCGGCGAGCGGACCGCTGGACGGACTTGCTATGATTAGACCTGCCTGATCATACCCACTATGCGCGCCTGCTGTGCGTCAGTCAGATCAGGGTAGATCGGCAAGCAGAGGATGCGCCGCGATATATCGGTGGCCACTGGCAGATTCGCGCTCGCCGCTGAAGCCATCCCGCGATACATTGGAAATTCGGAAATCAGTGGGTAAAAATAGCGACGAGCAAAGATCCCGTTTTCCTTCAACAATGTGTATAAGGCATCGCGATCAAGCCGGTAAGTCGCGCCGACCAGTATCGGAAAATACCCGAAGTTCTTATTCATGTCGGAAGTCGACTCGATACATGTGATGCCGGCACAGCCCTTGAGCAGTTCCCGATATCGGGCATCAATCTCCCTTCGGCGATCAAGCACGTGCGAAATGTGGTCGAGCTGAAGCAAACCGAATGCGGCGTTCATCTCACTCATCTTGCCGTTGATGCCAGGCGCGACAACCGTCACTTCATCGACAAAGCCAAAGTTCTTCAACTGGTCAATACGCAGCTTCGTGCGCGCATCCGGACAGATGATGGCGCCCCCCTCAAACGTGTTGAATACTTTCGTTGCATGAAAACTCAACACTGAAAGATCGCCGTGCGCCAACAGGCTGCCCTGCGCATTGCCCACCGCGAAGGCGTGCGCCGCATCGTAAATAACGCGCAGATTATAGTTGTCGGCGATTTTTTGAATAGCCTCCACATTGCACGGATTACCATAGCAATGAACTGCCATGATTGCGGTCGTTTGCGGCGTAATCGCCGCTTCAATTTTTGCGGGATCAATATTTAGCGATACAGGGTCGATATCGACGAAGACCGGTTTGATTCCGTTCCACAAAAGGGAGTGGGAGGTGGCAACAAAAGAGTAAGGGGTCGTGATGACCTCTCCGCTGATGCGCAAGGCCTGCAGGGCAGTGATCAACGCGAGTGTGCCGTTGCCAAACAGCGATAGGTGACGAACACCCAGGTATTCGCACAGCGCGCGTTCAAATTTTTGATGAAACGGTCCGCCGTTGGTTAACACCTTCGATTCCCAAATGGCCTCAAGGTAGGGAATAAACTCATCGAGCGGCGGTAGATACGGTTGCGTTACGTAGACGGGTTTTTCGTCGTGATCCATGGCATTCCTATTCATATTCTTAACTATTGCCGTGAGCGGCCTTGAACAATTCTGGTGCAAGTCGTGCGCGGCTTGCTAACCATCTGAATTTTTGAGCGCCGTCACCGTCACCACAAGGCGGAGGTTTGACCGAGCACGTATGATCCTATGGCAGTGTATCATTTCATGTTCAAATCAACATCTTTTGCTGCCGACATTCCAGTAGAAAGTCTCTTTCGGGCAGGATCTGTTTAATGAATCGCTCATCGGTCCAGCCCTTTTCCGCGCGCATGTCTGGAAACCCTTTGCTCCCCGGACAGCTAAGCAGGGTATTGGTCAAGAACAGGCGCCCCGACGGTATGATCTTGTCGGCCGTGATGCTGGTCCTTTACCTGCCGGACCTTGTTTTGTTATGGCATCGGCGACGGCCCGCTGAGTGCGCCCCTGGTCCACTTGTTGATGTCGGCTATTGTCCTGATTTCCATGCATTTCGTGTTCGTCACACTGGCCGAACTGCTCCGCGCACCCTACTTCAAAACCCTGAGGGGTCCGGTGCTAGCGGCCGCGGGCATGTGCGCCACCGTGCAGGCATTGCAATCGCAGTTGCCCGCCCCCAAAGGGCGTTTTCCTGTGCCGGCCGCACTGGTGAGCGACATGATTGCTGGTACACTCTCATACGTCACTTCCGATTGGCACTGTGGCAATAGAACGGCCGTCCGATGCATAGTGCTGAGACTGCCATTCTGCTGGGGCTGGCGCGCAGACTCAAGCGGACGGCACGATCCCTACCTTGAATTTGGCAAACGGTAACATGGCAGATTTCTTCCAGCATCCACAGGCACTTGTCGAAACCGACTGGATCGGCCAAGACACTCGCATCTGGGCATTTGTCCACGTTCTCGCCGGTGCCCGGATTGGCGCCGAGTGCAATATTTGCGATCATGTATTCGTCGAAAACGACGTGCTCGTCGGCGACCGGGTCACGATCAAGTGCGGGGTCCAGCTGTGGGACGGAATTACGCTGGAAAATGATGTGTTCGTGGGGCCGAATATCACATTCACCAATGATCGTTTTCCCCGCAGCAAACAGTATCCGGACAGTTTTCCTGGCACCCTGGTTAAGCGCGGCGCCTCGATCGGCGCGAATGCGACCATTTTGCCGGGCTTGACGATCGGCGCCAATGCAATGGTCGGAGCTGGCGCCGTGGTGACCCGCGACGTGCCGCCGAATGCCATCGTGGTCGGTAATCCTGCGCGTATTACCGGATATGCCAACTTCGCGGCGGTACCGGCAGGGTGCGTTGCGCTGGGCACGCTCCGCGAACTGGGCGTGCGCGGCGCCAAGCTGTACCGCATGCCGCTGATCGAAGACTTGCGTGGCGCGCTGATCTGCGGCGAGATCGACCAGCACTTGCCGTTCACGCCGGTGCGTTTCTTCGTGGTGTCAGATGTGCCTAGCTGGGAAGTGCGTGACGAGCATGCCCATTTGCGCCTGCACGAATTCCTGGTATGCCTGCGCGGCAGCTGCTCGGTGGCGCTCGACGACGGCACGACCCGCGACGAAATCTTGCTGGACTCGCCAACGATCGGCCTGTACGTCCCGCCCAAGCTATGGCGCGTGCACTACAAAAACAGCCCGGACGCGATCGTTCTGTCGCTGTGTTCGGAAAAGTACGATGCAAACGACTACATCCGCGACTACGACGATTTCCTCGCAACCGACAAAACTTAACCGACTCCAGTGACTACCATGCTGCATCCACAAGCGATCCCATTTCTCGATTTCTCGGCCATGCATGCCGAGCTGCGTCCCCAGCTTGACGCCGCCCTCGGGCGCGTGCTCGATTCGAACCGCCTGATCCTCGGCAGCGAACTTGAACTGTTCGAACTTGAGTTTGCGGAGTATTGCGATGCCGGCCATGCGATCGGCGTGGGCAACGGGCTCGATGCATTGTTCCTGATCCTCAAGGCCATGGATATTGGTCCCGGCGACGAAGTCATTGTCCCGTCCAATACCTATATCGCGACCTGGCTGGCGGTCTCCTACGCCGGCGCCACGCCGGTGCCGGTGGAGCCCGACGCCGCCACTTTTAACATCGACCCGGCCAGGATCGAAGCGGCCATCACGCCGCGCACCCGCGCCATCATGCCGGTCCACCTGTACGGCCAGCCGGCCGACATGGATGCCATCATGGAGATCGCCGGTCGCCACAGGCTGAAAGTGATCGAAGACGCGGCGCAGGCGCACGGAGCGCGTTATCGCGGGCGCAGGGTGGGCGCGCTGGGCGATGCGGCCGGCTTCAGCTTCTATCCGGGCAAGAACCTCGGGGCGCTCGGCGACGGCGGCGCCATCGTTACCAACGATGCCGAATTGGCCAAACGCCTGCGGGTCCTGCGCAACTACGGCTCGAGCGTAAAATATCATAATGAAGTGAAGGGCTATAACAGCCGGCTCGACGAGCTGCAAGCGGCCTTCCTGCGCGCCAAATTGGTCGGCCTGGACCAGGCCAACGAGCGGCGGCGTGCCGTGGCGACGCGCTACATCGAAGGCATGGCGGGCAGTGACCTGGTACTGCCCTTCGTGCCCGACTGGGCGGAACCGGTCTGGCACCTGTTCGTGGTGCGGAGTGGCGACCGCGCCAAGCTGCAGGCGGACCTGGCCGAGCAGGGGATCAACACCATGATTCATTATCCGATTCCGCCACACCGCCAGCCCGCCTACGCCGAGATGGCGCTGGCGCAAGGCGCGTTGCCACTCGCTGAGACAATGCACAACGAGGTGCTGAGCCTGCCGATCTGGCCCTTGTTGAGCACCGAACAGATCGAGCGCGTGATCAACGCTTGTCTGCATGCTGCGACTGGCTTAGGCGCCTGACTTGGCAGCCACCTTCCCGCCCATGCCTCCAAAGCCCGTCCTCACGGCCATCGTGCTTTGCAAAATCCACCAGCGGTTGCTTCTTGAAACGCTGGAGCACGCGCACCCAACTAAAAAGAATGTCTGTACGGGGAATGATGAATCCACCAACGCCTGAGCCGCTGAAAGTCGGCTTCGTCCTGTTATCGAACTCGCGCAAGCCGATTCCCAGCACCCGTATCGCTTCGCTCAATATGTTTCCTTTCCTGCGCGCTGCGCATTTTGAACCGCATATCGTTTTTGAGCCTGAGCATGGAAACGAGCGCCCCGACGTGAGCGGCCTGGCGCCGCGCATCGTGGCGGAGGGATTCAAGATCGTGGTGTTCCAGAAGGTGCACGGTCCCACCGTCGAGGCGCTCGCTCGCAAGCTCAGCGAAGCAGGTGTGCGTACCGTATTTTGCGTTTGCGATGTGATCGATGTACCGATGGCGCAGGCCACCGATGCTACCGTGGTGGTGACCGAATTTCTCAAGAGCCTGTATCCGGCGGCATTGCAAGCGAAAATCCACGTCGTTCACGACGGCATCGAACACCCCGACATGCACAGGCTGGCAGCAAGCACCCGCACTGGTTCGCTGGCCAGGCCGCTGCGCGCGGTTCTGGTCACGTCCGCCCAGCTGGATCGCCTGCCGCAGATTATTTCGCCGCCCAGCTGGCTCTCGGTCACGGTGGTGGGGCGCTATGCCAGCACGCCTGTGCAGCGCTTGCGAGAGGCACGCTGGACCCTGCTTGAAGGGCGCGGCAAGAGCGAGCGTCTCGACCGGCTGGCCTTCATGGCGCACTGGCGGATCCGCTGCGCGGCATGGGATGCGGCGCGAGTATACAAGCATATGCTCGACGCCGATGTCGGCATCATTCCCGTCGATGCTGTCTTGCCGGATGTCCAGGGAGCGGCCGCCCCGAGCTGGATGGTCAAATCGGAAAACCGGCTGAGCATGAAGATGTGCTTGGGCCTGCCGGTGGTGGCGACCCCGATCCCCTCCTACCTTCCCCTGGTCAGCCAAGGCAGCAACGGTTTTCTGGCCGGCACGCGCAAGCAGTGGATGGAATACCTGAACGCGCTGCGCGATCCGGCGCTGCGCCAGCGGGTCGGCGCCAACGCCCGGCAGTCAGTGCTGCAGCGCTATTCGATGCAGGAGCAGGCGCGCCTGTTGATCGCAGTTTTCGAATCCCTCCGTGGAGGCGACTATGCATAATAGGATGTATGGCTTGGACATACTGCGCGCCTTTGCGGTCCTGACCGTCGTTTATAGCCACGGCCTGAAATTCATCTATGACCGCGGCCTGGCCTGGTACTACTCGGCCCTCGCATTCGATGGCGTATCAATTTTCTTCGTTCTCAGCGGCTTCCTGATAGGCGGAATTCTCTTGAGGATAGTGAACCAGCCGATGGTGTCGGCACGTGACATTGCCGATTTCTGGATTCGGCGCTGGTTTAGAACTCTACCCAATTATTATCTGGTCTTGTGTTTCCTGCTCCTCACGTCCGCTACGGCTAGTGCCCTGACCCTCCGAGAAGTCGTGCAATTTTTCACGTTCACGCAAAATATCGCGTCACCTCACCCGGCATTTTTTCCTGAAGCGTGGAGCCTCGCCGCCGAAGAATGGTTTTACCTGACACTGCCCGTGGCCTTGTTTGTGCTGGTCCGCCTTTTTGCCAACGGCCGCGCAAAGTTGATCCTGTCTTTTATCCTCGTCGCGTTGCTCGGCGTGACGGTGTTGCGCGCTTACGAGGCCGGATCCATCGCCGATGTGCAGACCTGGGACATGAGCTTGAGGAAAGTGGTGATCTACCGCCTGGATGCACTGATGTTCGGCGTGCTGGGTGCTTGCCTGAAATTCTACTGGATCAAGGGTTTCTTCTGGAAGCCGCGGATCATGCTCTGCTTGGGTATCGGGATCCTGCTGTTCGACCGGACGCAGTATTTTTCACTGAACCAGCTTGAGTATCTCAAATACGCCTCGCTCACCTTGACGCCGCTTGGCACCCTGCTGCTGCTGCCTTATTTGGTCCAGATGAAGGGTGGCTCAGGTTGGACTTTTAAATTCGTCACCTTGATCAGCGCAATTTCGTATTCAATGTACTTGCTAAATCTCTCGCCGGTCCTGCATGTCGTCTTGCCTAAGCTTCTTGTGGCCCTGTCGGTCCCAAACGACTGGACGCCAGCCTGGGCTCTCGTGCGCTATAGCCTGTTCTGGTGCACCACGATCGTCTTGTCGATTTTGCTGCACTACCTATACGAAAAGCCGATGACCGGCTTGCGTGACCGCATTTCCAAACCTGAGGCGGCAGGCAAGGCCACGCCTCCGGCGGTCGTGACGATGTGACGAGCCACCCTATTTTTTCTTGATCACGATCCGGTCGAACACCTGCGCCAGCTGGGCAGCAAGTTCGCGCCATGGTTCGCTGGCGCGGCCGCTGCGCGCGGTGCTGGTCACGTCGGCCCAGCTCGACCGCCTGCCGCAGATTATTTCGCCCCCGAGGTGGCTGTCGGTCACGGTCGTGGGGCGCTATGCCAGCGCTCCCCTGCAACGCTGGCGCGAGGCGCGCTGGACCCTGCTGGAACGCCACGGTGCGCGCGCGCGCCTCGACACCCTGGCCTTCATGACGCACTGGCGCATCCGCTGCGCGGCTTGGGATGCGCGGCGGGTCTACACCAACATGCTCGATGCAGATGTCGGCATCATTCCGATCGATGCTGTCATGCCGGCCGATCCGCAAGCGGGCGCGCCCAGCTGGCAGGTCAAGTCGGAAAACCGTTTGAGCATGAAAATGTGCGTCGGCCTGCCGGTGGTGGCGACCCCGATCCCGTCCTACCTGCCGCTGGTGAGCCAGGGCAGCAACGCCTTCCTGGCGGGGACCCGCAGCCAGTGGATGGAATACCTGGACGCGCTGCGCAATCCGGCGTTGCGCCAGAAGGTCGGTGCCAACGCGCGCCAGTCGGTGCTGCAGCGCTATTCGATGCAGGAACAGGCGCGCCTGCTGATCGGCGTGCTCAACACGCTGAACTAGGGAAGCACTGATTTATTCTGACGAATGAAATTGGCCGCGTCGCGCTTCGCGAATCGAATAACGATCAGCAAGGCTTGAAATCAATAGGTCTGGGCGGCTTCCGAGAGCGCTTCAGCTCATCTCGCGCACGTGCCACAACACGCCGGCGGGATCACAGAATTGCATCATGACTCCGCCCTCCTGTGCATGCGGAGCAGAGAGAACTTTCGCCCTGCCGCCGTAGCGGTTAACCATATCGAGGCTATCGAGATGCAGAGCCCACGCATGAACATCTTCCACATACAGACATAACATGGTATTCGCCGCCCATGTATCTACATAGTAATCCTGCAGCCAAAAGCCATAATTCTGCATGACAAATTGGGCCGATTTGTCGGTAGCGATGGCCTTGGTGAAGCCGAATCTTCATAGAACGTGCTGCTTAACTGGAAATCCTCTGCCGGAACAAACGCCATCACATTTCTAACCTGAAGATTGTTCATTGTTGGCGCCCCCTTTGAATTGTCTCTCGGCGAATCATCTGAAAACCCAAAAGCCCTGAAAACCTCAATCGATCAGTGCTTCCCAAGGCGTCTACCTTTCTTTTCCGACGATCCGGTCGAACACCTGCGCCAGCTGAGCGGCCCGATGGGTACGGGAGGACGAGGCGATGAGCTCCTCGCCAGCCACATAGGCCTGGCCCTTGCGGATCTGGACCAGCAGGCGCTCGAGCACAGGCGCGATGGCCGAGCCGTTATCCATCGGCGCGATGCTGGCGTCAAACCCTGCATTACGCAGCACTCTTGCCGTTTCGCCGCTGGTATCGACCAGTCCCAGGATCGGTTTGCGGGCCCGGAAGTATTCGTAGATCTTGGCCGGAATCTGGGTGTTGAAGGGCGTGCCCTGGAAGACGACCAGGCCGTTGGCGGCCAGCATCTCGGCCAGCGCCTCGCGGTAGGGCACGGGCGGCTCCACCTTGACGATGTCGCCCACCTGGTAGCGCGACACCAGCGCCTCGATCTCTTCCATTTCGCCCGGCGCGCGCAGGATCACGCGCAAGCTGGCCGCGCTGGTCTTGCCCGCCTTTTTCAGCGCGGCCAGGGCTTCGAAGAACGGTCCCGGATCGCGCCCGGTGTCGTACAACACGCCGCTGTGGACCAGGGTCAGGCGTTCGCCCGGCGCCACCGGCACCGGCTCGGCGCCACCGAAGCCGTCTTCGTCGTAACCGTTCTCGATGACCGAGAATTTCTCAGCCGGCAAGCTCGGGAAGCGCGCCACGTAGGAGTCGCGCGCGCTGTGCGTGGTAAATACGGCGGCGGTGCAGCGCATGATGGTCTGGCGCTCGATCCAGGCGAAAACGGCGCGCTGCGGCTTGGAGACCGGATACGAGCTTTGCAGCATCGGGTCGCGGAAGTCGGCCACCCACGGCAGCCCCGTCACGCGGTGCAGCGCCAGCGCGATCAAATGCGAGGTGGCGATCGGGAAGGTCGACCAGAGAACCTGTGGACGGTATTTGCGGATCATCGACAGGCCCGTCGGGACACCGGCAAACAGCCACGACACCCAGCGGTCCGGCAGCGCCAGCGCCTCCGGATAGCGGCCCTTGATGCCGAGGTGGCGCTTGGTGTCGAGCGCGAAGGCGCGCCGCACCACCAGACCGGCCGGCACGCTGGCCAGCTGCGAGGGATTTTGCACGCTGTAGGCGCGCGGGCTGGCCGACAGCACCATCGGATCCCAGCCGTTGCCGCCCAGGTGGCGCGAAAAGCTCAGGGTGCGCTGGATGCCGCTGCTGGCCGCCTGCGGCGGGAAGTGGAATGCGGTCAGCAGGACCCGCGTATTCATGACCCTGGTGCCGTCCGGTGCGTGCGAATGCGCGTCGTAATCCTCATGCTCTGCCGAGTAGCGCTCGTCCCAGGCCAGCCAGCGCAACAGGCGCAGCCCGAACATGAAAGGGGTCTTGTCCCACGGCCGGCTGCGCGGCAGCTGGAAACGGTCCTGCGCGCTGGTGACGGCGCCCACCTTGGTGGTAAACGCGGCGGCGAAACCGGCTTCGCGCGCCATGCGCGTGTGGCGTTCGTCGAAGTCTTTGCCGACTTTGCCGTTGGGGTAGGCGAACAGGCGCACCGGTTTGCCGATGATCGCTTCGAGCTCCTTCTTGCCGCCTTCGATTTCCTGGCGCGAGCTGTGGTCGTCCAGGCTGGTGAGGATGGGATGCGAAATCGTATGGGCGCCGATTTCAATGCCGGCCCGGTCCAGGTTGACCACCATTTCGGGGGTCAGCATCAGGCCGTGGTCCAGGTGGTCGCCCACCATCTGCTCGAGCCGCTTGATCAGTTCGAAGCGCGCCTGCGGGGGCAGATATTTGGAGGCCTCGGTCAGGCGGCCAACGGTCTGCTTGCGGTCGCCCAGGCTGGCCAGCGAATACTTGCCCAGGCCGAGCTCGGACAGGTCGAGCAGGCCGGGCGGCAGGTTTTGCACGGCCTCGATGATGCGGTCGTTCCACATATGCCCGCCGCCGACAAAGCCGCTGGTGACAAATACCGTGGCCGGCAGTTTGAATTCTTGCAGGATCGGCAGTGCCAGGTCGTGCACCGAGCGGTAGCCATCGTCGAAGGTGATGCAGACCGCGCGCGGCGGCATGCGCGCGCTGCCGATCAGCTGCACGGCGTCGAACAAAGGGATCACGTTGAAGCATTTGGCCAAGAGGCGCATCTGCCAGCGGAAGGTGGTCACGTCCGGCTCGGATTCGAGCAGCGGATCGGTCGCTTCGAGGATGCGGTGGTAATTGACTACGCACAGGCGCCCGGCGCCGGCGGCAGAGGGCGCGATCGCGTCGCCCAGCTTGCGGATCAGGCCATGTGACAGGCGCTCGCCCAGTGAATCATGCATACGCTGCCGCTCCTTGTCCTGCGAGTACCCGGGTAAACAGCGCAAGCTGCCCGGCGGTGGTGTCGTCCCAGCTGAAGCGCTCGGCGTAACGGCGCGTGGCGGCGCGCTCGGGATAGTTGGCGCGCAGCGCGCGCACGGCGTCGGCCACGCCGGCCGCGCTGCGCTGTTCCATCAGCAGTCCGGCCTCGGGCGCGGCCACCACTTCGGGCGTGCCCCAAACGCGGCTGGCGATGACCGGGGTGCCGCAGGCCATCGATTCGAGCAGCACGTTGGCCCAGCCTTCGCGCTCGGACGGCAGCACCAGCGCGTCGGCGGCGCCGTAGTAGTCGCGCAGTTCGGCTTGCGGCACGGCCCCCAGCAGCGTGAGTCTGTCGGACACGCCGAGTTCGCGCGCCAGTTGTTCCAGCATGCCCCGGTTCGGGCCGTTGCCGGCGACCAGCAGCTGCACGTCGGGCAGCTGGGCGAGTGCGGCCACTGCCAGCTCCTGCGCCTTGACCGGCACCAGGTGGCCGACCGCCAGCAAGGTGAAGCGATGCAGCCCCAGGCGCGCGCGTACGGCCTCGCGCTCGACCGGCTGGAACAGCTGCAGGTCCACGCCGTTGCGCAGCGAGACCACCTTGGCCGGGTCGACCCCGAGGGCGACCACTTCATCGCGCAGCGCATTGCATACGGTGATGACGGCGGCGGCGCGCCCGGCGGCCCAGTGGATCATCCGGCGCGGCAGGCGGAACGAGGGAAACAGCGTGATGTCCGATCCGCGCGCGGTGATCACCACCGGCTTGTTGAAGTATTTCCCCAGCATGGCCGCGGCCACGCCGTCCGGATAAAAATAATGGGCGTCGATCAGGTCGAAGTCGAAGCCTTCGTCCAGCAATCGCGCGACCGAGGCGCGCGCGCCGGCGGCCAGCAGGGCGGGCGAGAGCGTCATGCCGACCTTGGGCAGCACCGGAAAGCGCGGGTGCAGCACGTCGATGCCGCGGCGCTGCTCGGCGCGTGGCACGCGCGCATAGGCGCCGTAATTGCCGAAGCGCGCATGGTGCAGCGGAAACCAGGGAATTGGCGCGACCACGCGCGATTCGACCTGGCCGCTGGCGACCAGGTGGCGCAAGCGGGTCTCGACGAAAATGCCGTGGCCCGGCTTTTGCGCGTTGGGGTACAAGGTGCTGAAGGTCAGGATCTTCATCGGTCCGGGATCCCGGCCACCGGCAAGCCCGTCAGGCGCGCGTAGATCTGCTTGTAGCGGGCCACGCTGATCGGCCAGTTGCGTTCCGTTTCGACGAAGCGGCGTCCGTTGGCGCGCAGCGCCGGCCAGCTGTCCTGGGCGGCCAGCAGGTCGCCCACGTTGTTTGCCAGCGAATGCGGGTCGTCAGCCTTGAACAGCACCCCGGTCTTGCCGTGTTCGATCAGTTCCAGGTGGCCGCCCACATCGGAAGCGGCCAGCACCCGGCCCTGGGCCATCGCTTCGAGTGGCTTGAGGGGCGTGACCAGGTCGGTCAAGCGCATCGACAGGCGCGGATAGACCAGCACGTCGAGAAGGTCGTAGTACTGCTGTACCTGTTCATGCGGCACCCGGCCGGTGAACACCACCTTGTCGGCAATCCCCAGGTCTTTTGCCAGCTGGCGCAGGTTCGCGTCCTGCGGGCCGCCGCCGACCAGCAGCACGCGCAGGTCGGGCAGGCGGGCCAGCATGGCCGGCACCGCGCGCAGCAGCACGTCCAGGCCTTCGTAAGCGTAGAACGAGCCGATGAAGCCGATCAGGCGCATGTCCTGCAGGCCCAGCTTGTGTTTCAGCGCCAGGTCGGCCACGCCACCGACGGCGAACTTGTCGATGTCGACCGCGTTCGGGATCACCGTGACCTTGTCGGCGGCAATGCCGCGTGCAACGATATCCTTGCGCAAGCCTTCGCAAATGGTGGTGACCGCGCTGGCGCGCTTGAGGGCATAGGTTTCGAGCGCCCGCGTGAGGCGGTAGCGCAGGCCGAATTCCTTGGCCGTGCCGTGGTCGACGGCAGCGTCTTCCCAGAATGCGCGTACTTCATACACGACCGGTATGCCGAATTTTTTACCGGCGCGCAGGGCCGCCACCGCGTTCAGGCTGGGCGAATGGGCGTGCAGCACGTCCGGCTTGATGAGGGGGATGATCTGGGACAGGCGTTTTTCCAGGCCGTCGATCACTTCCTTCTGGTTCAGCACCGGCAGCCGGGACAGCATGCCGCCGCTTTTCGGCGTGCGGTAGAAATGCAGGCCGTCCACGTCTTCTTCGAGCGCGTCGGTGGTGCCCTGCTTGGAGCCGGTCACGTGGAAGGTTTCCCAGCCCAGCGCCTGCTGCTCGCGCAGGATCGAACGGGTGCGGAAGGTATAGCCGCTGTGTAGCGGGATCGAATGGTCAAGTACGTGCAGGATGCGCATCAGTGGCTCCCCGCCGCCGCGCCGTTCTTGCGCAAAAAGGCTTCGAACATCAGCACCGACCACAGCGCCACCGCGTGGTCGCGCGTGCCGGCGATGTGCTGCTCGACGAGCTGCCTGAGGTAGTCGGCGTTGAAGATGCCCGTCTCGAGCAGGGCCGGATTGAGCACCGCCTTTTGCATCGATTCGCGCAGCGGGCCGCGCAGCCAGGCCGCCAGCGGGATCGTGAACCCCATCTTCTTGCGGTACAGGATGTCGTCCGACAGGTAGGGTTTCAGCGCCTTCTTGAAGATATGCTTGCCTTCACCGTTGCGCAGCTTGGACGAGGAGGGCAGCCCGGAGACCCACTCGACGAACTTGTGGTCGAGCAGCGGCACCCGCACTTCGAGCGCGTGCGCCATGCTGGCCCGGTCCACCTTGGTCAGGATGTCGCCCGGCAGGTAGGTCTTCATGTCGATGTACTGGATCAGCGACAGCGGGTCGTCGGTCGGCGCGTCCTTGGCATAGCCGCGCATGACTTCGATCGCGCGGTAGCCTTGCAGGCGGCTGCGGAACTGGCTTGAGAACAGCTTGTCGCGCAGGTTATCCGATTGCACCGACACCCCGTGGAAATAGCCTTCGACCAGGTCGCGCGCCATCGCTTCGAAGGTGGTCTTGGCGCGGAACATGCGCGGCGCCCAGTCGGCCTTCGGATACGCCTTGCCGAGAAAGCCGAACAGCGGTTTGCGCACCGTCAGCGGCAGCATCGAACGCACTTTTTCCTCGCCCATGGCGAAGCGGTGGCGCCGGTAGCCGGCGAAGTTCTCGTCGCCGCCGTCGCCCGACAGCGCCACGGTCACGCGCTTGCGCGCCAGTTCGCAGACGCGGTAGGTGGGAATGGCCGAACTGTCGGCATACGGCTCGTCGTACAGGCCGGCCAGGATGTCGACCAGGCCGTAGTCGTCGGTGCCGACCGTTTCGCTGTGATGGTTGGTCTTGTATTGCGCGGCCACCTGGCTGGCGTACTGCGATTCGTCGAACGCCGGGTCGTCGAAGGCGATCGAGCAGGTGTTGACCGGACCGTTGCCCAGGCCCGCCATCATGGCCACCACGGCGCTCGAATCGACCCCGCCCGACAGGAAGGCGCCCAGCGGCACGTCGGCAATCAGGTGGCTGGACACCGCTTCGCGCAGGCGCACGATGAGTTCTTCTTCCATCTCCTGCTCGGCCATCGGCGCGTGCGGCGCGAACGGCACGTCCCAGTATTTTTTCGGCTGCGGCGCGCTCTGCCCGACTTTCAGGGTCAGGGTATGTCCCGGCGAGAGCTTCAGGGCGCCCTTGAAGATGGTGCGCGGCTCCGGCACGTAACCGTAGGCGAAATAGTCCTCGACCGCGCACGGGTCGATCTCGCGCGACAGGTTCGGAAAGCAAAGCAGGGTCTTCAGTTCGGAGCCGAATACCATCATCCCATCGGGCAGGAAGGCATAGTGCATCGGCTTGATGCCGAGCCGGTCGCGGGCCATGAACAGCAGCTGCTGCTTGCGGTCCCAGATGGTGAAGGCGAACATGCCGCGCAGGTGCTGCACGCAATCTTCGCCCCATTGTTCCCATGCGTGGACGATGGCTTCGGTGTCGGAGCGGGTTTCGAAAACATGCCCAAAGGCCGCCAGTTCGACCATCAGGGCCTGGAAATTGTAGATTTCCCCATTGAAGACGACGACCACGCTGCGGTCTTCATTGAACATCGGCTGCTGGCCCGACGTCAGGTCGATGATCGACAGGCGCCGGTGGCCGAAGCCCAGGCCCGGCTCGAGATACAGCCCGCCTTCCACCGGTCCGCGGTGAAACTGCGTTTCGTTCATCCGGTCGAGCATCGCGCGATCGATGTCGCGCCCGCCACGAGTGTCAAAAATACCGACTATTCCGCACATGGTTTGATATCTTCTTTCAAATTGGTTTTGCTCTTGCACAGCCGGTCATACAGCGCGATGTAACTCGCCAGCATGGCATCGATACTGTATTTCTGCACGATCCGTGCGCGCGCCGTGGCGCCATGGCGCTGCGCCAGCGCGGGATCCTGCACGTACACGGCCAGCGCCGCGGCCATGGCCGCAGGGTCGCCTACCGGCACCAGGGCGCCGGTTTCATTGTCGGTCACGATATCGGGAATGCCGCCCACCCGGGTCGACACCACCGGCAAGCCGCTGGACATGGCTTCGAGCAGGGTGACCGGCATGCCTTCGGCGAGCGAGGACATGGCAAACACCGAGAAGGTCTGCATCACGGCCGCGATATCGTTGCGCGCTCCGGCCAGCAGCACTGCGTCGGCCAGGCCCGCGGCAGCCACTTGTTGGTGCAAAGCCGGCAGCAGCGGTCCGGCGCCGACGATCACCAGGCGCAGCTTGTCGCGCTGCTGCGGCAGCAGCGCGCGCAGCTGGACAAAGGCTTGCACCAGGCCCGCATGGTTTTTCACGTCCTGCACGCGGCCGACGGTGCCGATGACGAAGCTGTCGGCCGGAAGGGCGAACAGTCCGCTCGCCTGGCCCGGAGCGAAGCGCTCGGTATCGACCCCGTTGTCGATGAACAGGACCTTTTTTTCCGGGATGCCGATATCGCGCCTGAGCCACAGCTCCAGGTCCTGCGACACCGCCACATAGCAGTCGATGAACGGCAGCAGCAGGCGGCGCAGCAGCCGGTGCTTGGGGTTCTTGCCTTCCGGGTCGCCCGCGTCGCGCCCGTGTTCGGCATGCACGCGGACCGGCACGCCCGCCATGGCCGCGGTGAACGCGTACTCGGCGGCGGCCAGGTTGTAGGTATGCAGGATGGTCGGGCGCAGCCGGCGCAGCAGGCGCCACAGTTTGACGTGCGTGCCCAGGCCAATCCCGGGCTGCTTGTCGAGCGCGATCACCTCGACCCCGGGGCGCGTGATGCGCTGCTTGAAATCGGTGAAGCGGGTCAGGCACACGATCGCATGGCGGTACTGGTCGACCGGCATGCGGTTGATCGCCTCGACAATCAGGGTTTCGAGGCCGCCGAAGTCGAGGATGTAAGTCAGGTGCACGATCAGGGGACGATGGCTCATTGCGTCTTGTCCCATCCGCGCAGGCGCGCGCGCAAGGCGGCCATGTCGAAGGCCCAGTTCACGCCGATGCGGCGGATATTGAAAAGGTCCATGTCGGCATCATTCAGGCCGCCATAGGCCGAGAAGCAGGCGGCGTAGCCCAGCTCCTTCATGCTGGCGATGCGCGCCGGGGTGATGTGTTTCTTGCGCCCGTAAGGGAAGGCCATGAACACCTGCTGCTGGCCCAGCTCGGCGCGGATGTCTTCCAGCGAGCCTTGCAGTTCCAGCTGCGCGGTCTGGTCGTCGACCTCGGCCAGGTTGACGTGGTTGCGCGTGTGGCTGCCGAAGTGCAGGCCCCAGTCGCGCATCTGGCGCACCTGGTCCCAGCTCATGTTGTCCAGGCCGAAGCCGAGCGCGCGGATGTCGTGCGCGAATGGCTGGTTCGCGCGGATTTTTTCGGTGCTGATGAAAAAGGTGCACGGCACTTGGTGCCTGAGCAGGATGGGCGCCGCGTGCTCGAAATTATCCAGGTAGCCGTCGTCGAAGGAGACTGCGATCACCGGCTTTTTTGCATGGCGCGGAATGTCGCCCTCGACGATCTGCTTGAGCGAGACGGTGACGCAATTGGCGGCCAAATAGGCCATGTGGCGGTCGAAGTTCTCGATGCCGATGGTGACGTTGTCGCGGAACTGGTCGCTGACGCGGTGGTACAGCAGGATGATGACGCGCTGCTGCCCGGTCAGGCCGTGCCAGTAGTTCACCAGCGGCATGATGGCCGACGCGTAGCCGCGGAACATCAGCTGCTTGGCAGCGCGCTTGAACAGGCTGCCGCGCGACGGATCGCGCGCCGCCAGCATCGCCTTCAGGTCCGCTTCGCGCGCCAGCGTGGGCCGGGTATTGGTCGCGCCGCCGCCTGGCTGCCTGGTGAAACTGGCGCTGCCGGCGGCGAGCGCGCCCACCGCTTGCGCGACCAGCTCGACGCCGAGCCGGTGCAGCTTGACCTGCACCCCGGCCACGGTCGAATAGGCATCGACCGCCACTTCCGAGGCGAGCAGGATGTCGCCCGTATCGAGACCGGCGGCGACCTGGTGCACCGTGCAGCCGACCGTTTGCGCGCCGCTGTGCAATTCCCAGAACGCCGGCGGCATGCCGCGGAAATCGGGCAGCCTTCCCTTGTGCAGGTTGATGGTGCCCAGGCGTGGCAAGGCGAACAGGGCTTCCTTCAGGATCGGGGCGCCCAGCGCGACGCCGAGGTCGGCATGCGCGGCGCTGACAAAGGCGCAGGCCTCGGGACCGTTGATGGCGTCGAATTGGCTGACCGTGATGCGCGGGTGCGCCGCCAGCGCGCCCTTGCTGTACATCTGGCCCGGCCGGTCCGGGCTGGGCGCCGGGTCGCTGTGCAGGCGTGCCGCCAGCAGACCGACGATTTCGGCGCCCTGGTAGGGCACCCAGCGCCAGCCATGGCGCCCGAGATTGCGGAACTGGTTGCGGATCAGGCGCGACAGCGGCTTTTTCGCCACTTGCTGGACGATGCTGAAACGGTACGCCGGGAACCTTTCAGCGAGCGTGAGGACACCCCATCGCACGTTGAAATCCAGGTTCGCGGTAAAAATAATAATCTGCATTACCTAGTCCTGCGCGGCGGCGCTCAGCGCGGACTCGACTGCGTTTAAATTGGCGTCAAGGAAGGCGTGCAGCGCCTTGCGGGCGTCGTCCTGCTTGTCGGTGTACGGCGCGGCCAGCATGACGGCGGCGCCGTCGTCGCCCTTGAACATCAGCTTGCGGCCGGCCTGGCGCAGCTTGCCGGCATACGCATTGGTCACGGCCTCGCCGCCCACCGAGGTCCAGTGCCATACCAGCATATTGCCCGACGGCCCCTGCAGGCGCGTCTCGTGCAGTTGCATGCTGCGCGCGCCCAGCTGCTCGCTGCGCAGGGCGCTGCCGTTCTCGTGGTAGGCATCTTTTTCACCGGCCAGGCGATTGATGGAGCTGATCAGCTTTTTATTGCTGGTCTGGTTGCGGTAGTACAGGATGCGCAGCGCCACCGGTTGCTGGCCATCCTGGCGGTAGACGCCGTTGAAGGCGGTGTCGGGCGTGGCGAAGTTCGGCGCCCAGTCGGTAAATGCCGGCGCCGCGGCCCAGGTGACGGGAATGGCGCCCAGCTTCGCAGGCTTCGGATTGAAGTTCGCCTTGTCGTTGAAGGCGGCAAAGGCCGGCCACAGCGCGCAGGCGGCCACCACGGCCAGCGCCATGTTGCGCACGTGCGCGATCTGGAGCCGGGCCGACGGATCGGCTGCGGGCAGCGCGGCCGCTTCGGCGTCGGTGTCTTCGCGCCAGTAGCTGCCAACCCAGAACATCAGGAACATCACGATGCCGAAGAAAATCCAGCCGTAAATCAGGTGGTCGACGCCGGTGGCCAGTTCCATATTGCTGGTGTGGCCGATCATCACGATCATATAGGCGCGCAAGCCGTTGGCGATGATCGGCACCACGATCGACATGGCGATGAACACGCCGCGCCGCAGCGTGGACTTGTAGGTCAGGTAGGCATACAGGCAGCCAATGGTGACCGAGGAAATCAGGTAGCGCACGCCGCTGCACGCTTCCACCACCGACCAGTTACCGGTGGGCAGCTCGAAGCGGGTGCCGTTGCGCAGGACCGGGATGCCGGTGGCCTGCACCGCCCAGACGGTGAAGTCGGCGGTAAATTCGATCAGCGGAGCGATGAAAATTTCGCCGAACGGCACCGCGAACAGCAGGAACAGCAGCGGGAAGGCCAGCGACCAGGCCAGGCGCCGTCCAAGGATGGCCAGCGCGATGACCGGGAACATGGCCGCGAAGGCGTACTGCATCACCACCTGGACCTCGCCCATGCGCGCCAGCAGCCAGCCGGCGCCGACGAGCAGCAGCAGGCCGAGCGCCGGCCACCAGGGCGACGGCGGCAGCGCGCTGAAGTTGGCGCGCCGGCGCCAGATCAGCCATGCGCTGATCGGCACGATGATGTAGCCGTGCGCGAAAGTTTCGGAACTGTTCCAGACGTCGACAATCGAGCGCGCCGTGCCGAAGTAGAACAGGAAGGGGGCCAGGAAGGCGATGGCAAGCATCGTCAAAGTGGCGCCAGAGAGGGCCGGGGCCCGATTGCGTGCCAGTGCGGCGGTGTCGTTCAAGAGCATTCAAGCCTCGCTTCGATGCGCGCCAGGTTGCTAGGCCAGCTGTACTGGCTTTCGACCTTGGCGCGTGCGGCGGCGCCCAGGTTGGCGTCGGGTTGGGCCAGCAGGCCGGTCACGGTAGTGATAAAGGCGGCCGCATCTTCGGCCAGCAGCAGTTCGGTGCCGGGCAGCGCATCGATGCCTTCGAGTGCCTGGGCCGAGACGACCACGGGCCGCGCCATGGCCATCGCCTCGAGCACCTTGTTCTGGATGCCGCGCGCGATGCGCAGCGGCGCCACGCAGATTTCCGCGTGGGCGATGTAGGGGCGCACGTCGGGCACGGTGCCGGTGACCACCACGCCCGGCTTGGCGGCCAGTGCCAGCACGGCCGCGGCGGGACGGGCGCCGACGATGTAAAAGCGCAGCGACGGGTCGTTCGCCAGCAGTTGCGGGAATACCTCGGCGGCGAACCACTGCACGGCGTCGATATTCGGCCAGTAATCCATGGCGCCGGTAAACACCAGCGCCCGTTCATTGGCGCCATACGGGCGTGCATGGTCGCGCGCGGGCGAAAAATAGTCGGTGTCGACGCCGTTGTTGAAGTAGCCGATCTTGGCGTCGCTTTCCGGCGCCAGCGTGCGGAACAGCTCGGCCTCGGGCGCCGACACGAACAGCGCGGCATCGGTCGTGGCGGCCACATGGCGTTCATAGGCGAGCAGGGTGTCGGCTTCGCGCCGGTACACCCAGTTCATCGGCCAGCTTTTTTGGGCGGCGTACTGGCGCCATTTGTCGGAATCGATATCGCAGAAGTCGACCACGCGGCGCGCCTGCGGATAGTTCTCCGCGTACTGCGCCATCGGCGACGAGAACACCAGCACCCGGTCGATCTTGTGGCTGGCCATGGCCTGGTCGACCCAGGCCTGCAGGCCGGCGTTGCGGTAGTAGTCGAACGAGAGCGCGCGCCCGCCGAACAGCGCGGCCAGGCTGCGCACCCGTCCCGCCAGCGGATTGAGGCGGGCGAAATGGCTGCTCGTGCACAGCGCCTGCACGGTGGGCACGTGCTGCCAGTCGTCCTCGTCGTCGACGAAGGTGGCCAGGTGCACCTTGTAGTGCAGCGCCAGGTGCTTGAGCAAATGGTAGGAGCGGATCTTGTCGCCCTTGTTGGGCGGGTAGGGGATCCGGTGGATCAGCAATAACAGGTTTTCCACGCGCTACCCCAGGCTACGGACGATGTAGGGACCAAGAAAATTGGCCAGTCCGATCGGCATCTTCTTCCACAGCTTGATGAACAGCTGGTACTTGGGGTTCAGCGGATTGTTGTCCGGCAGCTCGGTCGACGCGTACAAGCGGTATTCGTAGGCCAGCGGGGTGGGCGAGAAGCCCCAGTTCTTCTTGAAATCGAAGGCTCCGGTGCCGAGCTTGCTGCGTCCGAAATCGAAGATGCGCGCGCCGCGCGCGGCCGCCGCCTGCATCAGATTCCAGTACATGAAGTCGTTGCCGGCCACGTCGCGCGCGGCCGGCATGCCGCCGCCGTAATACGGCAGCACTTCGTCGCGCCAGTAAAAACTCATCACTGCGGCGATCAGTTGCCGGTCCTTCAAGATCACGCGGATTTCGCATTCCTCGCCGAACACTTCCTTGATGACCTTGAAGTAGGACTTGGGAAATACCGGCGTGCCCAGCCGGTGCACGCTGGTCGCGTAGCAGGTGAAAAAGCGCTCGACATCCTGGTCGATCTCGCCCGTCAGGCCCAGCTTGATTCCCTTGCGCACCATCGCGCGCTGCTTGCGCGGAATGGCGTTCAGGTTTTCCTCATCGTCGCCGGAAATTTCCTTGCGGAAGGTGACGTACAGTTCCTTCTGGTGCCAGGCCGGGTCGCCCGCATGGGCCGGCACCAGGTTGCGGTATTCGAGGTGGCCGACGTTCAGTGCGCGCGCGATCTTGTCGGCGGCCGCGTCCAGCAGCGGCCGGGCCGCGTCCACGGTCGCGACCACGCCGCCGAGCACGCAAAAGGGGAGCGAGCCGAGCGAATGGCCGAACAGCCGGCTCTTGATCTGGGCCAGCGGCAAGATGCCGACGATGGCGCCGTTCTGCTGCACGTAATAAAACCAGGTCTGGTGGCCGTACACGCGCTCGATGATGGTTTGCCAGCCGGCGCGGTGGAAAAAGGTCGCTTCGGGGCAGGCCTGGACAAAGGCGTCCCAGCGCGGGTAATCAGCCGCTTGCAGCAGGTGCAGGGTAAGCGGGGCGGCGTTTGTACTCATGCACCGTCCACGAAAATGCGGTCCATGCGGTCCCACGCGAAGTCGCGCGTGAGGGCCTTGATGCGCCCTTCCATGCGGTTCAAATTGACGTAGTGGCGAAAGCGCGACTTGAGATCGATGCCTTCAGGGCGCGGCTGGCCGGGGTCGATTTCCCACGGGTGAAAGTAGAAAATCGCGGACTCGCGGTCGTCCTCATTGACCTTGCGCATCATCCAGCGCGACAGCGGGTAGGGCAGCAGGCGGAAGTAGCCGCCGCCGCCGGCGGGCAGGTTGCGCGAACCCATGCGCACGGTGGTGATGGGCACTTCGAGCAGGCCGTCGGCGCCGTTCGGATAAAAGGCGAAGCGGGGCGCGTCGGGCATGCCGTAGTGGTCGTGCGCGATCGGGTAGATGCTCGAACTGTAGCGGTAGCCGGCGGCCAGCAGGGCGTCGAGCGCCCACAGGTTGGCCGTGCCGATCGAAAAGCTGGGCGCGCGATAGCCGCGCACTTGCTGGCCGCCTATGTCCTCGAGCAACTTCTTGCTGCTGGTGATGTCTTCGGTAAATTGCGCCAGGTCCTGGTCGGAGGCGCGCAAATGGCTGTAGCCGTGGCTGGCCAGCTCATGCCCGCCGGCGACGATGCGCCTGACCATGGCCGGATAGCGCTCGGCGATCCAGCCCAGCGTGAAAAAGGTGCCGTGTACATTGCCGTCGGCCATCAGTGCCAGGATGCGGTCGATATTCGCTTCGACCCGGCATTCGCGCGTGGGCCAGCTGGCGCGGGCTATGTGCGGGGCGAAGGCCGACACCTGGAAATAATCCTCGACATCACAGGTCATGGCATTGCGGATAGGCGCGCCGGGATCGCGCGCTCGGGCTGGAGCTAACATCATTATTCGTTGTTGTGGTTAAGTGGGGTGTTGGCCCCGGCCGGCGTGGCCACGATTTTTTTCAGGATGTTCAGCACCGACACCACCGATTTTTCCAGGCGCATCATGCGCTCGTCGAGCAGGGGGCTGTTGTCGGCCGACGGCGCGGCCATGCCGGCCGGGACGGCGGGGGCGGCCTCGGTATCGGGCTGGGCCGGGGGGAGTTCGAATTCCGAATTGATGTCGCGGATCACTTCTGCGACGTCTTCTTCGGCAAACGCGTGGATCTCTTCCAGGAAGCCCATCAGCAGCAGGCGGTCGCACAGGGTATTGACCTTGCGCGGGATGCCGCTGGTGTAGGCGAAAATGGCGGCATGGGCCGGATTGGTGAACGACGGGTCGCCCTTCCAGCCCACGGTCGAGAGCCGGTGCTCGATGTAGGCCTTGGTTTCCGGCTCGTCCATCGGTCCCAGGTGGTAGCTGGCGATCACGCGCTGGCGCAACTGCTGCATGCCGGGGCTGTGCAAGGTGGTGCGAAATTCGGGCTGGCCCACCAAAAAGGTTTGCAGCAGGCATTTGTCGTCGGTCTGGAAATTCGACAGCATGCGCAATTCCTCGACCGTGCCCGGTTTCAGGTTCTGGGCTTCGTCGACCACCAGCAGCGCGCGCTTGCCCTGCAGGTCGGAAGCACGCAGGAAGGCTTCCAGGCGAGTCAGCAGGTCGGCCTTGCTGACGTTTTCGTAGGGCAGGCCGAAGGCCGACACCACCATGCGCAAGGTATCGTCCGAGTCGAGGTGGGTGTTGACGATATGGGCGGCGACGATCTGTTCGGACGGCAAGTTGTTGAACAAGTTGCGCACCAGCGTCGTTTTGCCGGCCCCGACTTCGCCGGTGATGACGATGAAGCCCTCGCCCTGCGACAGGCCGTACTCGAGGTAGGCCATGGCGCGCTTGTGGCCCTTGCTGCCGTAGAAAAAGTGGGGGTCGGGACGCAGCCGGAACGGCTTGGCGCTGAGCCCGTAATAAGATTCGTACATCGCGATTCGACTCCGCTATAGCTGCATGGAAAGTGACGCCGAAACCGCATTCTCGGTGTAGGGCCGGCCGCCCAGGATGGCCGTATTGCCCTCGACATGGCGCAGGTCGAGCGTGGCGCTCAGTTTGGAGCGCAGCTGGTGGCGCACGCCGAAGCGCACCGCGCTCGAGCGCGACTGCATTCCGGTCGACAGCGAGCTGTTGTCGAGGATTTCGCTGTTCAGGTTGAGCGAGGTGCGTGCTGTCACGCGGTAATCCCAGGTGGCGGTCAGTCCCTTCTGGTCGGTACTGTCGTTGAGGGTGTTGCTGCTGCTGCCCAGCAGTTCGCTGTCGGTGTCGCGCACCGACAGCGCCGTGCGACGCACCCGGAACACGCTGAACATGGCGTTGACACGCCCCTGGCGGAAGCCCGCGCTGGCGCGCAATTGCTTTTGCAGGCTGTAGCGATTGCTGAAATAATTGATGCTGTGGTCCAGCGACGGCGGCAGGTTGGTCGCGCGCATATAGGCTTCGATCGCGCGCGCGCGCTCGATCGGATCCGGATAATTGGGCGTGAACAGGCCGTCGAGCAGGTCGGCGGTGCTGACCGTGGCTGGCATCAGGAAATTGCTGCGCGTGCTCTGGACCGAATCGTCGTACACGATGCTCCAGTTGGTATGGCGGCTGCGGTGCAAGGCCTTCAGCGAGCGGCTCGGGCCGTAGTAGCGGTGGCCGAAGCTGGCCGTCAGGCTGCTGCGGCGCGACGGGGTCCAGGCAAAGCCGGCATTCCAGGCCTTGCCGCCGTTGGCGCCGCCGAGCGACTGGTAATCGTACTTGTCGTAGCCCATGCCGGCGTTCATATTCAGCGTCGGCAAGACCTGGTAACCCAGGGTGGCGTTGGCGTTCTGCACACTGATGTCGCTTCCCGTCTGGTTGCGAATCTTTTGTTCCGTCAGCTGCAAGCCCCAGTTCACCTTGCGGTACGCGGGGCCGCTGTTGAGCATGAAGCTCAGTGTGTCGCCATCCGTTTTGCCCAGGCCGGTGCGACCGGTATCGACCGAGTCGCGCGCGTAGCGCAGTTCGGACCTGGCGGTCGCGCCGAAGCGGTGCACCAGGTAAGGGCTGATGCGCCAGGTCGACACGTCGGCGCGGTTGCCGGAGGCATAATTGCTGCCGGAGTTAAGCTGGCCGAACTGAGAAATGGCTTGCTGGCCGCGGCGGGCCATGGCGTCGACATAGAGCAGGTCGTCAATCACCTTGGCCTTCCCATCGGCCTGCAGATAGCGCGAGCTGCGGTTGGTGCCGGCGATATCCTTGTCCTGCATCAGGTAATACCGCAGGCCATAGCGCGCGTTGACGGTCAGGCGCGGGCCTTTGTGCTTGAGCTGGAAGCCGGGGCTGATCTCGGTGACGAACTGGCTGCGCGCCAGTTCGGCGCGTTGCTGGGCCACGTTGTCGGTATAGGTTTCGCGCAGGTCGAGCGTGGGCACGAAAGACCAGGCGGCGTGGGCCGCCGGCGCCAGCAGCAGCGCGGCGGCGGCCAGGGGCAAGCGCAGCGGGCGCGCCCGGGCCCGGGTCACGGCCGGCGACAACTTAGCCGTAGTGGTAGTCATACGTCTCCACGCCAGGGAATTCGCGGGTCTTGTTGTAGATGAGGTTGACGCTGCTGCAGCCTTCGAGCTGGCGCAGCGCTTCCTTGACCGCATGCTGGGTGGTGGTTTCGGACTCGACCACCAGCACGATCTGGCCCATGTGGCTGGCCAGCACGTGCGCTTCGCTGGTGAGCAGCAGCGGCGGCGAATCGAAAATGACGATCCGGTCCGGATAGCGGTTGGCGATTTCGGCCACGAAGGCGCTCATCGTCTGGCTGGCCAGCAATTCGGTCGCGCGCGGGTTGCTGGTGCCGGCCGACAGGATGGACAGGGTGTCGACGTTGGTGCGCAGCATGACGTCGGACAGGTCGAGCTTGTCGTCGAGCAGCAAATCCATCAGGCCGCGCTGGGCCGGCAAGCCCAGCACGCGCAGCACGGACGGGCGCGCCACGTCGGCGTCGACCAGCAGCACCGTGTGGTCCAGTTCCATCGCAATACTCATGGCCAGGTTGATCGCGCAATAGGTCTTGCCTTCGCCCGGCAGCGAGCTGGTGATCATGATCAGGTTGCCCGGCTTCTCGCCCGGCGCGGACTCGGCGAAGGCGCGCTTGATCAGCGGGCGCTTGATGATGCGGAAGTCCTCGACCAGGGTGGTGCGTCCGCCGGCTGCCGTGACCATGCCGGAGTCGCGCATGTGGGCCAGGTCGAGTTCGACCGTGCGGGCGTGGCGCACGGGCGGGGCCGGTTCGGCGGCGAGCGGCGCACTGGCCACCGCTGCCGGCGCCACCGGGGTTGCCGCCGCGGCGGCTGCGGCAACTGGTACTGCCGGCGCCGCCGGCGCGCTCGCCTGCGGGGCTGGCGCGGCAGCCGGTGTTGCGGCCGCGACCGCGGCGGCTTCACGTTGTTGAAGTTCGCGTTTTGCTGCTTTTTCGATAATACTCACAATGTCCCCCGTGTGGATCAGACCATCGGCCTGATCAGGATGGCCGCCATCACGGCGCCATACGCACCAAACAGCATGAAGACCGACGCGGCCAGCGCGTACAGCCGTTTCTTGTGGCGCGATTTCTGTTCCGGCGTCCAGTTCATGCTGATGCTGCCCAGGATAGGCAGGCCGGTCACGTCGCGCAGCGCAGCCTGGCTCAGGAAGGTCGGACGGAACTGGCTCATCAGCAAGGCCGAGCCCAGCCCGATCGCCAGCGCCAGCACGAACACCATCGAGAGGAAGCGGGCGCGCGGGGGGCCGGCCGGGGTCAGCGGCGCGGTGGGCGGATCGATGACGCGGAAGGTCAGCATGTCGGTGGCCGAGCTGAGGTCGCCCGACAGCTTGGCCTGTTCGCGCCGCTCCAGCAGTTTCTGGTGGTTCTGCTTGTTCACCGTGTAGTCGCGGTTGAGCTGCGCGAGCTGGGCTTCGACTTCCGGCGCGGCCGTGCTTTGCTGCTTCATGCGGTTGGCGCGGGCGGCAAATTCATCGGCGCGGGCGCGCAGCGAAGCGACCTTCGCTTCGGCGTCCGCCAACGAGACCTTGAGCTGCTGCAACATCGGGCTGTAGCTGGCGCCGGGGTCGGAACTGGGCACCCGGGTGCGCGCTTCTTCGCGCCGCTTTTCTTCCAGCTGGATCAGCAAGCGCTTGCTGGTGATGATGTCCGGATGCTGTTCGGTAAATTGCAGGCGCAGCGCATCGAGGTTCTTGTTGACCGCCTGGATGCGGCCATCGAGTTCCGGATTGGCCATCGCGATCGGGGCGCCGGGCGCGCCGCCGCCGCCGATCTGGCGCTTGATCGCATTGCGCGCCTGTTCGGCCTCGACCAGTTCGAGCCTGGCCTGGCTCAGGCGGTCGTTGACTTCGACCATGCTGCTCGAATAATCGTTGGAACCGCGTGGCAGCAAGCCCAGGTTCTTGATCTTGAAATCCTTGAGCTCGTTCTCGGCGACGGTCAGTTTTTCTTCCAGGGTCTTGATCTGGTCTTCGATGAACTGCACGGCCTTTTCATTGTCCTGCTTCTTGCCGCCGAAGCTGCCCTCGACGAAGATGGTCAGCAGCGACTGCACCACGTCCTTGCCCAGTTTCGGGTTCGGATTGTTGTAGGAAATGGTATAGATGTCGTCGCGCTCGGTGCCGCTGATGCGGATTTTTTCGATCAGCTCGTCGATCTGCTTCTCGTGTTCCTTGACGTCCTTGGTCTTGATGTCGAGGTCGACCATGCGGATCACGCGCTCGACGTTCGGCCGGCTGATCAGGGTGCGGCGCATGAACATGACTTGCTGCTCGAGATTGGGCAGGCTGGTCATGCCCGACAGCAGTGGCTTGAGCACGCTCTGGGTGTCGACGTAGACGCGGGCCGAGGCCTGGTAGTCGTTGGGCAGCGAATACACCACGATCCAGCCGATGATGGCGATGGTCCATGAAATCACGATGGCGTACCAGCGGTACTTGCCAATCGCCTTTAAGAAAGTAAGTATTACCGCTGTCAGTTCTGACATCTTGTCGATCTCGCCATCATAAGAAACTGGGTAGGAGCGCGTGCGCCCGGGGTTCAATGCGCCTGTCGGCTATCATCGCTTGCGCCTGAAGCAATTGCAATTGCAATTTGGGAAAAACTGACTGCCGCGGCGCTTGCTACAACAGGTGCCGCGAACAACAAGGCGGGCGGCTGGTCGGCAGGCATCTCGTTGTTTATTTAACAGCACTTGTGGCGCATGATACAACAATTTGCAAGCTCATCGATAAATCATCTGTATCGTCCGCGCACAGGGGCGTCAACCGCCCTGGAAGCCGGATTTCGCACATTGTATTGTTGCTCAGGTCAAAACGCTATATATAATGCGAAAAGAACAAAATTTCCGCCTTACCTGGAGAATATTCTGAGCCCTCTGCGCCTGTCCTTCCTGTTGCTGTCCTGTTGCGTTCTCGCACCGGCCCGGGCCGCCGACCTTCCCGTCACCGTCGCCCGGGTCAAGCAGTCGGTGGTCGGGGTCGGCACCTTCCTGAAAACCCGCAGCCCCGCAGTGCGCTTCGTCGGCACCGGCTTCATTGTCGGCGACGGATTGAACGTGATTACGAACGCCCACGTCGTGCCCGAGCTCGACACCGAAAAGCTGGAAACCCTGGGCATCGTCATCGCGGTCGGCGAGCGCGTCGAATTCCGCCCGGCGGTGCTGGTCGGCAGCGACCGCGAGCACGACCTGGCGCACCTGACCATAGGCGGCGCCCCGCTGCCGGCGCTGCAGCTGGGCGAGGGCGCGGACATGGCCGAAGGCCGGGAACTGGCGTTCACCGGCTTCCCGCTGGGCATGGCGCTGGGCTTGCACCCGGTGACCCATCGCGCCCTGCTGTCGGCCATTACCCCGATCGTGCTGCCTTCGCTCAATTCCGGCAAGCTGGGGGCGAACGCCATCGTCGCCCTGCAACGGCCCCGCTTCCCGATCTACCAGCTGGACGCGACGGCCTATCCGGGCAACAGCGGCAGCCCGGTGTATGACCCGCAGACCGGGCTGGTGTACGGCATCATCAACATGGTGTTCGTCAAGGGGCTCAAGGAAACCGCGATCACCAACCCGAGCGGCATCACGTATGCGGTCCCGGTGGTCCATGCGCGTGAATTAATGCAAGGAAAAGGCGCTGCACGGAAATAAATCTGCGCTCCCCGCCCGCCCGCCCGGCATACTTTGGTTTACAATAGAACACCATTTAGTATTGAAAAGACAATTGAGCGACAGTAACTAGTTTGTCGTAAAGACCATAGTCACACTACTCCCAACAGGAAAACACGTGAACGCTATCCAAAACACCACCATGTCGAGCATGATGAAACGCCTGGCCTGCCTGGCCCTCGCGCTGTCGGCGCTGGCGCTGGGCGGTTGCGCGACGGCGCCGGCCGCCGTGGTCGACAACTCCGCCGTGCCGATGCACGATTACCTGATCGGCCCTGGCGACAACATCAACATCATTGTCTGGCGCAATCCTGAAGTGTCGATGTCGGTGCCGGTGCGTCCGGACGGCAAGATCACCACCCCGCTGGTGGAAGACTTGCAAGCGTCGGGCAAGACCTCGACGGTGCTGGCGCGCGACATTGAAAAGGCGCTGGCCAAGTTCATCCAGCAGCCGGTGGTGACCGTGATCGTGACCGGCTTCACCGGCACCTACGGCGAACAGATCCGCGTGATCGGCCAGGCCGCCCGCCCGCAAGCCTTGCCATACCGGCGCGACATGTCGCTGATGGATGTGCTCATTGCCGTGGGCGGTGTCACGGAATTTGCCGCCGGCAATGGCGCCAGCATCATCCGCAAAGTCAACGGCCGCATGTTGAAAATGCCGGTCCGCTTGAACGACCTGATCAAGGACGGCGACATCTCGGCGAACATCTCGATGCGCCCTGGCGACGTGCTGATCATCCCGGAAAGTTTCTTTTAAGGCTAGACGGGATGTCGGCGGATCTTACATGCTGAAATCCCTACCTTCTTGATAAATGATCGACATTCGCGAATTTCCCCATTTAAGTGTTTGATTTGAATCAAATACAAGGATGGGGATGTTTCATTGGAATGAATTTTGCTTACCTAATGGGAAATATCTGCGCTGCCTGCCGGTAGCGCCGACTCACCATTCGGGCCAGGACAGCCTGTGCACTTTAGGAACCAGACCATGGTTGACCACGAACAAAACGGAAACACGGCGGCCCCGCTTGCCGCGCCGGCAATTGCGCCACTGACGCCACGCGGCGCGGCGCGGCGCCGCATCGCCGGTCTCGGCGTTTCCGGCGTGGTCATGACCGTGGCCAGCAGCAATGCCATGGCGCTGGTGTGCAAGTCGCCGTCCGGCGCATTGTCGGGCAACCTGAACAGTCACCGTCCCACCGTCACCTGCGCCGGCGTTTCGCCAGGCTACTGGAAGAACCACGCGGAAGACTGGCCGAGCGAGCTCTTGCCTGCGGACTTGTTTTCCAAGGTGTTCGCCTGTCTTACCGAACTGGGCGCTTTCAACTGCATGGCCGTGTTGGGCAAGCCAACCGCGAGCGATGGCAGCAACCTCGACAAGCAAAATGTCGCGGCGCACATTCTTGCAACCTACCTCAACGTGTGCACCGGACGTATCACTTTCCTGAGCCGCCAGGCGGTCCTCAATATGTGGAACCAGATCCATACCACCGGCGTGTACGTGCCTGCCACCGGCGCCCTTCCGTGGACGCGCGAAAAACTGGTCGACTACCTGTCGAGCACCCAGGGCTAAATGGCGCAGCCGGCAGCGTGGCGTATCACGCCTGGCCAGGCCCTGCGGTTGCGCCAGTTCGATGACGAATCCGTCCTGTATAACGACCTGTCGGGCGACACCCATTTGCTGGGCGACTCCGCGGTCCACCTGCTGAGCGTACTGCAGCACGGCCCGACCAGCCGCGGCGCGCTGCTCGATGCGCTGGCGCTGGCGCACGGGCGCGAGCGCGACGCCGCCTTCGAGCGCGACGCCGACGCCCTGCTGGCCACGCTGGCCGGCTTTTTCCTGATCCAGGCCGCCCCATGCTGACCGTTGCCTCGCTCGGGCGCGCCGAACTGAAGCGGCGCCTGGCCGGCTCCGGCATCCACCTGCGCACCGGCGCCTTCGTCACCTTGCTGCGTTCCGATATCGGGCATGTGATCGACGGCATCGACCTGCTGTATGCCGACTACCCGCTGCTGGCCGAACCCGGGTTTGCCGACTTCCACGTCAGCATGGCCCACTCGGGCGGCTTGCGCCGCTTTGTCGGACGCCAGGTCCTGTTCGACCACGATGGCCACATCCCGTTCAAGCCGCTGCCGGTGGACCAGGCTTTCCCGATGTTCGAATGGTCGATGAACTGGTGCGTCTCGAGCCGCGCCCACGATTACCTGGTGATCCACGCCGCCGTGGTCGAGCGCAACGGTTGCGCGGCCATCCTGCCGGCGCCGCCGGGCTCGGGCAAGAGCACCTTGTGCGCCGCCCTGGTCAGCCGCGGCTGGCGCTTGCTGTCGGACGAACTGACCCTGGTGCGCCTCGCCGACGGCCAGATTGTTCCGCTGCCACGCCCGATCAGCCTGAAGAACGCATCGATCGGCGTGATCCGCGCCTACGCCCCGGACGCCGTGTTCTCGCGTTCGGTGCATGAGACCAACAAGGGCACGGTGGCGCACGTCAAGGCTCCGCTCGAGAGTGTGGCGCGCGCGCTCGAGACGGCGCGCGCGGCCTGGATCATCTTTCCCAAATACGAGGCAGGCGCGGCCCCCGTGCTCGCGCCGATTCCGCAAGGGCGCGCCTTCATGCAGGTGGCTGAAAACGCCTTCAATTACAGCTTGCTGGCTGCGACCGGCTTCGACGCGCTGGGGCGCCTGATCGACGCCAGCGCCAGCTACCATTTCCGCTACAGCGCGCTGGACGATGCGCTGGCCGTGTTCGAGCGCCTGGCGCAGGAGGCGTCTGCGTGAGCGATCTCCCGCTGTTGGTGACGGTGCTGCGCGAGCCGGCCCGCATGGCCGGCCTGGCGCTGGCCGACTGGGACCTGCTGCTGCGCCAGGCGCTGGCGTCCAACCTGACCGCATCCCTGTACTGCCTGGCCGAGGAGCAGGCGCTGCTAGGCACTTTGCCGGCCCAGCCGCGCCGCCACCTGGAATGGGCCGGCATGCTGCTGCGCCGGCATGGCGCCGGGGTGCGCTGGGAAGTCGAGCGCATCGGGGCCGCCCTGGCCGCGCTCGACACGCCTCTGGTCTTGCTCAAGGGGGCGGCGTATGCGATGGCCGGCTTGCCGGCGGGGCGCGGGCGGCTGTTTACCGACATCGACATCCTGCTGCCGAAAGCCATCCTGCCCGACGCCGAAGCGGCGCTGATGCTGGCCGGCTGGAACAGCACCGTCGATGACGACTACGACCAGCGCTATTACCGAATCTGGATGCACGAGATCCCGCCGATGCAGCACGTACGGCGTGCCAGCGTGATCGACGTGCACCATGCGATCCTGCCGCTGACCGCGGCCGCCCGGCCCGACCCCGTCAAGCTGCGCGCGGCCGCGCTGGCGCTGCCCGGCCACCCGGGGGTGAAGGTGCTGGCGCCGTCCGACATGGTGCTGCACAGCGCCACCCATTTGTTTTACGACGGCGAGTTCGACAAGGCATTGCGCGACCTGCTCGACCTGCACCGGCTGCTGGGCCATTTCGGCGCCGATCCGGCGTTCTGGGAAACGCTGCCGCGGCGCGCGGCCGAACTCGGGCTCGAGCGCCCGCTGTTCTACGCGCTGCGCTACAGCGCACGCCTGCTCGGCACGGCAGTGCCGCCGGCGCTGGTGCTGGCCGGCCCCGGCCAGGCGTTGCTGGCGCTGATGGATGCGCTGTTCCTGCGCGCGCTGCTGCCGATGCACGACAGCTGCGCCGGACCGTTGACGGGGCTGGCCCACGGCTTGCTGTACATCCGCGGCAACTGGCTGCGCATGCCGCCGCTGATGCTGGCGCGCCACCTGCTCCACAAGGCCTTCATCTCGCCCAAGCCGGCGCGCACGGTCCAATAAAAAAAGCCGCCCGGTTGGCGCCGGGCGGCTTCAGCTTGGGTGCGCGCGCGTTACTTGGCGTTGCGGCGACGACGCAGGCCAGCCAGACCAGCCAGGCCGAGACCGAACAGGGCCAGCGAACCAGGCTCAGGGATCTTGGCGGTGATGATCGGATCGTTCACCAGGCCGGCGAAGCACACCCCGGTCATGACGTCGGCTTCCGAGCAGTTCGGATTGCGGCCCGGGCCAAAGTTCGGACGCAGCGTGAAGTTGCCGCTCATGTCATGGCCGAAGTCCTGGCCATTGGTGTCGTACTGGGACGCGGCAGTGCCGCCCACCACGTCGAGGAAGAAGCTGCCCTTGCCGGTGGTTGGCAGGGTTTGCGAATTGGCTTCCTGGACCAGGGTGGCGGTGGTTTCGTCCACGCCGGTTTCAACCCGGTCGACCTGCTGGATGTCGCCGCCGAAGGTCAGCTGCAGGTAGGCGGGGCCAAGACCGGACAGCAGGCTGTAGGTGTCGAAGTCGGTGCGGGCGCCAGGATTGGCGTTCTTGAACTGGTCGATCGACGGGATCTGGGTGGCCGACCAGTACAGATCCAGGTGGATCTTGCCGTCGGCTACGCCGCCGGTGGCGCCGACATTGTAGATGTCGTAGCCGCCGCCCAGGCGTGGAATCACGCTCAGGTCGGCAATACCGTACAGCATGTAGTACAGATAGCCGTCGGTGGTGCCCGAAGTCCATTTCGACAAGTTCGAGAACGAGGCGATCGATTCCAGGTAGCCGATACCCCAGGTCGATTCGTTGGTGCCGGCGGTCAGGTTGGTTTCGGTCGTCAGGCCGCCGAGCTTGATCTCGATGTCGCCGGTCACGCTGTCGCGGTCGCCAGCCGATGCGGCCAGTGAAGCCAGGCCCATCGTGATTGCTGCTGCTATTTTCTTGATATTCATTTGTTCACTCTCCGATAGTTAGAGGCGTTTGGTCATGGTGTCGCGTTCCTGTGACTAAGCAATCTGCATGCCAGAGCCCGCTTTTCAGGTGCCGTATTGCGCCAGCTCATAGCGAAGGGCGATCAAAAATCATGGTTTTTTAGACATGCCTGCACGCAACAAATTGATGCACTGTAAGAAACATCGACAGGCGTGTTGCTATTTGATTTAAATGGTTGCTATGAGTCAGTAAACAGAGGGCAAAGTTGCAAGGAGATCAATAACGACGGGATGTGCTCCTACAAGAACGCCGGATTAGATCAGCGCAGTCCTACAGGCTTGGGTTTTTGTCCGATGCAGGGTGTAAGGAATACCGACAGCACGATTTTGTTGTCAAACAGTATTCGCCAATGGATGAGAATTACTCTACCATTGCCTTTGTGCCACAGGATTTTCCAACCAGCGCGCAACGAGGCCGCCGGGCACGGGCGCCGTCTGGCGCGCATACCAGGAGGCCCGCCATGAGCGCCGTTTTCGACTACGATAAATTCGTCACCCGCAATACCGGCTATGTGGAAAGCGAGACCCAGGCGCTGATCCGCCAGCGGCGCCTGCTGATCGCCGGCTGCGGGCTCGGCGCGTCGACCGCGATCGCCGCGGCGCGCATGGGCTTCCAGCATTTCGTGCTGATCGATGGCGACACGGTCGACGCCCACAACCTGAACCGCCAGTTCTACGACTTCGAAGACGTTGGCATGCCGAAGGTGCAGGCGCTGCGCAAGCATCTGCTGCGCATCAACCCGGAAGCGAAGGTGGAGGCGGTGCACGCCAACCTGGACCAGGGCAATGCGCTCGACCTGGTCAGCCAGGTCGACATCGTGTTCGACACCATCGACTTCCTCGACCTGGGGGCGATCCTGGCCTTGCATACCAGCGCCCAGGCCCAGGGCAAGCCGGTATTTACGGCGCTGTCGATCGGCTACGGCGCCGGGGTGCTGTACTTCCCGCCCGATACCCAGGCTTCGCTGGCGGCCATTATCCAGAACGACATGGCCAGCGCCCAGGGCGAAGGCGACGCCAGCTACGCGGCGGTGTTCGGCAAGATCATGGCGCGCATCGGGGCTCACCTGGACCGCCAGGTGGTCGAGCAGGTGGCCAAGGCGCTGACCATCATGGAAGACGGGCGTCCTTGCCCGGCCTCGCAGATTTCAGTGGGCAGCTTCACGGTCGCGGCGATGGCGGTGTCGATGATGCACGACATGCTGGCCGGGATGGCGGTGCCGGCTTCGCCGGTGATGGTGGCGCACAGCTTCCGCAACCATGTGACCAAGCTGATCGATATCAGTCGCTAGCGAGCAGCGACGCATCCGGCGTGGCGCCGTCGCCCTGCACCCGCACATGGCGGCTGCGGGGGGCGGCGAACACCAGCGGTTTTTCGTCGAACCAGGCCCCCAGCGGCGGATTTTTTTCCGCCAGCTGCGGCATCACCTGGCCCAGGTCCAACATGTAGGGCGTCACTTCGCCGTAGTAATCGGCCGCCGGACCGATCGCCTCGAAACGAAAACCCATCCGCGCCAGCGACCAGGCCAGCGCCCGTTCCATCGCGGCGAACCAGTAGCGTATCCCCTTGGCCCGGCTGTGGCGGTACATTTCGCGGTACATCCCCAGCAGCAGCATCGGCGAATTGGTGCAGCGGCGCTCGGTTTCGGGACTGAGCGCCGGCTGCTCTTCGCGGGGCGGCGCGAAGCCGGGAATGCCCTGCACGCTGTCGGCGCGGCGCCGGCGATGGGTGCGCTTGACCGCCAGGCGCGAGATTTCGGCGCACTGGCTGTGCGGCGGCTTGACGAAGCCGTCGAAAGTGCTGCAGTGCAGCTCGAAGGGGAAGGGCTGGCGCGGGCGCGGCGTTACCAGGCGCACCGTGCCGATCAGCGATTCGTCCATCGTGTAGGCGGCGAAATGGATGGAGCGGTCATCGTAGTCGTCAAACTCCATGCCGTCGAAGGAATCGTCGGCGTTCAGGAAGGCGCGCTCGATGCAGTACACGTCGTGGCGCAGCTTGAACAGCTCGTTGGGCACCTCGCCCGGCCGCTGGCCCTGGTAGGAACGGAAGATTTGCCGGTTGACATGGTCGACCGTTTCTTCGTGCGAACCGAATTCAGCGCGCGAGAGGAAGGCGCGATAGTCAAGTGCGGGAAAAACGTATTCCATGCAGCGGGCCGTCCAAATCAGCGCGCCGGCGGGGCGCGCCGGCGACGGCTCGCCAGCAAGTTGCCCACCATCGTCTTGAGCATGACCCAGAGCGGAATCGGCTCATCGTTGAACCAGGCGGCGAGAAATTTGTTGTCCTGCCGCAGGCGCTCGTTGAGGTCGTTCAAGTCCACCATGTGCGGGGTGACCGGTCCGTAGTAGTCCACCTGGGGCCCGATCGGCAGGAACTTGAAACCCATTTTTTCGAGCGAACGCGCGAGCGAGCGCTCCATCGCCGCATACCAGTAACGAATCCCGCTGGCGCGGCTGTGGCGGTACATTTCCCGGTACATTCCCAGCAACAGCAGCGGGCTGTTGCCGCGCTTTTCCTGCACCGTCGGCGGCACGATGCTGGCCGTGGTGCCCTTGTCGACGAAGTCTTTCGAGATCCCTTCCATCGAGTCGCCGCGGCGCCGGCGGAAGGTCTTGCGCACCACCAGGCGCGAGATTTCGGCGGCGTTGGCGCGCGGCGGCAAGGTGAAGTCGTCAAACACCTTGCAATGGCTTTCGAAGGGATACAGCTGGCCCTCGCGCGGCTGCACCAGGCGCACCGTGCCGACAATGTTCTGGTCCATCGTGTAGGCGGCGAAATGGATCGAGCAATCGTCGTAGTCGTCGCTCTCGAGGCCTTCGTCGAAATCCTTGGCTTCAAGGTAGGCACATTCGAGACAGTACACTTCGTAGCGCAGGCGGTAGATTTCCTTCAGGATGAAGGATTCCATATTTCCGCGTAATACCTTACTGAAATCGAAGTAGGGGATGAGGATGTCGCGCTTGCCGATAAACCGATCCCATAGCAGCATGTTGTTGTCCAGTGCATTTTCGAGTTGTCGCCAGTACCGCGCTGTTCGCTTAAAAAAGTAGCAATTCAGTAAAAGAATAACCTACTTCGGAACGAAAAGCACGGCGAACGAGCTCAACCGTACACGCCCTGGATCACAAGCATTGCCGATGGATATTTAACATTTCCGGCCGTACATACAAGCGCCGGAAATGGGCGGTTTTACCCCCTGCTTACAATTGCTTCAACAATTCCCTGGCTTCATCGGCCTGGGCGAACGGCCGGCCGTTGGCCAGCGCCTGTTCGAGCTGCTTGCGGGCCTTGGCCTTGTCGCCGGCCTTGTGCAAGCCGTAGGCCAGGTGGTAGCGGATGTCGTTGGCGTCCGGCGCGCGCGCGCTGGCTTGTTCAAGCACGGCGATACCACGCTTGAGATCGCCTTTCTCGACGAGAATCCAGCCCAGCGTATCCATCACCGGCGGGCTGTCCGGCGCCAGCTTGGCGGCCTGTTCGGCGGTGGGCAGGGCGCGCGGATCCTTTTCCTGCTGGTAAGCCCAGGCCAGGTTGTTCAGGGCCAGCACATTGCCCGGCGCTTTCTTGAGCACCAGCTCGAAGTTGGCGATGGCCGGTTTCATCTGTTTGTTGGCCAGCTGGGTTTCAGCCAGATACATGCTGCTCAGCGGCTCGCCCGGGAATTCCTTGACGAAGGCCGCCACGCGGGCATCGGCTTCCTTGCCCTTGCCGGACAGGCGCATGGCCTGGCTCAGCTTGACCAGCAGTTGCGGCGACTTGGCCAGGGCGTACCCTTGCTCGTAGGCGCGCACGGCCAGCTCCGGCTTTTTCTGGTTCATCTGGATATCGCCCTCGATCATTTGGCCGACCGGCGACTTCGGATGGTCCTTTTGCAGGCGGCG
Source organism: Pseudomonadota bacterium (assembly GCA_040388275.1). Taxonomy (GTDB): domain Bacteria; phylum Pseudomonadota; class Gammaproteobacteria; order Burkholderiales; family Burkholderiaceae_D; genus Telluria_A. Next base: position 104,451 of record JAZKCA010000017.1, read on the forward strand.
CGCCAGGGCCAGGGCCTGGTCGGCCTGTCCTTTGCGCAGGTGCACGTCGACCATGGCCAGCTGGGCCTGGAGATTGTCCGGCTCGAGCTGGACCGCGCGCTTGATGTCCTCGATCGCGGCCGCGTCGTTCTTGAGCAGCATGTGGGCCGTGGCCAGGCGCAACTGGGCCTTGGCCGATTTCGGGGCCACGTTGACCAGCTTGTCGAACGATTCGAGCGCGCCGCTGGGGTCGCCGTTGGCGATCTGGGCCTGGCCGAGCTGGTCGAGCAGGTCGGGGTTGGTCGGGTTGGCGGTGGCCAGCTTGCGGCCCAGCGTCAGCGCCTTGACCTTCTCGCCATGGCGCAAATACATGGCGATCAGGCGCATGCCCGGCTCGACCACGTCGGGATTTTCACTGGCGGCCTTTTCCAGCCACCCGATCGCTTCGGCGGTCTTGCCTTGCGCGGCCGACAGCTCGGCCAGCGCGGTCATCGCGCCGATATGCTTCTTGTCGACTTTCAGGAATTCCTGCAGGCGCTTGTCGGCGTCGACCGGCTTCTTTTCAGTCAGGTCGAGCTGGGCCAGGTTGGCGACCGCCGGGAAATAGGTCGGCTGCAGGGTGCCAGCCTTGGTGAAGCTCGCGCGCGCCTCGGCCGGCTTGTTCAGCGCCAGGAACACGCCGCCCTTCATATTGTGCACCAGCGCATTGTCGGGCTGCTGCTTTTCCAGCGCCAGCGCGCCGGCCAGCGCCTTGTCGTACTGCTTCAGTCCGAGCGCGGTGCGCACCAGCGCGGTGCCGGCCATCTGCGACTTGGGATCGAGCGTGGTGGCCATTTCCATCTCGGCGACGGCGTCTTCCTTGTTGCCCTGGCCCAGCTTGGACAGGCCGAGCGAGGTGCGCAGCGAAGCGGCCTTCGGCGCCAGCACGCTGGCCTTGCCAAAGAATTCGGCTGCCTTGTCGAAGTCGCGCACCTGCATATACGATTCACCGGCCAGTGCCAGCAACTGCGGATCGTCCGACGGCTGCTTGAGCGCCGGCGCCAGCGTGGCGGCCGCTTCGGTCGGGTGCTTGGAACGCAGCTGGGTCGAGGCCAGCAGCTTGCGTGCGTACAAAACGTTGGGGTAGCGGTCCAGGTATTTCTTGAGGTTCAGTTCGGCTTGCTGGAGCTGGCCCAGGTTGAGCTGGATGGCGCCGGCCAGCAAGGTGCTCGGCATGTGCTCGGGCATCGCCTTCAGCACTTTCTGGACGGATTCGAGCGCGGCCTCGTTCTTGCCCTGGGTGAAGTCCAGCAGGGCCTGGGTGTAAATGATGATGACGCTGCCCGGGCTGTTCTTGCGCGCTTTCTCGAGGTCGGCCTTGGCCGCATCGAACTTGCCCATCCCGATTTCGAGGTAAGCCTTTTCCACGTGGGCGCTGCGGTGCGAGGGCTTGAGCGCCAGCGCCTGGTCGTAGGCCACGATGGCCGCTTCGGCCTTGCCCTCGCGCCCGGCCAGCATGCCCTTGTACATCCAGACGTCGGGGTTTTTCGGGTCCTTGGCGACGGCTTCGTCGGCCAGGCGCTTGCCGCCTTCTTGGTCTTTCTGGCCGAAGGCCAGGCTGGCCAGGCCGAGCCGCGCGGCGCTGTCGTCCGGCTTGGCCAGCAAGGCCGCTTCGAACGAGGCCTTGGCCCTGACCTGGTCGTTCATGGCCAGGTAGGCGTTGCCGCGCGCGACCAGCAGCACCGCGTCGCCCTTGGCGCTGGCCGCTTCGGTTTCCTCGATCAGTTTCTTGAATTCCCCTTGCGCCTGCAGGGCCGCGGCCAGTCCGGGCATGACCCTGGCCGGCGTCGCGCCCAGGCTCAGCGCCTTGCGAAATTCCTTTTCCGCCGACAGGGCGTCGCCAGTCTCGTTGTACAGCGCGCCCAGCGTGAGGCGGATCTCGGCGTCCTCGGGGCTTTTGCCGACCGCGTTCTTCAACTGGATCAAGGCAGCCTTGTTGTCGCCCTTGAGCTGGTAAGCCTTCGCTTCCTGGACCAGCGTCGCGGCCGTCTCGGTCTTGCCGCAGCCGCTGAGTCCCGCGCTGAGCAAGAAAGCTCCGGAGACGACGGCGGCGGTGATTGTCAGCGTGTGTGCATTACGGGGCATGGCTCATCCTTGGTTGGTGTCGTTCAGAATTGGGGCGCGGCCGTGATCGGCAGTCGAGCCAGCATAGTGACATGGGTGCTGGCTAAAAAGCAACTTCATCCATGCGCCGAGTGCGCCTCGGCGTCGCATTCTTGCCCATCGTTCGTTTGCGTTTTCGCAAAGCGGCACGGCGGGGGTGTGGTTTTGGCGGCGGGCAGGGGAACCGCCGGCGGCGCCCGTGGGACTAACAGGAACCCTACCTCGGTTCAGGAGCTGCCATGGATAGCAACGCCACTGAAAGTACATCACAGCGCCAGGGCCGTGCCGGCCGCTGGCAGTATCCCGACCTCGCGCCCGAGCTTGGCAATGGCGCCCAAGCCAGCGACGCCGCGCATGGCGCGCAGCCGGGGCCCGCCCGGCGCGCCGAACGCGAGCTGCGCCTTGGCAGCGCGCTGGGCTGGTTCAGTATCGGCATCGGCCTACTCAGCCTGGCTGCGCCGCGCGCGGTGGCGCGCGCCACCGGCCTGCCCGACTGGCCGCTGGTGCTGCGCGCCATCGGCATGCGCGAAATCGTCAGCGGAGTCGGCCTGCTGCGCCGTCCCGACAACCAGGTCTGGCGCTGGTCGCGCGTGGCCGGCGACGCGATGGACCTGACCGTGCTCGGCATCGCCGCCGCGCACCCGTCGGCCAACCGGGCGCGCCTGGCCTCCACGGCGCTGGCGCTGGCCTCGGTCTCGGCGCTCGACCTGCGCGCCGGCAATCCGCCGCGCGTCAAGCCGTCGCGCCAGTCCTTGTCCGGCCCGCAGGGCGGCCAGCGCGTGCGCGAAACCATCGCCATCAACCGCACTCCCGCCGAATGCTATGCATCGTGGCGCGACCTGGCGCGCCTGCCGACCTTCATGCAGCACCTGCTGTCGGTGGAGGTCATCGACGAGCGCCGCTCGCACTGGTGCGCGAAGGGCCCGGCCGGGCGCCAGATTGAATGGGACGCCGACATCACCGACGACCAGCCGGGCAGGCTGCTGGCCTGGCGCTCGGTCGAGGGGGCCGATGTCGAGAACGCGGGCAGCGTGCGCTTCGCGCCGGGGCCGGGCGGCAAGGGCACCTTGCTCGAGGTGGAAATGAGCTACCAGCCGCCAGCCGGGCGCGCCGGGGCGCTGGTGGCCCGGCTGTTCGGCGAGGAACCGTCTATCCAGGTCCGGCAGGATCTGCGGCGCTTCAAGCAACTGATGGAAACGGGAGAAATTCCCACCACCAAAGGGCAATCGGAGGGCAAGCGCTCGCTCAAGGCCAGCCTGTTTCGCAAAGGAGCCGAATCATGAAAGCAAACGTCTGGCACGGCGCGCACGATGTGCGCATCGATAACGTCCCCGATCCGACCATCCTCAACTCCGGCGACGCGGTCGTCAAGGTCTCGTCCACCGCCATCTGCGGCTCCGACCTGCATTTGTACAACGGCTTCGTGCCGACCATGGAGCAGGGCGACATCCTGGGCCACGAGTTCATGGGCGAGGTGGTCGCGATCGGCAGCAAGGTCAAGCGCCTGAAGATCGGCGACCGGGTCGTGGTGCCGTTTCCGATCGCCTGCGGCGGCTGCTTCTTCTGCGAACAGAAGCTGTTTTCCGTCTGCGAAAACTCGAACCCGAACGCGCACCTGGCGGAAAAAATGTGGGGCCATTCCACCGCCGGCATCTTCGGCTATTCGCACCTGACCGGCGGCTATGCGGGCGGCCAGGCCGAGTATGTGCGGGTGCCGTACGCCGACGTGGGCCCGCTGGTGGTGCCGCCCGAGCTGCCCGACGACAAAGTGCTGTTCCTGTCCGACATCCTGCCGACCGGGTTCATGGCGGCGGAGGCCTGCGACATCGTCCCTGGCGCCGTGGTGGCGGTATGGGGCTGCGGGCCGGTCGGACAATTCGCCATCCAGAGCGCCTTTCTGCTCGGTGCCGAGCGGGTCATCGCGATCGACCATTACCCTGAACGGCTGGCCATGGCGCGCGACATTTCCGGCGCCGAAACGCTCGATTTCGACCAGGTCGACGTGGTCGACGCCTTGCGCCAGATGACCGGCGGGCGCGGTCCCGACGCCTGCATCGACGCGGTCGGCATGGAGGCGCACGGTTCGGGCGCCGGCTATGCCTACGACCGGGTCAAGCAAGGCTTGCGGCTCGAATCGGACCGGCCCGCCGCGCTGCGCGAAGCGATGATGGTGTGCCGCAACGGCGGCGTGGTGTCGGTGCCCGGCGTGTATGGCGGCTTCAGCGACAAATTTCCCTTCGGTTCCGCGATGAACCGCTCGCTGACGATCCGCACCGGCCAGTGCCATGTGCAGCGTTACATGCAGCCACTGCTCGAGCGGGTGGTACGGGGCGAGATCGACCCGTCGGCCATCATCACCCACCACATGGATCTGGACGACGCGCCGCATGGCTACGAAATTTTCAAGCACAAGCAGGAGCGCTGCATCAAGGTCGTGCTGCATCCGCAGCACTGAATAGGCTCAGGCCGGGTCCGCGCCCGGCTTGCGCAGGCGCGCCAGCAGCGCCTCGACACTGTCGCTGACCGGCAGGCCGTGGCGGCGCAGCAGTTGCAGGTGCAGCACCAGGTTTTCGAGGACCAGTTTGGCCGATACCGCCAGCAAGGTCAGCAGCCGGTCTTCGGTGCTGAAGTTTTCCATGGCGCCGGCCATTTCGCACAGGTGCAGGGCCACCAGTTCGCGCAGTTCGTTTTCGCCGAAGGGCAGGTCGGCAAAATCGATGGGGTCTTCGGTTTCCACTTCCAGCATCAGGGCGGCAAGTTCCTCGGGTTTGATCGGCATTCTCGTCTCCGCTAGTGGGTACGCCTCCATCATAGGCCATGAGCGCCACGGGCACGATAATCCGCGCTAAAATCGGCGTGCATTCTTTTTCCGTGGACGCCATGGCGCGACTTATCTTTACGCAGCAGCTGGCCCGCTTCACCACCGTGCCGCAAGTGGACACGGGTGCGGCCTGCCTGCGCGCGGGCCTCGAGAGCGCCTTCGACGCCAATCCCCGCTTGCGCGGCTATATTCTCGACGATCAGGGCCACCTGCGCGAGAACGTCGTGGTGTTCATCGACGGGCGTCGCAGCGTCGAACGCATCCGGCTCGACGATCCGCTGCGGCCCGATTCCACTGTCCATATTTTGCAGGCACTCTCAGGAGGATGACATGAGCGAACGCGCTTTCCTTTCAACCCGCAAGGGCTTGTTCGAACTGCGGCGCCAGGGCGGACAGTGGGAGGTGGGCGAACGCCATTTCCTTGGCGAACCAGTATCGATCGCGCTGGCCGATGCCCGCGACGGCAGCCTGTACGCCGCGCTGAACCTGGGCCACTTCGGCGTCAAGCTGCACCGGCGCGACCCCGGCGCCGACAGCTGGACTGAAATTGCCGCGCCGGCTTACCCCGTCAAGCCCGCCGACAGCGCCGATCCGGTCGAGTGGAAAAACAAGCTGGTGTGGTCGCTGGAAGCCGGCGGGCCTGATGAGCCGGGCGTGCTGTGGGCCGGCACGCTGCCGGGCGGCTTGTTCAAGTCGAACAACCGCGGCGATTCGTGGGAACTGGTGCGCGCGCTGTGGGACGTGCCTCAGCGCAGCGAATGGTTCGGCGGCGGATACGACGTGCCCGGCATCCACAGCATCTGCGTCGATCCGCGCAACAGCCGCCACGTCCTGGTGGGCGTGTCCTGCGGCGGCGTGTGGCGCACCGAGGACGGCGGCGACAGCTGGACGGTGTCGTCGACCGGCATGCGCGCCGATTACATGCCGCCCGAACTGAACGAGAACGAAGCAGTGCAGGACCCGCACCGCGTGGTGCGCTGCGCCGCCCAGCCCGACCTGTTGTGGTGCCAGCACCATAACGGCATCTGGCGCTCGCTCGACAACGGCAGGCACTGGCAGGAAGTGACAAAGGCGCCGGTATCGCACTTCGGCTTTGCGGTGGCGGTGCATCCGCGCGACGGCAATACCGCCTGGTTCGCGCCGGCCGAGGCGGACCAGCGCCGCATCCCGGTCGACACCGCCATGGCGGTCACCCGCACCGGCGACGGCGGTCAAAGCTTTGCCGTGCTGCGCGAGGGCTTGCCGCAGCAACAGTGCTACGACCTGGTGTATCGCCACGGACTGGCGGTGTCAAACGACGGCAACGACCTGCTGATGGCCTCGACCACGGGCGGGGTGTGGATCTCGGGCGACGCCGGCGCGCGCTGGCACACCTTGTCGACCACCATGCCGCCGGTCTACGCGGTCTGCTTTGTCTGAGAAAAATACGCCAGGAACATACTGACCGCCGCATCGACCAACTGGGCCTGCGTTGCAGGCTCGAGCGGCGGCGCGCCCATGGTCACCTGCGGCCAGAACGCCACGGCCTTGACCTGGCCTTGCAGCAGCGCGGCCGCAAAGGCCGGATCCACCGGTTTGAGCTTGCCGTCGGCCTGGGCCGCGCGGATCCAGGCGCTCACGCCTTCCTCCCGTTCGCCCAGTCGCGCCACGATGGCGCGCGCCCGTTCCGGCGCATGCACGGCTTCGGCGATCGCCACCCGCGACAAGGCCAGAAAATTGCTGTCGGCCAGGGTGGCCACCTTCAGGCGTATCAGTTCGAGCAATTGCTCGCGCAGCGGCGCGTCGGGCCGGTAGGGCAGCTCCAGGATGGCCGCACTATTGTGGAATAACTGCACCAGGGTTTCGGCGAACAGTTCCTCCTTGCTGGGAAAGTGGTTGTAGACCGTGCGCTTGGAGACCCCGGCCAGGGCGGCGATCTTGTCCATGCTGCTCGCTTCAAATCCGTGGGCGCGGAATTGGTCGGCGGCCGCGTCAAGGATGGCGAGGCGTTTGCGGTCGGTCAGGCGTTGGGGAGCGGTCATGCAGGTATTTTACACCGGGGAGTTTACTTTTCCAAAAAATGAAACTACACTGTGTAGTGTACATTTAGATCGGACTTGCCATGCGCCGCATCCTTCTCAGCATTCTTTTTATCGGGACACTCTTGACCATGAGCTATTGCACCCTTGCCGCCGACGACCTTCCGGCCCACACCTCGCCGCAGTTCAGCGATGGCAAATTCCGCAATCCCGCGGCCATGAAGCGCCTCAGTTTCGCCGAGAATGTGAAGCTGGCATGGGTCTTTGCCTTCAATAAGAAGCCGGGCACGGTCCCGTCCGGAACGATTCCGGTGCAAGCGCTTACTCGCGCTCAATTGATGGCTGCGCCTGACAATACCCTGTTCCGCCTCGGTCATTCGACCTTGCTGCTGAAGATACACAATGAATTTTTCCTGACCGATCCGGTGTTTTCGGAGCGCGCTTCGCCGGTCCAGTGGGCCGGTCCCGCGCGTTTCCACAATAGCCCGATCAGCATCGAGGAACTGCCGCCCATCAAGGCGGTGATCCTGTCGCACGACCATTACGACCACCTCGATCATGGCGCCATCATGGCGCTCGCGGGCAAGACCGAACACTTCATCACCCCGCTGGGCGTGGGCGACCGCCTGATCGCCTGGGGCGTGGGCGCGGCCAAAGTACGGCAGCTGGACTGGTGGGAGTCGACCGAGGTGCGCGGTGTGAAACTGGTTGCCACCCCGGCCCAGCATTTCTCCGGGCGCGGCCTGAGCGACGGCAACAAGACCTTGTGGGCGTCGTGGGTGATCCAGTACCAGGGCCTGAACGTGTTCTTCAGCGGCGACACCGGTTACTTCGATGGCTTCAAGGCCATCGGCGAGAAGTACGGCCCGTTCGACGTCACCATGCTGGAAACCGGGGCCTATGATGCGCAATGGCCCGATGTCCATATGCAGCCGGAGCAAACCTTGCAGGCCTTCATCGACCTGAAGGGCAAATGGCTGATGCCGGTACATAATGGTACCTTCGACCTTGGCCTGCACGCCTGGCGCGAGCCGTTCGACCGCATCGCCGCGCTGGCACAGCAGCGCGGGGTGCTGATGGCAACGCCGGAAATGGGGGCCGCGCTGGACCTGAAGCAGCCGCAGGCCGGGTCGCATTGGTGGACACAGGTCGATTGAGTCGCCACTCGAATAAACGCACACAGGAGAGAGCGTGAAAAACCAGCGGCTGATGGCAGCGCTCTTTCTGATCTACTTTGTATTTGCGATCCTGCTTAACAGCCTTGGCACGGTGATCCTCCAGGTCATCGGCAACTACGGTGTGAGCAAATCCGCCGCCAGCATATTGGAAGGCTTCAAAGACTTGCCGATCGCGGTGGTGTCCTTCCTGCTCGCGTCCTTCCTGCCGCGCATCGGCTACAAGAACGCCATCCTGGCGGCGCTGGCGCTGGTCACCTGCGCCTGCATCGCGATGCCGCTGCTGCCGGCCTTCTGGACCGCCAAGCTGCTGTTCCTGTGCGTGGGCGTGGCCTTCGCGCTGGTCAAGGTGTCGGTGTATTCGACGCTGGGCCTGATCGCCACCGACCGCCGTCACCACGCCAGCATCATGAACACCATCGAAGGCGTGTTCATGGCCGGGGTGCTGAGCGCCGCCTGGATATTCGGCTTCTTCATCGACGCCGACCCGAAGTCGCAAAGCTGGCTGCAGGTGTATTGGGTGCTGGCGCTGCTGTGCGCGATCACGTTTGCGCTGGTCCTCTCCACACCTTTCGACGAGCGCGCAGCGCAGTTGCCCAAGGGGCGCAGCCGCCGTGACGATTTCGTCGCCATGCTGCAGCTATTTTTCAAGCCGCTGGTGTGCGTATTCGTGCTGACCGCATTCCTGTATGTGCTGATCGAGCAGAGTGTCGGCGCCTGGCTGCCGACCTTCAACAACGACGTCCTCAAGCTGCCGCCGGCCATGAGCGTGCAAGCGGGCAGCATCTTCGCCGCCTGCCTGGCGCTTGGACGCCTGTCGGCCGGAGTCATCCTGCGGCGCCTGAACTGGTATCCGGTCATGAACGCCTGCGTGCTCGGCATGGCCGCGGTGCTGCTGCTGGTACTGCCCCTGACGCGCGGTATCGTGGCCGATCCCGGCGTGACCTGGGCGAGCGCACCGGTGGCCACTTTCCTGTTTCCGCTGATCGGCCTGTGCATGGCGCCGATCTATCCCGGCGTCACTTCGGTGATGCTCAGTTCCCTGCCGACGCACCAGCATGCACCAATGACCGGGCTGCTGGTGATTTTCTCGGCGCTCGGCGGCACTGCCGGCAGCATGCTCACCGGCTATGTGTTTGGCTACGCCAGCGGACAGCATGCCTTTTACCTGACCCTGGTGCCCATGTTGCTGGTCCTGGTCACGCTCTACCTTTTCAAGCGCCAGGTTGACCGCTTACCGTAATTACATTGCTATAATCGCGGGCTGCACTGATATCATATTGTTAATAAAACATGAATCTGAAGAGCCTGGCCCGTACCCTCGGGATTTCAAAGACCACAGTCAGCCGCGCATTGAACGGCTATCCGGAAGTGAACGTACTGACCCGCGAGCGGGTGCTGGCCGCTGCCAAGGCGGCCGGCTACGAAGCCAATCCGATGGCGCGCAGCCTGGCCGTGGGCCGTACCAATGTGTTCGGGATTATCTATCCGCTGCTGCCGAGCGACCTGGGCGACCCGATGTTCCTGGGGGTGGTCGGCGGCATGTCGGCCGTGCTCGAAAAGAGCAGGATGAACCTGATCATCGCGCCGGTCTCGCCGCAGAACGAACTGCCGTCGTACGAACAGATGGTGCGCGCACGCCGCGTCGACGGCCTGGTGGTCAGCCGCACGCGGGTGCATGACGAGCGCATCGCCTACCTGGTCAAGAAGGGCTTTCCGTTCGTCGCGCACGGTCGCACTGACCTCAAGCAGCCGTATGCGTGGTTCGACTACGACAATGAAGCCGGGATCCGGCTCGCCTGCGAGCGGCTGCTCGGCCTTGGTCACCAGCGCATTGCCATGATCAGCGCCCCGCTCGAATTTAACTTTGCGCGCCAGCGCAGGGACAGCTTTTTGGCCAGCATGGGGAAGGCCGGCCTCGCGGTTGACCCGCTGCACATGGTCGACAATACGCTCGACCGGCGCTCCGGTTACCTGGCCATGCAGCAGCTGCTTGCCACCTCGCCGCGGCCGACTGCGGTCATCGTCGACAACCACCTGTGCGGGGTGGGCGCGGTGCGCGCGCTGCTCGACGCCGGAATCGACATCGGCGGCGAGATGTCCGTCATCGTCTGGGGCAGCGTTGAAGATTCGCTGGTGGGCTCGAACGTGACCACGATCGACCAGCCCGATTCGGACAAGGCCGGCGCCACGATGATCGAGATGCTGATGGCCGTGGTAGGCGGCGAGGATCCGGCCACGCTGCAGGTACTGTGGCAGCCAACCTTGCTGCCCGGCGCGACGGTCGGGCCCTGCAAGCGGTGATGCTGTTCGGCCTGCTGCTGCCGCTGTTCCTGCTGGCGGGACTGGGCTGCCTGCTGGCGCGCACCCGCATCATGGCCGCCGGCTGGCAGTTCGGGCCTGCGCCCGACGCGATACCGGCAGTGCGCGGCGCGCGCTGGCCGCAAGCTATTCGAATACGGTGTTCGTCGCGTTTCCTGTGATCGCCTTCCATGGCCTGGCCGCGTTTTCCTTGTACTATCTCGCGTCCCAGGGAAGTCACGTGCTGGAATCGCTGCTGAACGCGGTGAAGAGTCCCATCGTCCTCAGCCTGATGCTGGGCCTCGCTTGCAATCTCATCGGTGTGGCCTTGCCGCCGGCCGTCGCAAGCGTGCTGGCGATGCTGTCGGCGGCAGCGCTGCCGTGCGCACTGCTGGCGCTGGGCGCCTCGCTGGCCACCTTCCGGGTGCTGAACTGGACCGAGACTATGACTACCGTCGTCGCCAAGCTGGTCGTGCTGCCAACTTTCGTGCTGGGCATGGCGCTGTACGTGTTTGGCTTGCCGGCGCCCGCTGCGGCCGTGCTTGTGGTTATTGCTTCTTGCCCGGTGGGCGTCAACGCTGCCGCACTGGTGCAGGCCGACGGCAAGAATCCTGCGCAAGTGAGCTCGGCAATCCTACTCTCGAGCATTGGCTGCATCGCAACGATGCCAATGTGGATCTGGCTTGTGCGGACCTTGTAGGCCGCGATTACCATCGATTACAATAAGTGATGGTAATTACAGTCCGGAGTGATAAAGCATGGTAAATCCCCAGGAAATCATCAGTTGGCACTACCCGCGCGCTGATCTTGCGTCGGCTTACCTTGAGACTCTGCAGGCCGGGCTGATCTCGTCGATGGTGCTGTTTGCGCCCAGGCGCAAGGGCAAAACCGAGTTCGTGCTGGAGGACTTGCTGCCCGCAGCCGAGGCCGCCGGCTACCGTACGGTCTATTGCAGCATGTGGCAGAACCGCTCCGATCCGCTCGCGTCCTTGCTGCTGGCGCTGACCAACGCCGCCAAGCCCAAGACCTTCGGCGAGAAATTGCAGGACCGATTATTCCGTCCGCTCAAAAAAACCAGCCTGGAAATCAATGCCGGGCCGATCGGCAAGGTCAAGGCGGAAGCCGAATTCAACGCGCGCGCCGCCAGCAGCCAGGCCGCGCTGCAAAGCCTGCCCGACCTGGTCGACGCGGTGATCGCCGCGTCCAAGGGCAAGGTGCTCATCGCGCTCGACGAAATCCAGCACCTGGCCAAGCCCGAGTTCCAGGAGCTGGTGGCGGCGCTGCGCACCACGCTCGACGTGCGCAAGAAGGCGGTGAAAACGGTCTTTACCGGTTCGTCGCGCAACCGCCTGCAGATGATGTTCAGCCAAATCAAGGCCCCGCTGTTCCAGTTCAGCCAGACCACCGATTTTCCGGACCTCGACGAACGCTTCGTGGCCTTCATCATGGACTCGTTCACCCAGGCGACCGGGCGCGCGGTCCCGCTGGCGCAAGCGAATGCGGCGTTCGCGGCGTTGAGCAATACGCCAGGACTGTTCCATGACGCGGTCGAGCGCCTGATGAAAATCGGCGGCACCGACATCGTCGCCATTGCGCAGCAGGTGCTGCTCGAATCGCGTGACGCCTCGGGCTATGTGCAAAGGCTGATGGAGATGCGCCCGCTGGACCGGGAAGTGATGCGCGCCGTGATCGAGCGCTTGCCGCTCTACACCGACGACACGCGCAGACGGCTGGCGCTGGCGGTCGGCATCGAGGAAGAACCGCTGACCACGCGCCAGGTGCAGATCGCCGTTGAACGGCTGGTGAACGAACAGATCATCTACCAGGCGGGCCGCGGCGTCTACGAGATCGAGGACGACCAGCTGGCCGAATGGCTGCGCGACTCGCCCGGCTTGATCGGCAATGGTGAGCCGGACGAGGCCTGAAGCTTGTCCCGTTTATCGCGCATACGGCCCGCTGATCGTCGCCAGTCCACCATTCGTCATATGTACATTGATCGCCACGGTGGCGATCATTACCCTGCCTTCCTTGATCTTTACATGACAACAAGGAAAGTATGAAACGTGTCGCCAAGTGGACCTCCGGACTCCTTTTTTCCCTCGTGCTACTGGCCAGCATCCTGCTCGCGCATACCTGGTACTTCAAGCCGGTCACTATCGACCTGTTCTACACGCGCGTGTTTGCCGCCTACGCCTTGAAAAGCCCGGAGATGCTGTCCACTTTGCACATCCTTCCCGGCTTCCTTGATTTTCACAGCGATAAGTTCGATGACGTGTCGCCGGCGGCCCAGCAAACGCTGATGGATGGCGTGAAACAGGATCTGGCTACCCTCAGGCGCTACGACCGCGCCGGCATGAATCGCGAAGGCCAGTTGTCCTTCGATACCCTGGTGCACTTCCTGCAGTCGCGGGTCGACGGGGAGCGATTCCGCGACCATGATTTCCCGGTCAACCAGAATGACGGTGTGCAGAGCACCCTTCCTGATTTCATGGTCAACGTCCACGAGGTGGAAAGCAGGGCCGATGCCGACAATTACATCGCACGGTTGATGAAGTTCCCGCAGAAATTTGAACAAACGCGCCAGCAAATGGCGCTGAGCGAGGCAAAGGGCATCCTGCCGCCGCGCTTTACGATCGATAAAGTCCTGGCCCAAATGAAGGGCTTCATCGCGCCGGCGCCGCGCGAGAACATCCTGTTCGTGACATTTGCCGAGAAGCTGAAAAAAATCCCGGCCGCGGAGCTCGACCAGGACGCGCGCGCGTCTTTGCTGACCGCCGCCGCCAAGGCCATCGACAGCGGCGTCTATCCCGCTTATCGCTCGCTGATCAGCCACTTCACATCGCTGCAGCAAAAAACGCAGGCCAATGACGGTGCATGGAGCATGGCGCAGGGCGATGCCTACTACGCCTACAAGGTGCGCTATCACACGACGACCGCCATGACGCCCGAGCAGGTGCACGACATCGGCCTGGCCGAGGTGGCGCGCGTGGCCGCGGAAATGGATGTGATACTGAAAGCACAGGGCTTGAACGGGGGCTCGACTGGCGCGCGCGTCCAGCGCCTGTCCAGCAGGGCCGAGCAGCAGTTTTCAAATACGCCGGATGGCAGGAAGGCGATGCTGGCGCGCTATCAGGACATCCTGAGCGACATCGACAAAGGCATGAATGCGGCATTCGACATGCGACCCAAACTGGGCGTGCTGGTCAAAGCGGTGCCCGAGTACGCGCAGGCCACCGCGCCACTGGCTTATTACAGCCCGGGCGCCATGGACGGGTCGCGCCCCGGCTACTTCAACGCCAATATGCGCAATCCTGGCGAGACACCCAAATTTGCGATGAAGTCGCTGGCCTACCATGAGGGTATTCCGGGACACCATTTTCAGGCGGCGCTCGCCCAGGATATGCAGGACGTACCGTTTTTCCGGACAGTCATCTCGTTTACCGCATACACGGAAGGATGGGCACTGTATGCCGAAAAGCTGGCTGGCGAACTCGGTCACGGCAACGAGGGCCTCGATGCGCTGGGCCGCCTGAGTTACGAGATGCTGCGCGCCTCGCGCCTGGTGGTTGACACGGGAGTTCACAGCAAGCGCTGGACGCGCGAGCAGGCCATCGCCTACATGGTCGAGAACACCGGCATGGATCAAGAAAAAGTGGTGTCGGAAGTGGAGCGCTACTTTGTCGATCCGGGCCAGGCGCTCGGCTATGAGGTTGGCATGCTGAAAATTCTCGCCTTGCGCGAACGTGCCAGGAAAGCCTTGGGCCCACGCTTCGATCTCAAGCAGTTCCACAACGAGGTACTGGGCCATGGCGAGTTGCCGCTGACCGTGCTGGAAGGCGTCGTCGACGACTGGATCGCCCGAAAAAAGGGTTAAAAAAAAGCCCGCGCAAGCGGGCTTTCCTGATTTTGCCAGACTACATATTGCGGCGGTACTGGCCACCGACTTCGAACAGGGCGGTGGTGATCTGGCCCAGCGAGCACACCCGCACCGCGTCCATCAGCTTCTCGAACACGTTGGCATTGTCGATTGCGGCCTGCTGCAGTGCCGCCAGCGCTGCCGGCGATTCAGCCGCATGGCGCTGGTGGAAGTCGTCCAGGCGCGCGAGCTGCGACTGCTTCTCGTCGTCCGTGGAGCGCGCCAGTTCGATCTTCTGCGGCGTGTCGTTAGCCTTCGGATTGCGGAAGGTGTTCACGCCGATGATCGGCAACGTACCGTCGTGCTTCTGGTGCTCGTACAGCATCGACTCTTCCTGGATCTTGCCGCGCTGGTAGCCGGTTTCCATGGCGCCCAATACACCGCCGCGTTCGGCGATGCGCTCGAATTCCTGCAGCACCGCTTCTTCGACCATGTCGGTCAGTTCGTCGATGATGAACGAGCCCTGGTTCGGGTTCTCGTTCTTCGCCAGGCCCCATTCGCGGTTGATGATCAATTGAATTGCCAATGCCCTGCGTACCGACTCGTCCGTTGGCGTGGTGATCGCCTCGTCGTAGGCATTGGTATGCAGGCTGTTGCAGTTGTCATAGATCGCGATCAGCGCCTGCAAGGTGGTGCGGATATCGTTGAAGTCGATCTCCTGCGCGTGCAGCGAGCGGCCCGAGGTCTGGACGTGGTACTTGAGCTTCTGGCTACGGTCGTTGGCGCCATACTTGTCGCGCATCGCCACGGCCCACAGACGGCGTGCCACGCGGCCCAGCACCGTGTATTCCGGGTCCATGCCGTTACTGAAGAAGAACGACAGGTTCGGTGCGAAGTCGTCGATGTGCATGCCGCGCGCCAGGTAGGCTTCCACGAAGGTGAAGCCGTTCGACAGCGTGAACGCCAGCTGCGAAATCGGGTTCGCGCCCGCTTCGGCGATGTGGTATCCGGAGATCGACACCGAGTAGAAATTGCGCACCAGGTGGTGCACGAAGTACTCCTGGATGTCGCCCATGACCTTGAGCGAAAACTCGGTCGAGAAGATGCAGGTGTTCTGGCCCTGGTCTTCCTTGAGAATGTCGGCCTGCACCGTGCCGCGCACGTTCTGCAGCACCCAGGCGCGGATCTTCGCGGTTTCGTCGGCAGTCGGCTGGCGGCTGTTTTCGGCCACGAACTTGTCGATCTGCTGGTCGATGGCCGTATTCATGAACATCGCCAGGATGGTCGGGGCAGGGCCGTTGATGGTCATCGACACCGAGGTGCTCGGGCTGCACAGGTTGAAGCCGTCGTACAGCACCTTCATGTCGTCCAGCGTGGCGATCGATACGCCCGAGTTGCCGACCTTGCCGTAGATGTCGGGGCGGATGGCCGGGTCGGCGCCGTACAGGGTGACCGAATCGAACGCGGTCGACAGGCGCTTGGCGTCCATGCCGGTCGAGACCAGCTTGAAGCGGCGGTTGGTGCGGAAGGCGTCGCCTTCGCCGGCGAACATGCGGGTCGGGTCTTCGCCTTCGCGCTTGAACGCGAACACGCCGGCCGTGAACGGGAACGAACCCGGCACGTTTTCCAGCATCAGGAAGCGCAGCACTTCGCCGTGGTCTTCGTAGCGCGGCAGGGCCACCTTGCGGATCTTGGTGCCCGACAGCGTGTTGAAAACCAAACGTGTGCGGATTTCCTTGTCGCGGATCTTGACCACGTAGTCGTCGCCCGCATACGCGGCCTGCATGTCGGGCCACATGGCCAGCAGCTTCTTGGAGTTGGCGTCCATCCCGTGGTCGCGCTCGGTGATCAGGTCGTCGAAGTCGGCGCTCTTGGACGCGGCGGCCAGCATGCGCTTCGCTTCCGTCAGCTGCTGGCGTTCGCGCGCCAGCTTGACCTGCTTGGCCGTTGTCTTGTGGTAGCCGCGCACGGTATCGGCGATTTCGGCCAGGTAGCGCGCACGCGCAGGCGGCACGATCACGTGTTTGCCGCTGGAGTGGCGGATATCGATATTGGCCAGCTTGCCCGGCGCCGTCTTGAGGCCGAACTCGGCCAGCTTCGGCAGCAGGCCGTGGTACAGTGCGGTCACGCCATCGTCGTTGAAGCGCGACGCCTGGGTGCCGTAGACCGGCATTTCTTCCGGACGCTTGGTCCACATTTCGCGGTTGCGCTGGTATTGCTTGGCCACGTCGCGCAGGGCGTCGAGCGAACCCTTGCGGTCGAACTTGTTGATCGCGATGTAATCGGCAAAATCGAGCATGTCGATTTTTTCCAGCTGCGATGCGGCGCCGAACTCCGGCGTCATCACGTACATCGACACGTCCACGTGCGGCACGATGGCGGCGTCGCCCTGGCCAATGCCGGAGGTCTCGACGATCACCAGGTCGAAGCCGGCCACCTTGCAGGCGGCGATCACGTCCGGCAGCGCGGCCGAGATTTCGGAGCCCGCTTCGCGCGTGGCGAGCGAGCGCATGAACACGCGCGCGCCGCCGGCCCACGGGTTGATGGCGTTCATGCGGATGCGGTCGCCCAGCAGCGCGCCGCCCGATTTGCGGCGCGACGGGTCGATTGAAATGATCGCGATATTGAGCGCGTCGCCCTGGTCGAGGCGGATCCGGCGGATCAGTTCATCGGTCAGCGAGGACTTGCCCGCGCCGCCCGTGCCGGTGATGCCCAGGGTCGGCACTGCCAGGCCAACGGCGGCGTCGCTGATGGCCTTGCGCAGTTCCGGCGCGGCCTTGTCGTTTTCGAGCGCGGTGATCAGCTGGGCCAGCGGACGGTGGCGCGAGGCCACGTCGCCCGTTTGCAGCGGAGCCAACGTAGTCGGTGAATAGGTGGACAGGTCGATGTCGCAGGCCTGGATCATCGACTGGATCATGCCGACCAGGCCCATGCGCTGGCCATCTTCGGGGCTGAAGATGCGCGTCACGCCGTAGGCATGCAGGTCCGCGATTTCGTCGGGGACGATCACGCCGCCGCCGCCGCCGAATACCTTGATATGGGCGCCGCCGCGCTGCTTGAGCAGGTCGATCATGTACTTGAAGTATTCGACGTGGCCGCCCTGGTAGCTCGAGATGGCGATGCCCTGCACGTCCTCGGCCAGCGCCGCGGTGACGACTTCGTCGACCGAGCGGTTATGGCCCAGGTGGACCACTTCAACGCCGTTCGACTGCAAAATGCGGCGCATGATGTTGATCGAGGCGTCGTGGCCGTCGAACAGCGATGCGGCGGTAACGAAACGCACCTTGTTGGCGAGCTTGGGCTGCTCGGGCAGGTTCAGTTTGGCGGCGGGGGTCAAATCGTTCATGGTTTTCCTTGCGGGTTCGATCTTGTACGGTATATGACGTTTACGTTAACGTCAAGTGATGCCGGGTACGTCGTTTCAGGCGGCGCGTTTCTTGGCTGCTTCGCCCAGCAAACGGGCCTTTTCCGTCCGGAAAACCGCCACATTCTTCTCTTTGACGTGTCCGAAGCCCCGGATCTGCTCCGGCAAGTTGGCCAATTCTACCGCCACCCCATGGTTGTCGGATGCCAGCTTGCCGACCAGGCCTTCGACCATCTCGCGGTATTCCACCACCAGCGCGCGTTCCATCTTGCGCTCTTCAGTGTAGCCAAAAATGTCGAATGCGCCACCGCGCAGGCCCTTGAATTTGGCCAGCAGCTTGAATGCGCTCCACATCCAGGAGCCGAACTCGGCTTTGATCAGATGGCCTTTCGCGTCTTTTTTGGAGAACAGCGGCGGCGCCAGGTTGAACTTCACCGAGAAATTGCCTTCGAACTGGGACTGCAATTGCTCGACGAAACGGCCGTCCGTGTACAGGCGCGCCACTTCGTATTCGTCCTTGTAGGCCATCAGCTTGAAGTAGTACTTGGCCACGGCCGTCGAGAGCTTGTTGCCCAGGCCCTGCGCGGTTTCGGCCGCGCGTACCTTGGCTACGAGTTCCGAGTACAGCGCCGCGTACGCGCTGTCCTGGTAGGCGGTCAGCAATTCGACGCGCTTGTTGATCACGTTATCGAGCGACACCGGCATCTGTACCACGATGGCCTGGGTCGGCGTGGCGACCTTCTCCACGCGTTTCAGGTCCACGGCGGCGCGGCGGCCCCACAGGAAGCTCTTCTTGTTCGGCTCGACGCCCACGCCATTGAGTTCAATGGCGCGTAGCAGCGCCGCTTCGGTCAGCGGAATGCGGCCTTTCTGCCAGGCGTAACCCATCATGAACAGGTTGGCGGCGATCGAGTCGCCCATCAACGCGGTGGCCAGCTTGGTCGCGTCGATGAAGTCGGCGGCGTTTTCGCCCACCGATTCGGCGATCAGCGCGCGCACTTCGGCAACCGGGTACTGCCAGTCGGCGTTCTGGGCGAAGGTGCCGGGCGGCTGCTCGTGCAGGTTGATGACGGCCATGGTGCGTCCCGGACGCATCTTGGAGATCGCATCCTGGGCGCCAGCGGTAAGCATGTCGCAGCCGAGGATCAGATCCGCTTCGCCAGTGGCGATGCGCTGGGCGCGCAGGTGGTCCGGCGACTGGGCGACCTTGACGTGCGAGGTGACCGAACCGTTTTTCTGCGACATGCCGGTCATGTCCAGCACCGACGCGCCCTTGCCTTCGAGGTGGGCTGCCATGCCCATCAGCGCGCCGACGGTGATCACGCCGGTGCCGCCGATGCCGTTGATCAGGATGTTGTAGGGCTGCTCGACGCTCGGCAGGACTGGCTCGGGCAGGGGACCGAAGCCGTCGTCGGCGTTGTTCTTGGTGACGCCGGTTTTCGTCTTTTTCAGGGCGCCGCCTTCGACCGTGACGAAGCTCGGGCAGAAGCCCTTCACGCACGAATAGTCCTTGTTGCAGGACGACTGGTCGATGGTGCGCTTGCGCCCGAATTCGGTTTCCTTCGGCAGGATCGAGACGCAGTTCGACTCGATGCCGCAGTCGCCGCAGCCTTCGCACACCGCGTCGTTGATGACCATGCGCTTGTTCGGGTCGGGGAACTCGCCCTTTTTGCGGCGGCGCCGCTTTTCGGCCGCGCAGGTCTGGTCGTAGATCAGCACCGATACGCCTTCGAGCTCGCGCAGTTCGCGCTGGACCGCGTCCATGTCCTTGCGGTCGTGCAGGGTGACGATCGCCGGCAGCGTGGAGCGGTCGCTGTAGCGCGACAGGTCTTCGGTCACCAGCGCGATGCGCAAGATGCCTTCGGCCGCCATCTGCTGGGCCATCATCGGCACCGAGGTCTGGCCGTCGACCGGCTGGCCGCCGGTCATCGCGACGGCGTCGTTATACAGGATCTTGTAGGTCATGTTGACCTTGGCCGCCACGGCCGCACGGATTGCCAGGTAGCCGGAGTGGAAGTAGGTGCCGTCGCCCAGGTTCTGGAATACGTGCGGCACCTTGGAGAACTGGGTCTGGCCGATCCACGGCGCGCCTTCGCCGCCCATGTGGGTGGTCAGCTTGTTCATGTCGGGGTAGATCGCGGTGGCCATCACGTGGCAGCCGATGCCGGCCAGCGCGAAGCTGCCTTCCGGGACCTTGGTCGAGGTGTTGTGCGGGCAGCCGGAGCAATAGAAGGCAGGGCGGAAGGGCGTGTTGATGGCCTTCTTGAGGACGGCGTCCTTGGCGTCGAGGAAGGCCAGGCGTGCGCGGATCAGGTCGCAGGTCTTTTCGTCGGTGATCAGGCGCGACACGCGCGAGGCGATCACGCGCGCCACCTGCGAGACCGAGAAGTCGGCCTTGGAGGTGAGCAGCCATTCGCCGCGCGGCGCGACCCATTCGCCCTTGTCGTCGAACTTGCCCACGATGTGGGGGCGCACGTCGTCGCGCCAGTTGTAAAGCTGTTCCTTGAGCTGGTATTCGACCATCTGGCGCTTTTCTTCGACCACCAGGATTTCTTCGAGGCCCTGGGCGAATTCGCGCACCGAGTCCGGCTCCAGCGGCCATGGCATGGCGACCTTGAACAGGCGCAGGCCCACTTCGGCGGCCATCGCTTCGTCGATGCCCAGGTCTTGCAGCGCTTCGAGCACGTCGAGGTAGGACTTGCCGGAAGCGATGATGCCCAGCTTCGCGTTGGGGCTGTCGATGGTGACGTGATTGAGCTTGTTCTCGCGCGCATAGGCCAGCGCCGCGTAGATCTTATAGTCCTGCATCAGCGCTTCCTGGTTGCGCGCTTGCTGGCCCAGCGGGACGTTCGACAAGCGCGTATTCAGGCCGCCTTCGGGCATCACGAAATCTTGCGGGATCTTCACTTCAACGCGGAAGGGATTGGCGTCGACCGAGGCCGACGATTCGACCGTGTCGGCCAGCGCCTTGAAGGCGATCGTGCAGCCCGAGAAGCGCGACATGGCCCAGCCGTGCACGCCCAGGTCCAGGTATTCCTGCACATTGCATGGGTATAGCAGCGGAATCATCGAGGCCGAGAACAAGTGGTCGGACTGGTGCGGCAGGGTCGACGAATAGGCGCCATGGTCGTCGCCAGCCACCAGCAGTACGCCGCCGTGCTTCGAGGTACCCGCATGGTTCATGTGCTTGAAGACGTCGCCGCAGCGGTCCACGCCGGGGCCCTTGCCGTACCACATGGCGAACACGCCGTCGTACTTGGCCGGGCCGATCAGGTCGACCTGCTGCGAACCCCATACCGCGGTCGCGGCCAAGTCTTCGTTGACGCCTGGCACGAACTGGACGTGGTGCGCTTCCAGGTGCTGCTTGGCTTTCCACAAGTTTTCGTCCAGGCCGCCCAGGGGCGAGCCGCGGTAGCCGGAAATGAAGCCGGCGGTATTCACGCCGGCAGCCAGGTCGCGCTCGCGCTGCATCATCGGCAGCCGCACCAGCGCCTGTATGCCGGAGAGGAAAATATTGCCCGAAGTGGCGGTGTATTTGTCGTCGAGGGTGACTGTCGTCAGGCGGCTTGCCGGGGTCAAGGGCATGGTGGGGCTCCAAAGGGTATTCGGGTGTTTTCCCGCGGAGGCGGCGCCGGGTGGGCGCCTTGATCGCGGGGAGGGCGTCGTGGATACGACTTTGGCGGGAGTGTATGACCTTGCTGCGGGAAGGGGAAATAGCGATTTGGGATGGGGGTATAAGAAAAATTGATGGCCCTTGTGCGCTGCCTGCTATTTGAGCAATGTTGCGCCCAGCCACTCCCCGCTGCGGCACAGATCGGCAGTCACTTCATGCACCAGTCGCTTGACGGCCGCGGCCGCATTGGTCAGCGGGATATTGCGCGAGGCGCACAAGCTCACATTGCGCGCCATTGGCGGGCTGTGGATGGGGCGCGCCTGCAGCTGGCCGGCATTGATTTCGGCCAGCAGCGGCGCCAGCGGCAAGATGGTGGCGCCCATGTCGGCCAGCAAGGCAGATTTCAGGATGGCGATGGAATTGATTTCGATGACGGTCGACAAGGCCAGACCGGCGCCGCGCGCCACGCTGTCGATCAGCGGACGCACGCCCTGCTGCTGGGCGGGCAGGATCAGCGTGGTGGCCAGCGCGTCGGCCAGGCTGACGCTCGCGCCGGCAGGGCCGCAGGCCGAACCGGTGCGCGCAATGAACATCAAGGCTTCCTCGACCAGCGCGCTGCTGGCAAAGGCGCCCAGCTGGCCGTCGTCGAACAGCACCGCCAGGTTGATGCGCCCGGACTTGAGCTGCTCGGCCAGGTTGCCCGACAGTTCTTCGGTCAGCTGCAGGGTTATTTCGGGATAGCGGGCGCGGGCCGCCAGCAGCAGCGGCAGGGCCAGCGCGCCCGAAATGCTGTGCGGCAGGCCCAGCGTGACGCTGCCGGACGGGCGCGTGGTCGACTGCGTGACGGCCGAGCGGGCGTCGCCCACCTGCTTGAGGATGGCCTGCGCGTGTTCGTAGAAGACTTTGCCGGCATCGGTACTGAGCACGCCCTGGGCTGAGCGGTGCAGCAGTTGCGCGCCGAGCTCGTCTTCGAGCTGGCGCAGTTGCTGGGTCAGGGCCGGCTGCGCCACGTGCAGCACCAGCGCGGCGCGCGACAGGGAGCCGTGATCGACGATGGCAACAAAATAGCGCAGCTGGCGTAATTCCATGTAGTTATAGGAACCGATGCATGCCCGGTGCCCGCCTAGAAGAACTCGGCGGTGTCATTCGAGGCCGCCGCTTCGAGCAGGCCGCCGGACACCAGCTGGTCGTAATGGCAGGCCTGGTTGCGGCCATGGCTTTTGGCGTAATACAGCGCCTGGTCGGCACGCCCCAGGATGTTAACGGGCGACTCGTACGGGCTGATCGCGACGAAGCCGACGCTCACGGTCACCTGGCCCACCTGCGGAAATACATTCGCTTCAACGTTGGTGCGGAAGCGGTCGATGATTTTCTGCGCGTTGTCGAGCGTCGTGGAGCGCAGCAGCACGACGAACTCCTCGCCGCCGAAACGGAATACCCGGTCTTGCGAGCGGAACGAGGACGTCATCAGGTTGGCGATCAAGATCAGCACCTCGTCGCCGTACAGGTGGCCGAACTTGTCGTTGACCAGCTTGAAATGGTCGACGTCGACGACTGCCAGCCACTGCTTCGGTTCTTCTTCCAGCGTCTGGCGCCGTTCGGGCTGGCCGGGCAAGGGCGCTTCCTGTTCCAGCGCCGACTGCTGCAGCATCTTGGCCAGTTGGTCGTCGAAGGTCTTGCGGTTGAGCAAGCCGGTCAGGGAGTCGCGTTCGCTGTAGTCGAGCAGATTCTGGAAGTTGCGGTACACGCTGACGATGCCGCCGATGACGTGGATGGTTTCCGGGTTGTACGGACTGGCGCGGACGATTTCGAGGCAGGTTTCGGCCTTTTCGCCGATCCAGATGGGTAAATACAAGGTGTGCTTGCCGTCGGCCGTGGTCGCTTCGGCTCCGGCGCCGTGGTTGGCCAGGCAGGCGGCCAGTTCGGGAAACTGGGAAATCGGGTCGCCGACATTGGCGTCGGGATGGTCTTCCATGCGGGCCGGGTCGCCATCGCAGATGATGGCGCGTGAACGCACGAACTTCTTGCCGCGCACGGTGACAATGGTCAGCACGCGCGTTTGCGTCGCGCCAGCCAATTCCTGAACCGCCGAAATCACGGAGATGTCGAGCATCGTGTGATCCCGGTGGCCAGTCATGTCCACCATGTGTTTCAGAAGGGAATCCATGTCGTTCTCAGAAATGTAATCAACCAACCATCACGCAGCCAGCAAATGCGGGGCGTTCACTCTCGGTCCTCGCATGGGTACTTTACCCCATAGTGAGGCGCAGCTGGAAGTCATGTCTGGGTCATTCCCAAAGAACCGCTGTGCAGGATAATGGCTTTTTGCATATTAGGCAATTAATGTGCGCCAAATCGGACGCTTGCCAGCCGATTCTACCGTCGGCCGCCCCGTTCCGGCGCGCCCGTCGCCAAATTTCCCTCCAGCTGGTTCGAATCAACAATAAATAATTCCATTTAGAAAAGTTGCGCGGTGTCAATTTGGGGCGCGAAATGGCGATTTATAGTGATTTCAATGGCGCAGCACTGGAATGTCAGCCGCGTCAGGGTTCTGTCTCTTATCCACACTAAAGGAGTTTTGTCATGAGCACATTTTTCTCGGCCGTACGTACGTTCATCGCTGATGAAGAGGGCGTGACCGCGTTGGAGTACGGCATGATCGCGGCGCTGATTGCCGCCGTCATCGTCACGGCAGTGACCACGCTGGGTGAGGGCGTGCGCGAAGCCTTCACCACGATTGCAGACGCGATCTAAACACGCGGGCCGCTTCCCGGGTGGGGCCCCGCCCGGGAAGCATTTCTCCACGTCTGAAGAAAGCTTGTCATGCACAACAAGATCTATCTGGACCTGGCGCTCATCGGGCTGTTGTTACTGGCAAGCGCGTTCGACCTCGGCCGGCGCCGCATTCCCAACCGCCTGCTGGCCATCGGCCTGCTCGCCGCGCTGGTGCTGCACTTGTCCTCCGCCCATCCCGCCGCACTGTTGTCCACCTACCTCGCCGGCTTTGCGCTCGGCCTCGTCATGTTTCTTCCCCTCTATTTGCTCGGAGGCATGGCCGCCGGCGACGTCAAGCTGATGGCCACCGTCGGCGCCTTCCTCGGCCCGGCCCTGGTGTTCCAGGCCAGCCTGGCCACCTATTGCGCAGGCGGGGTGATGGCGCTGCTGATCGTGCTGGCGCGCGGCCGTTCCCGTGCCGCTTTCGCCAATGTCGGCGCCTTGCTGCACCCCCTGCTGATGCGCCTGGGCGGCGTGCGGCTGGCGCCCGACACCCCGGCCGAGAGTGTCGGCGGGATGCCGTATGCGGTCGCCATTACGCTCGGCACCCTGCTCGTGATGTGCTTGCACCACAGCTGACTTGCGATTCGGAATTGCTTGCTCCGCGTCAAAGGGAACCAGACATGCGTAGCTAAAATCAATTTGTGACTTTCAGAAACAGTGCTCGGGAGTAGGAAAATGATTGAAGTGGAAGCCAGCCTCGCCGCCAGTGCGGCAGCCGTCAACGGCGCCCTTGCCGGGTCCGAAGACGGGATCAGGATGCCGCCCCAGCCGAAGACCGTGCGCGAAACGGGACTGGAACAGTCGCTAATCGTGGAGCTGGTGGCCAAGGCCATGTATGCGAGTGGCAAAATGCATTTGCCTGTGCTGACCGGCAAGCTGCGCCTGTCGATCAATGTGCTGCGCGAAGTGCTCGGCTTCATGCTGGCCGAGCAGCTGGTCGAGGTCGCTTCACGGGGCGACTCCGACCTTGACGTCAACTACCAGCTGACCGCGACCGGCAAGCAGCGCGCCGCCGACTTCCTGGCGCGCTGCCGCTACGCCGGCCCGGCCCCGGTGACCCTGCAGGCCTACCGCGACCTGGTGCAGCGCCAGGCCGGCCAGCGCGGCCAGGTCAGCGCGGCCGACCTCGCCAGCGCCTTTCTCGAAGACAGTCTCGACCCCGCCGTGCGCGACCTGGTCGGCGCGGCGCTGCAATCGGGCCGCTCGCTGCTGCTGCACGGCCCTTCCGGCGGCGGCAAGAGTACCCTGGCGCGCAAGCTCGGCCAGCTGCAGCAGGGCGTGGTGGCGGTACCGTACGCGATCCTGGTCGACCAGGACATCGTGCTGGTCTACGACCCCTTGCTGCACCTGCCGCCCGCACTGCAGGCGCGCCCGGGCGAAGACCGCCGCAGCACCGACAGCCGCTGGGCCTTGTGCCAGCGCCCTTTGATCCAGGTCGGCGCCGAACTGAGCGCCGACATGCTCGACCTGCGCTACGACGAAGCCGGCGGGGTCTATCACGCGCCGCCGCACTTCATGGCCAATAACGGCATGCTGCTGGTCGACGATCTGGGCCGCCAGCGCATGCCCAGCGCCGACCTGCTGAACCGCTGGAGTGCGCCGCTCGACGCCGGGGTCGACCACCTGACACTCGAGGGCGGCCACAAGATCGGGGTGCCGTTCGACGTCACCCTGGTGTTCGCCACCAACCTGTCGCCCCAGTTCCTGCTCGACGAATCGTCGATGCGCCGCATCGCTTACAAAATCCATGTCGGTCCCTTGTCGGAATCCAATTATCGTGCGCTGCTGCGCCGCCAGTGCCGCTTGGCCCGCGTGGCCTGGGACGACGCCGCGGTCGATTTCCTGCTGACCGAGCTGCACGCCGCGCAAGGCCGCGCGCTGCTGGCCAGTTATCCGCGCGAGCTGCTCAGCCGTATCAACGATTTCGCCGGCTTTGCCGGCCAGCAGGCGCGCCTGTCCGTGCCGGCGCTCGAGCAGGCCTGGTCGAGCATGTTTGCCGCTTGCATCACCGGCGCCATGGCGCCATCCCAGCCGTCCCTTCCTTTCCCCGCCCATCGCGGCGACCCTTTGCTTGAGAGAATCTCATGAAAAACAAGCGTGCTCTTGTCATGTTGGTCGTTGCAATCCTGTTCGGGGTTGCCGCTGTGGCGCTGGCCTGGAGGTGGCTGCAAGGCCAGGCTGCCGCGAATTCAAACCGGGTGGTGGTGGCCACCATCGATGTCCACCGGGGCCAGCGGCTGTCCCCGGAAATGCTCAAGCTGGTCGACCGGCCGTCCAAGGAGGTGCCCAAGGATGCTTTCAGCGATGCATCCCTGCTCGGCGAGCGCGTGCTCAAGGTCAACCTGGCCAAGGGCGAGGTGCTCAGCGAAAGCAAGCTGGCGCCGGCCGGGACCATGGGCGGCCTGTCGGCCCTGATCAGCGAGGGCAAGCGCGCCATCACGGTGCGCGTCAACGATGTGATCGGCGTGGCCGGCTTCGCTTTGCCGGGCAACTACGTCGACATCATCGTCCATACCGAGCGCGATCCGGCCGAGGGCGCCCCGGCCGCGCGGCGCGAAACCTTGCATGTGTCGAAGATCGTGCTCGAACGGATCCTGGTGCTGGCCGTGGCGCAGGAAGTGAGCCGCGACGAGACCAAGCCCAAGGTGGTCAACGCGGTGACGCTCGAAGTGACCCCGGAACAGGCCGAAAACCTGGACCTGGCGCGCGGCGTCGGCACCCTGTCGCTGGCCCTGCGCAACCAGATCGACCAGACCGTGCCGGATACCGTCGGCGCCACCAAACAGACCCTGCTCGACGACCCGGTCAAGCTGGCCGGCGCCGCCCTCAAAGCCGCCCCTGCGCCTGTCCACAAGGTGGCGTCGCGCGTGAAATCGCCCAAGGCGCCCGGTGCGCCTGTGGTGGCGGCCGTGCGGCGCGACTGCGTCAGCGTGCTGAACGGGCTGCAAGCGTCGCAAGAATGCTTTTGATTTTTCCATCGCAATGACTTTTTCGGGATGAGCGCCATGAATAAACGCACCAGTCTTGCCAGCTTCGCCCCCGCCCGCCTCCCTGGCGCGCTCGGTCTTGTGCTGGCACTCGCCACCGGCGCCGTCATGGCCGCCGCACCTGCCACCTTGCCGGTACGGGCAAAAGGCGGCACGCCGCTGCCGGCCAAGCCCCCGGTCGAGCGGGCCGACGCCGGTCCGCGCTGCACCGGCGAGGCGGCCCGTCCCGGCAACATGACCCTGGTCATGGGCAAATCGAACCTGATGCGCCTGCCCGAGCCGGTGCGCCACCGCAGCGTCGGCAATGCCGGCGTGGCCCAGGCCATGCTGGTCGCGCCCGATACCCTGTACCTGCTCGGGGTCGACGTGGGCACCACCAATATGATCATCCAGGGCAAGAGCGGCGCCTGCAGCGTGGTCGACATCATGGTTGTGATGGATCCGGCTGCGATCCAGTCGGCCCTGGCCGGCGCGCTGCCGGAAGAAAAGAACATCAAGGTCAGCAGCGCCAACGAAACCATCGTCCTCACCGGCACCGTGTCCGACAGCAGCGCCGTGCTGCGCGCCGGCGAACTGGCCATGGCCTTCGTCCAGGAAACATCGCGGTCGCTGGCCCGCAAGGGTGACGATTCCGGCACCCGCGTCAGCGGCGGCGCCTCCACCGACAAGAGTCCGCCAGCGAAGGTCCGCCTGATCAACCTGCTGAGCGTGACCGCACCCCAGCAAGTCATGCTGGAAGTGAAAATCGCCGAAGTCTCGAAGACCCTGCTCGAGCGCCTCGAAGGCGGCGTGACCTTGAAATTCAATTCCGGCAGCTGGGCCACCACCCTGGTGTCGAACTTCATTTCCGGCACTGCCGGCGGCATGCTCGAAGGGCGCAAGACCAATGGCAACCTGCTGCGCGCCGACGCCCAGAAATCCGATGGCCTGGTGCGCATCCTGGCCGAGCCGAACGTGATGGCCGTCAGCGGGCAGGAGGGCAGCTTCCTGGCCGGCGGGCGCATCTTCATTCCGGTGGCCCAGGACAACAACAAGGTCTCGCTGGAAGAAAAGGAATTTGGAGTCGGCCTGCGCTTCACGCCGACCGTGCTCAGCGGCGGACGCATCAATCTGCGCGTGGCGCCTGAAGTGTCGGAAGTGTCGCGCGAAGGCATCGGCATTTCGGCCGCCGGCTTTAGAGGCGGCGCCGTGCTGCCCCTGATTACCACGCGCCGCGCCAGCACCACGGTCCAGCTGTACGACGGCCAGAGCTTCGCCATTGGCGGCTTGATCAAGAACAACCTGACCACCAGTCTGAAAGGCTTGCCGGTGCTGGGCGAAGTACCGATCCTGGGCGCCCTGTTCCGCAGCGCCGATTACCAGCAGGACCGCACCGAGCTGGTGTTCGTGGTGACGGTACACCTGGTCAAGCCGCTGCCGCCGAATTTCACGCTGCCGACCGACAAGGTCGAGGCGCCGAGCCGGGCCGGCTTCCTGCTGGGCGGACGGCTGGAGGGAACGCCCGCGCAACAAGCCGCACCGGCGGGGCCGTCGGCCAGCGCGACCGGGACCAATCCGCAAGCGACCGCTCGCGGCTTCGAACTTAAATAACAGGAGCTCACCATGAATATCCGATTCCCCACGCTGGCCGCGTTCGCGCTTGTCCTGGCCGGCTGTGCGCCGGTGGCCCCCCACTTTGAAAGCAATTTTGGCAACTCGGTGCGCGCCTCGGTGTCGGCCCAGGTGGCCGATCCGGCGGCCACCCGCAATCGCAGCGCCGTCACCGGCATCGATGGCCCCGCAGCGCAGGCGGCGCAGGAAAACTATGAAGCGAGCTTCCGTCGCCCCAGTGCGCCGGCCGCAGCCCTGGCTACAGGCAGCGGAAAATGACACCGGGCGCGCATTCCGGACAGCGCGGCGCCTTTGCTGTCCTGTACGCGATCGTCCTGCCGGTCATGCTCGGCATGATCGGTCTGGCGGTCGACCTGGCCATCATGTTCGCCCGCGGCCACGAACTGCAGGCGATGGCCGACGGCGCCGCACTGGCCGCGGCGCGCGCGCTCAACGGCACCGCCGCCGGCCTCGCCGCGGCCAAGGACAATGCGCGCACCAGCGCACGCAAGGCCGAGTTCCGTTTCCTCAATGCAGAGACCTTCGACTGGTCGTCTTCGGCCCTGAGCTTTTCACACAGTGCCGACGGCCCCTGGTTCGCCGCCGATGCCGTCGTCGCCAGCGACCTGCCGACGCTGACCTATGCCCAGGTCGACACCAGCGGCCTGGACGCCATGTACGGGCGCGTTGCGGTCGCTTTTCTGCGCGTGATCGGGGTCGACGGCGAGCAGAACCTGGTCCGGCGCGCCGTGGCCGGGCGCAAGGACAGTTCGCTGAGCCCGCTGGCCATCTGCGCCCTCAACAATACCGAATTGACAGTGCGCACCAATGCGCCCCACAGCGGCATGGACGAGGCGCTCGAATTCGGTTTCCGGCGCGGCGTCGGCTACAACTTGCTCAATCTCAATCCGAACGGCACCAGTGCCAAGAACTTCATTCTCAACCCGGTCGATTTTGGCCCGGCCCCGTCGCTCGCTTCGCACATGAGCGATGCCGTGGCGCGCCCCTTCGTGTGCACCGGCGCGGTGCCGGCCCCGGTGCTGGCGGTCGGCAGCACCGTCTACATTCGCGAACCGTTCCCGGTGTCCCTGCTGGTCGAGCTCAATTCGCGCTTCGGCAACTACGGCAGCGGCTCGGTGTGCAACAAATATTCGGCGCCGCCGGACAGCAACCAGATCGATTTTCGCGGCGGCTATTCTGGCTTCTGGATGACCGGCGCCGTCACGCCCATGCGCGGCAGCGCCATGCCTTTGATCACCGGCGGGCGCCTGGCCACGGTGGCCGACGCCACGCCGATGCCGGCCGGCACTGTTGCCGCCAATTACGGCCCGCTGTGGGCATTCTCCAAGCCGCTGCGCTACGACAGCGCTACCGGCACCATGGGCGCACCGTTCACCAGGACCGACTGGAGCAAGCTGTACCAGGTTGGCAGCGCGCCGCTGGTGGCGTCCTCGTACAACCAGACCTTGTCGCCCTACGACCGCGGCCTGTCGCCGCACTGGGTCTCGTCCGCGCCGCTGGCCGGCATCGACAAACGCCGCGTGCTCAACGTGCCGCTGCTCGAGTGTCCCGTGGCGGGCAGCAGCGCGCATGTGCTGGGGATCGGCCGCTTCTTGATGACCTCGCCGGCCACCCAGTCACCCGCTGCCATCCACGCCGAATTCGGCGGCCTGACCACGTACGGTTCACTGACTGCGTCCGCAGTGCTCATCAAATGAAACCAGACCATCCACACCAGCGCGGCGCCGCCGCCGTCGAACTGGCGCTGATCCTCTCCGCCACCATCGTCCTGATGCCGGCCGTGGCGCTGTTCGCCAAGGTGTTCTTTCAATACAGCGTGGTCAAGGAAGCGACCCGCGACGCGGCCGCCTACATGGGCAGCCTGCCGCCGGCCTCGATCAAGGATGAGGCCGAGCGCAACCGCGCCGTCGCGATTGCGCAGCGCATGGTCAGCGACGCGGCCGTCGGCGCCGGCATGCAAGGCTCGACCGTGGTGCAGCAGGCCAGCGTCGAGTGCGACAACCACCCTTGCGCCGGCAGCGTGCCGGACGGCTTCGACGTGACAGTCACCTTCGTCATCGACGATGCGGCGTTCAACGGACTGACCGGCGCCTGGACCAGCCACGAGGCCAAGACGTGGGAAGTGACTGCCCGTTCGACCGTTCCCGTTTCACGGTAAGAGGATCCCCATGCGCCATTTCGCCCCCACCATGCGCCGCCGCCAGCGCGGCGCCACCGCTGTCGAATTCGCCCTGTGCTCCATCATTTTCTTCACCTTTGTGTTCGGCGTGATCGAACTGGCGCGCGCGCTGTACATGTGGAACAGCATGATCGAAGTGACCCGGCGCGCCGCGCGCGGCGCGGCGGCGGCCGATTTCAGCGACGCCGCCCAAATGAGCCAGGTGCGGCACCGCGCAATGTTCGGCGACATCCCCGGCGGCCTGCCCCTGCGCGGCAGCGTCACCGAAGACAACCTGGCGATCGACTACCTGAACGGCAACCTGGCGCGGGTCGATCCGCTGCCGGTCTGCCCCGAAGAAAACCTGATCAACTGCGCCACCGATCCGGACGGCGCCAGCTGCATCCGCTTCGTGCGGGTGCGCCTGTGCAGCGCCAGCGCGGGCGCCAGCTGCACGCCAGTCGATTACGACCCCATCATCAGCGCCAATTTCTTCCCCGGCGCCCCTTTGCAGTATCCAACCTTCGCCACCGTCACGCCGGTGGCCACGCTCGGGCACCAGCCCGGCGCGGCCGGCACTTGCATGTGACAGCCCACTCACGAGGATAGCCAATGAAAGCCCTACTGATCACCCGCGACAACGACCTGCACGCCGAGATTGCGTCGCAAGGCGCGGCGCGGGTGCCGCCGCTGAACCTGGGCGCCACGCGCAGCAGCATGCGCGATGCGCTCGACCGGCTGGTGCCGGATGCGCCGTCCCTCGTCATCGTCGATGCGAGCGAGTTCGAGCCGAGCGAGGCCGATTTGCTGGAGCGGCTGTCCAAGCATTATCCGGCCGCCAGCTTCATGCTGCTCACCCGCGAGCACCAGCAGGACCTCTTGATCCGCGCCATGCGGGCAGGGGTGCGCGAGGTGCTGCAGCTGCCGCTGGTACACCGCTCCTTCCACGAAGCGATGGACCGCATCGCCGCCACCGCCGGCGTGACCAGCCTGCGCGACGGCAAGGTGCTGGCCTTCATCTCGTGCAAGGGCGGCAGTGGCGCCACCTTCATCGCCACCAACTTCGGCTACGCACTGGCGACCCTGGCCGACAAGAAGGTGTTGCTGATGGACCTGCACGGCCAGTTTGGCGACGCCACGCTGTACGTGTCGGACCAGCGCGCCGCGATGACGTTGTCGGACGTGTGCAGCCAGATTGCGCGCATCGACGGCCCCTTCCTCGAATCGTGCCTGGTGCATGTAACGGCCGGTTTCGGCATCCTGGCCGCGGCCGACGATCCGGCCCATGCGATCGAGCTCAAACCGGAGCACATGGATGCGATCCTGCGCGTGGGGCGCCAGCACTACGATTACATCGTGCTCGACGTCGGACGCCAGATCGACGCCATCTCGCTGCGCGCGCTCGACAGCGCCGACGCCATCTACCCGATCCTCCAGCTCGGCCTGCCGGACATCCGCGACGGCCGCCGTCTGCTCGACATTTTCCGCTCGCTCGGCTACCCGATCGAGAACACGCGCCTGATCGTGAACCGCTATGAAAAGGGCGGCAAGCTGCGCCTGCAAGACCTGCAAAGCGCGCTCGGCGCCGAGATCTTGCACACCATCCCCAACGATTACGTCGCGGTCACCGATTCGGTGAACCAGGGCGTGCCCGTGCTGCGGCTGTCGCGTTCGGCGCCGGTCTCGCGCAGCCTGGCCGAGCTGGTCGAGATCGTGACCGCGCGCCGCGTGCCCGAGAACAAAGGCCTGTTCGACCGCCTGTTCGGGCGTGGCGACGGCGAGCAATAAGGAGACCCAGATGACACTACGCGAACGTCTGAATGCCGCCGATGAAGCGCGGCCCGCCAATCCGGCCACGCCGGAATCGGCCAACCACGCCTACCAGGAGTTGAAGAAAACGATGCACCAGATGATCCTGGACCGGATCGACCTTGAGCGTCTGAAACGCCTGACCACGGAGCAGTTCAAGCACGAACTGGCGCTGCTGATCGCCCGCATCATCGAAGAGGAGCGCATCGTCCTCAACCAGCATGAGCGGCACAACCTGGTGCTCGACATCCAGCACGAGATGCTCGGTTTCGGCCCGCTCGAGCCGCTCCTGGTCGACCCCAGCGTGTCCGACATCCTGGTCAACACCTTTTCCAAGGTCTACGTCGAGCGGCGCGGCAAGCTGGAGCTGACCGATATCAGCTTCCACGACAACGCCCACCTGATGAAGATCATCGAGAAAATCGTCTCGCGCGTGGGGCGCCGGGTTGATGAATCGAGCCCGATGGTCGACGCCCGCCTGCCTGACGGTTCGCGCGTGAATGCCATCATTCCGCCGCTGGCGGTGGACGGCCCGATCCTGTCGATCCGGCGCTTTTCGGCCGCGCCCCTGACGGTCGAGAACCTGCTCGCGTTCAAGAGCATGACGCCGCCCATGGTCCAGGTGCTGCAGGCGCTCGGCCACGCCAAGATCAACATCCTGATCTCGGGCGGCACCGGCAGCGGCAAGACCACCCTTCTCAACCTGCTGTCGGGCTTCATCCCCGCCAACGAACGCATCATCACCATCGAAGACGCGGCCGAACTGCAGATGCGCCAGCCGCACGTGGTGCGCCTGGAAACGCGTCCGCCCAACATCGAAGGCAAGGGCGAAGTGCCGCAGCGCGCGCTGGTGCGCAACGCGCTGCGCATGCGGCCGGACCGCATCATCCTGGGCGAGGTGCGCGGCGCCGAGGCGCTCGACATGCTGCAGGCGATGAACACCGGCCACGAAGGCTCGCTCGCAACGATCCACTCGAACACGCCGCGGGACGCCCTGGCGCGCCTCGAAAACATGGTCGGCATGGCGGGCGTGAACCTGACCCCGCGCGCCACGCGCCAGCAGATTTCGTCGGCCGTGACGGTGGTGCTGCAGGTGACGCGCCTGACCGACGGTGCGCGCAAGCTGGTCAGCATGCAGGAAATCACGGGGATGGAGGGCGAGGTCATCGCCATGCAGGAGATCTTCCGCTTCGACCAGACCGGGGTCGGCCCGGACGGCAAGGTGCTGGGCCACTTCTGCGCCACCGGCGTGCGGCCGCGCTTCGCCGAGCGCCTGCGCCTGTTCGGGGCGGCCGTGCCCGACTCCGCGTTCGATCCCTCCCGCATGTACGAATAGTCTCCAGGAGACCCAAGATGGATGCACTTTTCTACGGCTTTACCGTCCTGCTGTTTGCAGCGGTCATCCTGCTCATCGAGGGCGCCTATCTGTGGTGGTCCGGTACCCACGGCGGCGGCGCCCAGCGCATCTCGCGCCGCCTGCGCCTGATGTCGGGCGGCGCCGACGATGACCGCGAGAAGATCTCGATCCTCAAGCAGCGCCGCTACAGCAGCGACGACTGGCTGGACGGCTTCCTGCACCGGCGGCGGCTGGCCAATGCGATCGATCGCGCCTTGCTGCAATCCGGCCTGCGCTGGTCGGTGGCGCAATTTTTGGCCGCTTCGCTGGGCGGCATGGCCCTGATCTCGATGCTGCTGATCACGCGGCCGGTGCCGTTGTTGTTCAAGGTGGTCGTCGGCCTGGCGTTCCTGCTGATGCCCTACATCCTGGTGCTGCGCGCCCGCGCCAAGCGCCTGATCAAGATCGAAGAGCAGCTCCCCGAAGCGGCCGATTTCCTGGCCCGGGCGATGCGCGCCGGGCATTCGTTTACCAATGTGCTGCAGATGGTCGGCAGCGAGCTGCCAGAACCCCTGTCGGGAGAATTTCGCTGCGCCCACGAGGAAATCAACTACGGCGTGCCGATGAACGAAGCCTTGTACAACCTGGCCGAACGGATTCCGCTGACCGACCTGCGCTACCTGGTCATTGCCGTGGTCATCCAGCGCGAGTCGGGCGGCAACCTGGCCGAAATCCTCGGCAATATCAGCCACATTATCCGCGAGCGCCTCAAGCTGATCGGCAAGGTGCGGGTGCTGTCGGCCGAGGGACGGATGTCGGCCTGGATCCTGGGCATGATGCCGTTCTGCGTGATGGCCTTCATGGCCGCCGTCAATCCGCAGTATGTCAGCGTGCTGTGGACCGACCCCGCAGGCATCAAGATGTTGTGGTACGGCGCCGGCATGATCCTGGTTGGCGTGCTCTGGATCCGCCGCGTGATCCATATTCGGGTTTAAGGAGAGAGTGATGACGATGACTACCCTGGTATTCCTGCTGATCGTATTTGCGATCGTCGGCGGCCTGGTGATGATGGCGATGGCGCTGTTCTCGCCCGGTTACATGCGCGGCCGGCTGGCCGACTTCCGCAGCACGGCCGAACCCGGCGCGCTCGAGAGCGACGGCTGGGTCGAAAAAATCGTCAAGGTCGCGCAGCCGTTCTCCAAACTGTCGCTGCCCGAAGAAGGCTGGGAGCGTTCGGCGTTGCGGACCCGGTTCATGAATGCCGGCTGGCGCAGCCCGGCTGCGGCGACCTTGTATTTTGCCTCCAAGACGCTGCTGGCGCTCATCGTGCCGGGCATCGCCGCGCTGGTCGTCATGCACTACTGGCCGGCCATGCCGGGCAAGCGTTTTATCGTCGTGCTGCTGGTCTCGGCGGCGTTCGGCTACTACCTGCCCAACTTCACCCTCGAGCAAACTGCCAAGCGGCGCCAGCGCGACATCTTCGAGACCGTCCCCGACGCGCTCGACCTGTTGACGGTGTGCGTGGAGGCTGGCCTGAGCTTGGAGCGCGCCCTGGTCAAGGTGGCCGGCGAGATCCACATCAAGAGCATGGTGCTGGCCCAGGAACTGCAACTGGTGCTGATGGAAATGCGGGCCGGCTTCACCAAGGAACGCGCCTTGCGCAATTTCGCCCTGCGCAGCGGGGTCGAGGACGTCGATACGCTGGTGGCCATGCTGATCCAGTCGGAGCGCTTCGGCACCAGCATGGGCACCTCGTTGCGGGTGCACTCGGACAATCTGCGTTCCAAGCGCCGCCTGCTGGCCGAGGAGGCTGCGGCCAAGATCGCGCTCAAGCTGTTGTTCCCGCTGATTTTCTTTATTTTTCCGACCCTGCTCATCGTGCTGGTCGGCCCCGCAGGCATCCAGATTTCGCGCACCATGGGCAAGATGGCCGGCACCCACTGAACCGCAAAGAGGAACCTCATGCAACCGATCCTGAAACGCCTGACCATGCTGTGCGCCGGCAGCCTGCTGCTGGCCTGCGCCAGCCCCACTGCGCGAGCGCCGTCCGCCGCGCGGGTGAGCGCCGACGCCGAACAGGCCTACCTGATCGGGCGCAGCTACCACATGGCGATGCGCCCGCAGCAGGCGCTGGCCTACTACCGCAGTGCCCTCGAGGGCGACCCAGGGCACCTGAGGGCGCGCAACGGCCTGGCCGTGCTGCACGCCGAGCAGGGGCGCATGAAGGAGGCGATCTCGCTGTGGCAAGAACTGGCGGCGTCGAAGGATGGACGCGAGAAAGGCTTTTTGCTCGGTAACCTTGGCTACGCCCACCTGATCGACGGCGAGCCGGCGCGCGCGCTGGCGGTGCTGGAACAGGCATGCCTGCTCGACCCGCTCAACGCACGCGCATGGCAGCATCTGGGCGACGCGCTCGAGCGCACCGGACAGCACGAACGGGCGCTGGCCATGCATCGCCAGGCCGAGTCGCTGCGCGGGCACGACCTGCGCTCCGATTATGCACTGGCGCCGCAAGCGGGCGTCGCCGCCATTGACAGCGCGGTGCGCAGCAACGTGAAGCCCGATGCGCAGTGGGCCCAGACCGACATCGTTCAGGGCGCCGGTGGCATGTTCGTGATGCGCCGCGTCGAAGCACAACGCGCGGTGCCGGTGACCCAACCGGCCGCCAAGACCGAGGTGACGGTGCGTCCCATGCTGGAAATTCGCAATGGCAACGGGATCACCGGCATGGCCAGGTCGATGGCCCGCAGTCTAGGGGAGGGCGGCCCGCGCGTGGTTCGGTTGAGCAACCAGAAGGGTTTCGGGGTCAAGCGCACGCGGGTGGAATACCAGCCGGCGTTCCGCAACGCGGCGGAGCTGCTGGCCGCACGGATCGGCACGGTCCAGGTGGTGCCCGCGGCCACGAGCGACCGCGCGGATCTGCGCCTGGTGCTCGGGCGTGACCCGGCCGGCACGGCGCGCCCTGCAGTGGCGGTGCTGCCCACGCCGCCTGCCAAATCCAGTTGAACTGCAAGCCGGTTCGTTTGGCCCACATCAACCGTGCAGGCTGTCGCGTCAGGACAATGGAGATGATCCAACCACAGAGGGAGCATCTCCATGAGAATCGCACGCAGTCTTAGCGCCGTCCTGTCCAGCCTACTCATCGTGTCGCTGCTTGCGTGCGCGCCCACCGCCAAACGCGAGGGCACCGGCGAATTCATCGACGACAGCCTCATCACGGGCAAGGTCAAGGCGGCGCTGGTGGCCGACCCCGACCTGAAAGCCACCGAGATCAATGTCGAGACCTTCAAAGGCACGGTACAGCTGAGCGGTTTCGTCGCCTCGCCCGATCACATCCCGAAAGCAGCCCAGCTCGCGCGCGGCATCGAGGGCGTCAAGTCCGTCAAGAACGATATCGCCGTCAAACGCTAGTTCGGCGTATCAAGCAAAAAGCCGCCCTCAGGCGGCTTTCGCTGTTGGTTCCGGCTCATTGCCAGGAGATGCTGCCCAGACCCCGCGCTTCCGAGCTGCGATTGCCGGGCTTGCCGTACACGGTGGCCGAACCGAGGCCGCTCAGCTTCAGGTTGGCTGAGGTCTTCGCAAAGACGGTGGCGCCGCCCAGGCCGGACATGTCGAGATCGACCGCGTCGGCCTGCAACTGGCGCGCATCCAGGCTGCCAACCCCGCCAAGGGTGGCCCGCAGCCGCTTGCTGTGGCCATTGATGGCAATATGGCCGGCGCCGCGCAGCTTCAGGTCGACCGAATCAGTGTCGCCCGCATTCAGGGTCATGCTGCCTACGCCGCCAAGGCGCACGATCACGTTGCGGTACTGGCTGGTAAAGTTGACGGATCCGGCGCCATCGAGCGACAGACGCACTTCGTTGCCGCTGAATCCCTGGACGTTGCTTGCGCCGACGCCGTGCGAGACCAGTTCGTTCAGGTTCGGCAAGGTCAGTTCCGCACGCACCTCATGCTGGTCGCTGCCGCCGAAATTCCAGCCACGGTTCTCGGTGTCGATGGTCAGCGTATCGCCGCTCTGGGCTACGGTCACGCGCGCCAGGTCGCTCTTTTCGCCCACCAGCACCAGCGATGGCACGGCGCCCTGCTTGATGCGCAGGTTGATCACGCCGCCCAGCTTGACCTTGACCGCACGCGCATCGACGCCACGTTGCTGGCTCAGTTGCTCGGCGTGTGCCGCGCCTGCCGCGAGCGACAGCGCCGCTGCCATCATCACCGTGCCGAAAATTGTCTTCATCGTGGGTCTCCTGGTCGTCTGGTGGGTGGTACTGGTTTATTCGCCGAGCTGGGCTTTTTCTGCAGGGCTCAGGCGCTTGGCCGTGACCGTGATGACGGTCATGGTCGGTGCTTCGCCAACCTTGACCACTTCCGGCGGCCCCATCTTGTGCGGCTGCGAAGAGGCGTTGGCCAGGCCGGTCATCGACGCCAGCGCGACGGCGGCGATGAAGATGATTTCCATGTTTTTAGCGATGTTCATGATGAGGTTCCTGTCGGTTGCGTCGTTGGGTTGAGTGAACTATAGCCACCCCGGTCGCTGGCAACGACCTGTATGCGACGGAATGCGGTTTTTACGGCCTGGGCTGCGGAATCGGGGGATGCGGCCTGCATTAGCCGTCGTGTTGTCATTGCTATACGTCTAGTGATATTTCTTTGTCGAAATATCTTACACTTGCCATGGATAAAATATTGATAACTATTACGCAACCCATTGAAATAATGGGGAAATTCCGGTTCTTGCCGCTGCGGGCACTGTTATTGCTTCATAGTAGGAATCGTAATCGCCTAGTGAAAGCAACACATGAACAAAATGATCCGCACCGCCCTGGCCCCCGTCGCCGCCGCCTTGATGATGGTCGCTGCCAGCAGCTCGGCCGCCGTCCTGACCACCAAAATGAGCGTGGACAACACCTACAGCGTGTATATCTCCACTTCCAACAATGTGCAGGGCACCTTGTTCGGCAGCGGCGCAGACTGGACCACGACCTTCACCAATTCCACCAACCTGATCGCCGGCACCACGTATTTCCTGCACCTGTACGCACATGACCAAGGCGGCATCGCCGGTTTCCTGGGCGATTTCTCGCTGACTGGCGGCGGCCACCAGTTCGCCAATGGTTTGACCAGCATGACCACCAACACCACCAACTGGATGGGCAACACCACCGGTTTCGGTTCGCCGTACGGCGCCGTTGGCAGCCTGGGCGTTGACGGTGTAAGCCCATGGGGCAACCGTCCGAACATCGCCGACAGCGCAACCTGGATCTGGGTTGGCAATGCCGACACGAACAACGATGCTTACTTCACCACCACGATCACGGCAGTGCCTGAGCCAACCACGGTCGCCATGTTCGGCCTGGGCCTGCTGGCCCTGGGCGCAGCACGCCGCCGTTCGGCAAAGGCAGACAAGCAGGCCTAAGCCTCCTTGATTCGGAAGAGCCCGCCGCGTGCGGGCTTTTTTTTTGGAAACTTGGATCTGCGCCGCACAGTCAGTTAGTGCTCATGGAGATAACAATGCATCGCGTAGCACTTGCACTCTATTTGTCTGTTTTGACTTCGTTTTCGAGCGCCGAAGAACCGCTCGCGGGATCGCTTGGACAAGCAGACATTCGTCAAATTGTCGGTGCCGTACTGACTCAAAAGGACGTGGCAATGTATCTCCACCCGGAAGTCGCCGGGCGCGTACCGGTCAAAGTAGCCATTGATGCGCCTTACTCGAATATACCTGTGGATTTCGATTTATATGGTCAGCCCGTAAAGGTCGTCGCAGCGGCGGCCGGCGCTGTCACCTTAGTTATTACGCCGACTGCCGATGGCGCGTTAGTGCAAGTGTCATATCGCTTGGAAGGCATGGCGGGGACGGTCCTGTTCAGGAAGGCGCAAAGGCACTGGAAAGTCATCCGAGCCAGTGTTTATGAGCACTAGCGCAGCAAGTAGGCCTCAACTTGCCAGCGGCTAGAAAGCAAAAATCCCAACCTGAAAGGCTGGGATTTTTGCTTGATTATGCTGGTGCCGACTGCCGGTTTCGAAGTTCGATAACTTTCAAGGGGTTGCAGGGCCAGCTACCATTTTCTTGCCACTAACCTAAAAGAAGCTGGGTTCGGCGAACGCTCAGCCAGCGTTCGCCATAGTTGTCCTTGAGCGAGGTACCAAGTTTGCCTTTTAAGTGTCCGTTCAAGGCCTCTAGCGAGACGAGTCGATCTAGCCTGAATGTTGCATAAATCCCTTTCGCCCTCAGAAATTTCGCCAACGTGGC
>JAZKCA010000018.1:0-26994 GCA_040388275.1 Pseudomonadota bacterium
CTCCATTTTCCGGCAACAGCTTAAACCATTGTCTCGATTTCAGGATCCACTATAGCCATCCTTGCCGTCACGCGGCGCACCCCTTTGGTACACTGCACTATTGCGATTAGTCGCCTTGCAGTTGCGCGGCGCGGACAGGAGAGTGGTTTTGTATGGTGATTGTGACTCACAGCGGAAAGTTTCACGCGGACGATGCCTGGGCCGTTGCGGTGCTGAAGATATTGTTTCCACGGGCCGAAGTGGTGCGTACGCGCGATCCGGCAACGATTGAGGCGGCGGAGTTTGCCGTGGATGTAGGCGGCATCTGGGACGCGGCCACGGGGCGCTTCGATCATCACCAGAAAGGGTTTGCCGGCGCACGGCCAACGGGCGTGCCCTATGCCAGCGCAGGACTGGTGTGGAAGGAATACGGAGCGCGCTGCGTCAGCATCCTGGCAGAGGCGCATTCAGGGCAGCCCCTGGCGGGCGACAAGGCGGTCGAGATGGCGCATTCGATCGACGCCGACATCGTGCAGTACCTGGACTTGTCCGATGTGGGCGCGGCGAAAAGTGCGCCGGGTGGCTATGGCTTGTCGGCCGTGGTGTCCGGGTTCAATCCCAACTGGCTCGACGAGCAACGGCTGGGCTATGGCGAGGCGGCCGATGCGTACCGGCTGAGTCAGTTCATCCGCGCCACTGAGATGCTCACCGACATCATGGACAACGGCGTTAAATACCGGGTCGGCGCGTTGCTTGCTCTTGAGCAGGTAAGGCAGGCGGAAGTGCTCGAGGAGGGCCGGGTGCTGTTCCTGAAAAATGGTGCGCTGCCCTGGGCAGCCGTGGTGCGCAAGGAAATGCCGAAAGTGATGTTCGTCATCAGCCACAATATCGCCGAGCAGCGCCACATGATCCACACGATCCCGGTCAGCACCGACAGTTTCGCGGCGCGAGCCAATTTGCCCGAATCATGGGCCGGCCTGCGCGACGAGCAGCTGGCCGCTGCGACCGGGGTGGCCGACGCCGGCTTTTGCCACAATGGCCGCTTTATCGCCTCGGCCAAATCGTACGAGGGCATACGCACGATGGCGTCGCTGGCGCTGCAGGCGCTTGAGCCGCAGCCGCAGGGCTAGTACTGCACTGCAAGCGCGCGATCAAGCCACGCCGAAGAACTCGGTGTGGATCAGGCTCAGGGCCAGGCGCCGGTCGTTGCGGTCGACCAGCATGTAGGCCGCCACCTCACTGGCACCGGCGGCAGCCAGCGTGACGCGCACGCCCCCGGCGAGCGCAGCCGACAAGGCGCGGCTGGCGATGGCGCTGCCCGCGTTGGTGGCGTCGAGCACGCCGTCGCCGACCACCGCCACGATGGCGACAGCGTCGTTGCGGCTCACTTCGACGACACCGGCCATGTGGTGGGCCACCAGAATCTCGTAGGCCGCATCGAGATGCTCGCGCGCCAGCAGCACATTGATCGCCGTCTGCGCCGTCAGCACGCTCTTGATGTTGATGCCATTGCGGTCCAGCGCGCCGGTGACTTCGGCCAGGATGCCGGACTTGAAGCCCACGCCCGGTCCGTGCAGTTTGAGAATGGCCACGTCGTCACTCGATGACACACTCTTGACGACATCGTGGGTGACGGTGCGTTCGCCGTCGATGACGGTAAACGCATGCAGGCCCAGGTCGGGGCGGGTGATGTTCAGGATGCGAATCGGGATCGCCTGGTCGAACAGCGGCTCGATCGTGCGCGGATGGAGGATCTTGGCGCCGAAGTAAGATAGCTCGGCCGCTTCCAGGTAGTGCAACTGGGCGATCGAATGGGGCGAAGCCACCGCGCCCGGGTCGGCGCTGAGGAAGCCGTCCACGTCTTTCCACACGTCGAGCGACTCGGCGCCGATGCAGCGCGCGATCGAGGCGGCCGAATAGTCGGAACCGCCGCGCCCGAACAGGGTCGTCTTCCCCTCCCGGCTCACGCCGTAGAAACCCGGTACCACCACCACGCCGTCGCCGGCCAGGGCTGCCGAGACGGGGCCGGCGCTGGCCTCGAAATCGCAGGCGGCGTTGCCGAACATGCCGTCCGTGGTCAAGCCTATGTCCTCGGGCAATGCTTCGCGCGCGGCAATGCCGCGGCTTTGCAGCACCTCTGTCAGCAGCAGGCTGGACAGCCGCTCCCCATAGCTGAGGATGACGTCGTTGACGAAGTCGGGCACGTCACCGATGTAATGGATGCCAGTGAGGAAGCGCTCGAGCTGGTCCAGGCGCGCGTTCAGGGCCGCTTCGGCGCGCCCGCGCTGCACGGGATCGGCGATGTTCGCCTCCAGGATCTCGTTCTTCAAGGCGCGCAAGGTGAGCGTGTAGTCGCGGCTTTCGGCCAGGGCGGACAAGGTGCCAGCGCCTTCCTTGGCCGCCTGGACGCAGGCGATGAGCGCGTTGGTGATGCCGAAAAAGGCCGAGACGACCAGCACCAGCGGGCGCTGATAGGTTTGCACGACATTGATCACGCGATCGATGTCTTCCGGGCGTCGCAAGTTGGAGCCACCGAATTTAACGACGATTTTTTTCATTTTTTGATCCAGGATGGGCGCTGTGAAACGGCTCGGGGCTTGAAAGTATGGGCGAGCCGCCGCTCCTTGTCAAAGCGGCGGCGTGTCTCTTGCAGCAGGCCAAGGCAGGCGAGCCAGAGGATGGGCACGCGCTTAGCGGAAATACTGCCCTTCTCGTTCAGGCTGGTAAAGCACTTC
Organism: Pseudomonadota bacterium; assembly: GCA_040388275.1. Lineage (GTDB taxonomy): Bacteria > Pseudomonadota > Gammaproteobacteria > Burkholderiales > Burkholderiaceae_D > Telluria_A. The sequence continues at coordinate 2,715 of JAZKCA010000018.1, forward strand.
CAGGATGCGCACTTTCAGCAACTTCCCATCCGGGCGCGGCCAGTCAATCGCGTCACCAATGGCCAGGCCCAGCAGTGCTGTGCCAATCGGCGTCAGGATCGAGATGCCGTTTTGCACCTGCTCCATGTCTTTGGGGTAGGCCAGGGTCAGGCAAAACTGTTCGTCCGACGAGTCTATGTCAAAGCGGACGGTTGAATTCATCGTCACGACACCGCTTGGCATGTCCTGCGGTTCGACCAGATCGGCGCGTGCCAGCTCGTCGAGCAGTGCCTCATGATGGTATGCGGCCGAAGGCGGCAGCGTGGCAAGCAAGACTTCGAGGCGCTCTGCATCGAGCGATGACACTGTAATGGGTGGTTTCATGGTTCTCTCTCCTGGGTGTTGGAACGCTTGGGGCAGTCGCGAAACGGGAGGGTGCTCGGAGAGGCGAACTTTGCCGGTGTAGTCCGGCCGGGCCTCACCGAGCCCGGGAAAGCCGGGCGAGCGGGCGCAGGAAGAGCGTGCTGGAGATGACGGGCGCACGCAATGCGCCCTCGCTCAGGCAAGAACGAAGGCAGTGTGCGGGAATGCGGGCCGTGTTCAACATGCCTGCAAGTATACCCCGTTCACGAAACGGCGCTGCCCGCAGGACGTTCTTGCCGCCCGATTGAAAAGCCTTGCACGGGACAGTGCTGCTAAAATTTGCGATGGCCTTCCCATACCCATTTGCCGGAGTACACAAAATCCTACGTTTTTTTATCAGCGCGGCGATGCGTGCGCCCAAGCCAACGATCGGTGTTGCATTATTCGCGCTGGCAGCGTTGGCCAGCACGATGACCTACACCGGTTTCCTTGTCGTCGGGGTGTTGGCCGAACATCTCGGCACCGGTCGGGTCATGGCCGGACTGCTTCTTGGGGGTCTTTTTGCAAGATTTCCTTGGATAGGCAAAGGTAAGTTGCGCATTGTTGGTCTATTGCCCAAACCGGCACGTCGACCACTCATCGTGAGCATACTCGCACTCTGCTTGTTGAACTTTCTGTCACGAGGCGAGTACGTGTCCGCAATGTTTACAGGCTTCGCCACGGCTTTTCTTCTCACCTATCCTTGGTTGCGGCGAGCTATCTTCGATCGCATATTATCGTCTGTCTTCAAGTCCGCCGGCCAAACCCCTCGCAAAAGCACCGACGACACGGTGATTGATGTTGAATTTAGGAAAAGGAAAGATTGAGGCGAGAGAGTTTGCCGGACACTCGCGACGCGAGCTTTTGACTAACCTCCAGCCAGGGCTCGGGAAACGCATCTCGCCGCTCGACCAGACGACCAGACGACTAAAAAATGTCGCATCACCGGGGCAACTTTTCTTCTTTCATGCGATCATGTTCGCCGTGTTCATGTTGCATCTTTGTTTCGCCCGCTGGTGTGTCCTCGGCCGCATAGCTTTCTTTGCCTGCGACTTCAAACGGAAGGCAATCATGTGGGCGCTTATCGTCATCTGTTTTGATTACGCTGATGCTACCGTCCAGTTCCAAAATTGCGAATGCCACATCGGATAATCGAATTATCCCTTGCTTTCGAATCGCCGCCAGCAGATCGTTGTTTGGAATATCAAATTGTTTCATCACCTCGTCTTCAACTTTCCCTTCCTGCACCAGCAACACCGGACTGCCTTCAAGGAGCGCTCGTACTTTTACACTCCTCGAGGTAACGCGATTCAACACCGAACTAAGAATAACGAGAATCGCGGCTCCCGCAGCCGCTCCCAGCACCGAGTTGTCGTTGCCTATCATCGCGTTTTGCACCACGTTGGAAATCATGAGGATGATCAGGAAATCAAAAACGGTCGCGCTTGCCATCTCGCGTTTGTTAGCAAGCCGGAAAATTAAAAGCAATACGAGGTAAACTAATAGGGGGCGCACGAGCTTTTCAGCCCACGACAGCTCTGGCATCAGAATTTCGCGCCATGGAAAAGAAAGTATCGCGTCTGTCATATCATCGGTCTCTCTGGCGAAACGGGTTAATTCGGCAATGTGCCGGGTTGCACTTGTGCTGTGGTTTAAGAAGGTTCTGTCGTGTTAGCGGTCAAAGGTCGCAGTTTTTCCGGAGTGGCATGGCCCCTCCTTAAACAGCACGAAGCTGTCCTTCCAGCGCATAAAATCGGTCTGCGATTGACATCATATCGCGTTCTGGAATCGATCCAAAACTGGCCCTTGCGAATCATGTGCATGAGCTTGATGCCGGCGAGTACAGAACGGGCAGCGTGAAACGATTTGAAGTTCGACATCGGCTTGGTTGCACGCTTGATAGCATTGTTGGTCTTGCTCGACGATGTTGTTGAATCCCACCACCGCCGACAAACGCCAGCCAAAGATCGTCGCCATGCGCAAGACGATGAGTGTTGCAGGTGTGATGCCAGTGATTGTTCGCATGGGACCTTGAGTGGGAGGCGCAAATTGCCAAATTGATATCAATGTGGCCGCCAATACGGCAGGAACGAAACGCGCTGCTTCGGAAGCAGCGCTGGGACGCGCTTTACGTCTTGTCCGTTGGCGCCGGCTCCACGCGCTCACCGCGCTGGCGGCTCTCGGCGTCGAGTTCCTTCTTTATCTGGCGCTCGACTATGGTATTGAGCTCGACGCGCGTTGCATCGAGCTTGTTGAACAGTTCGCACGCCAGCACCAGGTCCGCATCGCACGTGAACAGCAACTTGCCATCTTCGTACAGGACCTTGCCGCTGCGTTCGGCGACAAAGGCAAGCAGGCGCCGATGATCGTCGAGCAGGCGGCGATACCCTTCGCCGAACTCGACCATGCAGGCGTAGGCGTCGCCAGTGGCGCCTTCGATGGTGCGGGTCGACGCGGACTGCTGCGGCAGTACCAGTTTGCGCAGTTTTTCATCGCGCTCCTTGATCGCCAGGTCGACATTCTCGCGCTGCAGGAAGCGAATGTCGGCCGAGGCCAGCTTGTCGATTACCTGCTTGCCGCGCAACAGGGCCAGCCGGTGCAGCCGCACGCGCTGGTATTCGGGCTGGAACTGGATGTCGAACTGGCCCAGCGCGCCGAGGCTCGACGCTTCGTGGGCGGCGTATGCCTTGTGGTGATACTCGGCGGCGTCCTGGCCGACGTAAAAGATCACGTCGGCCAGGCGCGCGCCCAGCGGATGGCCGCTTGGGGCAGGCGGGATCGTTGCGATCCGGTCGACCCAGGCGGGAACCGGGTCACGCTTCCAACAACAATAAGTGTATTTTTTTGCAATTCCATTAACCCGATGCTACCCGAGCAGACATTGAGTTTACTTTTGGTGCAGCCAACGGTGATCAGTTGACACGCCACTGATCATGCAGCATGATTGCATGAAGATTTGGAGGTAAATATGCTCAAGGAAGTCGGCGCCAGTGGCCAAATATCGCTGGGGAAAAAATATGCGGGGAAGCTGTTCGAGGTCATCCTTCATCCTGGTGACAGGTTCGAACTGATACCCGTCAGGGTAGTTGCAACCTCGCCTCCTTTGGCACAGCCAATTGTTCAGGCGCCTGATGGATGGGTACCGCCCGGCGGTTACGATGGATGCACGAAGTGGGCGCTGGACAACCGCGATGCACTTGAGCACTATGCGCGCCAAAATGAGGACGAGGGAACTGCTGCTGAGCAACTACAGCGGTTTTTGGATGAACATCCGGAAATGATGACTGGTGACCATGGCCAGATTTGATGTTTTCGTCAATCCGAACAAGGCCGCCAGGCATTTGTTGTATGTCGACGTACAGAGTGATTTCGCTCGCCTCAGCACGAGGTGGTGCATCCCGCTATTGCTCCATGTGCCGGTCAGGCCCGTCATACAAGGTGCGCAAGCCCTGATTGCGGTTGATCAGCAAGACTATATTCTGGATACGCCCAACCTTCTGGCGGTGCCGGCGAGCCTGTTGCGCCAACGAGCAGGCCGACTCTCCTCGGGAGATCAGCTCATTGCGGAGTCGTGCATGGACTTTATGCTGCGCGGCTATTGAATTCTGCCGACTGGGTCAAACGGGGAGACAACGGCCCCGATGGTGAATGCAGAGCGCCAAAGTAGACCGACATGGCGGAATCGCCTGGGATCTGTTTTTCGATCGCCAAAACGCAAAAGACCTAGCCGAAGCTAAGTCTTTTTGATGTTCTTGGTGGCCCGGGGCGGAATCGAACCACCGACACAAGGATTTTCAATCCTCTGCTCTACCGACTGAGCTACCAGGCCAAGAGGCATGATTATAGACACCCGAACAGGTGTTTGCAAGTCCGAGTGACAACTTTCATCGAAAATCGACCAAATACAGTGTGAAACGGTGTTGTTTCTTGCCGCTATAATGCCTTGCATGACCAGTCCAACTTCCTCCAAGACACCGATTCAGAGCGCAGTTTGCATTGTTGGCAACGGCGCCATCGCCAAAACCGCCGCCCTGGGCTTTGCGCAGGCCGGCCATAGCGTGACCCTGCTGGTGCCGCCCGCGATGCCTGCGCCCGCCGCAGCCGGGCAAGCCTGGGACGCCCGCGTCTACGCACTGAACCACACCGCCCACACCTTGCTGTCTTCGCTCAAGGTGTGGGGCGCGCTCGACGCCACCCGCATCGCCCCGGTCGACACCATGGTCATCAATGGCGACGGCGCGCAACCCGGCGACCTGGCCTTTGATGCCTTTGGCGCCCACGTTGGCGCGCTGGCGTGGATCGTCGAGGACCGCAACCTGAACCAGGCGCTCGACGCCGCCCTCAAGTTCGCACCGAACGTCCACACCGTCAGCGGCCGCGCCACTGCCCTCGCTGCACGCGGGGAGGGCGCCAGCGTCACGCTAGCCGGCGGCGCCGTCATCCACAGTGACATGGTGCTGGGCGCCGACGGCGGCCAGTCCTGGGTGCGCGGCCAGTGTGACATCGGCATCGACTACCGTTCCTATCACCAGCGCGCCGTGGTCACCAATTTTTCATGCGAGAAGCCGCACCATGGCGCCGCCTTCCAGTGGTTCACCGGCGCCGAGGGCATCATCGCGCTGCTGCCGCTGCCGGGCGACCGCGTCTCGCTGGTGTGGTCCGCACCCGATGCGCTGGCCGATACCATCATGGGCGAGAGCATGGGCGAGCTGGCCGTGCGGCTGGCCGAGTACGCGCACGACAAACTCGGTACCCTGCATCCGCTGCAGCCGGAGGTGGTCAAGGACCTGCCGCTGGCGCTGATCCGCCCGCACACCATCGTGGCGCCGCGCGTGGCGCTGGTGGGCGACGCCGCCCACGTGGTCCATCCGCTGGCCGGGCATGGCATGAACCTCGGCTTTGCCGACGTCGCCGACCTGCTGGCGACCATCGCCGCGCGCGAACCTCAGCGCAGCATCGGCGACGAACGGGTGCTGGCGCGCTATGCCCGCGCGCGCAAGGAAGACATATTACTAATGCAACTGGCGACCGATGGTTTGGCGCGCCTGTTTGCCGCGAACCTTGAGCCAGTTCGCATCGTGCGCAATTTGGGATTAAACTTGCTCGATAAACTGCCTATGCTGAAGCGTCGTTTGATGTCGCACGCAATGGGGAAATAGAATTTCATGAATGCCACCACTGGAGAAGTCATGGTAAAAAGTAAAATCGCGCTGCTCGTCCTGACGTGCCTGGCCGCTTCCTGTTTCGCCGCCGAGACCCCGGTCGAAGCGAACATCCGGAAAATGCTCCAGCCACGCCTGGCTCCGGGCGTGAAGATCGACGCGATCAAGGAAACACCGTACGGCGGCCTGTACGAAGTGCGCGCCGGCGGCGAGATCAGCTACACCGACAAAAAAGGCGAATTCCTTTTCATGGGCGATGTGATCAATGCGGTCAATGGCCAGAACCTGACCCAGGCACGCATCGAAGAAATCAACCGGATCAAGTTCTCGGACCTGCCGATTGAAAACGCGCTCAAGCTGGTCAAAGGCGACGGCAAACGCGTGCTGGCGATCTTCGAAGATCCGAACTGCGGCTACTGCAAGCGCTTCCGCCAGACCACGCTCAAGGAAATCGACAACGTCACCGTATACACCTTCATGTACAACATCCTGTCCGAGGATTCAGCCGACAAGTCCAGGAACATCTGGTGTTCGCCGGACCGCAACAAGGCCTGGGACGACTGGATGGTTTCCGGTAAGGTCGCCAAGGAGGCTCCGGCCAACTGCGTCAATCCGAATGAGAAGGTCTCCGCGCTGGGACGCAAACTGCGCATCAACTCCACCCCGGCGCTGCTGTTCGCCGACGGCACGCGTGTCGCTGGTGCGATCGACACCAAAACGCTGGAAGCGAAGTTCAAGACCATCAAGTAAGCCAAGCTCGCTGCTACCCGATTGCGTATTTACGGCAATCGGGGGCGCCGCAGATACCCGCTCGGACTGGCATAAAACCGGTACACTTCCGATGGGCGCACTAGCAGAGACATCATGAAGAAACCAACGCAGAAGAAGCACCTGGCGGTAAGTTACGCCATCGTTCCCATGGACCTGGCGGGCCATTTGTTCGAGGTGAGCGTCACCGTCGCCGCACCGGCGCCGGACGGCCAGACATTTGCTTTGCCAGCCTGGATCCCGGGCAGCTACATGATCCGCGAATTTTCGCGCAATATCGTGCGCATCCGGGCCGAGTCGCTTGGAAAGCCGGTGGCGTTGGCGAAGCTCGATAAACATTCGTGGCGCGCCGCGCCAGCGGCCGGAGCGCTCACCGTCACCTACGAGGTCTACGCATGGGACATGTCGGTGCGCGCCGCCCATCTCGACCAGACCCACGGCTTTTTCAACGGCACCAGCGTGTTCCTGCGGGTGCTGGGGCAGGAAGACCTGCCGCACCAGGTTGACATCCAGCGCCCGCCCGACTCCGCTGCCAAGACCTGGCGCGTAGCCACCTCCTTGCCGGAACAAGGCGCCAAGCGCTACGGCTTTGGCACCTACCTGGCCGCCAACTACGACGAACTGATCGACCACCCGGTCGAAATGGGTGACTTCGCGCTGGCCACCTTCACGGCGCACGGCATCGCGCATGACATTGTCATCACAGGCAAGGTGCCCAACCTCGACATGGCACGCCTGCAGGTGGACCTGAAGGCGCTTTGCGAAACCCAGATCGCGTTTTTTGAACCGCGCAGCAAGCGCGCGCCGATGGACCGCTATGTGTTCCTGACCCTGGCCGTGGGCGACGCCTACGGCGGGCTTGAGCACCGCGCGTCCACCGCGCTGATCTGCGCACGGGCCGATCTGCCGTCCACGGCTGCACCCAAGTCGGCCGAGGTCAGCGACGGCTACCTGAAGTTCCTGGGCCTGTGCAGCCATGAATATTTTCATACCTGGAACGTGAAGCGCATCAAGCCGGCCGCCTTCGCCCCATACGACCTGCAGGCCGAAACGTATACGCCGCTGCTATGGCTGTTCGAGGGCTTCACCAGCTATTACGACGACCTGATGCTGGTGCGCAGCGGGATCATCGGCGAGGCGGCCTATCTCAAGCTGCTCGGCAAAACGATCGGCGGGGCCCTGCGCGGCAGCGGCCGCACCAAGCAAAGCGTGGCCGATTCCAGCTTCGACGCCTGGGGCAAGTACTACCGCCAGGACGAGAACGCGCCCAATGCCATCGTCAGCTATTACGGCAAGGGCTCCCTGATTGCGCTTGCCTTCGACCTGACCATTCGCGCCAAGACAGCGGGCAAGAAGTCCCTGGACGACGTGATGCTGGCCCTGTGGCAGCGCTATGGCCGCGACTTCTATCCCACCACGGGGCGCGGCGTGACCGAAGCCGAAGTCGAGGCGCTGTTCGATGAGGTGAGCGGCATCAAGCTCAAGCCGCTGTTCGAACGCCATGTGCGCGGCACCGCCGACCTGCCGTTGGCCAAGCTGTTCGCGCCGTTCGGGGTCAAGCTGGTCGACGAGCGTCGCAGCGCACGGCCATCGTTCGATGTGGGCATCGGGCGCGACGGCGCCGACTGCAAGCTCACCCAGGTGCACGAGGGCGGCGCGGCGCATCGCGCGGGCCTGTCGGCCGGGGATATCGTGATTGCCGTTGACGGGTTGCGCGTGGCGGGAGCGCCGTCCAGTCTCGACGGCATGCTGTCGCGCTACAAGGTCGGCGACACGGTTGGCGTGCACGCCTTCCGGCGCGACGAGTTGATGACTTTCCAGGTCAAGCTCAAAGGCGACGTGGTGCCCTGCGTGAGCTTGACGGCGGACGAGCGCAAAAAGAGCGGGCGTCCCAGCGCTAGCTGAACAGGCGCTGCAATTCCACACCCGGGTCCGGCGCGCGCATGAAGGCCTCGCCAACCAGGAAGGCATGCACGTTCGCGTCGCGCATGCGCTTCACGTCATCGGGCACCATGATGCCCGACTCGGTGACCACCAGCTTATCGAGCGGAATGCGCGGCAGCAGGTCGATCGTGGTTTCCAGTGACGTTTCGAAGGTGCGCAGGTTGCGGTTGTTGATCCCGACCAGCGGCGTGCGCAGTTTCAGGGCGGCGGTCAATTCTTCGCCGTCGTGCACTTCCACCAGCACGTCCATGCCCAGCTCCAGCGCGCACGACTCCATTTCAGCCATTAGCCCGTGGTCGAGCGCGGACACGATCAACAGGATCGCATCGGCGCCCATGTCGCGCGCCTCGTAGACCTGGTACATGTCGATCATGAAGTCCTTGCGCAGCACCGGAATGGCGCAGGCGGCGCGCGCCTGCTTCAGGTACTCGACCTGACCCTGGAAGAAATGCACATCGGTGAGCACCGACAAGCATGCGGCGCCGTGGCTCTCGTAGCTGTGCGCGATGTCCGCAGGGCGGAAATCTTCGCGCAGCACGCCCCTTGAGGGCGAGGCCTTCTTGACTTCGGCGATCACGCCGGCTTTGCCTGCGGCGATCCGCTGGCGCATGTTTGCTTCGAAACCGCGTATCTGGTGCCGGGCATCGGTGTTGGCTTCGACCTCGCGGCGCAGGCTGGTCAGATCGCGGTGCTTCTTGGCTGCGGCCACTTCATCGGCCTTGACGGCAAGGATCTTGTTGAGGATATCGGACATGATTTTCAGCTTTGTTTGGAGATGGCCAGTTTGATGCCAAGCCAGATGAACAGGCCTGTGAACCATCGCCTTTGCGAAGGCGAGGGCCCATGGCATGTATGCTATAGGCCCCCGCCTTCGCAGGGACGATGTGTTGGTTACGTGGCGCCCAGTTGCTGCGTCACTTCGATGAACTGCTTCATCTTGGCCACGGCCGCACCCGATTCGATCGCACTGCGTGCCTTCTTCAGGCCATCTTCGATCGATGCCGCCACGCCGGCCGCGTACAGCGCCGTGCCGGCGTTGATCGCGACGATATCGTAGGCGGCGCCTGGCTCGCCGTTGAGCGCTTCCATCATCTTCGCTTTCGACTCCACCGCGTCGGCCACCTTCAGGTTGCGGCTGGCGATCATCTGCAGGCCAAAGTCTTCCGGATGGATTTCATATTCGCGGATCTCGCCGTTCACCAGCTCACCCACCATGGTGGCAGCGCCCAACGAAACTTCATCCATATTATCGCGCCCCCACACCACGACCGCATGCTGGGCGCCAAGGCGCTGCAGCACGCGGACCTGGATGCCGACCAGGTCGGCGTGGAATACGCCCATCAGGATGTTGGGCGCGCCGGCCGGATTGGTCAGCGGCCCGAGGATGTTGAAAATCGTGCGCACGCCAAGTTCGCGGCGTACCGGTGCGGCGTGCTTCATGGCCGCATGGTGGTTGGGCGCGAACATGAAACCGATACCGGTTTGCGCGATCGACTGGGCGATCTGCTCCGGCTTCAGGTTGATGTTGACGCCCAGCGATTCGAGCACGTCGGCACTGCCCGAGGACGACGACACGCTGCGCCCGCCATGCTTGGCCACGCGGGCGCCGGCTGCGGCGGCCACGAACATCGAGGCCGTGGAGATGTTGAAAGTGTGCGCGCCGTCGCCACCGGTGCCGACGATGTCGAGCAGGTTGGTGGTGTCGGCCATCGGCACCTTGGTCGAGAACTCGCGCATCACTTGCGCGGCGGCGGCGATTTCGCCGATGGTTTCTTTTTTCACGCGCAGGCCCAGGGTAAGGGCGGCGATCATGGTCGGCGACATTTCGCCCGACATGATCTGGCGAAACAGGTGCAGCATCTCGTCGTGGAAAATTTCGCGGTGTTCGATGCAGCGCAGCAGGGCTTCTTGTGGGGTGATAGGCATGGCGGTTCCAGGTTAACGTTCGAGGAAATTCTTCAGCAGGACATGGCCGTGCTCGGACAGGATCGATTCGGGGTGGAACTGCACGCCCTCGATGTCGAACTCCTTGTGCCGCACACCCATGATCTCTCCGTCGTCCGTCCATGCCGTCACTTCCAGGCAGGCCGGGAGCGAGGAACGCTCAATGGCCAGCGAGTGGTAACGGATGACCGTGAACGGGCTGGGAAGTCCTTTGAATACGCCAACGCCGGTATGCGCGATCAGCGAAGTTTTGCCATGCATGACCTGCTTGGCGCGGATCACTTTGCCGCCGAATGCGGCGCCGATAGCCTGATGGCCGAGGCACACGCCGAGAATCGGGATCTGCCCCTTGAACTTCTGCAGGATGCCGACCGAGATGCCGGCTTCGGCCGGTGTCTTGGGGCCGGGCGAAATGCAAATGCGGTCCGGCTTCATGGCCGCAATCTCATCGAGAGAAATTTCGTCGTTGCGCACCGTGCGCACCTGCTCGCCCAGTTCCCCGAAATACTGCACCAGGTTGTAGGTGAACGAGTCGTAGTTGTCGATCATCAGCAGCATGTCAGAACTCCCCATCCAGGCCATCCTGCACCTGTTCAGCGGCGCGCAAGACGGCGCGCGCCTTGTTTTCGGTTTCTTGCCATTCCATTTCCGGAATCGAGTCGGCCACGATGCCGGCCGCGGCCTGCACATACAGCATGCCATCCTTGATCACGCCGGTGCGGATCGCGATTGCCACATCCATCTCGCCGCCGAAGGACAGGTAGCCGCAGGCGCCGCCGTAGATGCCGCGCTTGGTTGGCTCGAGTTCATCGATCACTTCCATGGCGCGCACTTTCGGCGCGCCCGTGAGGGTGCCGGCAGGGAAGGTCGCGCGCAGCACGTCCAGGTTGGACATGCCCTTTTTCAGCGTGCCTTCGACATTCGAGACGATATGCTGGACGTGCGAGTATTTTTCCACGACCAGGCGCTCGGTGACCTTGACGCTGCCGATTTCGGAAATGCGCCCAAGGTCGTTGCGGGCCAGGTCGATCAGCATCACGTGTTCGGCGATTTCCTTCGGATCGGCCAGCAGTTCTTTGGACAGCTCGGCGTCGCGTTCCGGAGTGGCGCCGCGCGGACGGGTGCCGGCGATCGGGCGCAGCGTGACCTTCTTGCTGCCGTCGGAGGCGGTTTCGTTGCGCACCAAAATCTCGGGCGAGGCGCCGACGATCTGCATGTCGCCAAAATTGTAGTAGTACATATAAGGCGACGGGTTCAGCGAACGTAGCGCGCGGTACAGGGTCAGCGGGTTGTCGACATACGGCTTGCGGATGCGCTGGCCGATCTGCACCTGCATCAGGTCGCCGGCCATCACGTATTCATGCGCGCGCGCCACGGCCTTGAGGTAGTCTTCCTTGCTGAAGTCGCGCACCGCTTCGGTACGCACGGAGCTCGACGTCACCGGCGCGTCGACCCCGCGGCGCAGCATCATGCGCAGGTCCTTCAGGCGCTGGCGGGCTTTCGAAAACGCTTCCGGCTGGGTGGGGTCGGCGTACACGATCAGATACAGCTTGCCGGACAGGTTGTCGATGACGGCCAGTTCCTCGGTCACCATCAGCTGGATGTCGGGCAGGCCCAGGTCATCCTTGGGCATCGACTCGGCCAGCTTTTTTTCAATGTGGCGCACGGTATCGTAGCCGAAGTAGCCGGCCAGGCCGCCGCAAAAGCGCGGCAAACCCGGGCGCAGCGCGACCTTGAAACGGGCTTGGAAGGATTCGATGAAGTCGAGCGGATTGCCTTCGTGGGTTTCGATGACGCTGCCGTTCTTGACGATTTCGGTGCGCGTGCCGAAGGTGCGCAGCACCGTGCTGGCCGGCAGACCGATGAACGAGTAGCGGCCGAAGCGTTCGCCGCCGACCACCGATTCGAGCAGGAAGGTGTTCTTGCTGACGTTCTGGGTCTGGGCCAGTTTCAGGTACAGCGTGAGCGGTGTTTCGAGGTCGGCGAAGGCTTCCGAGATGAGCGGAATACGGTTGTAGCCTTCGTTGGCCAGGGATTTGAATTCGAGTTCGGTCATGCTTTTCTCCATAGCGCCCAGGCGTGAATGCGGGCGGTGGGGTTCAAAAAACCTGTCGCCGCACAGGGGCGGCCGACAGCAATCGGTGCGGGCTTACGCGGCCCAGGATTGCCAGCGTCGCCAAAGCCAGGCCTCAATCGAGCCGGTTTGCGTGACACTGTGTTTTTTGATGAAAAACATGAGTTAAGTATTCAGGCTGTGGAGGTGTTGTGCAAACTGATAAGGGATGCTGCTTTTAGCAACGTGATTACTATACCATCGGAATTGACCTCGTGTATAGGCCGACCGTGGTTGTAGCCATACGGTACAGTCAGCGCGTAACAGCCCGCCGCGCGCGCCGCTTCGGCGTCGTTCGAGGAGTCGCCGATGGCCACCACGCTGGAAGGGGGCAGGTCGAAGTCGGCGCATACCTGCAGCAGCGGCATCGGGTCCGGTTTTTTGCGCGGCAGCGAGTCGCCGCCATAGACCACGTCGAAATATCCGGCCAGTCCTTTTTGCGCCAGCAGCGGGGTGGTAAACGCGATCGGCTTGTTGGTGACGCAAGCCAGGCGCAAGCCTTGCGCCTTCAGCGATTCCAGGCCGGCGATGACGTCCGGATACAGGGTGCTGTGCTGGCCGTTGATGTCCAGGTAGTGGCGCTGGTAGGCGTCCATGGCGCGGTCAAAGTGTGCCTCTGCTGCGGCGGCGTCGAGGTCGAGGGCGAGCACGCCGCGAATCAGATTTTCGGATCCTTTGCCGACCATCAGCGAGATCTGTTCCTGTCCGATGGGCGCCATCCAGAAGTCGGCGCGCATGCGGTTGATCGCCACGTGGAAGTCGGGCACGGTGTCGAGCATGGTGCCGTCGAGGTCGATGATGGCCGCGCGGATCGCGCGCTGGCTGGACTTAATAGAGTTGGTAAACATGGAATCGAGTCGGAATCATTCAGTAGTCTTGGCGCACGCTATTGAATAATACCGTAGCGGGAAAGACGCACCAAAAAATAGGGCCCGCGCGGGACCCTATTTTTCTCCGTCCGTTTCAGTCGTCAGGCTTTGCGACGACGTACAACGAGGAGCAGGGCCGTCGCTGCGAGCAGGATGCCGGACGGCTCCGGTACCGAGCCGCTGTTCGATTCCAGGAAGCTGAACGTGTTCAAGGCATAGATCGCGTTGTCGTCCATGCCGCCTGCCAGCCCGCCTGTGCCATAGTGCGCGCCGCACACTGGACCGCAGTTGCCGTCCGTGGTGGCGATCATGTCGACGTCGGCGCTGATAAACATTGCGCCCGCGCCGACCGCGTACTCACCGGCCGCCCAGTAGGCCGAGGTGATTTCACCGGATGCATTCATGCCGCCGATGTGGCCATTTTTGGCGGCGATTGCCGCTGCGCTCAGTTGGCCGACCAGATAGAGCTGATGGACATTGACTGCCGTGCCAAATGCGCCGTCGTACAGCGGCGCGCCGCCATTCGAGTCAGAGCCTGTGCTGGCGGTGGTGCTCAAACCCAGAGCACTGCCGATAGCGTCGTGGCCGCTATCGTCTTGCAACAGCAGGAGGTCGCCGCCATTGAGGAAGAAATTCATGACGTCGGCAGAGAACAGGCCGCCCTCCGCGTCGGTATTCCACGAGCCGACAAACATGTTGACGCCTGCGAGCGTGGCATTGTCAACGACGGCCAAATCAGTCGTGATGATGCTGCGATTGACGACGCCGGCCGGACCGAAGTTGAGCGGGTTGCTCAGGGCCGCGCGGAAGCCCGACATATACGATCCGTCCCATGCCCACTGACCGCTGCCGGAGGCGATGGTGCCCGATGCGCCGCCAACGATATAAGCGGCGTTCGCCGAAAGGCTGAGTGCTGCCAGCGCCGCGCCAGCAAGCAATTTTGCAAACTTAGTCATATAGATTCTCCAAGTGTGAAATTTCAAACATCGCCCCGAAACATTTCTGAGTGCACCGTCAATACAGCAAGTTTCGGACCAGAAATGCAAGCTACTGATTTTATTAAAAAAATATTGAAAGTTATCAAAAAATATACTCAAAATAATATTTTATCGTAAGATTTTTCGACACAGTGAACGGCATTTTTTGACATAGGGAATTGATTTAGATCAATTAAATGTCTCACTAACATCATCGAGAAGGCGAAACTCTTTTAATTTGTCCAGTGGCTGCGGCTGAGTGGTGAAAGGGTGAAATGGCGTACAGACCCAATAGCAGGAAGGGCTTAATTTTGAGTAAAAAAGGAGACGGCCATGCTGATCGAGCGCGCACGCAATTGGGTCCTGGTACTCACGCTGGGCCTGCTGGCGTCCTGCGGTGGAGGCGGCGGATCGCCGGGCACGCCTGCGCCCCTGCAGGGCGCCCTTGCGCTCACCATCAGCGGCCTGCCGGCCGGCATCGCGGCCCAGGTCAGGGTCACCGGTCCCGGCGGCTTCAACCAGGCAGTGACTGCCAGCCAGACCTTGAGCGCGCTTGTGCCGGGCAGCTACACGGTCACAGGCGAGCGCGTCGTCAACGGCGCGCTTACCTACAACCCGGCGCCAGCCAGCCAGGCCGTCGCGGTCAATGCCGGCAATACCGGCGTGGCGACGGTCAGCTACAGCGCCGCCGCGCTCACGCTGGCCCTGCGGGAGGTGGCCAAGGTGCCGGGTGCCGTGTTCGCGGCCGCTCCCGCCGGCGACGCGCGCCTGTTCATTGTCGAACGCGCAGGGCGGATCCGCATCGTGCAGGGCGGCGCCTTGTTGGCCACGCCCTTCCTGGACATCAGCAGCCGCGTATCGACCCAGGGCGAAGGCGGCTTGCTGTCGATCGCTTTCCATCCCCAATACGCCAGCAACGGCTACCTGTTCCTGTATTACACAGATTTGGCCAACAACATCGTGATCGAGCGCCACCGTGCGTCCGGCAGCGCCAACCTGGCCGAAAGTGGCCCCGGCCTGGTTATCATCCGCATCGCGCATCCCACTTTTACCAATCACTACGGCGGGCTGGTCGCGTTCGGCCCGGACGGCATGTTGTATCTGGGGACGGGTGATGGCGGCGGCGCGGGCGACCCGGCCGGCAATGCCCGCAATCCTGCTTCACTGCTTGGCAAGATGCTGCGCCTGGACGTATCGGCCTCGACCATCGTGCAGCCGTACACGGTCCCGATTACCAATCCCGGCTTCACCGAAGTCTGGGCGCTGGGCCTTCGCAATCCATGGCGCTACACCTTCGACAGCGGCAACCTCTACATCGCCGACGTGGGCCAGGACCGGCGCGAGGAAGTCGACATCGCCGCAGCTGGCCAGGGCGGCTTGAATTATGGCTGGAACATCATGGAAGGCACGCAGTGCTACAACGCCAGCACCTGCAGCCAAGGCGGACTGACCTTGCCAGCTTTCGAATACGACCATGGAAGCAATGACGTCAACGGCTGTTCGATCACCGGCGGCTACGTCTACCGGGGCAGCGCGATTGCCGAACTGGCCGGGCACTATTTCTACTCGGACTACTGCAAGGGTTTCCTGAGGAGCTTCCTGTATAGCGGAGGAGCGGTCAGCGGGCAGGCCGAGTGGGCGATACCGAATATCGGCAATGTCGTCTCGTTCGGGCGCGATGGCGATGGCGAATTGCTGATGGTCGCCGGGAGTGGTCTGGTGCACCGCATCGTGCGGGGGAACTAAATCTGACAAATCATGTCAGTCGATGCCGAATTGTGTCAATTTCGACACCATTTTCAATAGGAAACCCCGAAGATTGTCACAATTCGGTGTATTGACGGGTGGTCTGGAAATTGCTGTGCAGTTAAGAAATCCTCTTAACGAAGTCTTCAATGAACCTGACATCCAAACTGATTCTCAATTGCACGACCGTAGCGCTGGCTTCCGCGCTGGCCGCTTGCGGCGGTGGTGGCAGTGCTACGGCGCCTGTTACGCCAACGCCGCCGGTCGTCACGCCGCAGCCCGTTGTAACACCGCCGCCGGTTGTCACACCCCCGCCGGTGGTCACGCCACCGCCAGGTGCAGCGTATCCGGGCTATACCTACAATTTGCCGACGCAGCGTCCTTTCATTTCGCTCAATGATTTTGATTCGCCCAACCGCAGCGCCGACGCCTATTCCCGGCTCAAGGCGCAGGTGGACGACGCTGTCAGGGTGACCGCGGCCCTGCCGTCAAGTGCCACGTATGAACAACTGGTCACGGCCTTAAATTCGGGCCATTACGGCTATTCGGCGGTCGATTCCGTGGTGATGTTCCGCCTCACGGGAGACGTGCAATATATTGACCAGGCATTGCGGATGGCCGATTTGTTCATCGCGTCCGAAAACCGGAAAATCAGCGCCGGCACCCAGCCGGAGATCGCCGGCGATTCTTATCTCGAAGTAGGCCATCTGCTTGAACAGGTGGCGCTGAGCTACGATTATGGCTACGCGAGGCTCACGCCAGCGCAGCGCGGGCAATGGGAAGCCTATGCCAACCAGACCCTGTACAACGTGTGGAACCCCGATTCGGCGCGCTGGGGAAGCGTCAGTCGTCCGTGGAGCGGCTGGTCCATCAACGACCCGGGTAACAACTACTATTACAGCTTCATGAAGGCGACCTCGCTGTGGACACTGGCGACCCAGAGCACGAACTGGATCACCTTCCTGCAGCAGAAGAAATTTACCCAACTGGTGCCGTTTTTCAGCCAGCTCACCGGCGGCGGCTCGCGCGAGGGAACCGGTTATGGCACGGCCTTGGGCAGCTTGTTCGAGAATTACCGCTACTGGAAGAGTGCGACCGGCGAAGACCTGTCGGCCCTGTCGCCCCACGCCAATGAAACGATCGACTACTGGATCCACGCGACAGTTCCGACGCTCGACTACTATGCCGCCATCGGGGACCAGGCCCGCATGTCGATGCCGCTGATGTTTGACTACCAGCGCAAGCTGGTTGAAGAAGCGGTGGCGCTCAAGCCCGATTCCGCTGCGGCGCGGCGCGGCACGTGGTGGCTGAACCGCATCAAGGTCACCGATGGCGGCAACGGCTCCGTGGTCGGGCGCATGCGCTATAACTTCAACTTCCGCTACGACTTGCTCGCCCGCAGCGCAAGCGAACAGGCGCCGTCTGCAGTCCTGTACGACGCCACTGGCGTCGGTGCGCTGTTTGCCCGCAGCGACTGGACCACCGGCGCCAGCTGGATGTCGCTGGTCGCCGGTGTCTACGACCAATCGCACGCGCACCAGGACCAGGGTTCGTTCAGTTTTTACAAAGGGGAATGGCTGGCGATCACATCGAACGTGTATTCGCACAGCGGCATCAATCAGGGTGTTGAACTGCAGAACATCGTGCGCTTCGAAGCGGCTGGCGCAATCATTGGTCAGAATGAGACGGTGCTGGCCAAAACCGTCAGCGACAGCGCCGGCACACTGCAAGTGACGGCGAACCTGACCCCGGCCTATTCGCGCCACGCACAGCAGGTGGCCAGCTGGACGCGCACGCTGACGTATCAGCGCGCGCTACACACATTGACGGTGCGGGATCAGTGCAGCGTGGCGCAAGGAGTGCAGCCCGTGTGGCAATTGCACGTGCCGGTCAGGCCCACGCTGGAGGCCGACGGCAGCATTCTCGCCGGCAAGCTGCGCATCAGGCCGATGCTGCCGGCCGCGCCGGCGATCAATGTGGTCGACATGCACGCATTGTCCAGCGAGTACAACGCGGGCTTCCGGATTGAACTGCGCGCCGCCAGCGGCTGCGAATTCAATGTGGAGTTGCAGGCGCTGTA
Source organism: Pseudomonadota bacterium (assembly GCA_040388275.1). Classification (GTDB taxonomy): domain Bacteria; phylum Pseudomonadota; class Gammaproteobacteria; order Burkholderiales; family Burkholderiaceae_D; genus Telluria_A. The sequence goes on from JAZKCA010000018.1 coordinate 20,699, forward strand.
GAAGGAGAGCTTACTTGCCCGTCTTGGCCAGCTCGACCCGCATGGCATCGATGACTGCCTTGTAGTCGGGCTTGCCGAAAATGGCCGAGCCGGCCACGAAGGTATCGGCGCCCGCCGCTGCTGCCGCGGCAATGTTCTCGATCTTGATTCCGCCGTCGACTTCCAGCATGATGTCGCGGCCGGAGTCGTCGATCATGCGGCGCGCCATCGCGATCTTTTTCAGTGCTTCGGGAATGAAGGACTGGCCGCCGAAACCAGGGTTCACGGACATGATGAGGATCATGTCGATCTTGTCCATCACATGGTCAAGGAAGTGCAACGGCGTGCCCGGATTGAACACCAGTCCAGCCTTGCAACCGTTGTCGCGAATCAGCTGCAGCGAACGGTCGATATGCTCGGACGCTTCTGGATGGAAGGTGATGATGTTCGCGCCAGCTTTGGCGAAATCGGGAATGATGCGGTCGACCGGCTTGACCATCAGGTGCACGTCAATCGGCACTTGGACGTGCGGACGGATCGCTTCGCACACCAGCGGGCCAATGGTCAGGTTGGGAACGTAATGGTTGTCCATGACGTCGAAGTGGATGATGTCGGCGCCGGCAGCGACGACATTGCGCACTTCCTCGCCCAGGCGGGCGAAGTCGGCGGACAGGATGCTGGGAGCGATGCGAAATGTTGTCATGGCGGCTATCTGGCGAGTTAGTGCGATTAATAAAGATGCGCTATTTTACGCTGTCGCTTGCCGCATCACCGGCGCGCACCCGATTTGGCCTCGCAAGGTATCATGCGTTAATAGAACAACACCAACAGAGGAACTCAGATGGCCGCCTATGAATTCGACGTCAGCGTCAGGACCCAGTACCTGGCCGAACAATCTGACCCGAGCCGCACCAACTATGTGTTTACCTACTCGATCACGATCAAGAACACCGGCAGCGTGGGCGCGCAGCTCATTTCCCGCCATTGGGTCATCACCGACGCCAACAACCATGTCGATGAAGTGCGCGGCCTGGGCGTGGTCGGGCACCAGCCGCTGCTCAAGCCGGGCGAGCAGTTCGAATACACCAGCGGCACCCAGCTGGCCACGCCGCAAGGCTCGATGACGGGCGAATATTTCTGCGTGGCCGAAGACGGGCACCAGTTCGAGGCCAAGATCCCCGAATTCGTGCTGTCCCTGCCGCGCACCTTGCATTGATCACTCTTTCGGCAATTGCGGCGGCGGGTCCTGTTTCTCTTCGGGGGCGCGCAGGGCGCGTGGCTGGTGGTCGGGGCGTTTGTCCGCGTACATCGTCCACCATACAATGAATACCAGCAGGAACAAGGCCACGCCGGCTTCCAACATTAAAATCCACATATCGGTCCTTATGTCTTCAACACGCTCTAGTTTAGCTCTTTCGCTCGGACTCGTTGCGCTCGCGCTGGCCGGGTGTGTCACGCCGGTGCCGCCGCCTCCGCCGGCCCGCCCTGTGGTGACGATGCCCCCGCCAGTGCTGGTGCCGGTTCCGCTGCCTCCCGTGGTCGAAGTCCCGCAGGTGCCGCAGATTCCGCCCACACCCTTGCTCACCCCGTCCAGCTTCAGCAGCTTGCCCGGTTGGGACCGGGACGACCTGCGCCAGGCGTGGCCGGCTTTCACGGCCTCCTGCGGTGTGTTGATACGCAAGGAAGAATGGAAGGACGCCTGCACTGCGGCGCGTTCGGTCGCCCCCAACGATGCCCGGGCCGTGCGCAGCTACTTCGAAACCTGGTTCGTGCCCAACCAGGTGCGCGCGGCCGACGGTGCCGATACCGGCCTGATCACCGGCTACTACGAAGCCATGCTGCACGGCGCCCGTACGCGCGGCGGCATATACCAGACGCCGCTCTACAAGGTGCCGGACGACTTGCTGACGATCGAACTGGCCAGCGTATATCCGGATTTGAAAGGCAAGCGCCTGCGCGGCCGTTTGTCCGGCAAGAAGGTGATTCCCTACAGCAGCCGCGCCGAGATCGCCAATGCGGATCTCGCCGGCAAGGAATTGCTGTGGGTTGCCGACCCGGTCGAGGCGTTTTTCCTGGAAGTACAGGGTTCGGGTCGGGTGCAGCTGGCCGACGGCGAAACCGTGCGGGTGTCGTATGCCGACCAGAACGGCCATCCTTACAAGGCCATCGGCCGCTGGCTGGTCGACCAGGGCGAGCTGACGCCAAGCCAGGCCACTGCGCAAGGCATCAAGGCATGGATCGTTGCCCACCCGACGCGCCGGCAGGAGCTGTTCAACGTGAACCCGAGTTATGTATTTTTCCGCGAGGAACGCTTGCCGGATCCGAGCGTGGGACCGAAAGGGGCGCTGGGCGTCCCTCTGAGTCCAGGACGTTCGGTCGCCATCGATCCGCAACTGTTGCCACTGGGCGCGCCTATTTTCCTGGCCACCACCGAGTCCAACAGCGAGGTGCCGATGCAGCGCCTGGTGATGGCGCAGGATACGGGGGGCGCGATCCGCGGGGCGGTCCGGGCCGACTTCTTCTTCGGCTTTGGCAACGAGGCGATGGAACATGCCGGCCGTATGAAGCAGCGCGGGCAGTTGTGGGTGCTGATGCCGCGCAGCGTCGCCGCTGAAAGATCCGACAATGTAAAATAGTACGCAAGAAAGCTGGGAAACATTCTGGAGCGGGACGGAGACGCTCTCGATGGCCTTTACAGGCCCCGCTTTGTGCGTCTTTACTTCGCTGAAAAATTGCGGCCATGCCTCATCGAGCTACGGATGGCTTTGCCCGTCGCGCGTGTAAGCGTGAGTATGCCGGGCCAAAGCCGTTTTGGAGGTGATACGACTGGTCAAGGCTGGGGGATTCCTAGGACTGGTGATCCCTGATCCGGCCTGACGTCACGCTGCTGCAAGCACCTTGCCTATCGCGTGGTGCCTGCAAGCGAGGAGGCTGACTAGCGCGCCATGGTGCCGGCAGTATTCTCGCTGCCCACCTTGGCGATGCGGGCGTTGATGCGTTCGAGCCTGCCCGGATTCTTTTCCTTACCCGCGAGTTTTTTCAGGATGGCGATCTGGGCGGTTTTCATTGCGTCCTCGGCCGGTACGCTCATGTCCGGGGCCACGCCCACGCCTTCCCAGTTGGTCTTGGTGACCGGGCCAATCGAGCGGCCATTGGGAATGAACATGGAAAAGTGTTCGTTAAGCCGCATCATGTCGCCTGGATGGGCGCCGCCGCCGGTCGTTTCGCCGACGATGATGGCGCGTTTCAGGCTTTTCATGGCGTAGCTGAAGTCTTCAGCGGCCGAGAAGGTGTGCTTGCTGGTCAGGATGTAGACGTCTTTTTTCTGGCCGTAACGCAGACCGGGCACGACATCCTGGCTCCACATCTGTTCGGTGTGGTCGCCCTGGCGATAGTAAATATCGGTCATGTGGGTGCGTTCGTCGAGCAGGTAGCTGGCGAGGAAGGTCACCGTGGCAGGGTCGCCGCCACCGTTCTTGCGAAGATCGATGATCAGCGAATCGGTATAGGCCAGGCTGGTCATTGCCGCGGAGAGGCTCTGGGCCGCATCCTTGGATGGGGCGAAGGCGTTCAGCGCCAGGTAGCCGACATTGAATGGCAGGCGTTCGATGCGCTCGATGCCAAAGTTCTGCGACTGCATGCCGGCTAGCTGCTCGGCGGTCTCTTCGGCCGACGGCTTCTTGTCCTTGCTTTCTACAGGAATCGGGCGATTGCTGTAGAACACCTTCAGGTGCTTGTCCTTGGTCGTTGCGTACACGTGTTCGGTCAGCAGCCCGCTCAGCTTTTCGGCGCTGGTGACGGCATCGTAGTCGCCGCGTTGTTGATGCTGGCGAATGTCGGCATCGACTTTCTTTGCCTTCTCGGGGAACACGTAGTTGGCGTGCATCTCCTTGAGCATGCCATCGATGAGTTGCTTGCGCTGGGCGGCGTCGATACGCATATCGGGCTGCCCTGGTCCGCCTGGCATTTGCTGGGCGTTTGCGTAAAGGGATGCCGACAGCAGGGCCCCGGCCAGGATCGCATATTTGATCGTCTTCATTTTTCTGTTCCTTTGTCAGTAGCTTCAAGTTGGGCGCGCGCATCGCGGATGCGTGCGCCGAAGGGTTTTTCCGCGAGGGCGTGAATGGCGCTGTCGAGCACCTCGGAAAGCGAAAATGGCAGGTCGGCTTCCAGCGATTCCGATGCGATCGCGGTCGCTTTCCAGCAGGTTTGCAGCGCCGGAATCAGATCGCGCCCCATTTGGGTCAGGCGGATCATCTTCTGGCGCGCATCCGTGGGGCTGGCCTCGACCGAGACCAGCCCGTCCTTGATCATCAATGCAATGGTTTGCGTGGCGGCCGGCTGGGTGATGCCGGCCGCTTCGGCGATAAAGCCGATCGTTGCCGGTTCTTTGGCCATCAACGAACGCATGACGGGCGTGTAGCGCGGGCGGTAGTCAAGCCCGGCTGCCTCGTAGGCGGCGCCGACGGCGCCGTCGAGCAATTCGATCAAATGGCGCAACTGGGTTCCGTGTGTAGATTTCATGAGGCCAGTATATAAGCGGTTATATAAGCTGTAAAGCAGTTTTTGTACAAAGGTGACGATGGGCCGACCCAGGCGATACAATCGCGGATTCCGTATCGTTCTTATAAAGGGTGTCCCCATGCAATATTCTGATTTGCTGATCGAAACACATGGCCGCGTCGCCGTGATTCGCCTGAACCGTCCGAAGGCCCTGAATGCCCTGAACGACAACATGATGAACGAGCTGGGCGATGCCTTGACCAAGTTCGACGCCGACAAGAACATAGGCTGCATCGTCCTGACGGGCAGCGAAAAAGCGTTTGCAGCCGGCGCCGACATTGCGGCGATGGCCAATTACGACTACACCGATACCTATGGCGGCAATTACATTGGCCGCAACTGGGAGCACATTCTCAGCGTACGCAAGCCGGTCATCGGCGCTGCCGCCGGTTACGTGCTCGGTGGCGGTTGCGAGCTGGCGATGATGTGCGATTTCCTGATCGCCGCCGATAACGCCAAGTTCGGCCAGCCGGAAATCAAGGTCGGCGTGACGCCTGGCGCGGGCGGCACGCAGCGTCTGCCGCGCACGATCGGCAAATCGAAGGCGATGGACATGCTGCTGACCGCGCGCATGATCGATGCCGCCGAAGCCGAGCGTACCGGCCTGGTATCGCGCGTGGTACCTGCGGAAAAATTGATGGAAGAAGCGATTGCGGCAGCGACGATCATCGCGGCCATGCCGCTGTCGGTCGCCATGCAGATCAAGGACTGCGTGAACCGCGCGTTCGAGACGACGCTGACTGAAGGCGTGCGCTACGAGCGCCGTTATTTCCACGCCGGTTTTGGTACACCCGCTCAGAAGGAGGGCATGTCGGCATTCCTGGCCAAGCGGACGGCCAACTTCGAAGGTCTGTAAGACCTGCTTAGTCGGGCATGGGCGTGATCTGTACGCTGGTCACGCGCCATTGCCCGTCGCGCTGCACATAGACGTCGGTATAGCGGTAATGGCTCTTGAATGCATTGCCGTCGTAGCGCCCGGTCATGCGGGTGCGCCCCGTGACGAGCGCCACATCCCCATAAAGCCGTATATCGAGATCCTCGACCTTGTAAGGATCGATCACCAGTTTGGGCGACGCGATAAAGGCCAGGAAGCCGGCGCTGTCGCTGATGGCGCCGTTATCGCGAATATGGCGGTAGTCGGTCGCCATGTTGGCTGCCACCGCCGGCATATCCTTGCGCACGATGGCCTCGTCCCAGGCATGCGCCTGGCGGGTGAGGGCGCCGACGATGTTGGCGGGCGGCGCAATAGCGCACGCCTGCAGCGCCAGGCAAAGTAGAAATGGAATGAATTTAGGGGTCATGGACACCGAGAATAACCGTAAAGACAAATCGCATCCAGAAATAAACTTTCGTGAGCCCTTGCCAAGCGCCTGATGCCTTTGCTATAGTTCGCCTCCCCGATGAAACGGGGCGCTTCAAACGAGGCGAGACGGTAGAAAATAAGAGGTTGACGAGTGAAACGAAGTGCTTCATAATCTCGCCTCTCTGCTGCAACGAACACAACGCTTCGTGATGCGCAGTAAGAAGTACCGAATTAGTTCTTTAAAAATTAACAGTCGATAAGTGTGGGCGTTTGATGAAGGTGCCAACAAAGCGTAAGCGATGTTGAATACTTAAATTATCAAATGTTCACAAAGAAGAAATATAGGCGCTTCGCAAGAAGTGGCCTGTCAGTATTTTGAGTGAGCGATCTGTCAGAAATGACATTAAACAGAGATTAAACTGAAGAGTTTGATCCTGGCTCAGATTGAACG
>JAZKCA010000019.1:0-26319 GCA_040388275.1 Pseudomonadota bacterium
GTCGTCACGATAAAGTGAAGATTTTCAAGATGCGTCGTCGTAAGCACTACCAGAAACACCAAGGCCATCGTCAGAATTTCACTGAAATCCAAATCGTATCGATCAACGGCTAATAGCTGTTTGCCCGGTTAACCAAGCTATCTAGGAGCATTAAATGGCACACAAAAAAGGCGGCGGCACAACACGCAACGGCCGCGACTCAGAATCAAAGCGCCTTGGCGTTAAGGTTTACGGCGGCCAGTCGATCAATGCCGGCGGCATCATCATCCGTCAGCGCGGCACCCCAGTGCGCGCAGGCGAAAACGTCGGCCTGGGCAAGGATCACACCTTGTTCGCGCTGGTCGACGGCAAAGTCAAGTTCGTCGTCAAGGGTATCGGCTCGAAGCAATTCGTCACCGTCATCCCTAACGCACCAGCTGCTGCAGTCGCAGCGTAAGTAATACCTGCGCCTCACGGCGCACATTTGTAAGGCGCAAGCCTTCAATCGAAAGGCTCTGCCCACGGTGGAGCCTTTTTAGTTTTATGGCGGCACATAATTATGAAGTTTATCGACGAAGCAAAAATTGAAGTCATCGCCGGCGACGGTGGAAATGGCTGCGCATCCTTCTGTCGCGAGAAGTTCCGTCCCTTCGGTGGACCGGACGGCGGCGACGGCGGCAAAGGCGCGTCCATCTGGGCAGTTGCAGACCGCAACATCAACACCCTGGTCGACTTCCGCTACTCCAAAATGCACAAGGGCAAAGACGGCGAACCTGGCCGCGGCGCTGACTGCTATGGCAAGGGCGCGGACGACATCTACATGCGCATGCCGGTTGGTACTTTGATCGTCGATAACAACAACGGCGAGATCATCGCCGACCTGACCGAGCACGGCCAGGTTGAACTGCTGGCCAAGGGCGGCGAGGGCGGCTGGGGCAATATCCACTTCAAGTCCTCGACCAACCGCGCGCCGCGCCAGAAGGGCGAGGGCAAGGAAGGCGAACGCCGCGAACTGCGCCTTGAGCTGAAGGTGCTGGCCGACGTGGGCCTGCTGGGCATGCCGAACGCCGGCAAGTCGACTTTCATTACCGCCGTATCGAACGCCAAGCCGAAGATCGCCGACTATCCGTTCACCACCTTGCACCCGAACCTGGGCGTGGTGCGCGTATCGCACGAGAAGAGCTTTGTGATCGCCGACATTCCCGGCTTGATCGAAGGCGCTTCCGAAGGCGCCGGCCTGGGCCACCAGTTCCTGCGCCACCTGCAGCGTACCGGCCTGCTGCTGCACATCGTCGACATGGCGCCGTTCGAGACCAATGTCGATCCGGTCAAGGAAGCCAAGGCGCTGGTCAAGGAGCTGCAAAAGTACGACGAAGCGCTGGTCGACAAGCCACGCTGGCTGGTCCTGAACAAGCTGGACGTGGTGCCGGACGAAGAGCGCAAGAAGCTGGTCAAGGATTTCGTCAAGCGCATGGCCTGGAAAGGCCCCGTGTTCGAGATTTCGGCACTGAACCGCGAAGGCTGCCAGGAACTGGTCAATGCGATCTACCTGCACCTCGAGGCGAAGAAAAACAGCGAGCATCGCGCCGAAGAAACGCAAATGACCGAAGAAGCACGCGGCATTGCGTCGATCGATCCGGACGATCCGCGTTTCAAGATCCTCGACTAAATTGGCGCCGCCCCTGTCGCGGGCGCCGCTGCGCGCCAGCCTGCTGATGCTCATTGCGTTCATCAGCAGCCTGGGCGTTCTGCTTGCCTTGCTTGACCCGGATCGCGTAGCCTCGCAATACGGTATGCTACTCGTTGGCGTTAACGGCTACAGCCAGTTTTTCGCCATCTATGTCGGTGTCAGGATCGCTATCGCGGCAATGGCACTGTTGGCTGCAACGAATGGCGACCAGCCACTCCTTGGCGATATCACAGCAATGTTCATCCTGGCGCAGCCGTTCGGCCACCTGATTGCAGCGTTTGCGATCGGCCTGCCCAAGGGGGACGTCCTACAGTTATGCGGGCTTCAATTGGCGGGCGGCCTTCTGCTGCTTGCCTTGCGCCCGCGCCGACCAGAGCGCCGATGAAATCCGTCATACAAACAGCCAACCGCATCATCATCAAAGTAGGATCCTCGCTCGTCACCAATGACGGACGCGGGCTCGATCACGCCGCCATCGCGCGCTGGGCCGCCCAGATCGCCGCTCTGCGCGCGCTGGGCAAGGAAGTCGTGCTGGTCAGCTCCGGCGCGATCGCCGAGGGCATGCTGCGGCTCGGCTTCGAGAAACGCCCCACCGATATCCACGAACTGCAGGCCTGCGCCGCCGTCGGCCAGATGGGCCTGGCGCAAATTTACGAGTCGAGCTTTCGCGCGCACGGGCTGGGCACCGCGCAGGTGCTGCTGACCCACGCCGACCTGGCCGACCGCGAACGCTACCTGAACGCGCGCTCCACCCTGACCACCTTGCTGCGCCTGAAGGTGGTCCCGATCATCAACGAAAACGACACCGTGGTCACCGACGAAATCAAGTTCGGCGACAACGACACCCTGGGCGCGCTGGTGGCCAACCTGATCGAAGCCGATGCGCTGATCATCCTGACCGACCAGCATGGCCTGTTTTCGGCTGACCCGCGCAAGGACCCGAACGCGGTACTGATCGCCCAGGGCAAGGCCGGCGACCCGGCGCTCGAAGCGATGGCCGGCGGCGCCGGCAGCAGCATCGGGCGCGGCGGCATGCTGACCAAGATCCTGGCGGCCAAGCGCGCCGCCGGCTCGGGCGCGCACACCATCATCGCCTGGGGGCGCGACAGCGACGTGCTCACGCGCCTGGCCGCCGGCGAAGCGATCGGCACCGAACTCTTTGCACAGACCGGGCGCCTGACGGCGCGCAAGCAGTGGATGTCGGACCACCTGCACACGGCCGGCAAGGTGGTGCTCGACGCCGGCGCGGTGGCCAAGCTGACCCGCGAGGGCAAGTCCCTGCTGCCGATCGGCGTGGTCGACGTACGCGGCGAGTTCGGACGCGGCGCGGTCATTACCTGCCTGGCCGAAGACGGCAGCGCGATTGCGCGCGGCATCAGCAACTACACCAGCTCGGAAGCGCGCCGCATCATGCGCAAACCGTCGGCGGAGATCGAGAGCATTCTCGGCTTCCTCGAAGGGCCCGAGCTGATCCATCGAGATAACCTGGTGCTCGTTTAAGGCGAGCCTTTGAGGCGACCATGCTTGAACGTTTCAAATCCATTTTCGCCCGCAAGGCCGACAGCGCGCCAGCGGCGCCGGTCGGCGAAACGATCCTGTTCAATGCCTATTGCACGCGCCTGACGATAGCGCAGCCTGCATTTGCGCACACCTTGCACGCGCGGCGCGACCTGTCAAACCCTGAACTGCTCGAACACCTGAACGGCTTTTGCGGCTATGTGCTCGGCCGCGGCGACGGCGTCATGTCGCGCGACAAATACCACGTGATCCTGCATCTGCAGCGCGTGCAGCACCATTTGAGCATGAGCGTGGCGGCAAGCGACGCGGCTGCCCTGTACGAATGGGCTGCGCAGGCGAATGCGATTCTGTTTTCGCCGGACGGGCATGTGAGCGACCCGCAGGGGCGCGTGCTGGTCAACGCCGCCGACGGCAAGGCCGCCAGCGACGCTGCGCTGCCGTACCCGGAAAAAGCCCACGAGCGCAAGACACGCTCCGAAGCCCTGCTGGCCGCGCGCGGGATCGAAGTGCCGGTCACGCTGCCGCCGCTGGTGTGCGAAGGCGAGCTGGCGCTGCGTAGCAAGGACGAGGTGGTCGAACGCGCGCGTGCCTTGCTGCTGGTCGCTTTGCGCGCCGAATCGGTCGCCTCGGGCGAACCAATGCCGGTGGACACCTTGCTGTCGAAGATGCCGCTGGCCGACGATGCGCTCTCGCCAAAGGAGCAGGCCTTCCTGGCGCAGGCCGAGCCTTCGCAGCAGGATTGCGCGCAGCTGATCTGGCGCTATGAAAGCCTGTACGTGCTCGAGTGGGCGCTTGGCCTGGCAGACCAGCTGCCGTATCCTGCCGCGCCGGTCGATGCGGCGACGACCGTCGTCACGCTGATCGAGATGCGCGGGCCGCAGTTGCGTTCGGCCGCAGAAATCCTCGATGCGCTCGACCTGCATTACCGGCTGCACTGGCACATCCGCGAGTCGCGCCTGAGGAAGGGTGGTGAAGCGGCCGGTGTCGACGCCGACGTCGTGATGGAGCGCCATCACACGCTCAACTGGCTGGTGCGCTTCCAGCATGCCCCGTGGGACGAGGTCGATACCCCGACCTGATGCGCGTAGAATGGCTTGTCGCCATTCTTGAAGGTCTGCCATGCGCTACCTGTGCATCCTCGCCCTGTTCATGTTTGCTTCCGCCAGTGCCAGCGCCAAGTGTGAGCGCGACAAGTACGGCGCATTCGCCGACGTCCAGTGTGCTTCCGAGGCGGCGAAGCTGGCGGACCTCGAACTCAATGCAGTCTACAAGCGCATGCTCGATTCAGTCGATGCGCATTCCCGCCAGCGCCTGGTTGACGCGCAGCGCAAGTGGCTCGCGTTTTTCCTCGCGCATATTCAATTTATCGAGAAGCTAGACGGCAGGGGCGCCGACGGACAGCTGACGGCCTTGAACGCGAACGAGAAGTACAAGCGGGCGCGTGCCGACGACTTGCGCCAGTGGATACGTCAGAATTGAAATCTATACACCGTCAGGTGCCGGCGTCTTGTCCTTGTACTCGCACAGGTCCTGGATGATGCAGTTCCAGCACAGGGGTTTGCGCGCCACACAGGTATAGCGGCCGTGCAGGATCAGCCAGTGGTGGGCGTCGAGCAGGAACTCCTTGGGTACGAACTTCATCAGCTTGTGCTCGACTTCCACCACATCCTTTCCAGGCGCGATTTTAGTGCGGTTCGAGACGCGGAAGATGTGCGTGTCGACCGCCATTGCCAGTTCGCCGAAGGCGGTATTCAACACCACGTTGGCCGTCTTGCGCCCGACGCCCGGCAGCGATTCAAGTTCCTCGCGCGTGCGCGGCACTTCGCCGCCAAACTGGTCCATCAATATCTGGCAGGTCGCCATGACGTTCTTGGCCTTGGTCGGATACAGGCCAATGGTCTGGATATACGACTTCAATTCGTTGATGCCGAGCGCGAGGATCGCCGCCGGCGTATTGGCCACCGGGTACAGCTTGCGCGTGGCCTTGTTCACGCCCACATCGGTGGCCTGGGCCGACAGCAGCACCGAGATCAATAGCTCGAACGGGGTCGTGTATTCGAGCTCGGTCTTGGGCGATGGGTTGGCCTTGCGCAGGCGCTCGAAGATTTCTTGTCGTTTGGCTGGATTCATTGTCCCGCCGCTTTCAGGCGTGCGCGTTCCATGGCGGCCGCGATGATGGCGCGCTTGCGTTCTTTTTCGGCCAGCTCTTCGGGCGTGTTGGTCGCTTCGGCGATCACTTCCTTCATCTTGGCGACGGCCTTGGCAGCAAGGCGCGCATCGTTCTCGTCGCGTTCGCGCTGCAGGCGCACGCTGCGGAAGTCGTGGCGGCTCCTGGCCGCGTCGGCCTGTTCCTGGGTCCATGCATCCCAGCCAGTGCGCTCGCCCGTGACCGGCAACATCGAGATGCAGTCGACCGGGCAGGGCGCTACGCACAAGTCGCAGCCGGTGCACAGGCTCGGCAAAATCGAATGCATCTGCTTGGCCGCGCCCAGGATCGCGTCGACCGGGCAGGCCTGGATGCACAGGGTGCAGCCGATGCACAGCGCCTCGTCGATGAAGGCCACCGGGCGGGCGCGCTCGATACCGTTGATAGGGTTGATCGGGATGATGGGGCGGTCCGTCAGCGCGGCCAGGCGTGCCACGCCTTCCGTGCCGCCGGGCGGGCACTGGTTGATGCCAGCCGTGCCGTCGGCGATGGCTTCGGCGTACGGGCGGCAGCCGGCGTACCCGCACTTGGTGCACTGGGTTTGCGGCAGGAGGTCTTCGACCAGGTCGGCGAGGCTGTTGGTCACGGCTCGATGCAAAATTCGTAAAGCGCCATTATAGTCGCCGCGAAAAAAGCCGTCGTCCTCGCGCAGGCGGGGACCCATAGCGCCTGTGAGCTGTGTTAGCTAAATCTTGAGCAAACATTACTCAAAGGGGCTATGGGTCCCCGCCTGCGCGAGGACGACGTAGGTGATGGAGTCTTGAGTTTCAAGTTCGCGAATTCTACAAAAAAATGCCGCATCGCTGCGGCATCGTTTGTTGAAGCGCCTGCGGTCAGCCGTGTTCCTTGATGAACTCGCCGATCTTCGGGCAGATCACGTCGCGCCAGCGGCGGCCCGAGAAGATGCCGTAGTGGCCGCATCCAGGCGCCACGAAGTCTTGCTGCATGTTCGCCGGGATACCCGAGCACAGGTCGTGCGCCGCCTGCGTCTGGCCGGCGCCGGAGATGTCGTCAAGCTCGCCTTCGACAGTGAACAGCGCCACCGTGGTGATGTCCTGCGGACGCACCAGGTTGCCGCCCACGACCCAGGTGCCCTTCGGCAGGCTGAAGTCCTGGAACACCGTTTTGATGGTGTCGAGGTAGTACTCGGCCGGCATGTCCAGCACCGCGTTGTATTCGTCGTAGAAGCGGCGATGGCCTTCGGCCGGCTCGTCGTCGCCGGTGACCAGGTGCATGTAGAACTCGCGGTGGCTTTGCGCGTGGCGGCCCGGGTTCATGGCGATGAAGCCAGCATGCTGCAGGAAGCCCGGGTACACGCGGCGCCCGTAAGCCGGGTAGTTGGCCGGCACCGCGTAAATCACGGTGTTTTCAAACCACGAAAAACTCTTTTCGATCGCCAGGTCGTTGACCGCCGTCGGCGAACGGCGCGGGTCGATCGGGCCGCCCATCATCGTCATCGTTTTTGGCAGCTTCGGATCCTTGGCCGTTGCCATCAGGGAGATGGCGGCCAGCACCGGCACGGTTGGCTGGCACACGGAGATAACATGCAGATCGGGTGCGAGCAGGCGAATGAAATCCTGCACGTAGAAGATATAGTCGTCCAGGTGGAATGCGCCTTCGGACAGGGGCACCATACGTGCATCGGTCCAGTCGGTGATGTAGACGTCGTGCTCGGTCAGCAGGGCGCGCACGGTGTCGCGCAGCAGCGTCGAGTGGTGCCCGGACAGTGGCGCGACGAGCAGCACTTTAGGGTGGCCGAGCTTGGCGATCTGCTTGTCGGTCAGGTCCTTCTTGAAGTGCAGCAGCTTGCAGAACGGCCGTTCTTCGACGGTGTACTCGATCACGCCGACGGTATCGCCGTTAACCGTGGTCGATTTGATCTCGAATGCTGGTTTTTCGTAGTCTTTGCCCAGTCGGTACATCAGCTCGTAACCGGCCGCGATACGTTGCGCGAAAGGGGTATGAGCCAGTGGCGAGACTGGGTTGCTGAATAATTTGGCTGAGGCGTCGGCCCACTGCATCAGCGGGGTCAGCAATGAGCGTTGCATCTCGTGCATTTGGTAAAGCATACATATTCCTTCAAGATAATCAGTGTCGTTGCAATCGGTTGCAGTGCACGCTAATTAATTATAGGCTATTTAGGAGGGCGATTTGCAATTTTGGCTGCCTATCGGAAATTGATGTTCGATGCCACACCGGCTTGGGAAATTCTGTTCGACAAGCAGTTTTAACACACATGGTGCACTGCGTTTATGGGCTATCTAACGCAAGAACGAAAATGCCCCGGCTGAGCGGGGCATTGTTGCGCGCGAGTTACTGAACGATGTCAGTCGACTACAGGGCTCTCCACCCCGAGGATCTTGTGCAGTTTGGGCGAGGTGGTGGTGTATTGCATGTAGATTTTTTTGTCGGGGAAAACATACGGCGCCGCGCCGAAGGCGGCCATGGCCGCCTCGTGGAAACCGCACAGTATCAGCTTCTTCTTGCCCGGGTAAGTGTTGATGTCGCCCACGGCAAAGATGCCCGGCACGTTGGTTTCGAACTTCTCGGTGTCCTGTACCCGCAACTGGCGCCTTTCAATGTCCAAGCCCCAGTCGGCGATCGGCCCCAGCCGTGGCGACAGGCCGTAGAACACCAGCAGCGCGTCAAGCGGCAGGCTGCGCGTGACGCCGTCGCTGCCGCTGACCTTGAGGACGGCCAGCTGCTCACCGTCGGTCTCGAAGCCGGTGACTTGCCCGGTGACGATTTGCAGGGCCATGGCGTCGGCCAGCGCCCTGGCCTTGGCCACGGTCGCGGGCGCAGCGCGAAAATCTTCGCGGCGGTGCAGCAAAACAACAGATTCGGCTTTTCCGGCGAAATTGATGGCCCAGTCCAGGGCCGAATCGCCGCCGCCGCAGATCACCAAGTTCTTGCCGGCGAACTGGTCCGGGTCCTTGACGCTGTAGTGCAGTTGCGTGCCTTCGAAGGCGGCGATGCCTTCCACTTTCAGGGTGCGCGCCTGGAACGAACCGACTCCGGCGGCAATAAAGATGGTTTTGGCAATGAAACGGGTACCGACCGAGGTTTCGACGTCGAAACGGCGGTCTTCGCGGCGCTGCACCACGCTCACTTCCTGGTTCAGGTGGAAAGTGGGCGCGAACGGGGCGATTTGTTTGAGCAGCTTGTCGGTCAATTCCTGGCCGGTGCACAGCGGCACGGCGGGAATGTCGTAGATCGGCTTGTCGGGGTAGAGTTCCATGCACTGGCCGCCGACGGCGGGCAGGGAATCGATCACATGGGCGCGGATTTCAAGCAGGCCCAGCTCAAAAACCTGGAACAGGCCGACCGGACCGGCGCCGATGATGACGGCATCGGTCTCGATGACGGCCTTGCCTGCTTGCTGCGGGTCGCTGGTGGACATCAATCGTTTCCTGTGGTGGGGCATGCGTGCTGCTCGAAGCGGTGGCGCCTGCCGCCCGCCGCCGCTAGCGGATCAGCTGGTCGAGCTTGTCCTTGACGTCTTTCCACTGCTCGGCGTCCGGCAAGGCAGCCTTGGTCTTGGTGATCGACGGCCAGGTGCGTGCCAGGTCCACATTGATCTTGATGAACTGCTGCTGGTCGGCCGGCACGTCTTCCTCGGCGTAGATGGCGTTGACAGGGCATTCGGCCACGCAGACGGCGCAGTCGATGCACTCGTCCGGGTCGATTGTCAGGAAATTCGGGCCTTCCCGGAAACAATCTACCGGGCATACATCAACGCAATCGGTGTAACGACAGCTGATGCACGATTCGGTGACAACGTGGGTCATAACAGTCCTATCAATGAAGGGGTGCAGCGCGCCGACGCGCGTGAGGCGTCCATCGGCTTAAGCAAAGCACTGTATTTTAAGGCAATTCGCCTTTTCCCACAAATCAGGCTTAGACACAATCCGCATAAGCAAATGCGGGTTCAGCGCGTTGCCGCACCGGTCGCGACGGCAGCGGCGAGCATCAGTTCGCTTTGCGCGGCGCTGGCCGGCGGCAGCGGCGGCGCCGCTCCCCGCACCACCTCGCGCGCCCGGAAGCGCCCGGCGATCGCGTTCTGGTACGCGGCCGGCTTGCCGTCGGCCGCGGCCAGGCGCAGCATGGCGTCGGCCACGTCGACGTAGACGGCGGCGCGCTCGGGGGCGGCCATCAGCGCGCGCAGCACTAGCCCCCGCAGGTAGGCGCCCACCTGGTGCAGCACAACGGCGTCATCGCGCATGGCAGGGTTGCGCTCGATGGCGAACAGGTCGGCCAGGATGTCGTAGGCGGCGCCGGTGAACACCTGCGAGATCGCATGCACGTCGGCGCCGGCGCGCGACAGGGTGAGGTCGTTGTCGGCTTGGCGAATGCCGTTCTGCCGACCGAGCGCCAGCCCGTATTGTTCGGCGAAGTCGGCCAGGAAGCTCTTGTCGTGCACGCGCCCCCGGGTCTGGACCACGATCGCCTCGCACATGTCGAGCTGCGACAGGCACAGGAAAATCGCGGTCAGGTCGCCGAAGGCTTCATGCAGGGCCGCGGTCTGAAGCGGGTTGGAAGCGAGCAGCCAGTCCGGCTTGAGGCCGTCGAGCACCGCATGGCCGGTCTCGTGCGCCACGATATCGAGCGAGCGGCAGGTGTACACCCGTTCGCCCTGGCCGGCGGGCAGGAAGTGGCCGAACTTGAGGCAGCGCCCCGCGCGGCTGTACAAGCCGTTCACCACGTCCGGCAGCCCGTAGGGGAACACGGCGATCGGCGTCAGGTCGGTGCTGCTATTCCATTGCCATGGCAAGGACGTGTCGATGCCGGCCGCGGCCAGCGCGCGCTGGTACATGGTCAGCGTCTGGCGCACGACCGCGTAGGTGTGGATGGCGTCGAACTGGGGGGTGCCGGGCAGGGCCACGAAGTCGCCCAGGGCGTCCGGCGCCACCGGTCCGATGCCAGGCGCCCCCTGCACGATGCGGGCGTCGCCCGGACCGTCCAGCACCAGACCGGGCAAAAATACCATGCGCGTGCCGATCTCGGCGACCGACGGATCCTGCTTCCACATCAGCACCCGCGCACCCGGCCAGGCCGGGTCGGGGGCGGGCTTGGCCCGGGTGCGGCGCCTTTTCATGCTTACCTCCGCTATGACTGGCCATCAGGGCATGGCTAACGGAAATAGTCGCGCGGCCCGACGGCGTTTCGATTGACGCCGATCAAGAGATGGGAATCAAGCGCGTCAGAGCAGGTACAGGGCGAGCATGGCGACGGCCGTCGGCGCCAGCGCGCCCAGCAGCAGGCCGACGACCCCGATCGATTCGTCGGCGAAGCCGTCGCGCAGCAGCGCCACGCCGGCCGGATTGGGGGCGTTGGCGATCACGGTCAGTCCGCCGCCGGCCACCGCGCCTGCCATCAGCATGTATTGCGCGTGCGCGGACAGGCCGGCGATCAGCGAACCGAGGTAGGTCAGGGCGGCATTGTCGGTGATCGCCGTGAGCGCGGCGGCGCCGAAGAACAGCGCGTCCGGCCCCAGGCTCGACACCAGCGGCTGCAGCCACCATTGCTGCATCCCGCCCAGCACCACCAGCCCGGCCAGGAAGAAGCCGACCAGCAAGCCTTCCTTGAGCAGCAGCGGATTCTGGTACTCCTCGTAGGCACTGGTAAAACCGAGGAAAAACATGAACAGGCCGAGGAAGATCACCGGGTGGTGCGCGAACGCGACCACCGAGGCCAGGAAGGCCATGTGGATGGCCGTGACCAGCAGGGGAATACGCGGCGGCGCGGCGCCGGCGGCGTCGTCGAGGATATGGGAGCGCAGCAGGAACGTGACGGCCGTGGCGTTGACAAACACGGCCAGCGCGGCCTTCCAGCCGAAAGTGGCTGCCATGAAGGCGCTGTTCCAGCCCCAGGCCTTGGCCACCATCAGCACCGGCGGGGCGGCGAACGAGGTCAGCGTGCCGCCGATCGAGATGTTCACGAACAGCCCCCCCAGCGCGCCGTACTTGATCCATTCGGGCACGCCCTGGCGGAACACCAGCGGCGCGAGCATCAGCGCGGCCAGCGTCATCGCGGCCGGCTCGGTGATCAGGGAGCCGATCAGCGGCACCAGCGCCAGGCAAAGCCACACCCGCACGACGGCGGTGCGCAAGGGCACCAGCCGGGCCAGCGCCGCGATGAAGGCGCGGATCGCTTCGAGCACTGGTTTGGACGCGGCCACCACCATGATCACGAACACGAACAGCGGCTCGGTATAGGTGCGCGTTTCGGCGTACGCGAGCGCCTGCGCACCGCCGGCGACGAGCGCCATCGCAACGATCAGGATCAAGGCCCACAGCCCGAACACGACTTCGACTTCGCCGAAAAAGTGGAACAGGCCGGCATGGCGCGGAAAGCGGTCGGCCATGCGCTCGAACGACTTGGCGGCCAGCGTGTGCGCCAGCGCCAGCGCGAACAGGATGGCGGCGATCAGTTGGATGTCGGTCATGGGCACTTCCGTGAATGGCGGACTGCCATTATAAGGCAGGCAAGACGTGCTTCAGGGCCAGCGCCGGCGGTGGTATGATTGCCGAAATTGACACGGAAAGACGCACATGGCAGACATCAGCATCGTACAAGAACACAAACTGACGCATAAAAAGGCGCGCGAAGCGGCGCAAAAAGTGGCCGACGTGATCGCCGACGAATACGGCCTCGAATGCGAGTGGGAAGGCGACGTGCTGCGTTTCGAGCGCAGCGGCGTGCACGGCCAGCTGACGCTGGAAAAGAAAAAAGCCGAGATGTTCATTCGTCTCGGCTTCCTGATGAGTGCGTTCGCGCCGACCATCGAAGCGAAGGTCGCCGAGAACATGAAAAAGGTGTTCGGTACCGCGTAGCACAGCGGCGCCGCCGCTCGGCGGCGCCAGGGCCATCAACCCTTCAAGTCTTCGATCAGGTCCACGTACTGCTGCATCGCGTCGTCCTTGCTGGTGCCCTTCAAGCCTTCCCATGCATCGAACTTGGCGCGCCCGACCATGTCGGTAAAGCCAGGACGCTTGCCTTCGGCGTCGCCCGCCGAAGCTTGCTTGTACAGCGCGTAAATCTTCAGCAAGGTCATGTTGTCGGGACGTTCCGGCAGGTTCTTGGAATCGGCGAGGGCTTGGTCGAACTGTTCTTGCAAACTCATAAAGTCTCCTGTTGGCTAATAAATGTTGCTGGGATATTGTCGCTAGAGTAATGTGCCTACAATCTTATCGCAACATCAAGCATATTGCGCTACATAATAGGAATATCGCAGTTCATTAGAGGAGATGCTCCATGTTGTCCAAAGCACTGTCCGGATTTAGCCGAAAAAAGATGTCCACGGTCGATACCGCCTGGCTAAGGATGGACTCTGATGGCAACCTGATGATGATCGTCGGCGTGTCAATGCTCAGCAAGGCGGTCAGCGTCGAAGGGCTGCGCCACGCGCTCGAATCGCGCTTCCTGGTGTACAGCCGCTTTCGCAGCCGCGTCGTGACCGATTTGTCGGGCTCCTGGTGGCAGGAGCAGGAAGTCGACCTGGACGACCATGTGATCCACACCGCGCTGCCTTCGAACAAGGGCAACACCAGCAACAAGCCGGCGCTGCAGCTGCTGGTGGGGCAACTGTCGCAGCAGCCGCTCAATCCTGAAAAACCGCTGTGGCAAATGCACCTGGTCGACAACTGCCGGGGCGAGGACGGCAAGCTGCGCCAGGCGCTGATCATCCGCATCCACCACTGCATCGCCGACGGCGTGGCGCTGGTGGGCGTGTTCATGTCGATGTTCGACAAGACGGTCGACGAGCCGGACCACGTGGTCACGCCGCAGGCCGCGGCCGCCGCCGAGGAAAGCCCGTGGGACCAGATCATGCTGCCGGTGACGGCCGCCTCGATCAAGGCGATCGACCTGTCCTCGAGCGTGTTCATCAAGTCGATGACCATGATGACCGACCTGGACAAGCTGCCGGGCCAGATTTCCAGCCTGGGCCACACGGCCGGGCAATTGGCGATGGACGCGGTCAAGCTGACCACGATGGAAGAAGACAGCCACACGCGCCTGAAGGGCAAGCCGAGCGGCAAGAAGCACGTGGCCTGGAGCGAGCCGCTGCCGCTGGCCGAGGTCAAGGCCATCGGCAAGGCCTTCGGCTGCTCGATCAACGACGTGCTGATGGCCAGCGTGGCCGGCGCGCTGCGCGCCTACCTGCGCAGCAAGGGCGACCATATTGCGCACGACTGCGATGTGCGCGTGATGGTGCCGGTCAACCTGCGCAAGGCCAGCCGCAAGCAAAAGCTGGGCAACGCCTTTGGCCTGGTGCCGCTGGTGCTGCCGGTGGGGCTGGAAGATCCCGTGGCGCGCATGTACGAAGTGCGGCACCGGATGAACGAACTGAAGGGCAGTTATACGGCGCTGGTGGCCATGTCGGTGCTTGGCGTGCTGGGCGCGACGCCCAAGCAGGTCCAGACCGAGATCCAGAATTATTTCACGCGCAAGGCGACCGCAGTGATGAGCAATGTACCGGGGCCGCAGCAGCCGCTGTTCATCGCCGGCAGCCAGCTCGACCAGTGCATGTTCTGGGTGCCGCAATCGGGCGACATTGGGATCGGCGTATCGATCCTGAGCTACAACGGCGGGGTCCAGTTCGGCATCGTCACCGACGACGCCATGGTGCAAGACCCGGAAAACATCATCAACCGCTTCGCGCCCGAGTTCGAAAAACTGGTGATGATGGCCCTGAGACCACTTTTGCCGTTCTGCAAAAGTGGTCTGACCCCTGTTTGAAGGCACTATTTTTTCTGCTGTTCTTCTTCGAGCTCTTTCAGGCGCTTCTGTTCTTTCTCTTCGTCGCTGTCGCGGAACGGGTAGGTGGCGACGTTGACCGCCCCTTTCGTGACCGCGTAGGTGGTCTTGACCGCCACCACGCTCGCGCCCACCACCGCGCCGCCCACGGCGATGACGGTGCAGCCGCCCAGCGCGGACAGCGCCAGCGCGACGAACAGCAGGCGCAGCGCGCCCGGGCCCATCCTTATACTCCGTGCAGTTCGACTTCGAAGATCAAAGTGGCGTTCGGCGGAATCACGCCGCCCGCGCCACGCGCGCCGTAGCCCAGCAAGGCCGGGATCGTCAGCACGCGCGTGCCGCCAATCTTCATGCCCTGCACGCCTTCGTCCCAGCCGCGAATGACTTGTCCGCCGCCCAGCGAAAAGCGGAACAGGTCGTTGCGGTCCTTGCTCGAATCGAACTTGGCGCCCTTGGTGCCGTCGTCGTTGCGCAGCCAGCCGGTGTAGTGCACGGAAACCTGGTTGCCGGCCTTCGCTTCAGCGCCTTCACCGACAATGGTGTCTTCGTATTGCAGGCCGGAATCGGTAGTGATGGTGGACATGTTGTTCCTTGCTAAATTGGGATAATTGGCGATTGTAGACGATGGCGTAGCAAAGCGCTATTCGCGCTGGCGCGCCCGGTTTTCGATTATGCTTCGGTTCCCTTGTCATTTTCAACACGCCACGCACCCATGATCCACTCCACGATGCGCCCCGTCCTGACCGCCTACACGCGCGCGCTGCGTTCCCAGCTGACCCCGCGCATGCTGCTGCTGTCGGCCATTCCCTTCGTGCTGTCGCTGCTGTTGTGGGGCGGCCTGCTGTACTGGGGTTTCGAGCCGTTCAACGACTATCTCCGCAGCCTGTTCGCCGACCATGGCCGCTACCAGGCCAGCGGCAGCGTGCTGGCCACCTTCGGCATGGGCGCGCTCAAGACGCTGGTGGTGCCGCTGCTGGCCATGCTGCTGCTGTTGCCCTTGATGATCTTCAGCTCGCTGCTGTTCATGGGCGTCGTCGCCATGCCCGTCATCGTCAAGCATGTCGCCGCGCGCCAGTTCCCCACGCTGGAAATGAAACGCGGCGGCAGCTTCGCCGGCAGCGTGAAAGTCAACCTGACCGGCTTCCTGCTGTTCGTGCCGCTCTGGCTGATGACCTTGCCGCTGTATGTGTTTCCGCCGCTGGCGCTGCTGGCGCAAGTGGTGCTGTGGGGCTGGCTGACCGCGCGCGTGATGAGCTACGACGCGCTGGCCGACCACGCCAGCGAGGAAGAGCGCGCCATCATCATGCGCACCCAGCGCCGCCACCTGACACTGATCGGCATTCTTTCCGGCGCCGCCGGCGCGCTGCCCGGCATTGTCTGGGTCGGCGGCACCTTGCTGTCGGTGGTGCTGTTTCCCTTCCTGGCGGTGATCTCGGTCTGGATCTATTTGCTGATCTTTATTTTCACGGGCTTGTGGTTCCAATACTTCTGCCTGCAGGCGCTCGCCGATTTGCGCAGCGCGCAGGCGGACGCCGTCGCGGTCGCGGTAAACTGATTTAATCGTCGCCACCTTTTCGCATGGCGCACTCAGCCGTTGTTTTTTTGCGAAAAACAAACGGCGAATCAACTTTTCTTGAACAGCGCATCGTGCCCGGCCGTCCGATGTGGTGGAATGGTAGTCCTGCGCACGCTGATGATGCGTGTGTGATGACAGTGACAATGTGAGTACGATTTGAGTAAGATTTTAGAAAACTTAGCGATACGATTGACCACCCGATCATTCGGCAGAACCTGCAGCACAGATGGCGAAGGTAAATGCGGTGATCGCAGGTACGATTGATATAAACCGGTTGAGCCATCATGGAAAGTAATCGTCGTTTTCGACGGCCCCGTCTAGTCGTGCGTGCGGTGCGCAAATTGCGCGCGCGGGCGGCGGCGACAAACAATTCACGCGAGCGCAGCAGCGCCGCGCTCACATATCCGCATCCCCACCTGTCGCTGGTGCCTGAGGGACCAACAGAAGAAGGTGAAGGCATGCTTGACGAAGTTCCTGTAGTCGACAACGAGATTCCCGCGCTGGCCCCCGCGCCGCCGAAAAAAAAGCGCAGCCGCATCAAGCCGGCCCTGATCCTGCTGCTGCTGATGCTGCTGTCGATGGCGGTGGCCTGGGCCTGGCGCGAAAGCGAGACCTCGGCCATGCAGGCGCGGGTGTTTTCGCGCATCGCCAAAAAAATCAGCTACAAGGTCGAAAACGGCCCGAGCAACGCGATCCGCTTCCCGCATGACAGCCCGTACGACGAGCGGCTCGGCTACGCCAACATGCCCGATTACCTGGGCAAGCTGAAGGCGCGCGACTACGTGATCGCCTCGCAGGCCCGCATTTCGCCCAAGATGGTCGAACTGGCCGACATGGGCCTGTTCGCCACCTACCGCGAAAAAACCAAGGTCGGCCTGGCCATCCTCGACTGCAAGCAGCAGCCGCTGTTTACCGCGCTTTATCCCGAGCGCTACTACGACGGCTTCGACAAGGCGCCGACCCTGCTGGTGCAGAGCCTGCTGTTCATCGAAAACCGCGAACTGCTCGACACCAAATACCCGAAACGCAATCCGGCGGTCGAGTGGGACCGTTTCGGCAAGGCCGTGTTCGACAAGGCGCTGCACGTGTTCACCGGCAGCGACCAGCGCTCGGCCGGCGGCAGCACGCTGGCCACCCAGATTGAAAAATACCGCCACTCGCCCGATGGACGCACCAGTTCGCTGTCGGAAAAGCTGCGCCAGATGGGCTCGGCAACCCTGCGCGCCTACCAGTACGGCGAAGACACTACGCTGGCGCGGCGCCAGATCGTGGTCGACTACCTGAACACGGTGCCCTTGTCGGCCAAGCTCGGCTACGGCGAAGTGAACGGCATCGGCGACGGCATGTGGGTCTGGTACGGGCGCGATTTCGCGTCGATGAACAAGGTGCTGGCCGCCAAGCAGACCACGCCCGACGCCGCGCTCGCCTACAAGCAGGCGCTGTCGCTGATGATCGCCCAGCGCCGTCCGGCCCACTACCTGGGCGCGGGCAAGAACGACCTGGAACAGCTCACCAATACCCACTTGCGCGTGCTCGCGCAAGCCGGCGTGATCACCCCGCAAATGCGCGACGCCGCGCTCAAGGTCAAGCTCGAGCCGTCGGCCGCGTCAGGCGTCACGCCCCCGGCGGCCAACGCCTTCGTCTCGCGCAAGGCCTCGAACGCGGTGCGCGCCCACCTGGGCGGGCTGCTCGGCGACAGCCGCCTGTACAACCTCGACCGGCTCGACCTGTCGGTGGTCAGCACGCTCGACTCGGACGCGCAGCAAGCCGTCACCGGCGTGCTGCGCCAGCTGACCAACCACGATGCCGCTAGCGCGGCCGGCCTGACCGGCAAGGGCATGCTGGGCAATGGCGACCCGGCCAAGGTGGTCTACAGCTTCACCCTGATGGAGCGCGGCGAGAACGTCAATTACCTGCGCGTGCAGACCGATAACTACGACCAGCCGCTCGACATCAACGAGGGCGCCAAGCTCGACCTCGGCTCCACGGCCAAGCTGCGCACCCTGGTTACCTACCTCGACATCGTCGACCAGCTGCACCAGCGCTTTTCGATCATGAGCCCCGACGAATTGAAAAAAGTGGTGGTCGACCCGAAAGACCTGCTGTCGCAATGGGGCATCGCCTACTTCCAGCAGTTGCCTAAAAATGGCTCGCGCGAGCTGCCGGCCATGCTGGGCGCCGCGCTCGACCGCAAGTATTCGGGCAGCCCGTACGAAGGCTTCTTCACTGGCGGCGGCCTGCACACCTTCGGCAACTTCAGCAAGCTGGATGACAAGCGCATCCTGCCAGTGCGCGACGCCCTCAAGGCCTCGACCAACCTGGTGTTCGTGCGCCTGATGCGCGACGTGGTGCGCTATTACATGTTCCAGCTGCCGGGCTCCTCGGCCGCGCTGCTGCACGATTCGGACGACCCGCGCCGCGCCGAGTACCTGTCGCGCTTTGCCGACCGCGAAGGACGCGAGTTCCTCGGCCGCTTCTACGGCAAATACAAGAACAAGAACGCCGCCGAAGCCGAAAAAGTGCTGCTGGCGAGCCTGCGCCCGACCCCGACCCGGCTGGCGACGGTGCACCGGACCATCGCCCCGAGCGCCACGGTGCAGCAGTTCGGCGCCTTCCTCAACGATAACCTCGAGTCCAAGAACGAGGTGCCCGACGAGCGCATCGCGCGCATGTACGAGCAGTACTCGCCTGCGAATATGTCGCTGGCCGACCGCGGCTACCTGTCCTCGATCCACCCGCTCGAACTGTGGCTGGTTGGCTACCTGCGCACCCACCAGGGCGCGACCTGGACCGAAGTGGCCAACGCCAGCGCCAAGGAGCGCCAGGAAGTCTATGCCTGGCTGTTTAACACGCACCGCAAGCACGCCCAGGACCGCCGCATCGCCGGCCTCTTGGAAGTGGAAGCCTTCCTGAAAATCCACGCGCAATGGAAAAAAATGGGCTATCCGTTCGACTCGCTGGTGCCGTCGTATGCGACCTCGCTGGGCGCGTCGGCCGACCGCCCGGCGGCGCTGGCCGAAATGATGGGCATCATCGTCAACCAGGGCGTGAGGAAACCGGTCGAACGCATCGGCTCGCTGCACTTCGCCAAGAGCACGCCCTACGAAACGCTGGTGCGGCATGCGCAGGCGCCGGTGGGCGAGCAGATCATTTCGCCCGAGGTGGCGCGCGCCGCCGCCGATGCGATCCGCGCGGTGGTCTCCGACGGCACCGCCAAGCGCGTGAAAACCGCCTTCAAGATGGCCGACGGTTCGATCATCGCCGTGGGCGGCAAGACCGGCACCGGCGACCAGCGCTTCGAAGTCTACGGAGCCGGCGGGCGCCTGATCGAGTCGCGCTTCGTGAACCGCTCGGCGACCTTCGTCTTCAATATCGGCGAACGCTTCTTCGGCAGCATGACGGCGTACGTACACGGTCCGGAGGCGGGCGATTACGACTTCACCAGCGCCTTGCCGGTGCAACTGCTGACCCAGCTGGCGCCGTCGCTGATGCCGCTGATCGAGCCGCCCACGACCGCCGGCGCGAAGGCCTGCATCCGGTAGTGCTTGCATTGTGCGTGGATTGTTGGCATTGTCCCGATCCATGAAACCACTGCAACGCGCCATGTCGAAAATCCGCAAGTTCACCCAGTTCTCGTTCCGGGACCTGGTCGCCGCGGCCGGCCCCACCATCGTGGTGATCGCGGCCCTGTGCGCGCTCGCCTACCTGCTGGTCGATCCGACCCCGCCGCGCCAGGTCACGCTTGGCACCGGCCAGGAGAACAGCGCCTACGAGGAGCTGGGCAAGCTGTATGCCGCCTCGCTGGCGAAACAGGGCATCAAGGTCACCATGGTGCGTTCGCTCGGCTCGCAGGAAAACCTGCAGCGCCTGAACGAGGGCAAGGTCGATATCGCCTTCGTCCAGAGCGGCTCGACCGACCAGGCCGGGGCGCAGCGCGCTTCGCTGGTGTCGCTGGGCAGCCTGTTCGCCGAGCCGGTCTGGCTGTTCCTGCGCGAAGGCGTCAAGGTCGACACGATCGCCGGCCTGAAGGGCTTGAAGATCAACCTCGGCCCGGAAGGCACGGGCGTACCCAGGCTGTTTCGCCAGGTGCTGTCCCTGAACGGCGTCGAGCCGGAAGAGCTGAGCATCGGCGCGCTGGAAAATACGCCGGCCGCGGTCGAGCTGCTCGAAGGGCGCATCGACGGCCTGGTGTTTTCATCGGGACCCGAATCGCTGATGGTGCAGATGCTGCTGCAAACGCCCGGCATCCGCCTGTTCAATTTTCCCCAGGCCGAAGCCTACGCGCGGCGCCTGCCGTTTCTCTCGCCGGTGCTGCTGCCGCGCGGGATCGTCGACGTCGGGCGCGACATCCCCGCGCAGGATTACCACCTGGTCGCGCCGACCGCCACCCTGGTCGCGCGCGCCGACCTGCATCCGGCGCTGATCGACCTGTTCGTGCAGTCGGCCTCGAAAATCCACGGCGGCACCGGCTGGTTCCAGCAGCAGGGCCAGTTTCCGTCGCCGCGCTACACCGAGGTGCCGGTGGCGCGCGAGGCGGCCAAGTTCTACAAGGACGGGCCACCGCTGCTGCAGCGCTATATGACGTTTTGGCTGGCCAATTTCTTCGACCGCATGTGGGTCGTGGTGGTGGCGCTGGCGGCGCTGCTGCTGCCGCTGTCGAAGATCGTCCCGCCGCTGTATGTGTGGCGCATCCGTTCGCGCGTGTACCGCTGGTATGGCCAGCTGCGCACGGTCGAGCAGGAACTCGAGGCGGCGCAAGGGGAGGGCAGGGCCGAGGTGTGCGCGGGACTGTTAAAGCGGCTCGACGAGATCGAGGAGCTGGTCAACCAGATTTCGATCCCGCTGGCGTTCGCCGACGGGCTATACGGCCTGCGCAGCCATATCAATTTTGTGCGCAACCGCGTGAAAAATGCCATGCCCGAGGAAGCTGCCGTTCCCGCCTAGAAGGTCGTCCTCGCGAAGGCGGCGGTGCGACGCCTCGCGACCCATGCTGAGCATATGGAGTATGGGTCGCGAGGCGTCGCACCGCCGCCTTCGCGAGGACGACGGGGTAAGCTTACGCACCTACCCACGGCAAGCCCGCCTTGCACCAGCCGCCGACCGTCTTGCGGTGCCCGTCGGCGTCCTTGTCGCCCTCGAAGCCTTCCAGGATGTCGTAGCACTGGTGGTAGCCGTGCTGCGTGGCCAGCGCCGCCGCGTGGCGCGAACGCACGCCCGAGCGGCACAGGAACACCAGCACGTCGTCCTTGCCCGCCACGGCAGCCAGCTGCGCCATGAACTCGGGATTGGGCACGCCGCCCGGATAAGTGCTCCACTGGACCGCGGCATGCTGGCCTTCCGGCAGCACGACCTTGCCCACCCAGTCGCGTTCGGCGTTGGTGCGCACGTCGACCAGTTTCACGCGCGGGTCGAACTTGACCAGCTCGAACGCTTCGAGTGGCGTGACGGCGCCGGCGTACGACGGCCCCGCTGCCCGCTCGCGGGCCTTGGACAACACTAGCTCGGTCGTGTTCATGATGGTGTTCCCGGGTTATCAAAAGGTTTAAGATAAGCGTCCGCCTGCACCAGCGGGTGGCATTTTTCCCATTTCCGTGCGCCGCGCACCAAAATTGTGCAAATTTTATGCGATGCACTGAAATAATGCATCATTCAAGCCCGTCTTGTCAGTGTCAAAACGAGAACATGCAATTTTAGGATCAATTGCCAGCACATTCAACGATGCAGCATCAAAACGCCGCGATATTTTAGCTGGCATGGTTTCTGCTAGAATCCCTGTGAGTTTTATCGCGAATCCGGCAAGTCCCCATTTTATAATTAGGAGAAATACGCATGGCAATGACCGCCGCAGAAGTCTTGAAAATGGCAAAAGACAACGAAGTCAAATTCGTTGATTTCCGCTTCGCCGACACCCGTGGCAAAGAGCAGCACGTGACCGTGCCTATCTCCCATTTCGACCTCGACAAATTCGAGTCGGGCCATGCCTTCGACGGTTCGTCGATCGCCGGCTGGAAGGGTATCGAAGCGTCGGACATGCTCTTGATGCCGGATCCGAACACCGCCAACATCGATCCGTTCATGGAAGAGACCACGCTGTTCATGCAGTGCGACGTCATCGAGCCGTCCGATGGCAAGGGCTACGACCGCGACCCGCGTTCGATCGCCAAGCGCGCCGAAGCCTACCTGAAGTCGACCGGCATTGGCGACACCGCCTTCTTCGGTCCTGAACCAGAATTTTTCATCTTCGACAGCGTGCGCTGGAAGATCGACATGTCGGGCTGCTTCGTCAAGATCGACTCCGACGAATCGTCGTGGGCCACCGATGCCAAGACCGAAGGCGGCAACAGCGGCCACCGTCCAACCGTCAAGGGCGGCTATTTCCCGGTCCCGCCGGTCGACTCGTTCCAGGACATGCGTTCGGAAATGTGTCTGATCCTCGAAGCGATGGGGATCCCGGTCGAAGTGCACCACCACGAAGTGGCCGGCGCCGGCCAGAATGAAATCGGCACCCGCTTCTCGACCCTGGTCGAGCGCGCCGACTGGACCCAGAACCTGAAGTATGTGGTCTGGAACGTGGCCCACAGCTACGGCAAGACCGCCACCTTCATGCCGAAACCTATCGTTGGCGACAACGGTTCGGGCATGCACGTGCACCAGTCGATCTGGAAAGACGGCAAGAACCTGTTCGCCGGCGACGGCTATGCCGGCCTGTCGGACGACGCGCTGTTCTACATCGGCGGCATCATCAAGCACGCCAAGGCACTGAACGCGATCACCAACCCGGGCACCAACTCGTACAAGCGCCTCGTTCCTGGCTACGAAGCGCCGGTCAAGCTGGCTTACTCGGCACGCAACCGCTCGGCATCGATCCGTATCCCGCACGTGGCCAACCCGAAGGGCCGCCGCATCGAAACCCGTTTCCCGGATCCGCTGGCCAACGTCTACCTGTGCTTTGCCGCGCTGCTGATGGCCGGCCTGGACGGTATCGCCAACAAGATCCACCCGGGCGAAGCCGCATCCAAAGACCTGTACCACCTGCCGCCTGAAGAAGACGCGCTGATCCCGACCGTCTGCGCCTCGCTGGAAGAAGCGCTCGACAACCTGAACCGCGATCGCGAGTTCCTGACCCGCGGCGGCGTATTCTCCGATTCGATGATCGATGCCTACATCGAACTGAAAATGCAGGACGTGCAGCGCATGCGCATGACGACCCATCCGGTCGAATTCGACATGTACTATTCGCTGTAATTGCCAAGCTGTCAGCACCTGTTATGGTGCCGACATCGAAAGTGTAAGCAGGGTGTAACACTGATGAAAAAGACGCGAGGACGCTACGGCTTTCCTCGCGTTTTGCATTGGATGTTGTATATTCGGGTTGAACTTATACTGCAGCACAACAAAACGTGGACGAAAGCTGATGGACAAGATAACGAAGCAACTAGCGCTGGCCTTGCTGTTCGGCGTACTGGCACCGTCGGCGGCCCAGGCCCAGAGCGTCTTCCTGTGTACGAGCGCGAGCGGCGGCAAGGAATTGACGGACACCCACCGGCCCGGCTGCAAGACGCTCGACGTGCGCAGTTCGACCCAGATCCCGGCGCCGCGCGCCAAGGCCGGCGCTGGCGGCGGTGCGCGCACGGTGGCCGCGCCGGCCAGCACGCCGGCCGATTTTCCCAAGGTCGACAGTGGCATACAAAAGATGCGCGACAACGACCGGCGCGACATCCTCAACCAGGAAATGCGCACCGAGGCGGCCAAGCTGGCCCAGCTCCAGGCTGAATTCAAGAACGGCGAACCGGACCGCCAGGGCGGCGAGCGCAATTACGCCAAATACCAGGAACGCGTGATCCTGATGCGTGAAAATATCAACCGCGCCGAGAAAAACATCGAGGCGCTGCAGCGCGAAATCGACAATATCAGATGAGTGCGGGATCGGTCTTTTCCGCCCAGGCTGCCGCTGAACTGGGCGGCCTGGACTTGCTGGCATCGGCCGTGCTGCTGGTCGACGCCGATGGCCTGATCACCTTTGCCAACGCGGCCGCCGAGCAGTTGCTGGAAAGCTCGCTCAAGGCCTTGCAGCGCCAGCAGCTGGCCTTCCTGTTCAGCAATGCCGACGAGCTCGTCAGCCTGTGCGAGCAGGCGCTGGCGCACAAATACGCCGACCTGCGCCAGGACCTGGCGCTCGAGCGCAGCGGGCGCGAGCCGCTGCATGTGCACAGCATCGTCAGCGCCGTGGGCGACGCCGGGGTGGTGGTGGAGCTGCGCGAAAACGTCCAGCAGCTCAAGCTCGACCGCGAAGAGCGCATGCTCGACCAGAGCCAGGTCAACAAGGAACTGGTGCGCAACCTGGCCCACGAAATCAAGAACCCGCTGGGCGGCATCCGCGGCGCGGCGCAATTGCTCGAGCTGGAGCTGCCCGACCGCCACCTGACCCATTTGCGCGAATACACCCAGGTCATCATCAAGGAGGCGGACCGGCTGCAAATCCTGGTCGACCGCCTGCTGGCGCCGCACCGGCGTCCGCATATCGTGGGCGACGTCAACATCCATGAAGTGTGCGAGCGGGTGCGCAGCCTGATCCTGGCCGAGTTTCCCAGCGGCCTGACGATCAGGCGCGACTACGACGCCTCGATCCCCGAGTTTCGGGGCGACAAGGAACAACTGATCCAGACTGTGCTCAATATCGCCCACAATGCCGCCCAGGCGCTGGCCGGCCAGATCGCGGCCGGCGCCGCCGAGCTGGTTTTCAAGACCCGGGTGGGGCGCCAGGTCACTTTGGCCAAGGTCCGTTACGGGCTGGCATTAGACTTGCATATCATCGACAATGGACCGGGCATTTCGCCGCAGATCCGCGACCGCATCTTTTATCCGCTGGTATCGGGACGGGAGGGTGGCAGCGGGCTGGGGCTGACACTGGCGCAAACCTTCGTGCAACAGCACATGGGCGTGATCGAGTGCGAAAGCCGGCCTGGATTGACGGATTTCAGGATACTGCTGCCGCTGCCATGAGCGGCGGCGCCGTCCCTGGGTCCGGATCCCACCAGTAAAAGATCCATATTGCGGGGAAGCGCGAATACATGAAACCAATCTGGATAGTCGACGACGATGCCTCGATCCGCTGGGTGCTTGAAAAAGCCCTGGCGCGCGAAAACCTCGCCACCAAGAGTTTTTCCAATGTGCGCGACGCGATCGCCGCGCTCGAATTCGAAACGCCGCAAGTGCTGGTGTCCGATATCCGCATGCCGGGTGAATCGGGACTGGACTTGCTGCAGACCGTCAAGGCCAGCTATCCGGGCCTGCCGGTCATCATCATCACCGCCTTTTCGGACCTCGATTCGGCCGTGGCCGCCTTCCAGGGCGGGGCCTTCGAGTACCTGGCCAAGCCCTTCGACATCGACAAGGCGGTCGAGCTGATCCGGCGCGCGCTCGAGGAAAGCCTGCGCGAAACGAGCGTCGAATCCGGTCCCACCGACACCCCTGAAATCCTGGGGCAGGCGCCGGCCATGCAGGAAGTGTTCCGCGCCATCGGGCGCTTGTCGCAGTCGAACGTGACGGTGCTCATCACGGGCGAATCGGGCACCGGCAAGGAGTTGGTCGCGCGTGCGCTGCACAAGCACAGCCCGCGCGCGCAACAGCCCTTCATTGCACTGAACACGGCGGCCATTCCCAAGGACTTGCTCGAGTCCGAACTGTTCGGCCACGAGCGCGGCGCCTTCACGGGCGCGCAGACCACCCGGCGCGGCCGCTTCGAGCAGGCCGAGAACGGCACCCTGTTCCTCGACGAGATCGGCGACATGCCCTTCGACCTGCAGACCCGTTTGCTGCGGGTGCTGTCGGACGGGCACTTCTACCGGGTTGGCGGGCACCAGCCGATGAAGGCCAATGTGCGCGTCATTACCGCCACCCACCAGAACCTGGAGCAGCGCGTGCGCGACGGCCTGTTCCGCGAAGACCTGTACCACCGCCTCAACGTGATCCGTCTGCGCCTGCCCAGTTTGCGGGAGCGGCGCGAAGATATCCCTATTTTGGTGCGTCATTTCTTGGTGCAAAGCGCCAAGCAGCTTGGCGTGGAGACCAAGCGCATGAGCGAATCGGCGATGGCTTTTTTGGCCGGCCTGGACTTGCCCGGCAATGTGCGGCAGCTGGAAAACCTGTGCAACTGGATCACCGTGATGGCGCCAGGGCAGACGGTGGAAGTGAAGGACATGCCGCTCGAACTGACCCAAGGGCAGGAAGGGGCCGCCGGCGCCGAGCTGGCGAGCGCCGCGACCGAAGCCGGGATGGCGCCGAGCGCGCCGCCAACGGGGGGCGCAGGCGGCTGGATCGCCCTGCTGGAGCTGCAGGCGGCCGGCATGCTGGCCGCCGGGCAGTCCGAAGTGATGGATGTGCTGGGGCGCCAGTTCGAGTCGGCCCTGATCAAGACCGCGCTCAGGCACACCCACGGGCGCAAGAACGACGCCGCCGTGCGGCTGGGGATAGGGCGCAACACCATCACCCGCAAGATCGCCGAGCTGGGGATTGATGGGGCGAAGGACGAGTAGTCCGCGCGCGGGCCGGGAGCGCGACGTCTGTCAGCGCTAACCGGCCCCGGTGGTGTAA
>JAZKCA010000020.1:0-94781 GCA_040388275.1 Pseudomonadota bacterium
TTTCCTCCCCTTTCATGGTCGGGGGCGAGGAAATCATCCTCATGAACGGTTAGCGCCCCATCACTTGCCGTCGAAATTTCGCCCCTCTTCTTACGCCCTGTGCTCGTCCTTTTGTTAATTGTTGGTTTTGGTCTGATGAGCCCCAGATGTCATAAGTGCGGCGCTTCACTCCTATATCGGGAGAACCACATGCGATCAGCAGGAAGATTAAGCTTGCAAATGTGAGCGGGATCGCCATGGCTGCAGGTTCGACCCGGTGCGGCGACGCGAGTTCGCCGGCGCTACTTTTGCCTTGAAGAACCTCGTTGTAAATACGGCGTGGCGGCCAAGAAAGCTAGATTATTGGTATTAAAATGTGCTCTAATATCCATATAATAACGACAAGAGGGGTTGCCATGAAAACCACCAAATTACTCGCCGCGTTAGCACTGTGCGGCCTGTCCACCCTGAGCGCACACGCAGCGAGCATCACCCAGAATTTCGACTCCAACTGGACCATTGCACCTTGGGACTACTTCGGCGACATCGCGGCGCAGCAGTGGCAATACCTGAACTATGCCCCGTGGGATGCCTCGCTCGGCGCGCTGCAATCGGTGTCGATCACTACCTCGGTCAGCGGTACCCGGGATGCGGCCGATGCGCTCGGTTTGCGCTACGCGTTTTTCACCGGGTGGACGCCGAACCAGTATCAGTTCTCGGCCGCCGAAACGATTGCGGCTGGCAGCGCCAGCTTTGCGTCGACCACCAGCTTTGTTTCCGGCACCGATTTCGCGCTGAGTAACTTCCTCAGTTATCTTTACCTGCCGCAGGCATACTATTTTTTCGAAAGCCGGACCAACGCCACCCACACGATCAGCGCGAGCACCGAGCTGGTCTACAACTACGAGGTCAATGAACACGTGTCCGAGCCGGCGTCGGAACTGTTGATGCTGGCCGCGCTGGTCGGCCTGGCCATTGCGATCCGGCGCAAGATGCCCGAGAAGACCTAGTTCCGGGGCAGGGGAACCCGCACCACTAGCGGGTTCTTCAGCTTGCCCGCCTTCTCGATCTCGCCCTTGTCGTTAAACTGCGGCAACTGGGTGGTCCCAAGCACATACAGCGCCGCGCCGGCAATGGCGCCCGTGGTCGGTTCGCTGAACGCCGGATTGTGATGCGACTGCAGGGTATCGACGCGCAGGATTTCCGTGCCCGCCGAATTGAGGCGCATGCGGATCACCCGCCCCGGATTGGTGATGTTCTGGATGCCGAGCAGGTCGCCTTGCCACAAGTACAGGCCATCGATGGCCGCAATGGTCTGGCGCGCGGGCGGAACCAGCCGTTCCAGCTTGCCGCTTGCCGCGTCGACCCGGACCACGCCGGTGGAATGGGCCACATACACGGTTTTGCCATCGGCCGATACCGCCACGCCGTTGCTGCCGCCAACTGCGCCGGGCGCCACGAAAGGCGCCACGGCATACGGTTTGACCGCGCCTATGCGCCACACGGCGCCGGAACCCGAATCGGTAACGTACAGCTCGCCACTCGGGGCGATCGCCACATCGTTCAGTTGCTCGGCCTCGGGCACCGGAATGACATGGAGCCGCTTGCCGCTTGCGATATCGAAAGCGACGACGGCATTGACCAGGGGCTTGCCCTTGCTGAGCGCATTGGTGCTCACCGCGTAGACGATGCGCCGCCTGGCGTCCACCGCGACCCCGAGCACACTGTGCAAGCCGTCCGCGCCGCCTGACAGCGGCGTCATCTTGCCGGCAGGGCTGATGCGCACCACGCGTTTGTGGGTCACGCTGCCGACAAAAAATTGTTTACTCAAGGGATCGTAGGCAATGCCTTCGGGGCCGAAGCTCTGGTCGGCGATGGAAAACGCGACCGGGGCGGCGCCATGCACGGGGAGTTTGCGCTCGAAGGCGGCGCGCAGTGCGAGGAAGTCGGGATCGGCCTTCAGGCTGTCGAATCCGAAATGACTGCCCGGCAAAAAGCCATCGCCGAGCGCGAGCACCCTGGCAAGGCTGGCGAGCGCGTTGTCGCGTTGCTTGGCCTGCGCCTGAAAAGAGGCGAGATAGAAATGGACGGTGGGATCGGCGGGACGCTTTTCCAGCATGCGCTTGACCGCGACAATTTGCAGTTGCAGCGAATCGGCAACTGGCTGCGCATGGGCTGGCAGGCTGCCGAGCAGGACGGCTACAAGAAATGCAAACGCAGAATGGCCCGGCATGGCGCTTTCCCCAATGGCACGGCCCGATGGGGCCGCAATGTGATTACGCTATCACGCGGGGAAAGGCTGCCTCGACAAGAAAATTACTTCAGCATGATGGGCTTGCGGTACGGGGCCATCGGTGGCTTTGGAAACTGCACTGCCGCATAGGCCTTGCGGAAGCAGGCGGCCTTGGCGTTCTCGACGTCGGTGGTGCTGCTCATCACGCGGCCGTTGGCATCAAGCAGCAGCACGATGGTGATCGGATTGACCGACATGCCATGGCAATTGCCTTTTTCATCGAGATCTTTGGCGTTGTTGAAATTGAGCGTTTCGGCTTCGTACTTGGTCGCCTTGGCGTTCGGGAACTGGGCGTCGAATTTTTTCATTTCACCGGCGAATGCCGGGTTGGCCGGGGAGGGCGCTTCGGTTTGCGGCGCCGTTGGGGTGGTCTGGCAAGCTGCAACAAGCATGACGGCGCTCAGGGCGCCCAATTTAAAGAAAGTACGCAAGGGATTCTCCGGTAGTGGGACGCTCTCCCGAGGATACGGGAGAGCTTGTGATGCCAGTGTAGCAATTATTTCACTGAGGCATGTTTTAGTTTCCGTGCGGGAACTATTGGCATCACTGACCGGAGCGCGCGTCTCAGTTTTTCAGGTGCTGGTCGAGCCAGGCGTTGACGGTCTGGTGCCACAGCACCGAATTGGCCGGCTTGAGTACCCAGTGGTTTTCATCCGGGAAAACAATCAGCTTGCTTTCGACGCCGCGGCGCTGCAATGCGCTGAACGTGCCCAGGCCCTGCGAGGTTGGAATGCGGAAGTCGAGGTCGCCCTGCACGACCAGCATCGGCGTTTTCCAGTTCTTCACGAAATGGACCGGATTGAATTTTTCATAGGCAGCCGGCCTGTCGAAATAGGTGCCGCCGTTTTCCCATTCGGTGAACCACAGTTCCTCGGTGGCGTAAGCCATGCCGCGCGTGTCGAACACGCCGTCATGGTTGACCAGGCATTTGAAACCGTCCGACCAGTTACCGGCGATCCAGTTCATCATGTAGCCGCCGTACGACGCGCCCAGCGCGCAGCTGCGCTCGCGGTTCAGCCATGGATACTTCTTGACCGCGGCCGCCAGTCCTTTCTTCAAGTCTTCCAGCGGCTTGCCGCCCCAGTCATTGCTGATTGAATCGGTGAAGGCCTGGCCGTAGCCGGTCGAACCGTGGAAGTCGATGAACACCGTCGCGTACCCTGCGCCGGCATAGGTTTGCGGATTCCAGCGGTAGCTCCACGAATTGCCGAAGCTGCCCTGCGGGCCGCCGTGCACCAGGAAAGCGACCGGGTATTTTTCGCCCGCGACCGCGTTCCACGGCTTCATCACGTGGCCGTGCACGGTTTCGCCCTTGGCGCCCTTGAAGGAGAATTGCTCGTACTCGCCGAAGCGCACATCCTTGAGCGCCTCTTCGTTCAGGTGCGTCAGCTGGGCCGCCGCTGCGGTCTCGCCCAGGCGGGCCTGGAACAGCTGCGCCGGACCGCCAAGGGTGGCCCTGGCATACACCAGCGTGCCGCCGCTGACGTCGAAGGCGCTGACATAACCCTTGTCGGTGAGCGCGCTGACCTTGCCGCTGGCGGCATCGATGGCGAACAGGCGGTGGTTGCCCACATCGTCGGCCGTGGCCAGGATGGTCTTGCCATCGGTGCTCCACTTGAAGTCGGCGATCGAACGGTCCCACTTGGCGGCGACGCTGCGCTTCTTGCCAGTGGCGACGTCCATGAAGACCAGGTGGAAGCGGTCGGCTTCAAAGCCCGGCTTGGTCATCGCGAGATAGGCCAGCGTTTTGCCATCCGGCGAATAGGTCGGCTTGCTGTCCCACGCTGGGTTGTCGGAAGTGAGGTTGCGCGGAGCGCCGCCGGCGGCAGGGACCTGGAACAGGTCGAAGTTGGTCGACCAGGCTTCGGTCTTGCCGGCCAGACGTAGCGAGAACACGATCTGCTTGCCGTCCGGGCTGAAACGGTACTCGTCGCGGTCGCCGAAGGGTTTGGACGGCACATCGCCGTCGAGGGTGCCGCTCAGGCTGACCGGCGCGGCGCTGACACGGCCGCTGCTGTCGACAGGCGCCGAGTACAGCACGGCATTGCGGCCGTCCGACCAGGTATCCCAGTGGCGCACGAACAGGCGGTCATAGACCTTGCCGCTGGCCTTGTTCTTGGCCGTCGCGTCCAGGCGCGTCTTGGTGCAGGCCAGGTCCGGGCAGTCGCGGAACACGCCCAGGCCCAGCGCAATGCGGTCGTTGGCGGGCGACAGACGGAAGTTGTCGACGTCCAGCGCCAGGTCGGTCACTTTCACTGCTTCGCCGCCGGCGACAGGCTGACGCCACACTTGCGACGAGCCGGAGCGCGAGGATAGGAAATACACGGCGTCGCCATTGGCCGACCATTCGGGATCGGTATTGCTGGTCTCGCCCTGGGTCAGGCGCACCGGCGCGGCGGCCGCGTTGCGCAGGTCGAGCATCCACAGCTGGGTGTTGCCCTTGTTCTTTTCCATATTGGTGCTGCGCACCGTGTAAATGACGCGCGTGGCGTCGGGCGAGAGCGCAGGACTGCCGACCCGCTCAAGGCGGACCAGGTCGTCGATGGTAAAGCCGCGCGGTGCTGCCAGCGCGCTGTTGGCGGCCAACAGGGCGGCGCCCAACAGGAACAGACGTGATTTCATACTTTATCCCCAGAATTGTTTGTGCCGACATCATACAAGGGGAACAAAAAAAATGCCGCTATTGCTAGCGGCATTTTTGCGGGGCGTATTTACCTAGTCGGCGGCGTAAATATCGTTATCCTTGGTTTCCTTGACGAACAGAGCGCCGATCACCACGGTGACCAGGGCAATGATGATCGGATACCAGAGGCCGTAGTAGATGTCGCCTTTCAGCGCCACCAGGGCGAAGGCGGTGGTTGGCAGCAGGCCGCCGAACCAGCCATTACCGATATGGTAGGGCAGGGACATCGAGGTATAGCGGATCTTGGTCGGGAACATTTCGACCAGCATGGCGGCGATCGGGCCGTACACCATCGTCACGTACAGCACGAGAATGAACAGCAGGACCATGACCATCGGGGTATTGATCTGGTTCGGATCGGCCTTGGCCGGGTAGCCGGCCGCCTTGATGGCGCCGCCGACTTCCGCTTTCAGCGCCGTTTCCCTGGTCTTGCTGCCGGCATCGAAGTTCAGGCCGTCGGCCGTCATGACGGCGTCAAAGGAGGTGATTTCCTTGTCGCCTACACGGATTTTGGCCAGAGAACCCGATGGCGCGTCCTCGGTCGTGTAGCTGACCGATGCGGCCGTGAGCATGCCGGTGGCGATGTCGCACGAGGAAGGGAACTTCTCGGTCCCGGTCAGCTTGAACTGGAAGTGGCAGGTAGCCGGGTCGGCAACCACTTTCACCGGTGAATTGGTCAGCGCCGCTTCCAGTGCCGGATTGGCAAAATGGGTCAGGCCCTTGAAGATCGGGAAGAAGGTCAGTGCGGCGATCAGGCAGCCACCAAGGATGATCCATTTTCGCCCGATCCGGTCGGACAGGCTGCCGAACACGATGAAAAACGGCGTGGCCAGCAACAGCGCCCCGCCGACCATCAGGTTGGCCGTCAACAGGTCCACCTTCAAAGTTTGGGTCAGGAAGAACAGCGCGTAGAATTGGCCGGTGTACCAGACCACCGCTTGGCCCATGGTCAGGCCGACCAGCGCCAGCAGGACAATCTTGGCGTTCTTACCGTGCAGGAAAGATTCGGTCAGCGGCGCTTTCGATGTCTTGCCTTCGGCCTTCATCTTGGCGAAGGCGGGCGACTCGTTCATCGACAAGCGGATCCACACCGAAACGAACAGCAGCAGCACCGAGACCAGGAACGGAATGCGCCAGCCCCACTCGGCAAACTGCTCTTCGCCAAGCGCATAGCGGGTTCCAGTAATGACCAGCAGCGACAGGAACAGGCCCATCGTTGCGGTGGTCTGGATCCACGACGTGAAGAAACCGCGCTTGCCTTCCGGGGCGTGTTCGGCCACGTAGGTCGCCGCGCCGCCGTATTCGCCGCCCAGCGCCAGGCCCTGCAGGATACGCAGGGTAACCAGGATGATGGGAGCGGCAATGCCGATCGTGCCGTAGCTTGGCAGAAGGCCGACCCCGAAGGTCGACACGCCCATGATCAGGATGGTGACCAGGAAGGTGTACTTGCGACCGATCATGTCACCGAGGCGTCCGAACACCAGCGCGCCGAAGGGACGCACGATGAAGCCGGCGGCGAATGCGAGCAGTGCAAAAATGAAGGTGGTGGTTGGGTCGCCGACGAAGAATTTCTTGGCGATGATGACGGCCAGTGCGCCGTACAGATAGAAGTCGTACCATTCGAAAACGGTGCCGAGGGACGAGGCGAAGATGACCTTCTTCTCTTCCCTGGTCAGCCCTTGCGAGGTCGGGACGGCTTTGTGCCCGCCTGCAGTGGTGCCGGTTGATATTGCCATGATTGTCTCCGTGTATTGTAGTTTGAATGCGTCAGCGGATTAGCCGTATAACTTCAGCTGCAACGGAGTTTGTTCCGTTAAGCTTACGTCATCCTTGCTTCAAACTTAGGTGAAACTTACACGCTGAGGCTACATGAGCAGCCTTTCGATTTCCCGCAGCAGGCGCTGGAACAGCACCGGCTTGGGCAGGAATGCCTCGTAGGTCGGACTGGCCAGGTCGTGCAGCTCCGGCGCGCCGCTCATCAAGATGATGGGGACGCGGGCGGTGGAATCGGCCCCCTTGACGCGGCGGCTGAACTCCACGCCGTCCATGAAGGGCATCATGCAATCGGAGATGATCAGGTCGGGTACGCGCTTGCTGATGGTCTCAAGGGCGATCAAGGCATTGTTAGCCGTCATCACCTCGAAGCCATGCATGCTCAAAAACAGGGCGTAGGTCTCCGTAATGTCGATTTCATCATCGACGACCAGGATCAGCGGCTGCTTATCCAAGGTTGGCATGCCGGTTGATCGTCGATGAGGGTTCGCCGACCGTGATGCCGTTGTCGGAGATCGTCATCAGCCGGTTCGCGCCGTCATAGCCGTTTTCGCGCAGCTTCATAACCGCCACTTGCCGGTGGTTGACGTCGCCGCTGGCAAAATACTCGAGCAGGATGATGTTTTCGTACAGCGCCGATGACGACGGCTCGGCGCCCGGCGACGACTTCTTGAAGTAATGCAGTTGCTCGGTCACGTAGACGGTGACGCGGTGCAGGCGCAATTCGTTGGTCAGCGCCACCTGGAAGGCGCGCGAGCGCTCCGGGTGCATGATCAGGCTGCCAAGGCCCTCGACGCCGTCGATCAGCAGGCGGCTCACCGTGCGCACGCGGATGTTGTTGAGCAGGGCGCTGGCCAGGTCGTCGATCAGTATTTCGAGCGGCAACTGCCACATGATTTCCAGGCTGCCGTCGTCAACATGGGGCTGCAGTTCGATGCCGACGCTGCGCGCTTTTTGCACCAGGCTGGCCGGCGACTCGTGAAAGCCGACGATCAGGCAGTTTTCGCCGCGCTTGAGGCCATCGGCGATGAAATGCAGGCCCATGATGGTCTTGCCCACGCCGGGGCTGCCCAGCAGGCAAGTGATGGAGCCGCTGATGATGCCGCCGCCAATGCGTTCATCCCAGCTGGGTATGCCCACGCTCAGGCGTTCGGTATGCGCCGGCGGCGCTTCGCAGCTGGTGGCCAGCGCTTCGAAGCGCGGATACACGACCACGCCTTCATCCTTGACTTCGAACACGTGCTTGCCCAGCAGGTGCCTGGCGCCGCGCACCTTGAACAGCCGCAGTTCGCGGATCACGCCCATGCCCTGTTCGTGCTGGCTCAGTTCGATGACGCCGTCGACCAGGGTGTTTTCGGAATCGGTCACATTGCCCTCGACCGGGGAGAGCAGGAAGGTGGTGCAGCCCATGGACGAGACGAGCGAATTGAGCGAGTGCATGAATTCAGCCAGCGCCAGGTCGGTTGCGCTGGAGTTGCGTATGGAGCGGAAACCGTCGATGATCAGGATGGCCGGCTGCTGTTCCGACATGGTGGCGATGATCAGGTGCAGCAGGTCGCGCAGGCCGCCCTTGACCAGGCTGGCGTAGGCGCTGAAAAACATCATTTCCTTCCCGATCACCGATTCATCGAAGAAACTGAATGGGCGGAAATGGTTGATCATCTTGGCGTGCGACTCGCCCAGCAAGGTTAGGACCAGAACTTTCTTGCCTTGGCGGGCGTGATTGAAGCCAATTTGGCAGGCAAGGGTAGTCTTGCCGCTGCCGGCCAGTCCCTGGATCAGGTACAGGCTGCCGGCGGGCAGGCCGCCGCCGAGCACCACGTCGAGGCCGCTGACACAGGTCTGCAGGGTTGCGGCCGCGGACGGGCTCGGTTCAGTGTTGTTGTCGTTGGCCATGCCCGCCTCTGGTAGTAGTCGCGAAAATTATTACACATAAGCCACACCCACCACTAGTTGTCATTCAATCGAACACACTTGTAGGGCTGATATTTCACGCAAATAAATTTGCGAACGACCGTACTAAAATGTGCTATTCTCGTATCGATCAACGCAGTCACTCACATCAACTCAGGAGACACAAATGATAGACGCCGTCATCGTATCGACCGCCCGCACCGGTTTGGCCAAATCGTGGAAAGGCGCTTTCAACATGACCCACGGCGCGACCCTGGGCGGCCATGTGCTGGCCGCAGCGATTGCGCGCGCCGGGGTCGAGCCGGGCGAGATCGAAGACGTGATCATGGGCTGCGCCAATCCGGAAGGCGCCACCGGCGCGAACATCGCGCGCCAGATCGCCCTGCGCGGCGGCTGCCCGGTGTCCACCGGCGGCATGACGGTCAACCGGTTTTGCTCGTCGGGCCTGCAGACCATTGCGCTCGCTGCCCAGCGCATCATCGCCGGCGAAGGCGACGTCTACGCGGCAGGCGGGGTCGAATCGATCTCCTGCGTGCAGCAGGAAATGAATACCCATATGCTGGCCGATCCCTGGTTGAAAGAACACAAGCCGGAACTGTACTGGCCGATGCTGCAGACGGCCGAAACCGTCGCCAAGCGCTACAACATCGGGCGCGACCGCCAGGATGAATATGGCGTGCAAAGCCAGCAGCGCGCCGCCAACGCCCAGTCGGCCGGCAAGTTCGACGCCGAGATCGCGCCGATGACGACCGTGATGGGTATCGCCGACAAGGAATCGGGCCTGCTGACCACCCGCGAAGTGACCATTTCGGCCGACGAAGGCATTCGGGCCGATACCACGCTCGAAGCCGTTTCCAAGATCCGTTCGGCCATCCCCGGCGGCGTGATCAGCGCCGGCAATGCCAGCCAGTTTTCGGACGGCGCCTCGGTGTCCGTGCTGATGAGCAGCCGCCTGGCCGAAGTGCGCGGCCTGCAGCCGCTCGGCATTTTCCGCGGCTTCGCCGTGGCCGGCTGCGAGCCTGACGAAATGGGCATCGGTCCGGTCTATGCGATTCCAAAACTGCTGGCCAAGGCCGGCCTGTCGGTGGCCGACATCGGCCTGTGGGAACTGAATGAAGCGTTCGCCGTGCAGGTGCTGTACTGCGCCGACCGTCTGGCCATTCCGATGGACCGCCTGAACGTGAACGGCGGCGCCATCGCCGTGGGCCACCCGTACGGCGTGTCGGGCGCGCGCCTGGTCGGCCACGCGCTGATCGAAGGCAAGCGGCGCGGCGTCAAGTATGTGTTGGTCACCATGTGCATCGGCGGCGGCCAGGGTGCGGCCGGACTGTTCGAAGTCGTCTAAACCACCTTTGGCGCCGCTGCGGCGGCGCCACGCCTTGCCAGGACTGCCCATGCAATCGAAAATCCTGTCGCGCCGCGACATCGACTTCCTGTTATACGAGTGGCTGGATGTGGAGTCGCTCACCACGCGGCCCCGCTTTGCCGACCATAGCCGCGAGACCTTCGACGCGGCGCTCAACACCGCCGAACAGATCGCAACCGACCTGTTCGCGCCGCACAACAAGAAGAACGACAGCCACGAGCCGCACTTCGACGGCGAAAAAGTGACCATCATCCCCGAGGTGAAGGTGGCGCTCGATGC
Organism: Pseudomonadota bacterium; assembly: GCA_040388275.1. Lineage (GTDB taxonomy): Bacteria > Pseudomonadota > Gammaproteobacteria > Burkholderiales > Burkholderiaceae_D > Telluria_A. Next base: position 10,288 of record JAZKCA010000020.1, read on the forward strand.
GTTTTCCGCGGCAGGCTTGATGGCGTCGGGCCAGGACTATGAATTTGACGGCATGCAGTTGCCGTGCGTGGTGGACAAGGCCCTGTCGGCGTATTTCACCGCGGCCAATATCGCCACCTCGGCCTATATCTTCCTCACCGTCGGCAACTCGAATACCTTGCTCAAGTGCGCCACGCCACTGCAGGTGGAGCGCTTCGTGCGCCCCCAGCTGGCGGGCAAATTCTTTGGCACGATGTGTCTGTCGGAGCCGCAGGCCGGTTCCAGCCTGTCGGACATCACCACCCGCGCCGAACCGGATCCGGTAGAAGGCCCCGAGGGCGAGCGCCAGTTCCGGCTGACCGGCAACAAGATGTGGATATCGGCGGGCGAACACGACCTGGCCGGTAATATCGTCCACCTGGTGCTGGCCAAGATTCCCGGCCCGGACGGACGCCTGATCCCCGGCGTGAAAGGCATTTCACTGTTCATCGTACCCAAGTTCCTGGTTGGCGACGATGGCGCCCTGGGCGAACGCAATGACGTCGTGCTGGCGGGTCTGAACCACAAGATGGGCAGCCGCGGCACCACCAACTGCCTGCTCAATTTCGGCGAGGGGCGGCACCAGCCGGCAGGGCGCGCCGGCGCGATTGGCTACCTGGTTGGCCAGCCGCAGCAGGGGCTGATGAATATGTTCCACATGATGAACGAAGCGCGGATCGGCGTGGGCATGTGCGCCGCGGTGCTGGGCATCACCGGCTACCTGCACGCGCTCGACTACGCCCGCAACCGCCCGCAGGGGCGCCCGCCGGCCGAGAAGGACCCGGTCAAGCCGCAAGTGGCCATCATCGAGCACACTGACGTGCGGCGCATGCTGCTGGCGCAAAAGGCGTATGCTGAAGGCGCGATGGCGCTGGTCATGTACTCGGCACGCCTGGTCGACGAGCACAATACCGCGCCCGAGCTTGAAGCGCGCGCCCGCGCCGGCATGCTGCTCGATTTCCTCACGCCGATCACCAAGTCATGGCCCTCGCAATGGTGCGTGGAGGCCAACAGTCTGGCGATCCAGGTGCATGGCGGCTATGGCTACACGCGCGAATACAATGTGGAGCAGTTCTACCGCGACAACCGCCTGAACGCGATCCACGAAGGCACGCATGGCATCCATGGCCTTGACCTCCTTGGTCGCAAGGTGTCCATGCAAAATGGAGCGCTGTTCAAATCCATCAGCGAGGAAGTGGCGGCCAGTGTCGCCAAAGTGCGCCAGGCAGGCGTAGCGGCCGAATTGAACGGCTACGCCGACCGGCTCGAACGGCAGTGGGCAAATATCGCGCCGGTGACGGCAAAGCTGTATGCGGCCGGCGACATGAACAAAACGCTGGCCAACGCCAGCCTGTACCTGGAAGCGGTTGGCCACACGGTGATTGCATGGATGTGGCTTGAACAGGCGCTGGTGGCAGCGCAGGCAGTGGACGGCGCCAGCGGCGACGACGACAAGCATTTTTACCTCGGCAAGCTGCAAGCCTGCCGCTATTTCTTCCATTGGGAGCTGCCGAAGGTGCAGCCGCAACTGGACCTGCTGGCCAGTATCGACACCACCACGCTCGACATGCAGGACGCGTGGTTTTAAAGGACTGAAAATGATCAAGCACATCGTCATGTGGAAGTTGAAGGACTTTGCCGAAGGTTCCGATCGCGCGGCCAACGCCATCAAGATGAAGCAAAAGCTGGACGGCTGCGCGAAGCTCTCGCCCGGCACGCTCAAGTTCGAGGTGGCGCTGGCTCAGCCCGGCCTGGAAGCGACCTATGACGTGATCTTGTACTCCGAGTTCGAGAACAAGGAAGCGCTGGCCGAATACGCGGCGCATCCCACCCACAAAGCCATCATTCCGTTCATCAGCGCCGTGCGCGACGAGCGCCAGTGCATGGACTATCAAACCTGACTCATAAAGGAATCTTCATGCGCACTACCCAAGAATTATTTTCCCTGACTGGCAAGACGGCCTTGATTACCGGCGGTTCGCGCGGCCTTGGCCTGCAGATGGCCGAGGCGCTGGGCGAGCAGGGCGCCACGCTGGTGCTGTCGTCGCGCAAGCAGGCCGACCTTGACGAAGCCGTCGCGCATTTGAAAGAGCGCGGCATTACGGCCACCGCCATTGCCGCCGACCTGTCCGATGAAAAGCAGATCGGCCCCATGGTCGACGAGGCCATCAAGCGCATGGGCCACATCGACATCCTGATCAATAACGCAGGCGCCAGTTGGGGCGCGCCGGCCGAGGATTATCCGGTCGAGGCGTGGGACAAGGTGATGAACCTGAATATCCGCAGCATCTTCCTGGTCTCCCAGGCGGTCGGCAAGCTGTCCATGATCCCCCGCAAGTACGGGCGCATCATCAACATCGCGTCGATTGCTGGCCTGGCCGGCAATCCGCCGGGCACCATGAAAACCCTGGCTTACAACACCTCGAAGGGCGCCGTGATCAACTTCACGCGCACCCTGGCCGGCGAGTGGGGCGCCTTCGGCATCACCGTCAACGCGATTGCGCCGGGCTTTTTCCCTTCCAAGATGACCAAGGGCGTGCTCGACACCTTCGGCGAAGCGACCCTGGCCGCCGGTTCGCCGCTGGGCCGCATCGGCGACGATGAAGACCTGAAAGGCGTGGCGCTGCTGTTCGCGTCCGACGCGAGCAAGCACATCACCGGCCAGACCCTGGCGGTCGATGGCGGCGTAACGGCGGTGTAAACATGACGACGTACCAAAGAATTGTGCTGGCTGCGCGCCCGCGGGGGGAAGTGTCGCCTGCGAATTTTCGAATCGAGAGCGTGCCGGTGCCGCAGCCTGGGGCCGGCGAGGTCCTGGTGCGTAACCATTACCTGTCGCTCGACCCGTATATGCGCGGCCGCATGAGCGAAGCGAAGAGCTACGCCACTGCCCAGGCGCTGAACCAGACCATGATAGGCGGTACCGCCGGCGAGGTGGTCGCGTCCAGGCACCCGGGCTTCGTCGCGGGCGACCAGGTCGTCGGCATGCTGGGCTGGGCCGAGATGGGCGTGGCCGACGGCGCACTGCTGCGCAAGGTGGACAGCAGCCGCGTGCCACTATCGGCCAACCTGGGCGTGCTGGGCATGCCCGGCATGACCGCCTGGTATGGCCTGAACAAGATCATGCGCCCCGTGCGCGGCGAGACGGTGCTGGTGTCGGCCGCCAGCGGCGCGGTCGGCAGCGCGGTCGGGCAACTGGCCAAGCTGCAAGGCTGCCGCGCCATCGGGATTGCGGGCGGGCCCGAAAAGTGCGCCTACGTCGTCAATGAACTGGGCTTCGATGCCTGCGTCGACTACAAGGCAGGCAATCTCGAAGCCGACCTGGCCGCAGCGGCGCCCGACGGTATCGATACCTTGTTTGAGAATGTGGGCGGGCCCGGCTTCGATGCGGCGCTGCCGCTGATGAACGCCTTCGGCCGAATAGCGCTGTGCGGCCTGATCGCCGGCTACAACGGCGACGATCTGGCGGTACGCAACCTGCGCTTCATCCTGACCAGCCGCTTGGCCATGCAAGGCTTTATCGTCACCGAGCACATGGACCTGTGGCCGCAGGGCCTGGGCGAACTGGGCGCGCTGGTGGCGGACGGCAAACTGACATACCGCGAGTCGGTGGCGCAGGGCCTGGCCGCGGCTCCGGAAGCATTCATCGGCCTGCTCAAGGGCCGCAATTTTGGCAAACAACTGGTAAAACTCTCATGAAAAACTTCAAGGACAAGGTTGCCGTCATCACCGGCGGCGCGGCAGGACTCGGCCGCGAATTCGCGCTCACCGCGCACAAGCTGGGCATGAAGCTGGTGCTGGCCGACGTACAGCAGGACGCGCTCAATGCCACCGCCGCCGAACTCGAGGCGATGGGCGCGCAGGTGCTGCCGCTGATCTGCGACGTGCGCAAGACCGAGCAGGTGCAGGCGCTGGCCGATGCCACCATGGCCCGTTTCGGCGCGGTGCACCTGGTATTCAATAACGCCGGCGTGGGTTCGGGTGGGCTGATCTGGGAAAATACGGAAGCGGACTGGGAGTGGGTGATGGGCGTGAACGTCTGGGGCGTGATTCACGGCGTGCGCATCTTCACCAGGCAGATGCTCGAATGCGCGAAGACCGATCCGGCGTATGAAGGGCACATCGTCAATACCGCGTCGATGGCTGGGCTGCTCAATGCGCCGACCATGGGCGTGTACAACGTGTCCAAGCATGCGGTGGTGTCGCTCTCGGAGTCGCTGTACCACGATCTGCAACTGGTGGAAGCGCCAATCGGGGCGTCGGTGCTGTGTCCTTACTTTGTGCCGACGGGGATCAACCAGTCGCACCGCAATCGCCCGGCCGATGTGGCCATGACGGAGGCGGCGACCGCGAGCCAGAAGGCGGCGCAGGCGATGACGACCAAGGCTGTGGAGTCGGGCAAGGTATCGGCGGCCGATGTGTCGGAGATGACGTTCAATGCGATTCGCGACGGGCAGTTCTATATCTATTCGCATCCGGGGGCGCTGGCCAGCGTTGCCGAACGCATGGACGAGATTGTCAACCAAAGGAATCCGGGCGATCCTTACAAGAACACGCCGCACGTGCGCGACATGCTGCGCGAAAAAATGAAGGCCAGATAGCGTCGTCCTCGCGCAGGCGGGGACCCATAGCACATATGGTATGGGTCCCCGCCTGCGCAGGGACGATGTTTGGCTAGGCTTGCAGCACGCGCTCGTGCAGTTCGGCGGGGGCGTCGTTGAAGAGTTTCACCACGGTCGACGTGCGCGTGCCGTAGCCGGTTGTTTCGATGCACACTGCCGACAATACCCGCTCCAGGTCGAGCGCGATGCCGGTATCGGGCAGGCGCAGGTCTGGCGCGCGCGTGGTATCGGCCAGCATCTCGAAGAAGGCATCCTCGGGCGCGCCCTGGCACAGCAGGCTGGCGAACTGCGCCTTGGTGCGCACGACTTTCGGCCACGGCTCGTCGAGCAGGCTGTTGGAAATGCCGTAGATTCCGGGCGCGAGTTCCTTGCCATTGCGCTCGTCGTCGCCACCGCGGTTCGAATACCAGAACAGCTTTTCGCGGTCGCCCAGCACCAGATTGAAGCCGTTGTAGGCCTCGCTGCCGGCAGCGATCTTGCGGATATAGTCTTGCGCGCTCATGTCGCCCGCCAGGTAGTCGGCCACCAGGGCCCCGCGCGAAGGCGCATCGGTGCGCCGTTCCTGCGGACCGCGGATATTCGTCAGCGCCGCGAAACGAGCGCCCTGCGGGCCCTCCTGGGTGATCCCCATCCAGCTGCCGCCACCTTGCAGGTCGCGGCCGCCGAAGATTTTTGGGTTCTCGGGCCAGTTGCAAGCCGCCGCGGCTGGACGGTCGTAGAATTCGTCGCGGTTGGCCGCGGCGATCAGGGGCGCGCCGGGAACGACTTGCCAGGCAAAAACAATCAAGCACATGTGTCTACATCCATAAAGACTTCGGTGTGGCGTTTGCCGTCGATCTGTTCCGATAGTGCCGCTTCGCGCACCGCCGCCGCGAGCGCGGCGTCAAAGACGGGGCCGGTCGCGAGATAGATTTCCATCCAGGTTTGCATGCCATCGCTCGATCCGGGCCGCCGCTTGAGCTGCCCGGCGATGCCGTGACTGGCCTGCAGGCGCGCCTGCATCGCCTGCACGCGTGGCGCCAGCTGGGCCGCATTGCCGTCGGCCACGCGGTAATAGATGTACAGGTCGGCCATGGCTTACAGGTCGAGGGCGTCGAGCGGGTAGGGCATGGGCAGCATGCGTAGCGGCGCGCCCTGGGCGGAACCGAGGCGGATGTCGCCTTCGTCGAGCGCGGCCAGCTTCATTTCAACCAGTGCGTCGGTGCCGCCCTGGCCGTTGGGGGCCGCGTTGACCACCATGCCGCAGGGCTGGTCGGGATCGGCCACGGCGAACACTTCGTCGCCGGCCTGGGCGGTGGCGCCGGCTATGCTGACCAGCGTCGTGCGGCGCTTGAGCTTGCCAAGGTACTGGCTGCGGGCAACGATTTCCTGGCCCGGGTAGCAACCTTTTTTGAAGTTGACTGCGCCCAGCAATTCAAAATTGACCATCTGCGGCACGAACTGTTCTTGCGTCTTGAGCGTGATTTCCGGCACGCCGGCGTGGATGGCCGACAGGTGCCAGGCGTCTTCGCCGGCCACGGCCAGCGTTGCCGCCAAAGTCGGCCAGGCCGCTTGCGCCGCTTCGTTGGTGGCCAGCCACTGGTAGCGCGGCGCGCCAACAGCGTCGGCCAGGCGGACCAGGGTGCCGAGGGCGTGTTCGATCTTGCTGTAGGGAGTTGCGGGCAGGGTGCCGAAAAGTTGTTCCAGCGCGGCCTGGGCTTTGGCACCGCCCAGGCCGATGACGCTTTCCGGCGAGGCGACACTCAGCTTGGCCTTGGCGCGCATGACGAACATCGAGAGCCGCTTTTGCAAGGGGGCCTGCAGTTCGCGCGGCAATTGCAGGAAGATGGTATCGGCATTGCGCCACATGACGAAGCTGGCTTGCAGCCGCCCCTTGGGCGTGCAATAGCCCGCCAGGCGGACCTCGTTCGGGCCGAGGTGTTCGACGTCGTTGGTCAGCTGCTTGTGCAGGAAGCTGGCGGCTTCTTCGCCGGCCACGGCGATCAGGCCCTGATCGCCGATGGCGGCAACAAAGCCCTCGGCCAGGTCGGCGATACTCAGCACACGGCCAAAATCGACCACGCGGCCCGTCTCTGTGGCACTATGACGCGCGCCTTGCGATGACAGATATTCATTCCAGCTATTCATAAATTTCGATCATTTCCTGTGTAAAGCTTTATCATTACGGGCTCATTATAGAGATGTAGAGAAAATCGCGCCGAATGCCACGCAAAACCAATAAACCTAGATCCCGATTCATGAAAAAATTCATCTTTCTGCTTGTCCTGCTGTCGGTTGCTGTCGGGGCCGGCTTTTTCTACTGGGCAGGAGAACCGATCACGACCGAAGGCGAACCGATCGCCTTCACCATTCCCGCCGGCAGCAGTGTCGGCATGGCCGCGCAGCAGATCGCCAAGGCGGGCGCGCCGGTCAATCCCTTCATGTTCTCGATGCTGGCGCGTTTCACCCAGCAAGCCTCCAAGATCAAGGCCGGCAGTTACGAGCTGAAACCCGGCACCACGCCGCGCGCGCTGATCGGCCAACTGGTGCGCGGGGAGTTTGCGCAGGAATCGCTGACCATCATCGAAGGCTGGACCTTCCGCCAGATGCGCCAGGCCCTGGCGGCGAGCCAGAGCCTGAAGCACGATACGGCCGAGCTGTCCGACATGGACTTGATGGCCAAGATATCGACCGAATACAAGTCGCCCGAAGGCTTGTTCTTTCCGGACACCTATCTGTTTGCCAAAGGCTCGAGCGACTTGCATATTTACAAGCAGGCGCATGCGCTGATGCTGGCCCGGCTGGCCTCGGCCTGGGAAAAGCGCGACGCCAGCCTGCCGTACAAAACCCCGTACGAAGCGCTGATCATGGCCTCGATCGTCGAAAAGGAAACCGGCCAGAAGTCGGAGCGCTCGATGATCGCCGGCGTGTTCGTCAACCGCCTCAAGCAGGGCATGTTGCTGCAGACCGACCCGACCGTCATTTACGGCATCGGCGACGGCTTCAGCGGCAATATCCGCAAGAAAGACCTGGAAACCGATACCCCTTACAATACCTATATGCGCGCGGGGCTGCCACCGACGCCGATCGCCTTGCCGGGCGTGCAATCGCTGGCGGCCGCACTTGGGCCGGCCAAGACCGACGCCCTGTATTTCGTTTCGCGCGGCGACGGCACCAGCAAGTTCTCGGACAATCTGAGCGACCATAACAAGGCAGTCAATCAATACCAACGATAGTCCTATGACCCACAGCAGCGCAGCACCAGGCAAGTTCATCAGTTTCGAAGGCATCGACGGCGCCGGCAAATCGACTCATATCGGCTTTGTGGCCGAGTTGCTGGCCGCGCGCGGCAAGCGCGTGGTGTCGTCGCGCGAGCCGGGCGGCACCGACGTCGGCGAAAAGCTGCGCGAGATGCTCCTGCACGAAAAGATGCACCTGGAAACCGAAGCACTGCTGATGTTCGCCAGCCGGCGCGAGCACATCGCCCAGGTCATCGAGCCGGCGCTGGCGCGCGGAGAGTGGGTCATTTCCGACCGCTTTACCGACGCCAGTTTCGCCTACCAGGGCGGCGGGCGCGGGCTGGACCGGGCCAAGATGGAAGCGCTGGAAAACTGGGTCCATCCGCATCTACAGCCCGACCTCACCCTGCTGTTCGACGTGCCGCTGGAAGTGGCGCGCGCCCGGCTCGACGCCACCCGCACGCTCGACAAGTTCGAGCAGGAGCAGGCCAATTTCTTCTCCGCATGCCGCAACGAATACCTGCGCCGTGCCGCGCAATTCCCGCAGCGGATCGTGGTGATCGATTCGACCCAAACCATCGCCGCCATCCGCGCGCAGATCAGCGCCATTCTTGAGAAGTTACATTAGGATGCGGTGCCACCTTGCTGATTGTTGCACCATCGGGGTCAGACCTCTATTTGCATCTCGACGGCAAGAAATAGAGGTCTGACCCCGATGGAAAAACATTTCACTTTAAAATATTTCTCTAAGCGATTGATTGCATGACGAACTCTGTCTATCCGTGGCAAGAGGCGGCGTGGGTGCAACTGCAGGCTTTGCGGGTGCGTATGCCGCACGCGATCCTGTTCCATGGCGCTGCCGGTACTGGCAAGTCCGACTTCATCGAGTGCGTTGCACAGGCTTTGTTGTGCGAAAACGGGCGTGCCGATGGGCATGCTTGCGGCACTTGCGTGTCCTGCGGCTGGTTTGCCCAGGGTAACCATCCGGACTACCGCCGGGTGCGCCCGGAGGCGCTGGAAGACGAGCCGCCCGAGGGCGAGGAGGGCGCCGATGCCGACACCGGCAAAAAGTCCAAGTCGACCAAGGCGCCGTCCAAGGAAATCAAGATCGAGCAGATCCGCAACCTGGCCGACTTCATGAATATCTCGACCCACCGCCAGGGCTTGCGGGTGGTCGTGCTCTACCCGGCCGAAGCACTTAATACCCCGGCGTCGAATGCCTTGCTAAAAACCCTGGAAGAGCCGCCGCCGAACACAGTCTTCCTGCTGGCCTCCAACAGCCTGGACCGCCTGCTGCCGACCATCCTGTCGCGCTGCCGCAAGTTTGCCTTGCCGATGCCCGATACGGCCGCCGCGCTCACCTGGCTTCACGCCCAGGGCCTGGCCGACGCCGACAGCTGGCTGCGCGAACAGGGCGGGGCGCCGCTGGCCGCGCTGGCCCAGTCCGAAACGGGCAACCGCGACGATATGGAGACGCTGCTGCAGCTGCTGGCGCACCCGGGCATCGACGCCGCCCTCAAAACCGCAGACAAATTGAGCAAAACGCCCTTGAGTTTGTTGGTTTCTTGGCAGCAACGCTGGCTTTATGATGTGTTTTCCTACAAACTGTCGGGAAGCATCAGATATTTCCCTCGCTATCAGAAGGAACTTGCAGCCTTAGCTGGGAAAGTGCACACTCCCAACCTGATGCGCGCTATAAAGAACGCGAATGAGCGGCGGGCGATTGCGGACCATCCGCTGTCGCTCAAGTTGTTCGTGGAGGATATGTTGCTCGACTACACAGCATGCTGCACCTGAAAGGATTTTGATGTCTGGCAATCCAACTGATCCGAGTCTGGCCCAACCCGCGCGGCCATCGGTACTGTCGCTTGCCATCAAGGAAAAGGCGGCCTTGTACGCCGCGTATATGCCTTTTCTCAAGCACGGGGGCATGTTCGTGCCGACCGTAAAGCCCTACAAGATCGGCGATGAAATCTACCTGATCCTCGCCTTGATGGACGACCCGAACAAGTACCCGATCGCCGGCAAGGTTGCCTGGATCACGCCTGCGGGCGCCAACAACAACAAGGCGCAGGGCATCGGCGTGCATTTCCCCGACGACGAGACCGGGCATCGCGCCAAGCTGCGCATCGAGGAAATCCTCGGCGCGGCCTTGCGTTCGTCGCGCGCCACCCACACCCTGTGATTCGTCGCTCACTTTTTCGCTTTCCCATGCCGTCTTACGTTCATCGCCTTGCCTGCCAGGCAGATCTTCCCGTCATCGTCGAGATCTACAATTCCACCGTCGCTTCGCGCGAAGTGACTGCCGATACCGAACCCGTATCGGTGGCGTCGCGCCAGCACTGGTTCGACGAGCACGATCCGCAGCGCCGGCCACTATGGGTCATTCATGCCGAAGGCGAGTCGGAAGTGATTGGATGGCTTTCCTATTCGAATTTCTATGGACGTCCGGCGTATGCCGGCACCGCGGAGCTGTCGATCTATATCGCCGAAGCATGGCGCGGCAAGGGCATCGGCCGCTACTGCCTGGAACTGGCGATCGCCTTCGCGCCGAACATTGCGGTGCACACCTTGCTCGGTTTCATTTTTGGCCACAACTTGCCCAGCCTGGCGTTGTTCAAAAAGTTCGGCTTCGCTACCTGGGCCAATTTGCCGGGCGTAGCCCAGCTCGACGGCATTGAGCGCGACCTGATTATCCTCGGCAGGCGGGTCGGCTAGACTTTATAATCGTGGGATGTATATCGATTCCCACTGTCACATCAATTTCCCCGAGCTTGCCGCCCGGATGCCCGAGATCCTGGCCAAGATGGCTGAAAACAAGGTTACCCATGCGCTGTGCGTATCGGTCGATCTTCCGGACTTTCCCCAGGTGCTGGCACTGGCCGAGCAATATCCCCATATTTACGCCTCGGTCGGGGTCCATCCCGACTATGTCGACACGCCCGAGCCCAGCGTCGAGCAACTGGTCGCCCTGTCGGAACATCCGAAAATTGTTGCGATTGGCGAAACCGGCCTCGACTATTTTCGGCTTGAAGGCGACCTCGAGTGGCAGCGCGAGCGCTTCCGGACTCACATAAAAGCGTCAAGAATCACGCGCAAGCCCTTGATTATTCACACAAGAGCATCCAGCGAAGACACCATTCGCCTGATGCAAGAAGAGGGCGCCGGCACCGACAAGGCAGGCGTGGGGGGCGTCATGCACTGCTTTACCGAATCGCTGGAAGTGGCCGAGGCCGCGTTGGCGATGGGCTTTTACATCTCGTTTTCCGGCATCGTCACGTTCAAGAGCGCGAAGGATTTGCAGGCCGTGGCCAGGGCCGTGCCGCTGGAACGCATCCTCATCGAAACGGATTCGCCTTATCTGGCGCCAGTGCCGCATCGGGGCAAGATGAACGAGCCCGGTTTCGTGTGCCACGTGGCTGAGTATTTGGCGCAGCTGAAGGATATTCCGCTGAGCCAGGTTGCACGGCAGACGACGGATAATTTCTTTAATCTTTTCAAGGTAGTACGCGATTAAATTCATGTTGAACATCATGCGTGGAACCGTGTTCATCCTGCTGCTCGGCAGCCTGGGCGCGGCCTGTGCCGATCCGGTGCGCGACCTGGTAGTTGCCGCGCAACTCGATAGCGCTGGGAGCGTCAAAAAGCTGCTGGCCTCCGGACTCAGTCCCAATACGATCGATCCGATCAGCGGAGAACCGGTGGTGCAAGTGGCCTTGCGCGAGGACGCCAACCAGGTCGTGGACGTGCTCGTGGCGGCCAGCGACTTCGATCCGGAGCGCATGGCGCCGAACGGCAACACGGCGCTGATGCTGGCCGCGTACAAGCGCAACAAGCGCGCCGTGCTGGCCTTGCTGGCCAAGGGCGCCATCGTCACCAGGCCGGGCTGGACGGCGCTGCATTACGCGGCAGCCAGCGGCGACACCGAGATCACGGCCGTTCTGCTCGACAAGCACGCCTATATCGATGCCGAGTCCCCCAGCAAGCTCACCCCGTTGATGATTGCAGCCAGGGAAGGACACCAGCCGGTGGTGGAATTGCTGCTGCGTGAAGGTGCGGACGCCCGCCTGCGCAATAATGAACAACTGACCGCGAAGCAAATTGCCGAGCGGGCCGAGAAGCCCCGGATCGTCAAGGCAATTGATGCCTGGATGGCAAGTAAGTAGGCGAGCAAACCACGAACAGGCATGCAATAAGGATTTTCCTCGCGCGATGGCGACGCGGGCGGCTTGATGATAATGGTGACGTTGAACCGATCAAAGCGCCTAAAGGAAAACCCATGCTGAACGAACGCGAAATCGAAAGCTGCTACCTGGGACAGTTTATTCCTGTCCACTATCATCACAATATGCTGATGGACCAGAACCGCATGCACGGTTTCAAGTCCGCGATCAACTATGCGGTCAAGCCGGGCGCCAAGGTGCTCGAACTGGGCGGCGGCACCGGCGTGCTGTCCTGGTTTGCCGCGGCCAGGGCGGCCAAGGTGTACTGCGTGGAGTTCAATCCAGACATGGTCAAGGCAGCGCGCAAGATGCTGTCGATGAACCCGAACGGCCACAAGGTCGAGGTAGTGCATGCGGACGCCTTCGAATACCTGCCGCCGGAGCCGGTCGATGTGGTGATTTGCGAAATGATCCACGTGGCCATGCTGCGCGAAAAGCAGGTCGAGGTCATGGAATCGTTCAAGCGGCGCTACCTGGCGCGCTTCGGCGGGCCCTTGCCGGTGTTCCTGCCGGAAGCGGTCATTATGGCCGTCCAGCCCTTGCAGCAGGACTACGACTTCGAAGGTTTTTACGCGCCCATCGTGCAGTTCCAGGAAACCAATGTCCACAAGCCGGGTACCTTGGAACTGGCGCCGGCGGCGGTCTACAGCATCCTCGATTTCAGCCAGCCGACCGACATGGCGATTGCCTGGCAGGGCAAGTTCGTGGCCGAGAAGGCTGGCTGCGTCAACGCACTGCGCTTCATCACCAAGAATGTGCTGGCCGTGGTGCAGGAAGAAAACAGTACGATTGACTGGCTCAATCACTATATGACTTTGCCGCTGACGAATCCAGTGCAGGTACAGGCCGGGGATGTCATCGACGTCAGTTTCCAGTACCGGGCAGGTGCATCTATCCCATCGCTGGAAGCGGCGATCAGGGTCGAGTTGGCGTCTGCCACCGTGGCGCAGAACGACCCGCGGGTAGCTGCCTACGCATAAACCCGGGGTCAGTGCCTCCATTACGACACGAGCTCAGCCGCGCAGCGGATGAGCTCGTGTCGTAATGGAGGCACTGACCCCGGGTCTGCGGTTAAAATGGCGGCTTCATTACCATTTTGTTGAGTGCACCACATGGAAACTATCGACCAGCGCTACCTCGTCCAGCAAAACAAGCTCAGCGACGAAGGCAAGAAACCTCCCGTCTTCGCCAAGGTCATGCGCAGCAAGGAAGGCAAGTTCGAGGGGGTTTCCTTTATCAAGAACAAGGAAAAGGCCACGATCATGACCGTTTCCCAAGCGCAGGAAGTGATCGACTGGGCTTCCAGCAAGAAGGCCGGCGCGCACGAATACGCCACCAAGATCATTTGCGTGGGCCAGTAAGCCCCGCCCCGTTCATCCCCGCGCTGCGACCTTCTGGCGGCCCCATGGCGCAGCCCGTCGCACGTCGATTGCCGCCCACGCCCTCACGCCTTACAGTTTGCTCACCCTGACGTTTTCCTTATTGGAGCGAACGATGTTGAGTTTCTTGCTGTGGCTGGTCGTGCTGTTCCTGTGCTGGCCGCTGGCCTTGCTGGCCCTGATCTTGTATCCCGTCATCTGGCTGCTGTTGCTGCCGTTCCGCCTGATCGGCATCGGTGTCCAGGGCGTGTTCGAACTGCTGCGCGCGGTCGTCTTGCTGCCCGCACGCATCCTGGGCAGCAATCCGGGCCGCTAGTTTCCCTTCAATGCTCGGCGCCGTTGACCTGGCGCAGGGCAGGGGCGCGCCGCGCAGCCAGCCTTGGCTGCGAGGCTTCCCGCCGCATCGTCAGCGCCGGCTTCTCGTTGCCCAGCGTGAAGATGCTCATCGACGCGACCAAGGTCGACGCCTGTTCCTGCAGGCTGCTCGACGCCGCGGCAGTCTGTTCGACCAGCGCCGCATTTTGCTGGGTCATATCGTCCATCTGGGTGACGGCCTGGTTGATCTGCTCGATGCCGGCGCCTTGCTCGGCCGATGCAACGGCGATTTCCGACATGATTTCGGTAATCCGCCGCACGCTACCCTGGATCTCGCCCATCGCCACGCCGGCCTGGTCGGCCAGTTGATTGCCTGCCTCCACTTTTTCCACGCTGCGCGTGATCAGGTCCTTGATTTCCTTGGCGGCCGACGCGGAACGCTGGGCCAGATTGCGCACTTCGCTGGCGACGACCGCAAAGCCACGGCCCTGCTCTCCGGCACGGGCCGCTTCCACGGCTGCGTTCAGGGCCAGGATATTGGTCTGGAAGGCGATCCCGTCGATGACCCCGATGATGTCGACGATCTTGCGCGAGCCGTCATTGATTTCACCCATGGTCTGCACCACTTGCGAGACCACGGTGCCACCCTTGTTGGCCGCCTGCGCAGCGCCAAGGACCAGGTCGTTGGCCTGGCGCGCATTGTCCGCATTCTGGCGCACCGTCGAGGTTAGTTCTTCCATTGACGAGGCGGTCTCTTCCAGGTTGGAAGCCTGCGCCTCGAGCCGCGCCGACACGTCGGCGTTGCCGCTGGCGATATCGCGCGTGGCCGCGCTGATGTTTTCAATGCTGCCGCGAACGTCCCCCACGATCGAGCGCAAGCTGTCGTTCATTTGCTTGAGGGCGCGCAGCATTTGCCCGACCTCGTTGCTGGCGCCCACGTCGAATTCATTGACCAGGTTGCCATTGGCAACGCTCTGCGCCACCGTGATCGCATTGTGCAAGGGAACCGTTACGGCGCGGGTAATCATCAGCGTGAAGAATCCGGCCAGCAGCACCAGCGCCAGCATCGAGCCAAGCATGAACCAACGGGTTTCGTGAAACGCCGCGACCTTGACGACCATCATATCCTCGAGCAAAGTCCGCGCGGCCGCATTGAGCGCGAACTGGGCGTCGATGGTGCGGGTGGAAATGGCGACATATTCCGGCGCGTCGAAAGCGAGCGCTTCGGCGGTGACAATTTCCTTGGTGGCTGTCGCGGTCAGGCCGGTGGCCAGGGTGGTGGCCTCCGTCATCAGGGGGCCGAGTTTTTCTCCGATCGCAGGATTGGCGGCGGTGGCTTTCCCGAACGCATTGGCGGTCTGGTCAAGACGGTCATTGACGCGCGCGATGATGGACGAGATGGCGAGCCGCTCGGCCGGGTCGGCCTCCTTCTTGGCCAGCAGCCCAGCGCCTTTGGCGCGCAGTTGCCCCAGTTGCTCGGTCAGCACCGGCAACTGGTAATACATGGCCTGGATCAATTGGTAGGAGTCCTTGTCAGGGTCGAGGCTGAGCACGAAATGGTCGCCGACCAGTTCATTTACCTTGAGCAGTTTGGCGATGATGCGCACGTGGCCGGCATAGCTTTCCGGAACCGTAATCGTCTTGCCGCTGACGGCAGCGCGTAGCGCGTCCCAATCCGTGCGGGCCCCGCTCCAGGACTGGACCAGCGCCGGGTTGTCGATCGTCTTCATCAGTTTGTCGACCACCTCGTAGGCGGCGTCGGCTTCGCGCTGCTTGGCGCTGCGCTTTTCTTCCGAGCCGGGCACGTTGCCCAGCAACAGGGCGGACAGGCCGCGGTGCTGCTGGGTCGTCTGGATCACTTTCATGACACTGGCAACGGCAGGCAAGCCTTCCTGTTCGGCGCTGTAAGCGCCCAGGGCTTTGCCGGCTTCTCGGGTGTAAAGAAAAGTGGGAATGCTTGCCAACATCAAACCAATCAGGCTGAGAATCAAGAACGTTTGCCATAGTTTGAGCCGGCTCAAAACCGATAAGGTGAACATGTGCTTCTCCCGAGAGGTATCAGTGTATTTATACTATCCTTCTCAGCGGCAAAATACACACTTTCTCACGGTTTATTTTAGTTTGGTATCTCGAGTGTCAATTCGGCAACATGTAGCAATGTTGGGCATTTAACAGACGGTGAAAAGCAACGGCAGTACACTGATCGATTCCACCCAACCCGGAAACTCGCCATGCGCCTCGATATCTACCGCCGTGCCGAAACTGGCGGCAAATTCTCCTACCTTGCAGTACCCCAGGACCGAAATATTCCCAATGAAGCCACCAATACCGATTGGGAGGTGGAGGCGAGGGCGCTGGAAGTGGCCGACGAGGCCGACCGTATACCCGACTACGATATTGAACACCTCACCGAGCAAATTGCCGAAAAGGGTTACGCGGTCACGGCCTTGCACTGAGCTGCTGCCATTTCCTTCGATTCGACATCCTGTCCCGGTTTTTTGCAGTCCATCGCATCGCGCCAGCTATTTGCAAGTTGCGTGGGCACAATGCGGCGCATGCATGGATTGCCATGCCTCACCCACACACAGGAGACAGCATGGCCGAACGGACAATGTATGCACGATCACTATTTGGCGTGGCAGCGCTGCTGCTTGCGGTATCGGCCAGCGCTGCCGGAAAGAGCGCGCCCGATGCGATCGATACTTACCTGGCGGCGCGCTATGCGCCCGACGCGCCCGGCGCGGCAGTCATCGTCGTCAAGGACGGCAAAGTCATCTTTCGCAAAGGCTATGGACTGGCGGACCTGGAACTGAAAACCCCGCTGCGCCCGGAGATGGTATTCCGCCTGGCCTCGGTCACCAAGCAGTTCACCGCAGTGGCCATCATGATGCTTGCCGAACAGGGCAAGCTGGCACTGAGCGACGATGTGCGCCGCTTCATTCCCGACTACCCGGCCGCTGCGGGCGCGGTGACCATTGAACGATTGCTCAACCATACTGCGGGCGTGCCCGGTTTTTCCGACGACTACCTGGCCAAGCGCGATATGCGCGCCGACATTACGCCGGCGCAGATCCTCGAACTGATCAAGGCGCAACCATCCGAGTTTGTCCCTGGCACGAAATGGGCGTATAGCGACGGCGGCTACGAGTTGCTCGGCATGATCATCGAAACAGCCTCCGGCCTATCGTATGCCGACTTCATCGAGCAACGCATCTTCACGCCATTGGGCATGCAACACAGCTTTTACGACCGCAGCGAACGCATCATTCCGAACCGGGTCAAAGGCTATGCCCAGACCCCGTCCGGCTACCAGAACACCGCCTACCTGAGCATGACGCTGCCTTACGCGGCAGGCTCGCTCGCTTCCAGCGTGGACGACCTGGCGCTGTGGGACGCCGCCATCGCCGACAGCGACAAATTGCTCGGCGCCGAATCGCGCCGCCGCATGCTGGTCTCGTATACGTTGCCGGATGGCGCGGTCGGGCTGATGCCGTATGGCTTCGGCATGGGACTGACACCGCGCCGCAACGAGCCGAGGGTGCACCACAATGGGCAAATCAATGGCTTTACGACAGCGGTGCTGCGCTTGCCGAAAGATAAGGTGTATGTCGCGGTGCTGACCAACGTCGAAAATCCGAAGATCATTCCCGACCTGATCGCCGAGCGGGTGGCCGCCATTGCAGCAGGCAAGCCGTATCCGGAACAGGCCACCGTGGTTCTAGCGCCGCCGGTGCTCGACCAGTTTGTCGGCAGCTACAAGATGGATGCGAAGAATGTGCGCATCGTCAGCCGTGAAGGCAATCGCTTGTTCATGCAGCGCAATGCGGGCCGCAAGCTGGAACTGCACCCGGTGTCGCCGACGACCTTCATCATCCAGGATGCGTTCAACGAAGTGACGTTCGGCATTGTGGACGGCAAAGTAAGCACGCTGACGATGACCCAGGTGTATGGGCCCGCCAGCGTGGCAACACGATTGGAGAAGTAGGGCGGCCGCCGTTACTGCGCGGCGACGGCGTTCAGCGTCAGGCCACTGAATGGGGCAAACGCCTTGATGCCGATATACCAGACGCCGGCTTGTGGATCGGGCAGCACGCAGGTTTCGTTGCTGCCAGTTTTATAGGGACGGCAGGCTGCATCGGCGCCAGTTGCCTGCGAGCCAAACTTGACGTGCAGGTCGGCGTCGCCAACGGACCCGGTGGTAGTGACGGTGAGCGTATTAGCGCATTCAGGCACGGTGATGGTGAAATAAACCCAGGTGTCTTTCGCGGCCGACAGGCCAGTCTTGTTCAGCGAGACGCTGGCACATGGTGGCGGCGTCGTTACGCTGGGCAAGGAGTTGAGCAGGGTGGTGGTCACGTCGCCGTCGGCGCCGATGCCAATTTGGTACAGGCGGTCGAATTCGGTTTCGGCAATGGGGGCGATGGTGTCGCCGCCGAGCTGTCGGATCAAGTCCGGTACGGTATCGGTATGGCCGACCACCAGGGTATTGCCTGGCAGGGCGAGCAGTTGCTGGGCAAAGGTCGGAATCTGCCCGCCATCGTAAGACTTCACTGGCAGCGTCAGCAGCGTGGCGAGCGGTTGCGCGGTTTGCTGGGTACGCAGAAAGTTGGTGCTGTAGATGCTGGTGATGTTGGCCTTTTTCAGTGTGGCGGCGATGTTCTGGGCCCGGGTGACGCCGGCGGCGGTCAGGGCAGGATCGTCCACTGCGGTGCCTTTCTCGGCATGCCGCGTGACGTAGATGTATTTGGCGTCGGCCATTGCGACGCTCGGTGCCAGTGCTGCCAGGGTCAGCGCAAGTGCGCACAGTACTCGTGATTGAAAGCTCATTCAGGTTTCCTTTTGGTTGGATTGGCTGACTGTTTTTGCTTGTTGGAGACCACAGCAGCGGCATGATGTTTTTGCAAAGATTGCAAAAATCGAGGGTAGTACATACAACTTCACCTGTCGAGCATTTGTGACATTGTGTGACTTTTTCGCCTCATCAGTCTCCGCCACCACCGCATCCGCCACCACCACAACCGCCGCCATCGCTCCCGGCGTCACTGCCGCCACCGTCGCTGTCGCCCCCGCCGCAGCCATCGCCGGAACTGCCCAGTTCCGCACCGCAATAGCTATCCCCGCCTTGTTTCTGGAAACCGCTGCAGTCAGCCACGTAGACAAAGCCGTTTGGAATATTCAGCTTCTTGTCGAGTGCGAACAGCAAGGGGAGCCGGCTTGGCTTTGCCGGATTGATGTTCTCTTCATGGCAGGCGTAGTGCCAGGAACGCTTGATGCCCGCATTGCCTTGCTGCCCCTTGCTCAACACCACCGCTGGCGTGTGGTGCAGGAAGCGGCCAAATCCCTGCTGGCAAAAATGCTGATAGTTTTTCGTGTACAGGATGAACTCGTGCCACAAATCGTCGGCCACCTGGGACGGCATGGCCACATACTTCCTGCCGCTTTGCAGGTGTCCGAGAAAGAATTGACGCAAGCCCTGCGATACCAGCTGGCAGTCCTTGAGGGACAGGGAAGGGTGGCGCTCGCGCAGTTTTTCAAACAAGCCCTGGGGCAGGATAAAGCTGCGAATATAAGCCTCGCGCCGCATCCGAAGCTGGCGCTGCCAAAGCAGGGCGGACAGCCCCGCCAGCGCGATGCAGACGAAGGAAATGGCAATCATGGTCAGGCCCCGGAAGTCATTGTGGCCTGATCATTGCACGCCGGCGAATTGGCGGTCCAGTCCTATCTGATCGAGGCCAGGATATACGTATCGAGTATCATGAATGGCAAGGTCTGGGCGTCGTTGCCGTAATTTTCGCCCGTGAACACGGCAACCAGATCGAGCGCCGGGACGACCACGATGTACTGACCGCCACTGCCATTGGCATAATAAGTGTCGTAGGATGCCCCATTCGCGTGCTCGACGCTTTTCCACCAGAGGTAGCCGTAGCCGTCGCGATTCTGGCTGCTAAATTGGGTGTGCCGGCGTGTCGATTCCTCGATCCAGCTTTCCGAGACCAGCTGGCGGCCATTCCACGCACCTTTTTGCAAGGCCAGTTGCCCCAGCTTGGCCATGTCGCGCGGCCGCATGAGAATATGTCCGCCGGTATCGGTCTGGCTGTGCTTGTCATAGTCAGCCCACTTGGCGCTGGTGATATTCAAAGGTCCGAACAGGTATTCATTGGCAAAGGCCGGTATTGGCATCTTGCTGGCCTCGGCGATCACGCGGCCGAGCGCCACCGGATTGCCGGTGCAGTAGCGGGTGATTCTGCCAGGTAGGTAGAGCGCTTCCAGGTTGGTATAGAATGTCATCCAGTCGTCGTGCTGGTACATGGTATTTTCATTGCCGGGCGAAGTGCCATCCCAATCGTTGCATGCAAGGCCGCTGCGCATGGTCAGCATGTCCTGCAAGGTCACGCCCAGCCTGAACGCCGGCGCGTTCGGATAGAGCGTGCCGAGGTGGCTGCTCAAGGTCTCGTTGACACTGCCGATGTAGCGCTTGTCTATCGCCACGCCCATCATCAGCGACGTGATGCTTTTGGTGACCGAGCGCAGGTTGTGCAGGGTGTCCTTGTCGTAACCGTGCCAATACTGTTCGAGCACGGGCTTGCCGTGACGCAGAACCAGCATGCTCGACAAACCGTGCAGACTTTCCGCTGGCACGATCGAGACCGCGCCGGCGAGGATGCTGGCATCCATGCCGACATCGGCAGCGGGAACCAGGGTCCATTGGTCGGTCAGATTGGGCGCGACCCTAATTTTCGTGTCGACATTGCCGCCCGGGCCGCTGCCGCTGCCACCGGGAGTGCCGCCACCGCAGGCACTCAAGGCTGCGGCGATGACGAACACGCAGGCGCGCTGCCAGTGGAATGTGGATAGGCGCGATGGCACAATGGCTTGCTGACTTAATTTCATACCTGTAAATCCCCAGTAAGTGGAAGTGATTCCGACTGGTGGATTACAGCATGCGTGCCAATGTTTTCCATGTGCCATTAGACATACGCGCGCCCCGGTCTCGTGCGCGATGGCACGAGACTGGCGCGCACGCAAGCCCGGGCTTTACGGGAACCAGCGCAAGCGCGTCTTGCCGAAATAGTTATCCGGCCCGAGGCTTACAGAGCTGCTCTCGAGTGCCTTGTCTTGCTCCGATGGGAACAAATGCTTTTTGTTCGGCAGGGGAATGGCGTTGACATAGCCGGTTGAAATGCCGATGGCCGGCCATGGCACTGCGAACATTGCGCCGTTGGCACCCAGGCGGTGGGTGGTCATGATGCCGATGGTGGCCGTACCCCGGTCGCCGTAATAAGGTTGGCCGACACCCGACTCGGGGGTGACGTTGAAGTCGGGCATGACGCCTTTCCAGGTCCAGGCCGACGGACCATCGGTAGTCGCCAGTGCGATCGGGATCCTGACCCTGTCGTCCATGGTGCGCGGCAAGAGGATGGACGGAATGCTTTCGAAATCACCGTTGAAGGTCAGCGCCAGGCTTTGCCAGGATTGGCCGGTCGGCAAGGTGCTGCCTGGCTTGCGACGGATTTCCAGGTACAGCATGGCTGGACGATGGCGGAAGAAGGGCGCTGGCACGCCCCAGGTTTCAGGAATGTCCTGCTCGAAGGCAGCCGGGCGGCTGATCTTGTCAAGCAGGGCCTTGATGCCTTTCTTTGCCGGTTCTCTGGCGGCCTTCGCAGCGGTCTGTGCCGTCTCGACGCCCACTCCCAGCTCGCCAACGGCGACGCCGGTCATCTGCTCGATCGCCACATCGGCCAGGGTGGCTGCCATGTAGTCCAGGCCGTGGTTGTACAACTCGTCGATGTTGGGAATGTTTGGCGGCACGCCACAAGCGGCCAGCGCCAGGTTCAGGCCGGTCTTCAGGGCGCTCTTGCAGGGGGCGGCGCAGTTCACGCCGGGCACCACGTCGAAGCCCGAGGCAACGGTATCGACCGCGAATCCTTTGGCCGCTTCGTAGCCCGAGGACGCCATGTTCAAGGTTGCCGAGGCCAGGTCCCACGTGTCTTGCGACCAGGTCTTGTTCGAGTTGATCATGTTCTTGACCTGGGTGAGATAGTAGGTCTCTCCAGGGGACAAGTTGATCGCCGACGTGCCGCCGTTATACACCACGCTGACGTTGCGTTTGGCAATGAAGTAAAGCGGGGCATCGGTATCGTCGCTGAACTTGGGCGGGATATACGAGAGCATGCGAATTTCATACGCAGCTGCAATGGCCTGCTGGGCCTTGAGCATCTGGTCCTTGAGCGCTTGCTTCTTCTTGTCCTCTTCGGCCTTGGCAGCTGCAGCGAGCTTGTCAGCCTCTGCCTTGGCCGCCGCGGCCGCTTTTCCGGCGATGATCTTGGCCTGGTCTTCCTGGCTGATATCGACGTAGAAGCGCACCCAGTTCGATGCTGGCGCCACAGGGGTAGGCGCCACTTCGTGGCCCGACAGGGAAATGACGCGCACATACAGGCTGGTGCCCGGCTTGGCCAGTTCGGCGGTCGGCAGCGGCGTATCGAAATAAACGTACTTGGCCGTGTCGCTCACTTTCACCACCGACTGCATGGAAATGGGCGCGAGCACATTGTTGAAGGCTTTGTCGTTGGGTGAATTCGGCTGTGTCTTTACGGCGGCCTTGAATTCCTGCGACCATACCAGCCCTTGCGGTTTGCTCCAGTTGCCATACGGGGCGACCAGATTCTGCGTGGTCGGCTCGGTGGCCACCTGGACCACGAATTTCATGGCGCCGCCCGGCCCGTCGAGGCGCAGCAGGAAGTGCGCCGGCGACTGGGGCGCGGCGTAAATGTAATTGATGCCTCCGCCTCCCGGGAAGCTGCCTGGCGTCGCAGTGTAGTTGGTACCAAGTACGAACAAGCCGGCAGCACGCGGTTTGGCCTTGACGTCGGCCATCATGTGCATCCAGGTGGCGGACTGCGCGGGTGTTTGCGTTATTTTTCCCGCCACGATTTTGATCGGAGACGGTCTGCCGCCGCCGGCGGAGCTTGCGGCGTCGACCGGGACTGGCGGGATTTTGATCGGCGGCGGGCGGCCGCCAGAACTTCCTGATGCGTCGACCGGGACTGGCGAGATTTTGATCGGAGGCGGGCGGCCGCCAGTCGTCGTCGATGGGGCCTGAGCCTGGGAGGCGGTCGAATAAAGACCAGCCAGCAACAACGCAATCGTGGTTTTTTTCATGGACGGTTTCCATTGGAAGAACAGCGCAAAAGGCTCGGCCGTTGCCCAGGCCCGCCGCGGGATCGAAGTAGTCAAGCAAGCAACATGTAAACATACCATTTGGCAATGTAACGTTGCAATTATTTTATGGGGAGCCGAATGAAATCGTTTCGCGGTGGGGGACGGCCGCTCCGTATAATAGAGGCAGTACAATTTTGGAATACTCCCATGGAAATTAAGGTCAACTTTCTCGATAAGCTTCGTCTTGAAGCCAAGTTCGATGATTTCACAGTGGTCGCCGACCAGCCCATCCGCTATAAAGGCGACGGCTCGGCGCCTGGCCCGTTCGATTACTTTCTGGCCTCATCGGCCCTGTGCGCCGCCTATTTCGTGAAGTTGTACTGCGTGACCCGCAATATTCCGACTGAAAATATTCGCCTGTCCCAGAATAATATTGTTGATCCTGAAAACCGCTACCAGCAGATTTTCAAGATTCAGGTCGAGCTCCCGGCCGATATCTCCGACAAGGACCGCCAGGGTATTTTGCGTTCCATCGACCGCTGTACGGTGAAAAAAGTGGTGCAGGCCGGACCAGAGTTTGTGATCGAAGAGGTCGACAATCTGGACGCCGATGCCCAGGCTTTGCTGACCCTGAATCCGGACTCCGATGCGAGCACCTGTATTCCGGGCAAGGATCTGCCCCTGGAGCAAACCATCGCGAACATGTCGGCGATTCTGGCCGGCCTGGGCATCAAGATTGAAATCGCTTCATGGCGCAATATCGTCCCCAACGTGTGGTCGCTGCATATCCGGGATGCGCATTCGCCGATGTGTTTTACCAATGGCAAGGGTTCGACCAAGGAAAGCGCGCTGGCTTCGGCCCTGGGCGAGTTTATCGAGCGACTGAACTGCAATCACTTCTATGGCGGTCAGTTTTGGGGCGAAGAGATCGCCAGCGCGGACTATGTCCATTACCCGAGCGAGCGCTGGTTCAAGCCCGGCAAAGACGATGCGCTGCCCGCCGAGATTCTTGATGAGCACTGCCTGGACATCTACAATCCCGATGGTGAATTACTCGGCTCGCATCTGTACGACACCAATTCCGGCAATGTGGAGCGCGGGATTTGCTCGCTGCCGTATGTGCGGCAGTCGGACGGCGAGGTGGTTTATTTTCCATCCAACCTGATCGAAAACCTGTTTGTCAGCAATGGCATGAGCGCCGGTAACACGCTGGCTGAGGCACAGGTGCAATGCTTGTCCGAAATTTTCGAGAGGGCGGTCAAACGCGAAATTCTCGAAGGCGAAATGGCCTTGCCTGATGTTCCGCAGGAAGTGCTGGCGCGCTTCCCTGGCATCCTGGCCGGTATCGCGGGCCTGGAAGAGCAAGGTTTCCCGGTGCTGGTGAAGGATGCATCGCTGGGCGGTATTTATCCAGTGATGTGCGTCACGCTGATGAACCCGCGCACAGGCGGCGTATTTGCCTCGTTCGGCGCCCACCCAAGCCTTGAAGTAGCGCTGGAACGCAGCCTGACCGAATTGCTGCAGGGGCGCAGTTTTGAAGGCCTGAACGATTTGCCCCGGCCTACCTTTGCAAGCAACGCCGTCACTGAGCCAAATAATTTCGTTGAACACTTCATCGATTCGAGCGGCGTGGTGTCGTGGCGGTTTTTCAGCGCCAAAGCGGATTACGATTTCGTGGACTGGGATTTTTCCGGCCAGGGAACGAATTCTAACGTCGAGGAAGCCGCGACCTTGTTCGGCATTCTCGCGGACATGGGCAAGGTGGCGTACATGGCCGTGTATGACGATCTGGGCGCGACTGCTTGCCGCATCCTGGTGCCCGGCTATTCCGAAGTCTATCCGGTCGAAGATCTCATCTGGGACAACACGAACGCCGCGCTGCCGCTGCGCGCCGATATCTTGAATTTACATCTTCTCGACGACGCCAGCCTGGCAGCGCTGCTCGACCGTCTGGAGGACAGTGAGCTCGACGATTACACCGACATAGCCACCTTGATCGGCATCGAATTCGACGAGAACACCGCCTGGGGGCAGCTGACAATTCAAGAATTGAAGCTGCTGATTCATCTCGCCCTGGAGCAATTTGAACCGGCGCAAGAGCTGGTGGGAGCGTTTCTGCAGTACAACGACAACACGGTCGAGCGCGGGCTGTTTTACCAGGCCTTGAACGTGGTGCTGGAAGTGCTGCTCGATGAAGACCTGGAACTGGACGATTACGTGCACAATTTCCGCCGGATGTTTGGCGATGCGCGGATGGACGCGGTGATGGGCTCGGTCGACGGCAGCGTGCGTTTCTACGGCCTGACGCCAACGAGCATGAAACTGGAGGGGCTCGACCGGCATCATCGCCTGATCGACAGTTACAAGAAGCTGCACACGGCGCGGGCGAGGGCGGCGGCAAAAGCCAGTTAAGCTGGCGATGTGTTGCAATAGACGCTCAATGGGCGCTTCGATTGGATGAGCGTGCAGTGCGCTGTTGGTCCCATGCTAGACTAATTTCCATGGACACTACCCGCCCCCCTGCACAAGCCAGCCAGCGTTTCCACTGGATGGTGCGAACCAACTATCGCCTGCGCACGGCGTCTTTTGCGCTCTCATTCGTCGCCCTGGGCCTGCACCTGTATGCGATTAATGCCGGCACCACGACATGGCTGCTGCTTGCGCTGCAGTTCCTGGTGTATCCGCATGTGCTTTACTGGCGCGCCAGGCATGCGCCCGATCCGCAAAAAGCCGAACACACTAATATGTTGCTGGATTGTTTCCTGCTCGGCATGTGGGTCGCGGCCCTGCATTTCCCGCTGTGGCCGACTTTTTCCTTGTGGATCGGGTCATCGCTGAACGTCACCATGACCTCTGGCGGGAAGGGAACCATGCGTTCCCTTTTTGCCTTCGCTTGTGGGGTGTTGTTGTCGGTCTTGCTGTTCGGCTTCCGTTTTCTTCCGGACACCGGATGGGCGACCATCGCCATCAGCCTGATCGGCACCTCAATGTACCTGATCGCCATCGGCATTACCTCGCACGGCCGCAACCAGCAACTGCGCGGCACGCGCGAGAAACTCGAGCACGGCGAGCAGGCCCTGCGCCGCACCATCAGCGAAGTGCGCAGCTGTACCACGACCATCGCGTCGGCCTCCAGCGAAATTGCGCTCGGCAACATGGATTTGTCGAACCGGACCGAGGCCCAGGCGTCGAGCCTGGAGGAAACCGCAGCCGCCATGGAAGAGCTCACTTCGACCGTCAAGCAAAACGCCGACAACGCCAGCCAGGCCAATCAGCTCATCACGGCCGCCTCGACCCATGCGGTCAAGGGTGGCCAGGTGGTGGGGAAGGTGGTCAGCACCATGGGTTCGATCACGCAAAGCTCGCACAAAATTGTCGACATCATCAGCGTCATCGAAGGTATCGCGTTCCAGACCAATATCCTGGCGCTCAATGCCGCGGTCGAAGCGGCGCGTGCCGGTGATCAAGGACGCGGCTTCGCGGTCGTGGCCAGCGAAGTGCGCAACCTGGCCCAGCGCAGCGCCGTCGCTGCCAAGGAAATCAAGACCCTGATCGGCGACTCGGTCGACCAGGTCGACGCCGGCAGCCGGCTGGTCGACGAAGCCGGCCAGACCATGGGCCTGATCGTCGCCTCGGTCAAGCAGGTGGCCGACCTGATGAGCGAGATCGCCGCTGCCAGTTACGAGCAGAGCCAGGGCATCGGCCAGATCAACCAGTCGATCACGTCGATGGACGATGCCACGCAGCAGAATGCCGCGCTGGTCGAGCAGGCCGCCGCAGCCGCCAAGTCGCTGCAAGACCAGGCGGCCCGGCTGGCCGAGGTCGTCAGCGTGTTCAAGCTCGACGAAAACGAGATCCCGCAGCCCGGCAAGCCGCCGCCGCGCCGTGCCAGCGGTCAGGCGCCAGCCGACGGCGTAGCTGGCGGGCGAACACTCTGCAAGCCAAGGTGATTTCGCATAATTTATATTATGTCAAATGAAGTATTCGCTGCTGGCTTTCAAAAGCCAGCGTCTCCTATTTCGAGCATCACATCGGAAACATCTGCGCAGCGACCTGCTCCCAATTGTCTCGTGCTCCCTTCAGCGGGACCTGTTGCATGCAAAACGTAAGGTCTGAATCCGGCCTGATCAACATGCACGCCCCCAACTGACGCTGCAGCGTCGATGGATTGACATCGTCAACGCCGCCGTACGATTCCAGCAGCGACTGCACCAGTAAGGGATTTCCCTGCGCCATGAATATCAACGGCGTCAGCAGCTCGAAGCGGTCGTTATTGCCAACGATTGCATCGCCAAAATCGAGCAAGCCGGAAAGACGCCAGCGGCCGCCGTCCTGTTCTGCCATCAGGTTCCAGGGATGAACGTCCATGTGGATAAATCGCGACTCGCCCGGCTTCACGAAGTCGCCGGCGCTTTCGATATACGGCATGACCTGGCCAAGCAAACCGGCGTGCATCTTTCTGCGCCGATGTCGCGGCAGGCAGCCGCCAATCAAATCGTTGATATAGGCTGGCCAATCGACCTTGATCGCAATGTTCTGGTCTACTGTGATGTCACGCATTTCGCGCAGGACTTGCCCGGTCTGAACCATGATCGAGCGCTTCTGTTCATTGTCCAGGGATGGCCACACGTCCGCAAGCGACGTACCTCCCAGGCGGGTTGAAATCGCAAATACCCAGCTATCGATTTCGCCGCTGCCAAGCAATCTTGGCGTCTGCAGCGACAGCTTGCCTTCCAAAAGCGGCGACACCAGGATTTCCTTGTCGCCCTGCCGGCGCCAGTTGGGCGGTACCAGTTTGACGACCAGGTCGTCTCCCAGTCCGAACAAGGCGTTGGAGCCTTTTGGGATCTTCGACCAGGCGCCTTCCGGCAGGTCGAATTCACGTTGCAGGTGCTGTAGTACCGGCAACCAGGCCGTCAACGGCGCATCGGCGATGAATTCGTTGCACGCATTATTGTCGAGACCTTGAGGAAGGCAGTTAAGAATCAAGTTCACTGAAGTTTCTGTAGAAAAAGCGGTTGAGCGCATTTGCTTGCAGGAGAAGCATGAGCGTCCGGCATTCTGGCAGAAAGTAAGTACAGTGCCCAACGAGAAGCGTCATTGATGACGCCCCTCCCCGATAGCCTGGCCTATTTCGCGACAGTTTCCGTGGACAGCGTTGTTTTGTCCGCAAAGGTGATCATGATCCTGGCGCGTGCCTGATTAGCAATCGCCTTCTTGCTTTTTGCCTTCATTACGCCGGCGCCTGCCGGTTGCAAAGTCAGCTCGGTCGCCTTTTCGCCGTCGAGCAGCGTCAGCGTTCCGGTCGCGCCCTTGGTGGACATCGCTTCGCCGTCCTTTGTCACACGCACAGTTGCGCCGGCTTTGGTCCTGGTCAGCACTGCTTTCGCGTCGACTTCCTGGACTTTTGGCGGAACGTCATCATGCTCTGGGTGGGCCATCGCCATTCCCGGCAAGGAAAACAGCGCGGCTGTAACGATCAGGGTGCTGAATTTTTTCATCGTATTCATGAATTACCAATTTAAAAATGCGGCAAGTTCAATGGGCCTCGCCGCTGGCGCCCTCTTCTCCAATCCGCTCTACTTCCGGAAGATGTCAGTATAGAAGCCGCTTGCTTTCAATACCACGGTCACCGGCGCTGTTGTCTTATTCTTCCAATACCACCCGTGGACGCCTGTAAAGGGTGCGATCAGCGCCCCTTTGGACTGGCTCACGCCATCTTCGAGGATGAAGCTCTCGAACTCGCTTTCCTTGGCGTTCACCGGTTCCCCGTGAAAATCGTGGTTGAGCTTCTCCGCGTTTCTGGTCTTCCATGTATAGATCAGCGTTGCGCCCTTTGCCAGGTGCGTCTTCACTTCGAGTCCCTTTCCTGCTGGAAGTGTAATTTCCATCTCATCGGCGCGGTAGGCCACGGTCGGCTTTGAGGATATCGTCAGCGACCTTTGCTCGCCCGGCGCCGACACGGTCGACCCGGCCGCTACCGGCGCAGCAGGCTTTCGCGGAGCCGATGCAACCGGGGTATGCAGTTTCGTCAAACCCATCGCCGCGCCGGCTCCGGTTGGATCGATGCCATATTCGGCTGGCAAAACCGCGACCGTCAGCACGATAGCGGCCACGATAGCGGCAACGATGGTGCCGCGCAGCAGGTCGGGCTTGGGCGCGACTATCGCGTCATTCAGAATTGGATCAGGCACTATTAAAACTCCTATTGAACGATGTAGCCGGTGAACTGGTAGCCGGCGAGGATAAAGCCGGCCGCCATCAGGGCAAAATTGCCGGTCAGCGCGTGGCGGCCGAAACTCTGGGTGCTGCGCCAGTAGCGCATGACAAACAGGATCATGCCCAGTGCCAGCAACTGGCCTAGCTCGACACCCACATTGAACGCGACCATGTTTGGAACCAGCCCGTCGGCAGCGAGTGCGAAGTCCTGCAACTTGGTAGCCAGGCCCAGGCCGTGCACGAAGCCGAACGTCAGCACGGCAGCCTTCTTGTTTGGCTGCACCCTGAACACGGTCCGAAAGCCGCCAAGGTTGTCGAAGGCACGGTAGACGATTGACAACCCGATGATGGCATCAACGACATAGGCGTTGATGTGCCAGCCGTTGAGTACGCCCAAAAGCAGCGTTGTGCTGTGTCCCAGTGCAAACAGCGTCACATACAAGCCCACATCCTTCATGCGGTACAGGAAAAAAATCACGCCGCACAGGAACAGCAGATGGTCGTAGCCCGTCACCATGTGCTTCGCGCCCAGGTACATATAAGGCAGCAGCTGCATTCCTGTACTGCCTTGCAGGAAGCCCTTGTCCGAGTCCGAGACGCCGTGGGCATAGGCGGCCATGGCGAACAGCCACAGAAAGCCCCCTAGCATCCAGGCTTGCCAATGCCGCCCTGCCCTGATGTGTGGAAATTTTGGCGTCACAATCTATCCTTCAAGTCATTATCGGTGTCTATATTTATCAGGCGCCAGTCGCGGCCCTAATGCATGTGCCGGTGGTGAATATCCGGGTAATGCGCGTGGCTGTGCGCCAGGGGAAGATGCTGGTGCGGGTGCGCGTGCGGCTCCGTGGTGTCGACCCCAGCCGCGTGCTCATGCTGATGGTGCTCATCGTGGCTGTGAATATGATCATGGTACAGCGGCTCATGTTCATGGTGGTGCTCATGCAATTCTGTGAGGTGCAGCCAAATGCCAATACCCATGAGCGTTGCGGCGATCCAGAAACCCGGACCCGGCCGCTCCGCAAACATCAACATGGAAATGACTGCGCCTGCGAAGGGCGCCGCCGAAAAATAGGCGCCGGCGCGCGCGGTACCGAGATGCCGCAATGCCAGAACAAACAGAACCAGACTGACGCCATAACCACACAGGCCGACGGCGCCTGCGCTCGCAATGCCGCTCCACGGCGGCAGATGCTGCCCCAGGCCGAATGCGATGGCGAGGTTGACGCTGCCCGCCACCAGCCCCTTCAGGCAGGCAATTTGCACTGGATCGCTGGCGGAAACCTTGCGCGTCAGATTGTTGTCGATCGCCCAGCACAGACAAGCCGCCACGATGGCCAGCGGACCCCACGGCACTCCCAGTGCGGGCCGCTCGTTCCACGAAAGCAAGGCGCCTGCGACGACGATGAACACCATGCCGGTAAAAATCCGCCGATCGAAATTTTCCTTGAAGGCAAACCAGGCGAGCACCGCCGTCAACACCCCCTCCAGATTGAGCAGCAGCGAGGCCGATGACGCGGGGGTGACGGTCAGGCCGATCATCAACAGGACCGGTCCCGCCACCCCGCCAGAAAATATGGCACCCGCCAGGCTGGGAACGTCCGGCGCCCGCAACGTGGCAACGGACGTGTCGCCTGCCGGGGCGAGCATCCTGCGAACAACAAACCAGATCGCCAAGCCAATTCCGCTTCCCAAATATAGCAGCGCGGCCAGCATGACGGGAGAGACACTCGCGGTCAGGTGCTTGGCGAACGGCGTGCTGGCGCCGAACAGGGCGGCGGAAAGCAAGCCATAAAAAACACCTTTCTGCACGGTCGACCTTGAATAAATTGGAGAATTGGAAAATATGTCTATTACTTTACAGTAGATGCCTCAAGGGATGCGCGTCCCTACAATTGTCCGAAGTGCCTTTCACTAACCCAACAGGCTTCGAAACAATGAGCGACAGCGAAAAGACCGCGGCCTTTCCTGCTTACACGGCGGCGGCCAGTCGTGCCGCTCGTCCTGGCATTCGGCGCCGGGCACGTCGCTCGGGATGGCGCCTGCAAGTGCAGCCTGGCTCTCTACTTGTTCTGCCTGAACAAACTGGGATTCCTGGCTCATTGGGCGTCCTTCTCGTCGTTGCCTGCGAAATGGGCATGGAGGGAATCGAGGACCGCGCCCATGTTCGACAGCAACTGGTCGTCGGTCAGGCCGCGTTTGCGGGCTCCATGCATGGGCGCTTCGAAGCCGATTGCCTCGGGCACATAACCACCACCGGCATCGAGGTTGCGCACCATCGCGGATGGATTCGAGCTCCTTGCGCATTTTCCGCAGCATGCGCGCGATGTCGGCAGGCGCCTGGCCTTGCACCTCGGCGGCTGTCGCGTCGAGCGAGCGGCACAGCGCGTCATATACGCTGTCGCGGTCAAACATGTCGGCGAAGCTTGATGCGGCAGCGCGCGGATCGGCGGCCGCGCGCAGCACCCAGCTATGGCCGCCCTCCTCGCCCACCTCGTCGGCCAGCTTCTTCAACTGGTAGTTCAATTCTGTTTGAAATGGCAACAGGTACACGCCATCGCGCAAGGTCGCGCAGCCCAGCGCCTTGACGGCTCGCCACGGCGCATCCGGCCCGCGGTCTTGCTGGCAGGCAGTGTCGCAATTAGCAGTATCCAGGAGGTGTTCGATGTACTCATGGAGTTATAGTAGGAGTTTGCAAAGCTGCCTGCAAGTTTAGTGGATACCTTAGCAGAGATGCCTGATTGTTTCCCATGGGAACGTTAAGCCAACTATTTTCGGCGTGGAGCTATTGCTTGGCGCATAATCCAGACAGCCCATCCTTGCCGGAGTTATCTTGATTTTTGCTTTCTTGAGGCCGCCGCCCCTGTCGCCGCGCCAACTCCGCCTGAAACAATCGCTTTTATTCAATACGCTCACGCCGCTTGAGCTGCAGATTCTCGACGGCCTGATGCACGAGCGCCGCTTCCTTTGCGACGAGATCGTGTTCGATCAAGGCGAGGAAGGACAGGCCTTGTATCTGATCAGTTCGGGTCGCGTTGTCATCAGCCAGGCGAAAGACAGCGCCTTCAAGGTGGTGGCCGAACTGGGGCCCGGCGAGGTCTTCGGCGACCTGGCCCTGCTCGACGACTCCCCGCGCAACGCCCAGGCCCGCGCGCTGGAAAACTGCGAATGCGCGGTATTTTTTCGTGCCGACTTCCTGGCGCTGATGGAAACCGACGCCGTCATCGGCTACAAGATCTCGCTGGCGCTGGCGCGCCTGATCGGCCAGCGCCTGCGAAACTGGATGGCCGGCGGACCGCAGTCGGAAGCCCTGTGAGCCACGGGCACCGCGCCGGGCCGGTGGTCTGGGCCGGTATCATCACTGCCACCTGTTTGTTGCTGGTGCTGCTGCAGCACATGATGTGGTTGGCGATCCCCTTCCTGTTCGGCACCGTGCTGTATTACCTCTTGCTCGATCCGATGCAGCGCCTCATCCGCATCGGCGTTGGGCAGGACCTGGCCGCGCTCTCGGTAGGCGTGGTGTTCTTTGCGCTGCTGTCGCTGGCGGTGGCGCTGGTGTCGTCGTGGAGCGCCACCAGCGAAGATTCGTGGCAAAAAATGATCGGACATTACATGGACGGCGGCGTGGCCTTCGTGCGCAACACGATGCACCTGCTCGAGGCAAAATTCCCGATCCTGGACCAGATGCACCTGAGCTCGGTGGTCAACAATCGCTTCAAGACCTTTACCGACAACTTCGCACAGCAGCACCTGGCCGGTATCCTGGTTGCGACGGCGGGCTGGCTGCCGTCGCTGCTGCTGGCGCCCTTCCTGACCTACTTTTTCCTGCGCGACGGCGCCAAGTTCAAGAAATTTTTGGCCCGGGCCGTGCCGAACGCCTTTTTCGAACAGACCTTGTACCTGCTGCATGAAGTGGACCAGACCGCGCGCCGCTATTTCGGCGGGTTGATCAAGCTGACCTTGATCGACACCGTCATGCTGGCCGTGGGTCTGTGGGCGATCGGGGTTTCCTCGCCGCTGCTGCTGGGTTTCATGTCGGCCCTGCTGGCGTGGGTGCCCTTCGTCGGCTCCATCCTGGGCTGCATTCTGGTGGTGGTGGTCGCGTCCACCGATGCGCCGGCCGACCCGCTGATCGCCTACGGCGCCATCGGCGTGTTCATCGCGGTGCGCCTGCTGGACGACTTCGTGTTCATGCCGCTCACGTTGGGGCGCAGCCTGCAAATTCACCCGCTGGTCACGGTGCTGATGATCTTTATCGGCGGTTCGCTGGCCGGGGTGGCGGGCCTGATGCTGGTGCTGCCGCTGCTGGGCGTGGTGATGGCGATCGGGGAAACGCTCGGCATACTGATCACCAACCCCAGGCTGCGTGCGCGGCATCGCAATGCGATGGCGCTCAGGCGCAAACAGGCCGGCGTGGATTTGATGGATTGACCCCCGCTGAGCGTTCTGTTTGTATCTCAACGTATCTGCGCCCCGGTCTGATACACAGGCTTGCACAGCCCACGGTACGGTGACACATCCAGGACAAGCCGCCCCGTTCTAATAGCTCCATCCCGTCTCGGGATATTTTTGGAGCGAGCCTTGCATAACCTGATCGAACTTCCCATCGCCTTCCTGGCCGGCTTGCTGACCATCGCCTCGCCATGCGTGCTGCCGATCCTGCCCATCGTGCTCGGCACCTCGCTCGCCCGGTCAAGCCGTGCGCGTCCGCTGTTCATTACGCTCGGCTTCACGCTGACCTTCGCTGCCTTTGCCATGCTGCTGAGCGTGGTCTCGAACATGGCGGGACTGGCCCAGGAAGCCTTGCGCAATGTCGGCATCGGCCTGCTGGCGCTGGCCGGTCTGTCGGGCCTGTGGCCGGCACCGTATCAATGGCTGATGACCCGCGTTGGCCAGCCGCTGCACCGTGTCGGCGAGGCTGGCGCGAACGCGGGCGGCGGCAATGGCGGCGGCTTCGTGATGGGCATGTCGCTGGGGGCCGCCTGGACGCCCTGCGCGGGGCCGGTCCTGGCATCGATCCTGGCGCTGGTCGCGCGCTCGCAGGACCTTGGGTGGGCCGCCCTGCTTCTTGCCGCTTATGCCGCGGGCGCCGGCATTCCGATGCTGGTGATTGCCTATGCGGGCCAATTTGCCAGCACCAGGGTGCGCGCCGTGGCCCGCCATGCCCAGCGCCTGCAGCAGGTCTTCGGCGCGCTCGTGCTCCTTAGCGCCGCTGCCATGTTTTTCCACTATGACGTGCTGGCCTATGCCTGGCTGGCCGACCGCTTTCCGACCCTCAAAGGACTCTGACATGAACACCATCAAATGCGCCTCCGCCCTCGCCATGTGCGCGGTCATCGCCGGACACGCCGGCGCAGCGCCAAAGCCGCTGGCCCCCGCACCCGCGTTCAAGGACATTGAAAAGTGGCTCAACAGCCCGCCGCTGACGATGGAGGGGCTGCGCGGCAAAGTCGTCCTGGTGGACTTCTGGACCTACGACTGCATCAACTGCATCCGCACCCTGCCCTACATCGCCAAATGGCACAAGGCCTACAAGGACCAGGGGCTGGTCGTGGTGGGCGTTCACACGCCGGAATACGCGTTCGAGCGCAACACCGAGAACGTCCGCGCCGCCATGCAGCGCTTCGGCATCACCTATCCGGTCGCGCAGGACAACCGGTATGGCACCTGGGAGGCCTACGGCAACCGTTACTGGCCGGCGGTCTACCTGATCGACAAACAGGGCCGCATCACATGGCTGCGCCGCGTCATGCGCAGCTTGCCGCTGGCGACAACGATGGACGAGGTTGAGGCGCTGTTGCCGTGGAATTTGCATAGCCATGATTTAGCCAGCGAAACCGTTCCCTGAACAGTCTGGGGTTTATGGCGCGCTTACAGAGGACCGTTCGTGCTTTTCAACCAAAACTGCGTGATCATATCGGTGCGGACGAAGGCCTCAAATACTGTAGCAAGCGGACGACGGACGCGCATTTCGGCAATTGCAACTTTTTCAGTCATGGCCGGCCTCCAGCAAGCGTTGGGAGTGTCGACTCTACGCTCCCCCAAGAGCACGCAGCGCAGCGCTGATTCGTCTTGATCTGGCGCAAACTTATGTTGTTGATTAATTCAATCGCTTGCTTTAATATCTATCAATCAAGTGATTTTGAGGATCAGGATATGGAAGCGTTGCGCGTTGAAGTACGGGGGCATGTTCTATGGCTGACCATCTGCCGTGAGGAGCGGCGCAATGCGATCAATGCGGAAGTGATCAACGCGCTGCGCCAGGCCATATTCTCGGCCGAATCCGATCCGGCGGTGCATGCGATCGTGTTGACCGGCAGCGGCGAAAAGGCGTTCTGCTCTGGCGCCGACCTTAATACCGGCACAGCATTCAGTTTCGACTACGCCCAACCCTACCAAGCCTTCGCCGAACTGTTGCGCGCGGCAAGGCGCTGCACCGTTCCCCTCATCGCCCGCGTCAACGGCGCGTGTATGGCCGGCGGAATGGGCTTGCTGGCCATGTGCGACATGGCCGTCGCCACCAATACGGCCACCTTCGGCCTGCCCGAGGTCAAGGTAGGCCTGTTCCCGGCCCAGGTGCTGGCTGTGCTGCAGCACCAGCTGCCCCGCCGCCTGCTCAACGAAATGTGCTTGAGCGGGGAGCCGATCACGGCCCAGCGCGCGCTCGACGCCGGCCTGGTCAACTACGTAGCCGAAGCCGGTGCGCTCGACGCCACGCTGGCCGCCCTGCTGGCGCGCCTGCTCGACAAATCTCCCGCCGCCATCAGGCGCGGCCTGTACACGCTCAAGCACATCGAAACGCTGCCATTCGAAGAGGCGATGGCGTTTGCCGAAAGCCAGATCGGCCTGTTCGCCCAGACCGAGGATGCAAAGGAAGGTCAGCTGGCCTTCCGCGAGAAGCGCACGCCACGATGGAGCGGACGATGAAAAAGGACGTGGTTCGGATCGGCGGTGCGTCCGGCTTCTGGGGCGACAGCGCTACAGGCGCCACCCAGCTGGTCGCATCAGGCCAGGTCGACTACCTGGTGTTCGACTACCTGGCCGAACTGACGATGTCGCTGCTGGCGGCGGCGCGCCTGAAAAATCCCGAACTTGGCTATGCCACCGATTTCGTCGCCGTCGCCATGCGCGCGGTGCTCAAGGATGCGATCGCCGGAGGCATTCGCATCATCGCCAACGCGGGCGGCATGAACCCGCGTGCCTGCGCGGCAGCGCTCCAGGCCCTTGCGGCGGAGTTGAACGTCACTGTCAAGATTGCCGTGGTCGAGGGCGACGACGTCATGGCGCTGCTGCCGCAGTTGCGCGCTGAAGGCGTGCCCCTCCCGGACAAGGTCGTCAGTGCCAACGCCTATCTGGGCGCGCTGCCGATCAAGCGCGCGCTCGACGCCGGCGCACAGGTGGTCATCACCGGACGCTGCGTCGACAGCGCGGTGACCCTGGGCGCCCTGCTCCACGAATTCGACTGGAGCATGGACGATTACGACCGCCTGGCCGCCGCCAGCCTGGCCGGGCACCTGATCGAGTGCGGCTGCCAGGGTGTGGGCGGGCTGCACACAGACTGGGAAGCGGTGCCTGACTGGGCACACAGTGGCTATCCGATTGTCGCGTGCCGCGCAGATGGAAGCTTCAGCATCACCAAACCGGCCGGCACCGGCGGGCTGGTCACGCCGGCCACGGTAGCCGAACAGCTGCTGTATGAAATCGGCGATCCGGCGCGCTACATCCTGCCCGACGTGGTGTGCGACTTTACCGCAGTGACCTTGCACCAGACCGAAGCTGACACCGTGGAAGTGCGCGGTGCAAAAGGATATGCGCCGACAGCGACCTTCAAAGTCAGTGCCACCTACGCTGACGGCTACAAATGCGCCGCGCAGCTGACCATTATCGGCTTTGACGCGCAGCGCAAGGCGCGCCGCAGCGCCGAGGCCATCCTCGAGCGCACCCGTTCCATGTTTGCCAAATTGGGACTGGGCGACTACAGCGCGACCCATGTTGAGGTACTCGGCCACGCCTATTCCTACGGGCCGCATGTGGCGCACGCGCCGATGTTCGAAGCGGTCATGTGGCTCGCGGTGGCGCATCCAGACAAGCGCGCGCTCGAACTGTTCGCGCGCGAGATTGCACCGGCCGGAACCTCGTGGGCGCCGGGGACCACGGGTGCGGCCGGCCGCCCATCGGTTGCGCCCGCAATCAAGCAGCACGCCTTCTTGCTCGGCAAAGAACGCCTGACGGCGTCGTTCACACTCCTGGGCGAGACCACGGTACCCGTTCCGGTCCCGGGCGGACGCCTCGACCAAACGCCGATTGCGGCCGTGTTCGGGCAGCTTGCGGCGCCTGATGACAAGGACATGATCGAAGTTCTGCTGATCACACTGGCATACGCGCGCAGTGGCGACAAGGGCGACACGTCGAACATTGGCGTCATTGCGCGCAAGCCGGAATTACTGCCGCTGCTGCGCGCGTACTTGACGCCCGAACGAGTTGGCGCGTATCTGGCGCACCTGGTCAAAGGCAAGGTCACGCGCTACGACCTGCCGGGTATCGGCGCCCTCAATTTTGTATGCGAACAGGCACTCGGCGGCGGCGGCATGGCATCGCTGCGCAACGACCCGCTCGGCAAGGGCATGGCCCAGGTGTTATTGGCCATGCCGGTGCTTGTGCCTCGCAACGCGCTCTAGACAGGACTCGTATGTACCAGACTATGCCGCGATCCCCCATGTTCAGCGCGGAGCACGAAGCCTTTCGCGCCACCGTCAGGCGCTACGTGGAGAAGGAGCTGCTGCCGCATGTGGACGCATGGGACGAGGCCGAAACCTTTCCCCGTTCGGTCTATCGCAACGCGGCCGAACTTGGCCTGCTCGGTTTGGGCTATCCCGAAGAGTATGGCGGGACTGATGGCGACCTTTTCCACGAACTGGTGATGATCGAAGAGCTCTCGCGCACCGCCTGCGGCGGCCTGTTGGCATCGCTGTTCAGCCATAGCATCGGTGCGCCCCCGATCCTCGTCGGCGGTTCCCCTGCCCTGAAGGCACGCGTGCTGCCGCGGATACTGTCGGGCGAAATGATCAGCGCGCTGGCGATCACGGAACCGGCTGGTGGCTCCGACGTCGCCAATCTGACCACCCGCGCCGTGCGCGACGGCGATGTGTACATCGTCAACGGCAGCAAGACCTTTATTACCTCTGGCATGCGCGCCGACTACCTGACGGTTGCGGTGCGCACCGGCGGCCCGGGCGCCGGCGGGGTGTCGGCTTTGCTGGTCGAAGGCGATTCGCCCGGCTTGACCCGCACGCCCCTCAAGAAGATGGGTTGGTGGTGCTCGGATACCGCGCAGCTGCACTTCGATAACGTGCGCGTGCCGGTGGGTCATTTGCTGGGCCACGAGAATCGCGGTTTCGAGATCTTCATGCGCAACTTCAATCATGAACGGCTGGCGCTGGCGATGCAGGCATACGCGCTGGCGCGCGTGTGCCTGGACGAAGCGTCGGATTGGGCGCTGCAGCGCACCACGTTCGGCAAGCATCTGGTGCAGCACCAGGTGGTGCGACACAAGCTGGTGGTAATGGCAACCCAGCTCGAGGCGACCCGTGCCATGCTGGAAGACCTGGCGCAGCGCCTCGAACGGGGCGAGTCGCCGGTGGCCCAGATCTGCATGTTGAAAAATTTCGCTGCGCAGACCTTGCAGCTGTGCGCCGACAGCGCAGTGCAAATCCTGGGCGGCATGGGCTTCATGCGCGGCACCAAATCGGAGCGGATCTATCGCGACGTCAAGGTGTACATGATCGGCGGCGGCGCCGAAGAAGTTCTCAACGACCTGGCCGCGCGCCAGCTCGGGTGGGTTTGACTCAATTCAGGAGGCAGTATGTATCGTTCGATATTTGCAAAAGAAGCATTCAAGGACCAGGTCGTGATCGTGACCGGCGGCGGCAGTGGCATCGGCCGCTGCGTTGCGCATGAACTGGCCGCGCTCGGCGCCGTGGTGGCGCTGGTCGGGCGCAGGCCTGAAAAACTCGCAGCCGTGCAAGCGGAAATCGCCGAAGCTGGCGGACGCAGCGAAAGCTATCCGTGCAATATCCGCGACGAGGAAGGCGTCAAGGCGCTGGTCGCCCAAGTATTGGAACGCCATGGCCGCATCGATGGCCTGGTCAACAACGCAGGCGGCCAGTTCCCGGCGCCGTTGAAGGATATCTCGCTCAAGGGCTGGGAAGCGGTCCTGCAGACCAACCTTACCGGCGGCTTCCTGATGGCGCGCGAGTGCCTGAACCAGGCGATGGCCACTGGCGGTGGCGCCATCGTCAACATCGTGGCCGATATGTGGGGCGGCATGCCAAACATGGGACACTCCGGCGCCGCGCGTGCGGGTATGGTCAATTTCACGGAAACGGCGGCTTTCGAATGGGCCCAGTATGGCGTTCGCGTGAATGCGGTGGCGCCAGGCTACGTGGCTTCGTCGGGCATGGATGCCTATCCGCCAGCGATGCACGCGACCATACGTGCGTTTCCCCAGACCGTGCCGATGAAACGCTTCGGCACCGAGGCCGAGGTGTCGGCGGCCATCGTGTTCCTGCTCTCGGGAGCGGCGTCCTTCATCACCGGCTCCACTCTGCGGGTCGACGGCGGGCGTCCCAATGTACGGCCCGGCATGCCGATGCCGCCGGTGCGCCACCCGGCCGAGCCGTTCAATGGATTTCACCTGGCGGCGCTGCCCAAAATGCTTCAAGACGGCGGGAACAACTGATGCCGACGCTCGAATCGCGTATTGTCGTCCAGAGCGACGGCTTTCAACAGAACCGCACCGCCTTGCTGGACCTGGTTGACCAACTGCGCCAGCTGGAATGCCGCACGCGCGACAAGTCGAATGCCTCGCGGCCGCTGTTTGAGAAGCGCGGCCAGCTGCTGCCGCGCGACCGTCTTGGTCACCTGCTTGATGCCGGCGCGCCCTTCCTCGAATTATCGACCCTTGCAGGTTTTGGCCTGGACCATGCCGATACGGCGCGCTCGATTCCCGGCGGCGGCATGCTGGCCGGGATCGGCTACGTGAGCGGAGCGCGCGTCATGATCGTGGTCGACGATTCCGGCATCGATGCAGGCGCGGTCCAGCCGATGGGTATCGAAAAATTCCAGCGGGCGCAAAAAATCGCGTATGACCATAAGCTGCCCTTCATCCACCTGGTCGAATGCGCGGGCGCCAACCTGCTGTCATACAAGGTGGAGACCTTCATCCACGGCGGCAGCGGCTTTTACTGGCTGGCCCGCCTGTCGGCGGCCGGACTGCCGGTGATCAGCGTGGTGCATGGCTCGTCTACCGCCGGCGGCGCCTACATGCCCGGCCTGTCCGACTACGTGGTGATGGTGCGCGACCGGGCCAAGGCATTCCTGGCAGGGCCGCCCCTGCTGAAGGCCGCTACCGGAGAAATCGCAACCGAAGAAGAACTGGGCGGCGCGGACATGCACGCCAGCGTCACCGGCCTGGCCGAATACATGGCCGAAGACGACGCCGATGCGCTGCGCATCACGCGTGAACTGGTGGCCACGCTGGACTGGAACCGCAGCACCGCGCGCCCTGAGCGCGCCTACGCCATGCCGCTCCATGATGGCGAGCAGTTGCTGGGCATCGCATCGATCGACCACAAGAAGCCGCTCGACATGCGCGAGATCATTGCCCGCATCGTCGACGGCTCCGACTTCCTCGAGTTCAAACCGGACTACGGTCCGGCCACGTTGACCGGTCATGCCGCCATCTGCGGCATCCGGATCGGCATCATCACCAACAACGGTCCGCTCGATCCTGCCGGTGCGACCAAGGCGGCCCATTTCATCCAGCTTTGCTGCCAGTCCGACACGCCCCTGGTGTACCTGCAAAACACCACCGGCTTCATTGTCGGCAAGGCGTCCGAGCAAGCTGGCATGATCAAGCATGGTTCGAAGATGATCCAGGCGATGGCCAATGCGAGCGTACCGCGCATCACCGTCCATTGCGGCGCATCCTTCGGGGCCGGCAATTACGGCATGTCCGGGCGCGGCTTTTTCCCCGACTTCTGCTTCAGCTGGCCGAATGCGAAGACCGCCGTGATGGGCGCCGAACAGGCCGCCAATACCATGGCGATCGTGATGGAAGCGAGCATGCGCCGCAAGAATGTGGAGGTCGACAACGATGCCATCGCAGCGATGCGGGCCAAGGTCATCGACACCTTTGAACAACAAACCGGCGCCTTCATGATCTCGGGCCGGCTGCTCGACGATGGCGTGATCGACCCGCGCGACACGCGCAAAGTCCTCGCCTGCGCCCTGTCGGTGTGCGACGAGGCGCGAAGGCGCACGCTCCATCCAATCCAGTTCGGCGTATCCCGACCATAATCCACAGGAGACATCCATGCAATTTACCCACGAGCACACCGAACTGCAGCGCAACCTGAAACGCTTCATCGACAGCGAAATCAATCCGCACACCGCGGCATGGGAAGAATCCGAGATGTTCCCGGCCAAGGAACTGTTCAAGAAAATGGGCGCGCTCGGTTTCCTCGGCATTTCCAAGCCGGTCGAATACGGCGGCCTTGGGCTCGACTATTCGTATTCCGTGGCGATGGCCGAAACGCTCGGCCACATCAACTGCGGCGGCGTGCCGATGGCGATCGGCGTGCAGACCGACATGGCCACCCCTGCCCTCGCGCGCTTCGGTTCGAATCTGTTACGGGAAGAGTTT
The DNA here is from genome assembly GCA_040388275.1 of Pseudomonadota bacterium. Lineage (GTDB taxonomy): Bacteria > Pseudomonadota > Gammaproteobacteria > Burkholderiales > Burkholderiaceae_D > Telluria_A. The sequence goes on from JAZKCA010000020.1 coordinate 52,141, forward strand.
CTGGCCCCGGCCATCAGCGGAGACGCGGTTGCCTGCGTTGGCGTGTCGGAACCGGGCGCCGGCTCCGACGTGGCGGCCATCAAGACGATCGCGCGCAAGAATGGCGACGACTACATCATCAACGGTAGCAAGATGTGGATCACGAACAGCCTGCAGGCAGACTGGATGTGCCTGCTGGCCAATACCTCGGACGACCCTGCCCACCGCAACAAGTCGCTCATCATCGTGCCGATGAATACCAAGGGTGTGTCGGTCGGCCAAAAGATCAGGAAGATCGGCATGAATTCGTCCGATACCGGCCTGATTCATTTCGACGATGTGCGCGTGCCCCAGCGCTTCCGCATCGGCGACGAGGGCAAGGGCTTTACCTACCAGATGATGCAGTTCCAGGAAGAGCGCATGTGGATCGCGGCCAGCAATGTCCAGACCATGAACAACTGCATCGACTCGACCATTGAATACGCGCGCGAACGCAAACTGTTCGGATCAAGCCTGGTCGACAACCAGTGGGTGCATTTCAAGCTGGCCGAGCTGAAGACCGAAGTTGAATGCCTGCGCGCGCTGACCTACCGTTGCTGCGAACTGTACCTGGCGGGCCAGGATGTGACGGAACTGGCGTCGATGGCCAAGCTGAAGGCAGGACGTCTTGCGCGCATCGTGCCCGACGCCTGCCTGCAGTTCTGGGGCGGCATGGGCTTCACCTGGGACAATCACGTATCGCGCTTTTACCGCGATGGCCGTCTCGGTTCCATCGGTGGCGGCGCCGATGAAGTCATGCTCGGCATTATCTGCAAGTACATGGGCACTCTGCCGGGCCGGAAGGTGTAGCACGCGATGACGATCAAGACCATCCTGATCGCCAACCGGGGCGAAATCGCGCTGCGCATCATCGGCACTGCGCGCCGGCTCGGCTTTCGCACGGTGGCGGTGTATTCCGATGCCGACCGCGGCGCCCCGCATTGCCTGGCGGCTGACATGGCTGTCCATATCGGGGCCTCAGATCCTGCTGCCTCGTACCTGAATATTGCTGCGCTGCTCGCGGCCTCTGCCCAGAGCGGCGCCGATGCGGTGCATCCCGGTTATGGCTTTCTCGCCGAGAATGCCGCTTTCGCGCTCGCCTGCGCCAACGCGGGCCTGTGCTTCATCGGGCCCACACCCGACGCGATCGAGGCGATGGGCAACAAGGCCGGCGCCAAGCGGCTGATACTGGCGGCGGGTGTGCCGTGCGTGCCAGGTTACGAAGGCAGCGACCAGTCGGAGGGTCGCATGCTGGACGAGGCGGCCTTGATCGGCTACCCCGTGATGATCAAGGCGGCCGCCGGCGGCGGCGGGCGCGGAATGCGCCTGGTCGGGGACGCGCATGATTTCCCGGCGGCGCTGCAGTCGGCGCGCTCGGAAGCCGTGCATGCATTTTCGAGCGCCGAACTGATACTTGAACGGGCCATCGTTCGCCCACGCCATATAGAAATACAGGTGTTTGCGGACGCCCACGGCAATGTGGTGCACCTGGGCGAGCGCGATTGTTCGGTTCAGCGCCGCCACCAGAAAGTGATCGAGGAGTCGCCCTCGCCTGCGGTCTCGGCCCAGCTGCGCGCGCAGATGGGCGAAGTGTCGATCGCTGCGACGCGGGCAATCGGCTACCGTGGTGCAGGTACGCTCGAATTCCTGCTCGACGCCGCTGGCCAGTTCTATTTCATGGAAATGAACACCCGCCTGCAGGTCGAGCACGCGGTGACGGAAGCGGTGGTTGGTGTCGACCTGGTCGAGTGGCAGTTGCGTGTGGCGATAGGCGAGGCGCTGCCGCTGTCCCAGGATGATATCGACGAGCGACTTGCGAATGGCGGCCACGGGATCGAAGTGCGCCTGTGCGGCGAAGATCCGGCCAACGATTTTCTGCCGCAATCCGGCGCCGTGACTCTGTGGCGCGCACCTGGAGGCGTCCGCACCGATCACGCTCTCGCTAGCGGCTCACAGGTAACGCCGTACTACGACTCCATGCTGGCCAAGCTGGTGGCCCATGGCAGGGATCGCGGAGAGGCGCTGCGCCGCCTTGCCCATGCACTCGACGAATGCGTGCTGCTTGGCTTGAAAACCAATCGTCGCTTCCTGGGGCAGTGTCTGGCGCACCCAGTATTCGTAGCGGGCGAGGCGACCACGGCGTTCATCGGGGAGAACTTCCCCGCCCAGTCACGAATTCAGGCCGCGCCCGACGCCATCGCAGCGCAAGTTGGCGCGGTGCTGCTGGCGCGCCAGAGCATCAGGGCGGGCTATCCGGTCGAATTACGCGGCTTCTCGAACAGCGGCAAGTATCGCCAGCCATGCCGGTTTGTGCTCGATGGCGTTGCAGTCGAGCTGCAGATCGCCTCGTCCGGAGCCAACGGCTGGGAACTTTGGCAGTCCGACGCATGCGTGGCCGCCTCGCTGGCAGAGCGTGCCGATGTCCCCGGCTCGTGCGTGTTGACCCTGGATGGACGCACGCTGCGCGTCGACTATGCATTCGCTGGCGGCGTTTGCCACTACGCGGTCGACGGAGAAGAGCATGCCCTGATCGACATGACTTATGCGCGCCCTGAACGCGAAACGAACGGCAGCGCGAGTGGCCGCATCACGTCGCCAATGAACGGGCGAGTGGCTGCAGTGCCGGTTGCCGTGGGCGAGCGTGTGCGCTCCGGCCAGGTGGTGATCGTGATCGAGGCGATGAAAATGGAGCACAGCGTGGTTAGCCCGCGCGACGGGGTGGTGCTGGCCGTGCTGGCCGAAGTTGGCGGACAGGTGGAGCCGGGACGGGTAGTCATCGACATTGGCGAAACGTAGGATAACCAAGGGAGACATGCATGGAAGCGAAGGCGGCAATTGGGGAAAATATGTTGAGGCGCATCGCGCTGGGCGACACCCTGCATCGCAGCGCGCGCAAATTCGGCGAACGCACAGCGCTGGTGGAAGGCAGTGTCCGAACCAGCTACAGCGAACTCGATGCCGCCAGCAACCAGTTTGCCCATCATCTGCTGGAAAGCGGCTTGCAAGCCGGCGATGCGGTGGCGATGGTCTGCAATAACTCGACCCAGTTCCTGGTTGCGGCGTACGGCATACTCAAGGCTGGTCTGGTCTGGGTGCCGGTCAATGCCATGCTGGCCCCGGCGGATATCCGCTACATCCTCGAACACGCCGAAGCGAAGCTGCTGGTCATCGACGACCAGCTCCATGCAAATCCGGCCATGTGCGAAACGATAGCCCACATGGACCTGCCGTTTCTTCTGACCGGCGCGCTTGCGCAGACCACGCATGCCATGCCGGCGAGTCTGCCCGAGGTGCTGATCGACGAAAGCAAGCTGGCCTTGATCATGTACACCAGCGGTACCACTGGCCGTCCCAAGGGCGCGATGCATTCGCACCTGTCGGTGCATTCGGCACTGGTGTCCAACGTCGGCAACATGGGAATCGTGGCCGATGACGTGTTCTCGGGCGTACTGCCCTTGTTCCATTGCGCGCAGTTTGCCGTGGCCGGATCGGCATTGCTGGCGGGCGCCTCGATGGTGATACAGCGCGGTTTCGACCCGGCGGCAGTGCTCGATGCGCTGGCGCGCGAGCGTGTGACCGTGATGTTCGGACTGCCGCTGATGTTCGGCGCGCTGCTGCAGCATCCGGCGCGCGCGCAGAGCGATCTGTCCCATCTGCGCTTGTGCATGTACGCGATGGCGCCGATGGCAAAGCCGCTGCTCGAACGCCTGATTGCCGAGATGTGCCCCAACTTTGCGCTTGGCAGCGGCCAGACCGAGATCTTCCCGATGACGATGTACTTCGCCCCGGAAGAGCAGCTGCGCCGCTTCGGAAACTACTGGGGCAAGCCGTGCAGCGTCAACGAACTGGCAATCATGGATGCCGACGGCACGCTGCTGGGCCGCGAACAAATCGGCGAGATCGTCCATCGCGGCCCGAACGTCATGCTGGGCTACTACAAGGATCCGGAAGCGACCATGCAGTCGCGCCGTTTCGGATGGCACCATACGGGCGACCTGGGCATGCTCGACGCCGACGGCCAGTTGCTGTTCAAGGACCGCTTGAAGGACATGATCAAGACCGGTGGCGAAAATGTACCGTCGGTCAAGGTGGAGGAAGTGCTGCTGCGTCATCCCGCCGTGGCCAACGCAGCGGTGATTGGTGCGCCGCATCCGCAGTGGGGTGAAGGTGTGTGTGCCTTCGTGGTGCTCAAGCCGGGCGCCGACTGCGACGCGGCCGCACTGCAGTCGCATTGCCGCGAGCACCTGGCGGCCTTCGAGGTACCCAAGCACGTTGGCCTGCTGGAAAGCATGCCAACTACATCGACCGGCAAGATCCAGAAGCATGTGCTGCGCTCTGCCAACCAGGGGCTATTCGCGTAGCGACGGCCTTACTTTGTCTGCGGAGCGGGCGTGCGCAGGATGAACGCGACCGCCTGCTCCGCCAGTTCCTCGATGCTCCCGCCGGCGCCTGGCTTGAACCATTGCGCCGTCCAGTTCAGCGCACCGAACATCAATAGCCGGTCGTACTTGCCGGGCATGGACCAGTCGCCCGAGGCCTGCAGGCCGCCAATCACCTGAACCCAGATTGCCTCGTAGCGGTCTTTGAGCTTGATAATGCGCGCACGCGCAGGCTGGTCGAGCGAGCGCCATTCGTACAACAGCACGGCAATGAAATCGTGATCGGGCGCAAGCAGCGTGAGCAAGTGCACCTGCACCAGTCGCGTGAAGGCGGCGCGCGGCGTCATGGTCTGGGCTGAAATGGCTTCGATATCGGCCAGCGACTGCGTCATGCCCTGCTCCACCACCGCCACCAGGATGTCCTGCTTGGTCTTGAAGTGATAGAACCAGCTTCCGGCCTGGATACCGGTGGCGGCGGCGATGTCGCGCACGGTCGTGTTGTCGTAACCCTTTTCGCGGAACAGGGCTGCCGATTTTTCGATCAGCGTCCGGCGCAGGCTGTCGCTTTCGCTCTGGACCGGACGTCCTCTTTTGCGCGGTGCCGGATTTTCGGTGTCGTCGTTGATCTGCATGAACACCATTGTACGACGGGATTCTAGTAGACGGTGATGCCGTCGATGTTTGCCAGGTCGCCCCCAATCGACTTCAGGATGATGGTGTTCGCTGTGCCGCTATTGAGCGTGACCGCCACGTCCCTGGTGATCCACGTGGCCCACGAACCCGATGGATTGAACGTCATGCTGGAGGCCACGCCATTGACCACCAGTTGCCCGACCACGGCCGTGCTGCGGCCATTGGCAAAGCGGATGCGCAGCGTGCGTGCCCCGCCAGTTTTGCCGATTACGTTGGTGAGCGTCAGCGCCCCGCCGCTCAAAGGAAAATTGACGTAGCCGCGGCCTTGCCAACCGGAGTAGCTCCGTTCCCGCACCGTACCGGTACCAGTAAGGACGCCTGCTTCGGCCGGATAGGTGACCGCGCCAATGTACGCGCGCATTGCCAGCTTGTTTTCTTCGACGCCCTGAATTACAAGACGCGCGATTTGCCCAGCCCCATATTCCTGGAAGTGCGTGATGTCGGACACGCCATTGGGAAAGTTGGGATACTGGCCGGCGGAAAGCCAGTTGAACACGTCGGTCGTGGCTTGCACACCGACCCCGTTGTAGAAAGAGATGCTCTTGGCATTGAGGTCGATCAATGGAACGTTCTTCTCGCTTGCCAGCTGTTTCATTGCGGTCGTGCGGTCGACGAAGTCGTTGATGAATTTTCCCGTGCTGTCGTAGCGCTGGCGGCCCACCGGGGTCACCAGCACCGGAATGGCGCCATACTGGCGCGCCTGGTCGATATACAAGGCCAGGTAGGTTTTGTACGTGGTGAAAGGGTCGGTATGCAGCTTGGGATCGCTGTAGACATCGTTGTGACCGAACTGGACGAACAGATAATCGCCAGGCTTGATCACACCCAGAATCGATGCCAGGCGACCTTCGTCGATGAAGCTCTTGCTGCTACGCCCGCCCACGGCGCGGTTGCTGAAAGCAACGCCAGTGGTGAAGTAATCGCGGATCCGGCCACCCCATCCTTGCTGGGGATAGGTGTTGGCGCCATTGGTCATGACCGTGGAGTCGCCCGCCAAATAGACCACCGGTGCGGCAGCCGCCTGCGGGCCGCTGATACCCAAGATGACTGCCAGCAGGATCATGCATAGTGCATAGGTTCGGGAATGCATGGCCCTGCTCCTCATGTCGTCGGTTGATACAAGGTCAGACCTCAGCCAATGCGCGTAGTTCTCCACTTGTCAATCTTGCCTAATGATAAAATTCCCGCGTCAGTGCCCGCGCCGATTTCACAACGATCATGTTGACTCAAGCGAAATTGAAAATTTGGGCAATCGGTTGCCGAGGCGAAGTTTGTCCAACAGACCGATCGTGAAGTGGACAGCCGCGCGTCGAAATAGCGGACTGAAATGTTGGATTTCACAACTCGCCGCAGGCCAAACATGACAGCGACATGGCCTCCAAAAACGGGGATCTGGCAAAAGCGCACGATTTCATCCGATTGAGTCCGATGCGCGTCGATCCCCTCGCGAAACGCTACGCTTTGGATCCTAAAATGCCCGCACGCTAGCCGACGGCGTCCGATTTCTCGCCGAAATTGAACGAGTCGCGATTTTGATGTCGAACCTAGTGTACGGACGAGTCATCGTAAGAAATCGTGCACACATCGGATCATCGCGCAGTCAAATCGGATCCGTTCGGATAGCAATCGTACGCAGTCGCGTGCAAATCGTATCCATTCGGATCATATCGGGCCATCCCGGGCCCAAGGAGAAAACCATGCGTCGCCATCACCCTGCCCCCAAGATGGCCATCCCCATTTCCCTTGAGGTATGGGAACAGCTGTTGGACGGCACTATCAGCAGCGGCTACGAAAAGGAAGACTGGGAAATCGCGGCGCAGGCAATTGAGGAATGGACGCGGCGGCACAACCCCGATGCGCTTCCCATGCCGAATATGACCGGCTATCAATGGAAGCGCCAGTTCCTGCCTGATGGCACGGTGCTGCGCACCGTATTCAACTGAAAGAACTTCCACTGTCTGGTCGAGGGCGATCGTATTCTCTACAACGGGAAAGCGGTGTCGCCGAGCGGCTTTGTGAATGCCGTCGGCGGCATTCGGCGCAATGCGTGGCGCTGCACCTGGATTCTTTTCCCCGATTCAAAGGACTGGAAGCTGGCCGACGCCTTGCGCACCGGGCTACGCCCGCCTCGCGTGCGCAAACCGGCGGGCGCGCTAGACCAGCCGCGTGCGACGCAGTCCAAAGCTACGCAAGCAATCGACTCGGCAATCGTATCCGACGGCCCAAATTTGCAGCAACCCATCGACGACAAATCCCCACCAGGCGGTTTGATCGGCGAGGCCGGTGGCCGGCACCTGCAGGCTGGAATTGCGTTTTCGCCGGCGCGACACGGGGGAGCAACGGATCGCCGCACTACCGGGGATGACCGCATCTGGGGATTGCTGCGCCAGGAAATGTTTCCTCTGTTGTACCGAATGTGTGCCTTCGATCGCATGCCCGCCTGAGCGCGAGCGAGCCTTCGCCAGGCGTCGCACCGTCGTCCTCGCAAGGTCGACGCGGAATGGACATTCTTAGCGTAAGACCGCAGCTAAAGTGCTATGAGGGAACGCCTGCGTTTCCCCATAGCGTAGACAGCGGCCTTTAGGACCAACCTTAAAATTCGACAGCGAACTCGGTGGCTTGCCAGATCGCGCGCTTCGCATCGAGCTCGGTGGCCACGTCGGCGCCGCCAATCAAGGTGTACGCCTTGCCACCCGCCTCCAGGCCCGAGACCAGGTCACGGCGCGGCTCCTGGCCGGCGCAAATGACCACGCTGTCGACTTCCAGCAGCCTGTCTTCGCCGTTCACGCGCACGTGCAGGCCGGCGTCATCGATTTTCAGGTACTCGACCCCGCCCAGCATGTGCACGCCACGCTTTTGCAGCAACAGGCGGCGCGCCCACCCGGTGGTCTTGGCCAGCGTGTCGCCCAGTTTCTTGGCCTTGCGCTGCAGCAGCCAGATTTCGCGCGGCACCTCCGGCATCACCGGTTCGACCAGGCCGCCGCGCGTATCGGTGTAGTTGACGTCGATGCCCCATTGCTTGCGATAGGTTTCGAGCTCGCCGTCGTGCTCTGCGTGCGTGAGCAGCTCGGCCACGTCGAAGCCGATGCCGCCGGCGCCAATCAGCGCAGCCTTCTTGCCCACCGGCTTGCGTTTTTCTATCGCATCGATATAGCTGACCACTTTCGGATGGTCGATGCCAGGGATGTCCGGCGTGCGCGGCGTGACGCCGGTGGCCACCACCACGTGCTCGTAAGCGGCCAAGTCGGCGGCGCCCACTTTGCGGTTCAGTTGCACGTCAACATCCAACTCGGCAAGGCGGGTGCGGAAATAACGCAGCGTTTCGGCAAACTCTTCCTTGCCCGGAATCTTGCGCGCGTAGTTGAACTGGCCGCCAATTTCGCCGGCGGCGTCGAACAGCGTGACCCGGTGACCGCGCTCGGCCAGGGTAGTGGCCGCCGCCATGCCGGCCGGTCCTGCACCGATCACTGCCACGGTTTTTGGCGCGTCGGACGGCAACACTTCCACATCGAGCTCGTGGCAGGCAAACGGATTGACCAGGCACGAAGCCATCTGCATCGTGAAAATATGATCCAGGCACGCCTGGTTGCAGGCGATGCAGGTGTTAATTGCATCGGCGCGGCCGGCCGCTGCCTTGTTGACGAAATGGGCGTCGGCCAGGAAGGGCCGCGCCATCGACACCATGTGGGCGTCGCCGCGCGCGATGATGTCTTCGGCCACGACCGGGTCGTTGATGCGGTTCGAGGTAATCAGGGGAATGCTGACGTGGTCCATCAGGCGCCGGGTCACGGCGCTGAAGGCGCCCCGTGGCACGCTCGTCATGATGGTAGGAATGCGCGCCTCGTGCCAGCCGATGCCGGTGTTGATGATGGTTACACCTTGCTTTTCGAGCAGCTTGGCCAGCGCGACGACTTCGTCCCAGGTGCTGCCGTGTTCGACCAGGTCGGCCATCGAGAGGCGGAAGATGATGATGAAATTGGGACCGACCCGTTCGCGCACGGCGCGCACGACCTCGAGGCCGAAGCGGATCCGGTTTTCAAAGCTGCCGCCCCAGCGGTCGGTGCGCTGGTTGGTGCGCTGGGCAATGAACTGGTTGATCAGATAGCCTTCCGAACCCATGATCTCGACACCGTCGTAGTGGGCGTGCTGGGCCATGGCGGCGCACTGGGCGAAGTCGACGATAGTCTGCTCGATGTCCTCGTCCGTCATTTCGCGCGGGGTGTTTGGATTGATGGAAGCCCGGATCGGCGATGGCGCCACCGGGTTCTGGATATAGGCGTAGCGGCCGGTGTGAAGGATCTGGATGGCGATCTTGCCGCCATGCTCGTGCACGGCGCGGGTGATCACGCGGTGGCGCTCGGCTTCCTCTTCGCTGTCGAGGATTTTCCCGCCGCGCATGACGATGCTGTCGGCGTTCGGCGCAAAGCCGCCGGTCACGATCAGCCCTACCCCACCCTTGGCGCGCTCGGCGTAGAAGGCCGCCATGCGTGCGTGCGAGTCGGCAATGTCTTCCAGGCCGGTGTGCATCGATCCCATCAGCACGCGGTTGCGCAAGGTCGTGAAGCCAAGGTCGAGCGGGGCCAGCAGGTGCGGAAAGGGCTTGGTCATACGGTCTCCAAAGATCAGTCGTTATTGTTCGGTAGGGGGTAGTTTCTGGATCAGGGCTTCGGCTTCGGCGAGCCAGTCGATCCACAGTTGTTGGTAGGCCAGGCCAAACTTGAGTACGTGGTGCTGCAGTGCCCGTTGGGTGTTCAGTTCCCCGGCAAAATCGTGTTGTTCAATCTCGCGGTAGGCATCGAGCAAGCCGGCATGCTGTTCTCGCCGTTCATGCAGCGACGGCAACAGACGCGCAGGGTCATCGAAGGCGGCCGCGCGCAGCTTGACCATCACCGCCGTGCGCGCCACTTCCATCTCGGTTGGCTCGGCCATCCAGCCGGCCAGCATGGTGCGCCCGGCTTCGGTGGCCGAGAAAACCTTGCGGTCGGGTCCGGCGTCGCCACGCTCGACCTGGCATGCAATCCAGCCGGCTTCTTCCATGCGGGCGAGCACGCGATAGATCTGCTGGTGCGTGGCGGGCCAGAAATGGCCGATGGAGCGGTCGAAACGACGCCCAAGTTCATAGCCGGAACTGGGTTTTTCGAGCAGGGAGACGAGCAGGGCATGGTCAAGTGACATGCGACGATATTACTATGCAACGAGTTGCAATGCAACTAGGTGCATAGTCAGATCGGCTATTTCAATCTGCCCAGCTGGCCAAACTGAGCAATTTAACAACGGGTGACAATCCGTTAGTTTGCTCACCACCGCAATCTGCTATGTTGGTAGGTGCATCGGCTTGATGCGTTTTCGCTTGCGAACGCATTCCTGCCCCCTGCCCGGCACATGGTTTCAGAACACATTCTTTTACGGAGGTGTCATGAGCAAGCAAACATTAGCACTTACTGCCCCCGACGACCTGCTCTCCGAGCTGCTGAAAGAGACCCAGGCGCTTCCCGACCTCAAGATCTCAACACCGGCACTGGCCGAAGCAGTGCCTGCGTCGTATCGTGCCCCGTTCGGCGCATCGCCCGACGACATCATGGCGATGCTGAAGGTCGTCTCTCTGGTCTTCAGTACCGGCGTTTCAGTCCTGAACTTCGTCGATAAACTCGTCGCGCTCGTTAAAAAGTACAAGCAGCCGGTTATTCTTACGAATCCGAGCGATCCCAAGGATCACCTCGCCATCGACGAAAATGCCAGTGCCGCGCAGGTCAAGGGCTGGATAGAGCGGCGGTAAAATGCTCACGCCCGTGCATTTCGACCAGTTCACTCAGACGATGCACCTTAATCTGAGCACCGCGTATCATCTTCACGACGCAGCTGAGCTTTTCATGCTGATGGCGGAGCCAGGCCCGGATGCATTTACCGACAGCATCGAGTACGTTTTGGCTCAGAAAGAAAAAACGGTGCGCCTGCAGGCGGCACTTCTTCTGAGCATGGGCTGGCACGAGAAACGGCACTTTTCCGACTTGATGCTCACAAACTATGGCGCCTATCGCAGGCGCCTGAACTTCCAGATTATGAATGCCGGACCAGCCCTTGTGCGGGAAGCGCAATCGTACAAACACCTTGTCGTCCCGATCTTGGCTTACGCCGATGAAGTGCGATTGGAAGCGATGGGCGTCGAGCCTCCGTACGCGCCGGACACGTGCGCGTTTGCTGAAAACATCACAAAACGCTATCTGTTCCACGAAATGGACCGCGTGCGCTTGCCGAGCGGCATGCAGCTTAGTGCCACAAGCTGCCTGGAGGCACTGGCATACGTTTCTCAGCTTGCCGCCATCGAGTATTACTTCGGCAAGGACTTGTGCAGGGACGTGCAATTGCACTTGCATGCCTGCGGCTTGCCTTCGGCCTACAGCTGGCTGGCCCAATTCGGACGCGACCTGGGATTGCTCAGCGAGGTAACGCCGGGCGATCCAGAAGGCGGAGTGAAACTCTATCTGGCTGCGCCATTGTTGTTCATGGCCCTGTGCGGCCAGTCGATCAACAGCCGGGAAGAAAGCCCGGCGAACGATGGCTTGATGCCGACCGAACGCCTGGCTACGCTCATCGCGGCAATGATCGAGCGCAAGCTGACTTTTCACGGCCTCGACAGCGCCCAGGCATGGCAACTGCTCGATGAAGTGCATTACGCGGTGTGGGGCCGCCGCTGTGCCGACAACCTGAGCGCAGACCTGCAACGCGATGAAGAAATGCTCGCCATGCTCGCCGCCGACGGTGGTGCGGCCCATCCTGCCGCCATTGCGTTTGCAGAATATGTCGCCCTACGCCGGCGCATGATTGCCGATTTCCGCGTCGATCCGGGGCGCTTCGTGGATCCCTATGTGTTTCCGGACGCGCTGCTTCCCAAGCTCTGCCCACGCCCCGTTCTCCATGACCCAACAGGCCAGTTCTTCCCCGTTCCTGACGGATGGAAGGCAGTCTGTGCCGGAGGCCTGTCGGATCACGCGAGTTGCAATGTTCACAGTGACATGGCGCACTGGTGGTGGTCGATCACTCCTCAATCCTGGTCCGTACCGAGCGATGGCTATGGTTTCGAATCGGCCGCATGGATCGACATCATGGACTTCCTGGCGCCATTGGCGCAGTTCTTGATCAGTGGCCGCGCAGCGCAAGACTGTACCGGCCCCGAGCTTCAGCTGATCGAGCAAGCTCTTCGCAATATCACCACGGTGCATCTCGAGCCGCAGGTAGCGCAAGCGCGTTTGCCTGACGCGGCAGCCTTCTGGTCTCAATTCACGGGCAATGTCGCCAAATGCGATTTGAGTGGCGAGCCTGTCGATCGAAGCGACGCGCTACTCATTAGTCCGTGGCGCATTCATCTCAGCAAACGCAATATGCAATTCGTACTGGACCAATATGGCCAGGACAATCTGCTCGCCCTACCCTTGCTGCTCAAGGACTGGAGCGTTTGGGTGGTACACCAGCGCTATGCCGCGATGCTGGAAGCCTGAACAATATCACCCTCCTCCTCACCCGCCGAGCTTGTTTTTTCACATCACTTTTCCTCATATAACCTTGCCATAAAACTATGACTGGTTTGAAGGCGATGTACATATAATCAATCGGGTTCAGCGCGAAATGAAGCGTTTCCCACTTCACGACGCTTCGGCGTTTCATCCTGTTTTCCTTGCGTCAGCCGCTGAACGCCCCCTGTCTGCGATTGCGCAGGCGACGTGTTCCGACCAAAGGAGATAACGGATGAAATCAAGGATGTATGCGGCATTGTTTGCCGCCTTGTGCGTGGCTGGCATGGCTACCCCGCCAGTGGCGCTGGCCGATGGCAAGGCCAAGGTACTGAACCCCCATGCGAACCGCTACCAGCGCCTGTTCGAGGAAGCGGCGGCCGAATTCAATGTGCCGGTCGAGCTGCTGCAGGCGATTGCGTATGCCGAAACACGCTGGCGCCCGCACGTTCCCAAGGGCCAGCTGATGAAGGCCGCCGAGCCGGTGGTGGAGCTCGAGGACCATGGCGCCATGCCGCACGGTTACGGCATCATGGGCCTGCACGAGGATGACTATTTCGGCCGCTCGCTGTCGAAGGCTGCGGCCCTGATCCGCGAAACGCCGGCAACGCTGCTGTCCGATTCGCGCGCCAACATCCGCGGCGCCGCTGCCCTGCTGGCGCAGTACGGCGCCCGCAAGACGCGCGCCTTCCCGCTCGAGGATTGGGAGGATGCCGTCGCAAAGTACAGCGGCATCCCGCAACGGGACATCGCTCAGATGTATACCTACGAAATCTTCACCGCCATCCGGCAGGGCCGCGAAGGCGACGAGTTCAAGATCAAACAGCGCCACGTCGAAATGGAAAAGGTCTACGGCAAGGAGAAACTGCGCAAGCTGTCGGCGCGCCGCATCCTCATCGAAACCGGGGTTTCCGATCCGACGATGTCGGTGCCCGATTTTGTCGAGCCAGTCAAAGGCCGGTCCGACTGATCGTCCCGTCATCCCACACATACGGAGCTCCCACTATGAAAAAAGAAGTCAGCAGCCTGGCCACGCGCCTGGCCATTGCCATTGCGCTCATGACGTCGCTCCCGGCGTCCGCGTCGAGCGACTATCCGGCCGCGATCTGGAACCCGGCGGCCAGTTGCAACTACTCTGCCCGCACCAGCAGCATTTCGCACGTTGCCGTACACACCACCCAGGGCTCGTACGCAGGCACCATTTCCTGGTTCAAGAACTGCAGCGCGAGCGTCAGCGCGCACTACGTGATCCGGTCGTCGGACGGTCAGGTCACGCAAATGGTGACCGAGGCGAACAAGGCCTGGCACATCGGCAATTCGAACGGCTACACCGTCGGGATCGAACACGAAGGCTATGTGAACAATCCCGGGGCGTGGTACACCAGCGCGATGTACAACGCGTCGGCGGCACTGACGCGCGATATCCTCGCGTCGCGTGGCCTGGCGAAAAAAGTGTACGACGGCGCCAGCGGCTGGAATGCCAGGCCGGCCGATTCGCTCTACAACGTCAAAGGCCACGTCAACTACGCGAACCAGACCCACACCGATCCCGGCTCGGGCTGGGACTGGCCGCGCTACAAGTCGCTGGTCGGCGGTGGCGGTGGCGGCGGTACGCCTGCGGCGACCTGGCCGCTGGTCCAGTACGGGAACAACGGCGAACGGGTGCGCACCATCCAGTACCTGCTGCAGCAATGGGGCTATTCACTCACTGCCGATGGCGACTTCGGTAACGGCACGCTCACCGCCGTCAAGAACTTCCAGGGTTCGCACGGCCTGGGCGCCGATGGCGTGGTCGGCAACGCGACCTGGCCCGCGTTGACGATCGTGACGCAGCAAGGCGACTCGGGCGCCAAAGTACGGGCGGTGCAAAGCCAGTTGCGCGAAAGCGGCTACAACGTCGCTGTCGACGGTGTGTTCGGTCCCGGCACCAACACGGCGGTGCGCAGCTTCCAGGGCGCCAAAGGAATCGGCGTGGACGGCATCGTTGGCGATGACACCTGGAGCAAATTCGCATGGTAAGCCGGGCATGGCACGGGTGGGCCCAATCCGCGCCATGCTCGATTCCCTGACCGTGATCAGCCGGCTCAACGACAAGGAATTTGGCTATATGCTTGATTCAGCGAAGAAGGCTGCCGCAAAATAAATGGATGTTGTCATCGCAGGATCAGCGTCGGTGTAGTGACAGGCTCATTGGCATCGAGCCGTGTTCGTTCATCGGCGCTGAATAAACGTTCGCGCAGCGCCTGCAGCGCGGCCGGATCCGCCTGATTGATCAGCGCGCGTTCTGCGCGCCACGCAGCCAATCGCAATAGCCAGTGCTTTTCCGCTTCTTCACGTTCGGTCAGGCGCGCGATGGTTTGTGTAGACAAGGCTGCGGCCCTCAGCCGATACACCTCATCCTCTCCTGCTCCACCGGCGCGTGCCTTGCCTACCGCTGTCTCCACCGCAGGTAGCGGCTCGCGTTGCGTTGGCCATTGCTGCGCCCCCTGCGAGGCCTTGACTTGCGCGGGCCGCTGCAAAACAGCTGTGTCGCGCACTGCCACCTTCTGGTCCGCCTGAACGGCTGGTGCTTCGCCGCGCGGGACTGTGACGCCCAGCAGCATCAGGCAAGCTAGGGCAAGGCTGGTCCAGATCCATTTTGTCGTCGTCATCATTGCTTCCCTTCCGTGCCGGGCGTCGTCGCTTACAGGCTATACACGAGGCTACTTACATTGTCGTAGATCGGAAAGACCCCATTCGCAGGCTGGAGCCAGCCGATGACGTCGAAGTGGTCGTACTGGGCGTAGAAACCCAGATGCTGCCAGGTTCCCTTGACCTTGGTGCCGTCGTAATTGCGCACTGGCTGTCCCAACGGCGACTTCATGCTGATGGTATTGACTACCCCGTCGTTCGGAAACCAGCTGGAATTGACCGCCACCCTCCCGGCGGCGCTTTGCGTGTACGAGCCCATGCCGCGCATCAGGATCGACGGCACCACCCACTCGCCCGCAGTGTTCTTCAGGAAGAAGATCATGTCGTTGCGGGCATATTGGTAGGCGCTGCTTTGGAATGGCGCGATGATGCGGTCGGTGTTGTTGCAGCAGAGGCTGCCCTGCTCCGTCGCTACATTGGCGATGCTGTGGTAGTACACATTCGGCGATGTCTTGACCCAGTTATTGAGTTCGCGTGCGCCATCCGGCCCCAGCTCCCACTGCGCCGAGTTCTTGTGGCCCAGCGTCCAGAACGGCGCGCCCTTCACGCGCGTGAGAAAGTCGCGGAAATTTTCCGCCAGCCCCTGGGACAGGCCGTATTGCTCGAGCTTGAAGTTGTAGCCGGGATTGGCGCTGCCGCCCAGACCTGCCACCTCGACGACTTTGCCGGCCAGTTCGGAGACTTTCGGCACGTAGTCGATGATCACGTCGCGCAAGGTGGTGCCATTGTGCGGCGTCGAGATGGTGGTCGCGCTTTTGGCCCAACCGATCTTGCCGCCGGTGTAGAGCGCGCCGCCGCCCTCGTCGCCATTGGGCGAACCGTTTTCGAGCAGCTGGATCAGTACGCGCACGGTCTGGCCGCCCTGGCTGTGCGATACCAGGTGCAGCGGATGGGCCGCATCCCAGGACGGATACAGGGCAAGCGGATAGTTGTTCGGATTGTTGGCCGGATCGGCGGCCCAGCATTTGCGTGTCGGCATGCGGATCGCGCCGTAGGAAGCAAACTGCGCCGTGTGGCGCGCACCGTAGTCGGCGCAGCCGCCCTTGATTTGGTAGAACAGTTCGACGGCCCGGTCCCAGTTCGAACTGACCGGCCCGACCGCGGCGGCCATTACCGTGTGCTGGGCGCCGTTATAGCTGCGCATGTGGGCTGCGACATCGTTGAAACCGCCCCAGTATTTGAATCCGGTGCCGGCAAGCTCGTTGGGGCCGAATCCGAGAAAGCCGTGGACCAGGATGATCGGGTCGTTATTGGCGGCCATTGCTGGCGCCCCGAATGCAAGGACAAGCGCAGCGGCGCCGGCGATATTTGTCAAACTCTTGGTTGCTAACGTCATTGTGTTCATACAGTCTCCTATTGCTTTATTTGTTATAGGTAGGTGCCTGATACAGCGAATCGACGACGACTACGAACGGGCGGCACAGGTCTCCCGGGCGCGGCTTGCACGCCAGCACAGGCAGACCGAAAACGCAGGGACGAACCGGCCCGCACAGGGAGCAATCCCGGTGGTGACGCCTGTATCGAATAGCGCGTGGCTGCTGGTGCTGGATGCTGGGTGCTGGTGAGGAATCCGCGGGTGCGGATTTGTCAGCAAGGCGTTGCGTTTGGCCGCTTAGGCCTTAGCTGTCCTTGCTGGTGCAACAATGTGTGAATATTAATATTTAAAGCGAGCGCTCGATTTAATCACAGAAGGCTGGAAATTGGACTAGAGACACTCCTCTACATAAATTTGTATACTTTTATGTATTTACAATGTCCGAAATAGCCTGGACCAGCAAGTCCAGGTCTGTCGTGCTCGTATAAAGATGGGGCGTGACACGCACCCCTTCCCGCCGTCAATCTGACGGACCACAGTGAAAATCCGGAACTGCGCCATCAGCCTGGCAACCACATCGGCAGCGGCCATGCCATCGATGGCGAATGCCGCGATCGCGCAAGAGCGGGCGGGGTCGCGCGGCGTCAGGACGCGCACCTTCGGCAGCGCCCGCACCCGCGTCTGCCAATACTGGGCCAGGTAGCGCAGGCGCGCTTCCTTGTTGGCGCCGCCGATCGCATCATGGAAAGCAATTGCGTCCGGAATCGCCAGGATCGGTCCCGGCGGCACGGTGCCGATATTGCCCAGTTTTGCGATGTCATCGCGGGCGTGCGCCACGTCGCCGAACAAGGGCGTGATGTCAGCGATGCGCGCCTTGCGGATGTACAGCATGCCCCTGCCCGCTCCCGGCCAGATCAAGATGAACCTGAGCGCGGACGGCTTCACCGACCCGTTCAGCACGACAATGCCGCTGAAGGCCCACCAAAGCCCCGTCCCCGGCGGCAGTTATGAATTTCCCGCCATGGCGCATGATTTCCGGGTTGGCGAATACTGGTCCGGGAAGGGCGAATCGCATGCGTCGGCCGGCGACGGCAGCCAACTGTTTGCCTACGACATGGGTGTGATCGCCTTCGACCAGGCAATCAATGCCTGGAACGACAAGCTGCCCGGCAAGGATGGCAGCCAGAACAACCACTATCGCATCTGGGGCAAGCCAATCTATGCGATGGCTGACGGCGCCGTCATCGGTTTCAAGAACGATATGGCCAGCAATACCCAGATGGGCACGCAGGTACCGACCCCGAATCCAGTCGAGGGCAACCACTTCTGGCTGCAGCATGGCGACGAGGCGGTGGTCTACGCCCACATGCAGCCGGGCTCGCTCAATTCCAAGTTCACCAAGATGGGCGCGACCATCAAGCGCGGCGAATTCCTCGGGCTGGCCGGCAATTCGGGCAATTCCACCAACCCGCACCTGCACATCCACGCCATCGAGGCGACCACACCGTGGGGCGGTCCGCTGCGGCCGCTGCCGTTCCGTAACACCTTCATGATCGACCGCAGCCTGCTTAAGCCTCCCAGCCCCGACGGCAAATGGGTCAAGGCCGAAGACCAGGGCTTTGCCGCCACCTCGATGGCGATCTGGCCAGCAACCACGGCGCCGGCCTGGTATCCGCCAGGCTGGGGCGAAGTTACCCGCTCCGGCATTCCAGAAGCGTCCTACCAGGCTGAATTCGACCACGCCACCAGTGCCGGTTACCGGCCGGTGTGGGTGGACGGATACGACGTCAACGGCAAGGTGTTTTTCAATGCGATTTTCCATCCGAACGATGGCAATGCGTGGGCTGCGCGGCACGGCATGACGGGAGCGCAGTACCAGGCCGAGTTCGATGCGCGTTCGGGCCAGGGCTACCATCTGCACCAGATCGAAACCTACCTGAGCGGCAACGAAGTGCGCTACGCCAGCATCTTCATCAAAGCGGCGGCGACCGCCAGGACGGCGTACCACGGTCTGACCCAGGCCCAGCACCAGGCGAAATTCAATGCGCTGACGGCCGACGGCTGGCATCCGCTCAACATCAGCGTGGTGTCGCCCAACAATAACCTGAGCTATGCGGGCCTGTACGAAAAGCATGATGTGGGCAGCTTCTTTGTCAAGAGCTTCATCACGCCGGCCGAGTACCAGACCCACTTCACGGCGAACGCCAACGCCGGGCGCAAGCTGGTGTACCTGAATGCGTACACGCATGCCGGCACACCGCGCATGACCGCGATCTGGCAGGAAAAGGCGCCGTCAGTGCTGGCGCGGCACGGCCAGGACGCCGCCCAGTTCCAGGCAGAGTTCAACAAGCAATTGTCGGAAGGGCATTTGACCCGGTTTGTGACCGGGTATGAGGAGAACAACGGCCACCGCTTCGGGGCGGCCTGGGCTTAAGCGCCACACGGCCTGCATCAGGCGATGGTGCAGGCTTCTTCAAATGCAAGGCGCGGCTGGCGCGGGTGCAAGTGCTGCGCGTCGCCGTAGCCAATGTTGCACAGGAAGTTGGCTTTGAGTTCAGTGCCGGCAAAGAAAGCGGCGTTGAGCTTGTCGGCGTTAAAGCCCGACATCGGACCGCAATCGAGCCCTACCGCCCTGGCCGCCAGCATCATGTAGGCGCCTTGCAGGGAGGAATTCCGAAATGCCGTGGACTGGATCAGGGCCTCGTTGCCGACGAACCAGGAACGCGCATCCGTGTGGGGAAACAGCTTTGGCAACTGATCGTAGAAGCGCATGTCCATGGCGACGATCGCCGTCACTGGCGCCGTCCTGACTTTCTCGAGGTTGCCGGCGCCCACGCAGGCGAGCAGTTTGGCCTTGCCTGCCTCCGATTGCACAAACACGATCCGTGCCGGCGAGGAATTGGCCGAGGTCGGCCCCCACTTCATCAAATCGTAAATGCGGTGCAATTGCGCTTCGGTGACCGGCTTGTCTTGCCACACGGTATGGGTACGCGCGTCGGCAAACAGGGTGTTCAGGCTGTCTTGGTCGAGCATAGGGGAGGCTTTCAAGGGAGCGGGCAGGACTGGCGCCCCGCCCTTTTTCAAATCATTTCTCGGCGAATGCGCGCTCGATGACGAAGTCGCCTGGCGAGGTGGTGTTGCCTTCCTTGAAGCCGCGCGCTTCCAGGATGTGCTTCAGGTCACGCAGCATTTCGGCGCTGCCGCAGATCATCACGCGGTCGACCGCCGGGTCGAAGGATGGGACGCCCAGGTCCTCGAACAGCTTGCCGCTTTCGATCAGCTCGGTGACGCGGCCGGTGTTCTTGTACGATTCGCGCGTGACGGTCGGGTAGTAGCGCAGCTTGCTCGACACCAGGTCGCCCAGGAACTCGTGGTTGGGCAAGTGTTCCACCAGCAAATCGTGATATGCCAGCTCGTCGACCTGGCGCACACCATGGACCAGCACCAGCTGGTCGAACTTGTCGTAAATTTCCGGGTCGCGCACGATGCTCATGAAGGGCGCCAGCCCGGTGCCGGTCGACAGCATGTACAGGCGGCGCCCAGGCAGCAGGTAGTCGGACAGCAGCGTGCCGGTCGGCTTGCGGCCGACGATGATGGTGTCGCCAACCTTGATGTGCTGCAGGCGCGAGGTCAATGGACCAGCTTCGACCTTGATGCTGAGAAATTCGAGATGGTCTTCATAATTCGCGCTGGCGATGCTGTAGGCGCGCAGCAGCGGCTTGCCGTCGACCATCAGGCCGATCATCGTGAAGTGGCCATTGCTGAAGCGAAGGGCCTGCGAACGCGTGGTGGTGAATGAAAAAAGGCGGTCGGTCCAGTGGTGGACGCTCAACACTTGTTCTTCGTTAAAACTACTCATAGTTTCCTAAATTGGTTACCCGTTAATCTGTCAGATCCGGCAATCCCGCGTGCTCAGGGTGGTGCCGGTCCGGGCCAAAAAATCCCGGCGCAGGCGATATTGTTACACGAACCGGGAATTTGATCAGCGCAAGGCCATTTTTTCGGCCGTGGCCGGACCTTGTTATTATAATCAGTGGCGCCTGGATCGCCACGCGCAGCCTCAACGGCAAGGAGAATCCCGCGGCATGACAGCAATCAATTCCTCGACTTCCCGGCCGGCGGCCTTGGTGCTGTTCGCCCATCCGCGCGCCCACCTGTCGCGCGTGAACCGCAGGCTGGCTTTGGCCGCACGCGGCCTTGAGCACGTTGAGGTGCTCGACCTGTACGAAACCTATCCCGACTTCTATATCGATGTGGCAGCCGAACAGGCGCGCCTGGCTGCGGCCGAGGTGGTGGTATTCCTGCACCCATTACTGTGGTACAGCATGCCTTCGCTGCTCAAGGAGTGGGTCGATGCGGTATTGCTTCCCGGCTGGGCCCATGGCGAAGGCGGGCACGCGCTGGCGGGCAAGACCTGGTGGATGGTGGCCTCAACGCTCAGCCCGGCAGGGCAATACGCGGCCGAAGGCTTGCATGGCAGGCCGCTAGACGAGTTCCTGCACCCATTCAGCCAGATCGCGCAACTCTGCAGCATGCGCTGGGAACCGCCCCTGGTGCTGCACGACGCCCACCAGGTCGACGCCGGCGCGGTCGACGCCCACCAGGCGGCCTTCGTCGCGCGCCTCGACGCCCTCCTCCACCATCCCGAACCGCGTTAGGCGCCCATGGAACATAGCTTGTTATCAAACGCCCTGGTGTACCTGGCCGCCGCGGTCCTGCTGGTCCCGATCGCCAAAAAACTGGGCCTGGGGGCGGTGCTGGGCTACCTGCTGGCGGGTATTGCGATCGGTCCGTGGGGTTTCGGCTTCATCGGCGAGGTGGAGGATATCCTGCATTTTTCCGAATTCGGCGTCGTGCTGCTGCTGTTCCTGATTGGCCTTGAACTGGAGCCACGCCGCCTGTGGGCCATGCGGCGGCCGATTTTTGGCAGCGGCGCGGCCCAGGTGCTTGGCGTCGCCGCGGCGTTGGCCGGGGCCGCCATGCTGGGCGGCGTCGACTGGAAGGTAGCACTGATCGGCGCACTGGGCCTGTCGCTGTCGTCGACCGCGATTGCCCTGGCCACGCTGGACGAACGCAACCTGAAAGCCACGCCCACCGGTACTGCCGCGTTCTCGATCTTGCTGTTCCAGGATATTGCCGCCATACCGATGATCGCCGTGGTGCCCTTGCTGGGTGTGGCCGGCGCCAGCGCAGGCGGCGGCTGGATGCAGGCGCTCAAGGTGAGCGCCGTCATCGGGGCACTGGTGCTGAGCGGGCGCTACCTGCTGCGCCCTGCCCTGCGCGCCATCGCCGGCAGCGGCTTGCGCGAGATTTTTACCGCATTCTCGCTGCTGCTGGTGATCGCGATTGCACTGCTGATGCAGTCGGTCGGGCTGTCGATGGCGCTGGGCGCCTTCATGGCCGGCGTGCTGCTGGCCGACTCCGAATACCGGCATGCGCTCGAAACCGACCTCGAACCGTTCAAGGGCTTGCTGCTCGGCCTGTTTTTCATCGCGGTCGGCATGTCGGTCGACTTTGGCGTATTCCTGGCGCAACCGTGGCTGATCCTGGGCCTGGTCGTCGCATTTCTGGCCATTAAGATCGGCGTGCTGTATGCGCTGGCGCGGCGCTTCGACATTCCCCCCAGCCAGCGCGCGCTGTTCGCCTTCCTGCTGTCGCAGGGCGGCGAGTTTGCTTTCGTGGTGTTTGGCGCGGCGCAGGCGGCGCGGGTGTTTACCGACAACGTGGCGTCGATCCTGATCGTGGTGGTGGCCCTGTCGATGGTGACCACGCCGCTGTTGCTGATCCTGCACGACAAGCTGATCGCCCCGCGCTTTCGGCTCGACAAGTCGCGCCCGGCGGACGCCATCGACGGCAATGACGACCACGTCATCATTGCCGGTTTCGGGCGCTTTGGCCAGATCGTCGGTCGCTTGCTGACGGCCAACCAGGTCAGCCTGACCGTACTCGACCACGACCCCGACCAGATCGAGCTGCTGCGCAAATTCGGATCCAAGGTGTTCTATGGCGACGCGACCCGGGTCGACCTGCTGCATGCGGCCGGGGCGGCCAGGGCGCGCGCGCTGGTGGTGGCGATCGACGATATCGACGACAGCCTCAAGCTGGTCGACGCGGTGCGCCAGGCCTTTCCCCAGTTGACTATCATGGCGCGGGCCCGCAACGTGACCCACTATTACGACCTGATGGACCGCGGCGTGCAGATCATCGAACGCGAGACCTTCGATTCAGCCCTGATGCTGGGCCGGCAAGTGCTGCAGCACCTGGGCTTTGGCGCGTACCGTGCGCGCCAGGCGGCCCAGAAATTCCGGGCGCTGAACCTGAAGGGCCTGGCCAAAATGTATCCGTTCTACAAGGACCAGGAACAGCTGATGTCGGCGGCCAAGCAGGCGCGCGAGGAGCTGGAAAACATGTTTGCGCTCGATGCCGAGGCGGCCAGGGCCGAAAGCGAGCAGCGCTGGGATTGACGTGTTGGCCCGTCGTCCTCGCGAAGGCGGGGACCCATGCTGAGCCAAACGAGTATGGGTCCCCGCGTGCGCGAGGACGACGGACCTAGCGGCGTATCAGGCCTGGCGCACTTTGCGGCGGCGGCCCAGGCCGACCAGGGCCAGGCCGGCTGCGGCCAGGCCGAACGTGGCCGGCTCCGGAACTTCAGCAACCAGGCCGTCAGTGGTGCTAAAGCTGGTAAAGACGGTGTCGCCCGATTTCATGAATTGCACTTGCTGGCCGCCATCGCAGCAGGCTTCAAAACCCATGACCGTCAGGACATGGTTGCCGGCAGTCAAAGGACCGCTCGCTGCCAGGAACTGCGAAGCGTTGTCGTAATTGCCCGCCCACCACATGTCGTTCGCCTTGAAGTCCACCGCAACGCCGTCCAGGAACATGGCGCCACCGAAGCCGAAATCGACGCCGGCGCGGAACGACCAGGTGCCTGCGCTGGCCACGCCGAAGCTGACCGTGGTTTTCATGGCGAAATTGGTGGCGCCGCCAAACAGGCCGTTGTGGGAAATGAAGTCGAGGCTGGCGGGCGTGGCCATTGCATAGCTTGGGTTTAGCAGCGTGGCGTCGACCGCAGCCTGGTAGGCGGCAGCGTCGGCGAGGAAGCCCGAGCTGCCGTTGGCCGCTTCGACCTGGATCACGCTCGCTTGCGCACATCCGACAGCAGCCGCCAGCGCGCATCCCAAAATCACTGATTTTTTCATCTTGTTTTCCTGTTATTGAGCGGGCGCAACCGTGCGCGCCCGAAAAGTGTATGTACAAACTAGCGATTATCTTGCCAAAATTGTTTCAAGGACGCAAGGAATGCGCAAGAAATGCCGTTCAACCATGGCTTTTTGACGTAATCCCGTGTCGAATCTGCAACGTTGCATCCTCGGCGAGAACGTGCTTTAAACCCACACGCGTCAATCAGACGAGGCCGCGATCCTGTACCATGGATTGTCACCGAATCACAAGGAACCGACATGCCTGAAAAACGTGCGCATACCCGTCGCCTGATGCGAGAAGGCGCGGTCCTTGCCAGCGCCGCCGGCGAATCCCGCCATCCGGTGGTCATGCTCGACATCTCGCGCGTGGGCGTCTGCTTCGCCAGCCCTGCCCTGCTCGACAGCGGTAGCCGGCATATTCTCGATTTCCAACTGCCCGGCATGCCGCAAACGCATGAAACCGTGATCCAGGTGGTGCACACCAGCGAGAGCGGCGTGCCTGCCGGTTACCGGGTCGGCGCGCGCTTCGTGCACATGGAAGCGGAGACGAGCGAGTCGATCGCCCACTTTGTCAGCAATACGGCGCCGGCCTAGAACAGCAGTCCAACACCGTGCAGCACCAGGCCCACGAGGCCGCCCACGATGGTGCCGTTGATGCGAATGTATTGCAAGTCGCGCCCCACGTGCAGCTCGAACTTGCGCGACAGCGTTTCGGCGTCCCAGCTGCGGATCACCCGCCGCACCAGCTCGACAATCAGCGCACGCTTGGCCACAATGGTTTCTGCGGCAAAGGTACGAATCCAGCCGTTGAGCTTGGCCTGCACCGGCGCGTTGCCCGCCAGCGCCGCGCTAAATGCGCGCAGGGCCAGCTCGATATGGGCCGCGATCTTCGAATCGGTCCCGGCGGTGTCGGCCTGAAGGCGCAGCCGAACGTCGTCCCACACTTCCCCCACATAGCTGCGAAACAGCGGGTGGCCAAGGCTGTCGTCGAGCAAGGTCCGCAGTTTTTCTTCGTACTCGGGTGAATTCGCCAGCTTCCCGATCAGTTCTTCGGTCGCTACCTGGAAGCGCTGGCGCCATTCGCCATCCTCGTCCTGCACCTCCGCCAGGATGTCCTGGACCCCGGCCATCAGGCGCTCGTAAAATTTCTCGTCGATGGCCTTGGGCATCCAGCGCGGACTGTGTTCGTGCACTTTCTGGCGGATGGTTGGCCGGTGCTGTTCGAGGGCGCCGGCTACGATGCCGAGCAACTTTCCCAATAGCACGTGGTGCTGGCGTCCTGCCACCAGCACTGACAGCAGTTGTGACAGCAGCGGCGCCAGCCGGACATCCTTGAGCGCGCTGGCCAGGGCATCGCGCAGAAACAGCGCGGCATCCTTGTCTTCGACCATGCGCAGCAGCGCCGGCACCGCGCTGGTCAGCTGGGCCGCCACGGCGCGGGCGTTCTCGGGCTGGGCTAGCCAGTGGGCGGCCGAACCGGCAAAATCGATCCGTTCCAGTTCCCCGTGCACCACCTCGTAGCTCATGAAATTGTGTTCGAGGAAGTTGCCGAGGTTTTCGCCGATGCGTTCCTTGTTGGCGGGAATGATGGCGGTATGGGGAATGGGAATGCCAAGCGGATGCCGAAACAGGGCAGTGACGGCAAACCAGTCGGCGATGGCGCCCACCATGGCGGCCTCGGCGAAGGCGCCAATGAAGGCCACTGCAGGATGGCGCTCGCGCAGCAGGCGCGCGAGCACAAACACGAAGGCCATCAGCAGCAGCAGGCCGCTGGCGATGCGGCGCATCCGGACCAGCCTGACTTGCTGTTCGGCTTCCTGCGCCGATGGAGCTAGCGTGGCCAGGGTCGGCCTGCTACAGGTCGATGCGGGCGTGCTGGCCCTCTTCCGGCGTGCTCCCGGTCAGTACCGCCTTGGCCATCTGAAACAGCTGCACCATGGCGCTGCTGCTGGCGTCCCAGTATTCGGCGCGATGCGACACCACCCGCACCAGCATGACGTGCGGGTCGTCCGGCCCATGCGGATACCAGGCCTGGACCGCCGGGGTCCACATGGCCTTGATCTGGGCCCGGTCGACCACGCGCTCGGCCTGGCCGCTGACCGACACGTACACGCCGTCTTCCGGCTCGGCAAAACTGAGGTTGACCTGGGGTTGGGCCGCGATATGCTGCCACAGCTCGGTTTCGGTGGACGTGAAAAACCACAGGTTGCCTTCGCCATCGGTTTCCTGGTTGGTCATCGGACGGCTGGCCAGATGGCCGTGCTGGTCGACCGTGGTGAACATGGCGAACTGGATGGCCGCGATGCGCGATTTCAGTTCGGCGACCTGGCTGGAGTGTTCGTAGGCGGACATGGATTTCCTTTAGCTTGTCTGGATGAGCTTCATGCTAACCCGGCATCTTTGCTCCCTCTGTGCGCCTGCGAACCTACGGCCAGGAAAACCATGGTGCTCGCACGCATCAGGTCGTTTTTGCCCGGATAGGTTCACCCTCGCACGTTGACGCTCCTCATCCGTCGTTCGCTGCGCACGCTGATACTAAAAGGACGGTGGGGGCCATTGTGCCTCCCCGAGCCTTATCCAACGCAACGGAGGAAACGTGACGATATCTGGCGATGAGCAAGACAGCCATCAAGCGAACCAGCAGGAGAACTTTCTCCGGAACCTCAGCCTGTTTACCCAACAGCATCGGGCCGGGCATTGGTCGGGCACCTTTTCGGCATTTCTGGAACAGGTGCTGCCGCTGGCGCCGCATCAAGTTGCGCGCACGTCCCATCAATACATCTGGGACATGATCCGCGCCACCTGCAGCAGCGATGACGAGGGTCACTTCCGCTGCCGCCTGTTCGACGAGGACCTGTTCGGCATCGACGAGGCGATCGACCGCGTGATCGACTATTTCAAGGCCTCCGCCGCCGGCTCCGAGGTCGGGCGGCGTCTGTTGCTGCTGCTCGGTCCGCCCTCTGGCGGCAAATCGACTTTGGTCATCCTGCTCAAGCGCGGGCTGGAAGAATACAGCTACACCGACGAGGGAGCGATGTACGCCATTGCCGGCTGTCCCGTGCACGAGTCGCCGCTGCACCTGGTGCCGCATACCATGCGCGCCACCTGCCGCAACACCTATGGCATCGACATCACCGGCGAGGTGTGCCCTCATTGCCGCGCGCGCCTCGAAGACCAGTTCGCCGGCGACTTCATGCAGATGCCGGTGGAGCGCTTCTTCGTGTCCGAATCGGGGCGCAGCGCGATCGGCACCTATGCGCCGCACGACCCCACCACGGCCGACCTGGCCGACCTGGTCGGCTCGGTCGATCTGTCCAAGGTGGCCGAGTATGGCGACGAGGGCGACCCGCGCGCCTGGTCCTGGTCGGGCGCGGTGTACGCGGCCAGCCGGGGTGTGCTCGAAATGATCGAGATCCTCAAGGTCAAGCGCGAATTCCTGTACCTGCTGCTGACGCTCACGCAAGAGAAAAACGTCAAGGTCTCGCGTTTTCCGCTGATCTACCTCGACGAAACCATCCTCGCCCATACCAACTTGGCCGAATTTCGCAAGTTCCTGCAAGAGAGCGAGAACGAAGCCCTGCTCGACCGCATGGTCATCATCCAGGTGCCCTACACCCTCAGCTACCGGGAAGAGGCGCGCATTTACCAAAAGCTCATTTCCTCGGCCGCGCCCGCGTTTCGCGACGTGCACCTCGATCCGCACGTGCTGCACGCGGCGGCCGTGTTCGCCATCCTCAGCCGCATCCAGGAAGGCGACGACAAGGAAGTCGAACTGATCAAGAAGGTGCGCATCCACGCCGGCGAGGAAGTCGACGGCGTCAACCGGGCCGACGTGCGCCGCATCAAGGACAAGGACAAGGCACCCGACGAAGGCCTGGCCGGGGTGTCGCCGCGTTTTGTCATCAATGCGCTGTCGAATGCGATCATCCAGTCCAACCGCAACAGCCTGTCGACCATGGACGTGCTGCTGGCGCTGAAGGACGGCATCGAAAGCGATGCCCGCATCGATCCCAAGAAAAAACGCAAATGGGTCGACTACCTGGTGCTCACCCGCAAGGATTTCTACAACCGCTGGGTCAAGGAGGACGTGCACAAGGCGCTGTTCGTGTCGTTCGAACAGGAGGCGCAGGACCTGCTCAACAAATACCTCGACGAAGTCGAAGCCATGCTCGACAACCGGCAGATCAAGGACCCGATCACCAACGAGGAACGGCGGCCCGACGAGCGCTTTTTGCGCGCGGTCGAAGAAAAAATCCATATTTCCGAATCGGGCAAGCAGTCGTTCCGCCAGGAAGTGGTGCGCAAGGCCATGGGCGCCTACAAGCGCGGCATCAAGTTTAGCCTGGAGAGCCATCTGCAATTGAACGATGCGGTCCAGCAGTACCTGTTTGAACAGCGCCGCGATGTGCTGCGTCTGGTCAGCTCGGCCAAGCGTCCCGACGATGAAATCCGCACCAAGATTTCCGCTGTCGAAAAACGCCTGGTCGACGAATACGGCTATGACAGCCACAGCGCCCGCGAAGCGCTCAATTATGTGACCACCCTGCTGGCGCAAGAGTAGCGGGGCATGGAGAGCGGCGTGACGGCGACCATCAACACGGCCTGGTATGACTTGTTTTCGCGCGGGGCGCGCGACTGGCTGCGCCACAACGACAAGGTGCGCGAGGCGGTGCAGCGCCACCTGCCCGACCTGATCGCCGGGCCCGATCTCATTACCGGTCCACAGGGACGCACCATGCAAGTGCCGGTGCGCATGCTCGAGCATGCCCGCTTCAAGCTGGCCGATGGCCGCAGCCATACCGGCGCCGGCCAGGGCGAAGGGCAGCCCGGCGATGTGCTCCAGTCCAGCCAGCCGGAACGCTTGCCGGGCGGGGGCGACAGCGGTGAAGGCGGCAGCGAAGACGGCGAAGTACGCCTGCTGCTCGAGTTCTCGATCGACGAGCTGATGGACTGGATTTGGGAAGAACTCAAGCTGCCCGAATTGCAACCCAAGCCGGGCGCCCGCATCGACGAGCTGGAACTGGTGCGTGAAGGCTGGGACAAGCGCGGCGCCCGCTCGCGCCTGGACCGGCGCCGCACAATCAAGGAAGCCATCAAGCGGCGCGCGGTGCAGGTCGATCCCCTGCCCTTCACCAACGACGACTTGCGCTTTCGCCAGCTGGTCACCCGCGTGCGGCCCAGTACCAGCGCGGCCATCCTGTTCGTGATCGACGTCTCGGCCAGCATGACCCAGCTTGAACGCAAGCTGGCCAAGTCATTCTTTTTCTTCGCGCTGGAAGGAATACGGCGCAAGTACGCCAAGGTGGAAACCCGCTTTATCGCCCATACCACCCATGCGTGGGAGTTCAGCGAGCAGGATTTTTTCCAGGTCACCGGCATCGGCGGCACGATCGCTTCGAGCGCTTTCCGCCTGGTGGGCGAGCTGGTGCGCAAGCAGCTGGATCCGGTCCACAACAATATCTATATGTTTTACGCGTCGGACGGCGAAAATTTCACCGAGGACCGCAGCGCTGCCAGCGCTTCGCTGAGCGAGCTGGGCGGCATGCTCAATTACATCGGCTATGTCGAAACCCTGCCGGGCGTGCCGCGCGCGCTGGAAACAGAAATGCGGCGTCTGTGCAACGAACTTGAACGGCGCGGCCTGCCGATCAGCAGCAGCGTGCTGTCGGGCCATGACGATGTCTGGCGGGCACTGCGCAAGTTCTTTTCCAGCGAACTTGAAGCAGATTCCGCGGGAGCTGCGCGATGAGCACGCCGCCCGACACCCTGGCCCAGTATGCAGCGCGCATCGAGGCACTGGCGCAGGAGCTGGGCTTGGATTTCTACCCGGTCAGCTTCGACCTGGTGCCAGCGAACTTCATGGTCGAGATCGCCGTGTATGGCTTGCCGGTGCGCATGCGTCACTGGTCGTTCGGCGTGCGCTACATCCACCAGCTGGTGCGCCAGCACATGGGTCATTCGCGCATTTTCGAAGTGATGTTCCCGGGCGACCCTTGCCACGCCTTCATGCAGGAACAAAACTCGCTGGCCGAAAATACCCTGGTCACCGCCCATGTGCTGGGGCATGCCGATTTCGCCAAGAACAACCAGCTGTTCAGCCGCTTCATGGCCATGGCCGGGGGCCAGATCCTCGAGCAGAGCGCGGCGCGCGCGCGCCGGCTCGAGCGCGCGCTGACCGCGCACGGCCAGGCCAGGGTCGAGGCCGTGCTCGATGCCGCACTGGCACTGGAAACCCATATCGACGTCAACCAGCCGCTGCACCGGCCGCTGTTTCCCGAATTCGTGGCGCCGCGCGGCGAACCGGAGTCCGATCCCTTCGCCCATCGCTTTGCGCGCCTGCCTGGCGTACCGGCACAGGTGACGGTCAACGCGGCGCCGCAGCGCGCACCCTTGCCGCCCCAGCCAGAATACGATTTGCTGTGGTTCATCGCGCACTATGCGCCCGACATGGAGGACTGGGAGCGCGATATTTTCCTCGCCGTGCGTGAGGAGGCCTACTATTTCCACCCCATTTTCGCGTGCCAGATCATGAACGAGGGCTGGGCGTCGTACTGGCACGCGCGCCTGCTGCGCGAAGCTGATTTTCTGCCGCACGAGCTCTACCTTGAGGCCATCAAATCGCATTCCGACGTGGTGCGCCCGTTCGGCAGCGGACAGCAATTGTCCTTGCAGATCAATCCCTACCATTTGGGCTTTGCGATGTGGGAGCACATCATCGACAAGCACGGCATGGAAAAGGCGCGCCAGGTATGCCGCGAGGAAGATGATTTCGGCTTTATCCGCAACTATCTCGACGAGGAACTGGCCGAACGGCTCGACCTGTTCGTCTACGACATGCGCAAGGATGGCGAAACCAGGATCGCCAACCGCGACATCCGCGCGATCCGCGAAGCGATCCTTGCGCCAAAATACAATTACGGCGCGCCCTGCATCGCCGTCACCGAGGTCGGCGCGGACGGCACGCTGGCCTTGAATCACGACTATGTGCGCGACGGGCGCGGCCTTGAACTGCAGCAAGCCGAAAAGGTCATGGACTATGTGGGCCGGGTGTGGCGCCGACCGGTAACCTTGCATACGGTCGACTTTCGCGGCGTGGTCAGGGTGCTGCCGGCGCGCAAGCCGGCGATCTGAGGTGCTTCAGGCGGGCGTGCACAGGTGCGCCATATACCACGCGAGCGAATCGCGCAGGCCGTCTTCGAGGCGGTGGCTGGGCTGGTAGCCGAGCAGGCGCGCGGCCTTGGAAATATCGGCCTGGGAGTGGCGCACATCGCCTGCACGGAAATCCGTGTAGCGGGGCCGGTATTTGCGCAAATGGGGCAAGCGCTGTTCAAGCATGCCGCGCATCAGCGCGTACAACTCGTTCAGGCTGGTGCGGGCATTGACGGCCACGTTGTACACCTGGTTGACCGCCGCAGGATCGGTGCTGAGGCAAGCCAGCAGATTGGCTTGCACGGCGTTGTCGATGAAGCAGAAATCGCGACTGCTGTCGCCGTCGCCATTGATATTGAGCTGCACATTGTTGATCATGGCGCTGAACCACTGCGGGATGACGGCGGCGTACGGACCGTCCGGATCCTGGCGCGGTCCGAAGATATTGAAATAGCGCAGGCCGATCGACTCGGTCTGATAGCAGCGCGCAAACATGTCGGCGTACACCTCGTTGACGTGCTTGGTCAACGCGTACGGCGACAGCGGGCGGCCGATGCGCTCTTCGACCTTGGGCAGGTCGGGATGGTCGCCGTAGGTGGCGCTGGAGGCGGCGTACACCAGGCGCCGCACGCCGGCGTCGCGCGCGGCCACCAGCACATTGAGAAAACCGATCATATTGATGTCGCTGGTGAGGATGGGGTCTTCGATCGAGCGGCCCACCGAGCCCAGTGCAGCCTGGTGCAGCACGAACTCCACACCCTGGCACGCGTCCTTACAGCTGTTCAGGCAGCGGATGTCGCCCTCGATGAAGCGAAAACGCGCCCAGTCGGCAGCCGGCGCCAGTGCGCGCACCTGCGCCAGGTTTTCGCGGTAGCCGGTCATGAAGTTGTCGAGCCCGGTGACTTGCTGGCCGAGACGCAACAGGGTTTCGAGCAGGTTCGATCCGATGAAGCCGGCGACGCCGGTAATCAGCCAGTGGTGGCGTTCCGATGCCAGCCTGGCCAGCGCCGCCTGGTAGGCGTTGGCAATGCTCGGTTCAGCGGGCGCCATCAGCACCTCCGCGCCAGGCGGCCAGGGCGATTTCGTGCGATTGCGGCGGCGGTAGTCATGGTGGCTTCTCCTGGTTGCCGCAATACGGCAGGCACGGCCCACGCAATGGGGCGTGAGCCAAATTCTACGGTTCAGCAGGATCGCGCATTTGATGCAAAGCAAAGTGACGCGAATCGAAAAGCAGATCATGCATGTCGGAAATCATTGTCCCGTGTCAATGAGCTGGACAGCAACTTCCCTACTCTACTAATGACTTCCGTCAACCATCACCCTGGAGTTCCCATGTCCGAAGCAAAGCAGCTCCTCTGGTCGCGCGTGGCGGCTGCGGCCCTGGCCATGGCACTCGGCTTCTCCCTGGCCGGCTGCCGCGGCGCCGACCCGGCCGCGTTGATGGCCGACGCCCGCCAGTACCGCGAACAGGGTGACATCAAGGCGGCGGTCATCGCGCTCAAGAACGTCATTCAGCGCGATGCCGACAACCGCGCCGCGCGCCTGATGCTAGCCGAGCTCTATCTCGACCAGGGCGACCCGCAATCGGCCGAAAAGGAGCTTCGGCGCGCGCTCGCGCTGGGCGCCGACGGCGGCAAGGTGACCCTGATGCTGGCGCGCGCGCTGCTGACGCAGGGCCACTATGAGCGCCTGCTGTCCGACATTGGCGTCGACGCTGCCCCGGCGCAGCGCCCCGCCCTGCTGGCCATGCGCGCCAATGCCCTGCTCGGCCAGTCGAAGATTGCGCCTGCGCGCGCGCTGTTCAACGACGCCTTGAAACTGAACGCCGACGCGCCCGAGGCCTTGCTGGGCCTGGTGCGCATCGCCATGTGGGAGCGGCAACCGGATACCGCCCGCCGGCTGCTCGGGCGCGCGCTGGCGGCCAATCCAGACGATGCCGAGGCGCTGCGCTACCAGGCCGACCTGCTGCGGGCCGACGCCAGGACCGACGAAGCGCTGGCGATCCAGCAAAAAATCCTCAAGCGCCACCCCAACAACGCGCAGGCGCTGGTCGACGTCGCCAATCTGCATACCGATGCCGGCCGCTATGCCGAAGCGCGCGCGGCGCTGGCGCAGGCACGCAAGGTGTCCGGCGCCAGCCTTGGCGTCATGTATTCGGAAGCGATGATCGATTTTCGAGAGAACAAGCTCGATAGCGCACGCGATGCGGTGCAGCGCGTTCTGCGCGCCGCACCCGAGCACTATCCCACCATCTTGCTGGCCGGGGCGGTGCAGTCGTCGCTGGGCGCGCACCAGGCGGCCGAACTGCACTTGCGCAAATTCCTGCAAGCCTATCCTGGCCATCTGTATGCCACCAAGCTCCTGGCCGCGGTGCACCTGGGCGCGCGCGATCCGGACGCCGCGCTGGTGGCGCTGCGCCCCTTGATGATCGAGCATCCCGACGATCCCGAATTGCTGGCCCTGGCCGGCGAGGCGAACCTGCGGGCGCGCAATTTCAGCGTGGCCGCCAACTACTTCGAGAAGGCCAGCGCCTTGCAGCCGCAAGCGGCCGCGCTGCACACCGGCCTGGCCTTGAGCCGCCTGGGCAATGGCGACAGCGCACGCGCGGTCGACGAACTGGAGCGCGCGGCGAGCCTGGAACGCAACCCGGCGCGTACCGGCGTGCTGCTGGTGATGACCTACCTGCGTGCAAACATGCCCGACAAGGCCCTGGGCGCCGTGCTCGAGATGGAAAAACAGGGCGACAATCCGCTGGTCCAGAACCTCAAGGGCGGCATCTACCTGGCGCGCCAGGACTTTGTCGCAGCCCGCGCTTGCTTCGACAGGGCGCTGGTGTTCGATCCGGCTTATTTACCCGCGCTGAGCAACCTCGCCCAGCTCGACGCAATCGAACACAAGGCCGGCGACACCGGCAAGCGCTACCTGGCGGCGCTGGCCAAGGCGCCCGCCAACGGCGCGCTGATGGAAGCCATGTCTGGCCTTGCGCTGGCCCAGGGCAAGCCGGCCGACGCACTCCTGTGGATGGAGCGCGCCAGCGCAGCGGCTCCGGATGCCTTGCCGCTTTCCGTGCGCCTCGGGTCGCTTTATCTGGCTACGGGCGACAAGCACAAGGCGCTGGTGTTGGCGCGCAAGCTGCACGCCGCCCACCCTTCCAGCGCCGACGTGTTGGCCCTGCTGGGCCAGGCCTACGTGGCCAACGCCAACTACGCGGACGCCCTGGACACTTATGCCAGCCTGGCCGCCCTGACGCCCGCCGCCGGCCTGCCGCAGCTGCGCATCGCTGCGGTCCACATGGCACGCAAGCAGCATCCGGCGGCGCTGGACGCGCTGCGCAAGGCGCTGGCGCTCGAGCCCGACCAGCTGGAGGCGCGCATTACCCTGGTCAATCTGCTGGTCCGGCTGGACAAGTTCGGCGAGGCGCTCGCGGTGGCCACCGCAGCCCAGAAGCGCGCGCCCGACGCGGCCGCCGGCTACAAGCTGGAAGGCGACGTGCTCGGCGCACAGGGCAAGCACGAGGGCGCGCTCAAGGCCTACGAACGGGCGTTGGCGCTCGATGCGCGCGGTCCCTTGCTGGTCCAAGTGTATGGCGCCTTGCTCAAGCTGGGCCGGGTGGCCGACGCCGAGGCGCGCGCCGCAGCCTGGTTCAAGCAGCATCCTGGCGATATTCCAACCCGCCTGTACTACGCCAGCGGGAAACTGGTCGGCAATGATCCGAAGGCGGCCATCCCCCATTACGAGGCGGTGCTCAAGGTCGATCCCGACAACCTCGCTGCCCTGAACGACCTGGCCTGGAGCCACCAGCGCCTGGGCCAGCCGGCGGCACTCGGCTTTGCGCAGCGGGCCTTCAAACTGGCCCCGGAAAATCCGGCCGTGATCGATACGCTCGGCTGGGTCTACCTGGAACAAGGCGACCTGGCGCGCGCGCGGCCGCTGCTGCAAAAGGCCAGCGCACTGGCTCCCGCCGGCCCGGAAATCCATTATCACTACGGTGTGCTGCTTGCGCGTTCGGGCGACAAGCGCGGCGCCCGGCGCGAACTGGAGCAGGCGCTGGCGGCCGGGCCGTCGTTCGCGCGCAGGGCCGAAGCGAAGGCGCTGCTCGCTACACTGTAGGGCCCGCTGTCGGTATTTCTGACAGCGCCGCCCGCGCCGGTTCGTAGCGACCCGGCGCGATCAGGCCAGCAGGATCGAGCGCGGCCTTGATGCGCGCCACCGTTTGCCAATACACATCGCCCTGCGGATCCAGGTCGGCCATCGACTGGTTGCCGACCCGGTAGGGAATATAGCCGGCGTCCATCAACAGCGCGAAGCTGTCGTGGTAACAACGCCTGGCCCGTTCCACTTCGTCGGGATCGTCCTTGTCGTAGGCCACGGTGATGACGCCGCCCAGCGCACGCTCGTTGATCATGCTGAAGGTGACGAACAGGTCGAAGCCGTGGCGCTGGAACACCGGTTCGACCAGCGCGTGCAGGGCCAGCACCTCGGCGCCGCGCATCGGCAGGATCGGCGACACCCACAACATGCCGCAATTGTCCTGCGCCGGATCAGCATGTTCGGGAAACCCGGCCGGCAGCCCGCCGCGCCGTCGCCAGTACGCGCCCGCCAGGAAGCGCCCGTTGGGAATGCCGCGGTTCATCGCGAACAGTGACTGGCCAAGGCCCACCTGGGCCCGTATGCGCCGCCCGGCCGCACTTTGGCCGAGCAGCTTGCCCATCAGCGCACCCATGCGCAGCGTGCGTTCGGTGAGGAAGCGCGCCTTGGCCCCGCTACCCTTGAGCGCCGCGCGCAGCGCCGAGCGCGCAGCCGCTACTTGGGCGGCGCTGCCGTACAGGGCACCGGAAACCATCCACGCGCCCACGCCGGCGTGCGCGCGCAACTGTGCGCGTACCTGACCGGGCAGCAGCGACTGGCCGTCGGCCTGATCGCGCGGAAACACCTGGCCGCCGGAGATCACCCGCAAGTCGTTCCCGATATGCACGATGCTGCGCAAGGTGCCGTCCATGCG
Organism: Pseudomonadota bacterium; assembly: GCA_040388275.1. GTDB lineage: Bacteria > Pseudomonadota > Gammaproteobacteria > Burkholderiales > Burkholderiaceae_D > Telluria_A. The sequence goes on from JAZKCA010000020.1 coordinate 88,098, forward strand.
CAAGGGACGCAAGCGATCGATCAGCGGGCCGATCTGCGCGTGCTGGTCGACGCTGCACAGGAAGTGGTTGATACAGGCGGCCTGCGGCATCAGCCACAGGCCGATCTGGGTCACGATGCCGAAGTTGGATTGGGTGAACATGCCATCCAAAAACGGGCCCACGCCGTAGGGGAAGACATGGGTGGTGCGCGCCTGCGGATAGTGGCCAAAGCCGGTATGCAGCACCTCGCCGCTGGCCAGCACCACCTGCATGCCCGACACATGCTGGAGCCGGTTGCCATACGGCGAATGGCCGAAACCGCGCTCGAGGATATTTCCCATCAGGCTGGTGTCGGGCCCGGCGCCGGTGCAATCCATCCACAGCGGCAAGCCTTGCGCGCGCAGGTAGTCCGACAGCTGCTGTTGCGTGACGCCCGGTTCGATCACGGCGTAGGCCAGTTCGGCGTCGACCGCAATGATCCGGTTCATACGCGACAGCTCGAGCACCAGCTGGCCGTGGCCGACCGCGCAGGCGTCCCCGTAGCCCCAGTTTTTCCCGGTACTGACCGGGTACACGGGGATGGCGAAGCGGGCCGCGACCTGCACCAGCGCCACCACTTCGGCATGGCTGCCCGGATACACCAGGGCCAGCGGACGGGTGCTGCGTGCGGCCGTGCTGCGCGCATAGCGTTCCAGCGCGGACGGGTCGTGCCGCACGTGCTCGGCGCCGACCACGTCCTGCAAGGCGCGCAGCAGCGCCGTGCGACTGGGGGGCATGGTGATTCCTAGTTGCGCCCGTCGGTGAGGCGCCCCGTGATACCGGGCTCGTCATGGACGGGGAAAAAGTAGGGATAGAAGGAGCGTTCCTCGCCGTGCTGTTCCATTTTGCCGCCCCATTTGGCGATCTGCGCGCCCATCTCCGACAAAGGCAGGCGCAGCAGCACCGCCGGCGCGCCCACGCGCGTGCAATCGCGTTCGGCCCCGAAGTCGGCAAAGCCGAGCATGCGCTTGTAGAACATCACGTGGCGCGGATTGACCTCGATCACATAATCGGTAAAGCCGTGGATGTTGTGGGCATAGATATATGAAATGTGGATCAGCGAGGCGAACACGCGCTTGGTCACGCCCTTGTCGATCGCCAGGCGCGACGGCTCGCACAGGCGGCGCCCCTGGGCCCGCAGCACGTCGAGCTCGGCGCCGAAGTTCTCGTCGGCCGGCAGCAGGCTGTCGCTGTCGAGGCACAGGCTCATGGTGCCCACCACCACGCCGCCGGTTTCGGCGTACAAGGTGATCTTGTTCGCTTCGTGCGGCGCGCCGGCGTCGACCGCATAGCCGCGCCAGCCGTACATTTTGCGGATCAGCAAACTGGCGGCCTCGCGGCGTCCCGCGGAATTGGCCATCCTGATATGAAAAACCTGGACGTCCAATGGATGGTCCAGGTTCGGTGGGCCGCCACGTTCGCCGATGCACAAATCACGCAGGCTGCCGGGCGATGCGAATGTCGCAATCGGGAGATCCTCTTTCATCATGATGTCTCGTCCTTCCAGGTTAACGTTTGGCGCCGCTTTCCGGCGCGAACGATATGTTGTGATAGTCAGACAGGGCCATCCGTGGGGAAGTTCCCCTGTGGCGAGCTTCCCTTCTTGTGCATGGACAAATTAAGAACGTCGGAAAATTTGGCAGCCGCCGACATGGGCCTGCCATGCCGCTCGGACTCAATTGCAAGTGTTTGTTTTTAAAGGAGAAACATGGGTGGCACGGATGGTGCTAAATAGCTATCACGGCGGTGCAACAGGCTGCCCACACTTTCCCGCTTTCATCCCCACAGGAGATCCTTCATGAAACTCAAACTTGCAAGAAAATCGCTGATCATGTCAGCCACCGTCGCCAGCCTGTGCCTGGCCATGGTGAGCAACGCCCGCGCCGACGCCTTCGCGCAATCGATCCTCACCATCAGTAATTTCCGCCTGCTGCACGCCAACGGCACCGCCTTTACACCGGCCAATTTCGACATCCTCGACGGCGTCAATTCGGCCCATGCGCGCGCCAGCCTGAACGGCGTTTCGTCGGTCGCGCCACCGCAGGACATCAGCATCCTGTCGGGTCTGAACCCCGACGTCGCCCACCAGTTTGTCGGCCTGCCCAATCCGCCACGCCCTGAAAACAATTTCACGCCCTTCCCCACGCCGCCGGCCGTGCCCGGCACCTTTGGCTATGCCGACCAGTTCCTGACCGGCAGCGCACTGGCAATCGGCGCCACGCCGGCCGGGGCCACCGCGCAAACCCGGGCCGACGCCTCGCTGCAGGTGCCGGGCCAGGCTTCGGGCGACTCCGATGTCGGCACCTCGACCACCTTCAGCTTCACCCTCGGCACCGACGAGACCATGACCTTCGCCTTCGACGCCACCCCGTTCACCCAGGTCTACACCACGGCCGGTCCCGCCACGAATGCCATTGCCCGCCTGTCGTGGAGCCTGAACATCGTCAACCAGAGCACCGGCGAAGTCGTGTATGTGTTCCAGCCCGGCGAACTGAACGGGACGGCCAACGCCAGCCGCACCGGTACCTTTCCCGGACTGACCACCTACAACCCCGGCATGCTGTCGTTCTCCGCCACCTCGCCGCTGCTCAACAACTTCGATGTCTACCAGCTCACCATCCAGCACAACACGCTGGCCAACGCGCTGCAGGCGGCCGCCATTCCCGAACCGGCAACGCTGGCCCTGTTCGGACTGGGCTTGCTCGGTATGTCCGCCTTCAAACGTCGCCGCACCAGCTGAGCGGCGACCTTCCCGACCCACATCATGGCCGGAATGCGTGGCCATGCCAGGGCAGTGAAGCGGCGCAGCGCGGCAGTGGACCTGCTGGGGATGCGCGTCCAAGGCCGCAGCACGAAGCCCTGATGCGCGCTGTGCAAACAGCGTGCATTTTTACCCGGTCGGCGGCGTGGCCGACCGGATTTGTTTTGCCCGGCGGTTTTTGACGGGTGTCAACGGGGCGCCGAGTAGCCCTATTTCATTGTTTCCACCGCCCTATACTTGTGTGAGTTCACAAGCCCGCAGCGCCGCAGACTTACGGAGACCCGCCCGATATGGAGGACCTAATCAGCCAGCTGCTGTTGCATGTGCGAGGCATCTGGAAATATCGCTGGTATGCCATTGGCGCGATGTGGCTGATCGCGGTCACCGGCTGGGCCACCGTGTACACGCTGCCAAATGACTTCCAGACTTCCGCCCGCGTATATGTCGACACCCAAAGCATCCTCAAGCCCCTGCTCTCGGGCATGACCAGCGTGCCCAATGTCGAACAGCAGGTATCGATCATGAGCCGCACCCTGCTGAGCCGCCCGAATGTCGAACGCGTCATGCGCATGGTCGACCTGGACGTGCAATCGACCAGCGCGCGCCAGCACGAAGACAAGGTCGCCCAGCTGATGACGAACATCAAAATCTCCGGCACCAGCACGCACGACATCTATACCATCACTTACAACAACAAGAACCCCAAACTGGTGCGCGACGTGGTCCAGTCGCTGCTGACCATTTTCGTCGAGGGCAGCTTCAAAGGAAAAAAGAACGATTCGCAGCAGGCGGTGCAGTTCATCGACGAGCAGATCAAGAGTGTCGAAGAGCGCCTGGTGGCGGCCGAAAACACGGTCAAGGAATTCAAGCTGCGCAATGCCGGCCTGTTGCCGCGCCAGGGGGCCGATTACAGCGCCCAGCTGGCCGCTGCGGCCGATGCACTGGGCACTGCCCGCCTCGAGCTGGCCGAGGCCGTCCAGACCCGCAACGCCATCCTGGCCCAGATCAATGGCGACGCGCCGCGCGCGGCTTCCGACAAGCGCCCCGTGCGCATCAATAACCCCGAAATCGACGCCCGCATCGCCGCCGTCAGCAAGAATCTCGACACCATGCGCTTGCAATTTACCGAGCTCCATCCCGATATCATCGCCGCGCGCCGCCTGGTGGCCCAGCTCGAAGCGCGCAAAGTCGAGGAAAGCAAGATGTCCTTCCGTGAAAGCGATCCCGGCCGCAATTACAGCCCCATGATGCAGCAGCTCAAAGTGGCCCTCACCGAGGCCGACGCCAAGCTGGCCGCGATCCGCGTGCGGGTGCTGGAATACGCGGCCCGCCACGCGCGCCTGCAGGAACAAAGCAAGGCCGTGCCAGAAATCGAATCGCAGCTATCCCAGCTCAACCGCGATTACCAGATCAACAAGGATAACTACGAGAAATTGATCAGCCGGCGCGAGGCCGCCAAGCTGTCCGGCGACCTGTCCTCCACCACGGAAATGATGACCTTCAAGATCATCGATCCGCCGACCCTGCCGGTGGCCCCGGCCGGCCCCAACCGTCCGCTGTTGTACACGTTGGTGTTCTTTGGCGCGCTGGCCGGCGGGGCCCTCGCCGCGCTGCTGATCAGCCAGGCGCGCCCCACCTTCGCCAGTCCGTCCGAAATGCGCGAGCTGACCGGCCTGGTGGTGCTGGGGACGGTATCGATGAACTGGACCGCGGCCGAACAGCAAAAGCGCCGCCGCGGCCGCTACGTGCTGGGCATGTCCTTCTCCAGCCTCATGCTGGCGTACGGCGCCGTGCTGGCGTCCGGCCTGCTGTCGAACTAAGCCAAAGAACCAACTAAGCGCTGGGAGTACCCGTGGACAGTGTCAACCTGCAAGCGAGCACGGCAATGCAACTGACGGGACAGCTGGTCGACCCCGACAACCCGCGCTACGTCGACATCAACCTGGCGCGCCTGCACCAGATGGGCATGATCACCCAGGACGGCGGGCGCACCAGCGCGGCCGAGGATTTCCGCATCATCAAGCGCCCGCTGCTGCGCAACGCCCACGAAGCGATCCGCCAGGGGCGCCACAACGGCAACCTGATCGTGCTCACCAGCGCCTTGCCGGGCGAGGGCAAGACTTACTGCGCCATCAACCTGGCCATGAGCATCGCCATGGAAAAAGACCATACCGTGCTGCTGGTCGACGCCGACGTGGCGCGTCCTTCGGTATTGCGGGTGCTGGGCCTGCCGGCGGCCCCCGGCCTGATGGATCTGTTGCTGGACGAGGACATGGGGCCGGCCGACGTCATCTTGCGTACCAATATCCCCAGCCTGTCGCTGCTTCCGGCCGGGCGCAACAACAAGCATGCCACCGAGCTGCTGGCCAGCCAGGCCATGAGCGCGCTGCTGTCGGACATCGCCACCCGCTATCCGGACCGCATCGTCATTTTCGACTCGCCGCCGCTGCTGCTGACCTCCGAGGCGAACGTGCTGGCCGCCCAGATGGGCCAGGTCGTGATGGTCATCGAATCGGAAACCACGACCCAGCGCGAAGTGCGCGAAGCCTTGCGCCGGCTCGAGAACTGCCCGCGGGTCGACCTCATTTGCAACAAGGCGCACGCCTTCGGCGGCGGCCACTACTACGGCTACTACGACTGACCGACCCACCCGGAGCGCATCATGACAGCCTCACTGGAACAGCCGCGCCTGGTCGTGCACCTGGTGCATCACCTCGACGTGGGTGGCATGGAAAACGGCTTGATCAACCTGATCCGCCACATGCCGGCCGAGCGCTACCGGCACGCGATCATCTGCCTGAAGGATTATTCGGCCTACCATGCCCACATCAAGTCGCGCGGGGTCGAGATTATCAGCTTGAACAAACGCGAGGGCAAGGATTTCGGCCACTATGTGCGCATGTTCCGTACCTTGCGCGAGCTGCAGCCCGACCTGATCCACACCCGCAACCTGTGCGGTATCGAAGGCCAGCTGGTGGCCGCGCTGGCTGGCGTCAAGTGGCGCGTGCACGGCGAACACGGGCGCGACATGAGCGATTTGTACGGAAAGCGCCTCAAGTACAAACTGCTGCGCCGCGTGCTGCGCCCCCTGATCGGCCACTTCATCGCCGTCAGCGCCGACCTGGAACAGTGGCTGATCGACAGCGTGGGCGCCGAGCCGACCCGCGTGTCGCAAATCTCGAACGGGGTCGACAGCATTCAGTTCCATCCGCGCCTCGGTCCGCCCGCGGCAGTCGGCCCGGCCGGCTTCATGCAGGACAATGCCTTCGTCATCGGCAGCGTCGGGCGCATGGACGAAGTGAAGGATTACCCGACCCTGGTCGACGCCTTTTTGCGCCTGATCGCGTCCCCCCATCCGGCGCACCAGCGCATGCGCCTGCTGATCGTCGGCGACGGTCCGCAGCGCGCCACCTGCCTCGACATGCTGACCCGGGCCGGGGCCGCGCACCGCGCCTGGCTACCCGGCGAGCGCACCGACATCGCGCAGCTGCTGCGTGCCATGGACTTGTTCGTGCTGCCCTCGCTGGCTGAAGGCAGCTCGAATACCATCCTCGAAGCAATGGCCAGCGGCCTGCCGGTGGTGGCCACCGCGGTGGGCGGCAATCCGGTCCTGGTCCATCCCGGCTTTACCGGCATCCTGGTGCCGCCGCGCACGCCGGACCTGCTGGCCGCGGCGATCGCCGACTATTGCCGGATTCCCGAAATGGGCGCCCGTCATGGCATGCGCGCGCGCAGCCAGGTGATTGCCCGCCACAGCCTGCCTGAAATGGCGCGCGGCTATACGGCCGTGTACGACGCGCTCACGCGCTGAGGGTCTCGCTTTACGCCGATACGGCGGCGCCGCGCGCCAGTTCGCCCAGATAGCAACCGGCCAGCTGGCGCGCGGCGCTTTCCCACGTGTAGG
>JAZKCA010000020.1:94791-225111 GCA_040388275.1 Pseudomonadota bacterium
CGACTTCGCCGACGACCTGGCGCAACTCAAGCAGGTGCGCGACGGCGGCGCCGCAATGAAGCCGAGCACCGCATCCTGTTGCGCGGCCGGGTCGTCCGCGGCCACCTGGCGCAGCGCAAAAGCACTGCCAACAATTTCCATCGGGCTGCCCGCGCCAAGCACCACCGGGGTGCCGGCGGCCAGCGCGTCGTACACGCTGCGGGTGCAGCTGTCGCCCTGCGAGGGCAGCACCAGCACCGACGCGGCGGCAAACGCGCTGGCCATCATGGCCGCATCGTGTTTCAGGCCGCCCAGACAAGTGACCCCGCGCACGGCGCGCACCTGGCGCAGGTAGTCCTGGTCGCGTTCGCGCGCCTCGCCCAGCAGCACGAATGGCAGCGCCAGTTCGGACAGCGCCTGCGCCATGCCGAGCTGGTCGCGGTAAGGGGAAATCGGGCCGTCCATCAGCACGAACGGCGTGCGCATGCCGGTGCGCAGACGGAACAGCTCGCCGTCGGCATGGAACAAGGCGGGGCTGATCCCGTTGGGCACCACGCGCACCTTGGCACGCTCGATCAGGAAGCCGTTCACGATGGCGTTCTTTTCACCGGCGCCCAGCGCGACGATCACGCTGGCCAGCTGCAGCGCCTGGCGCGTCTGGGCATAGCTGCTTTGCAGCGCCCAGGCGGTCTGGCGGCCCAGCCGGTGGTCGGCCTGGCGCGCCTGCTCGCCGCAGGTGCGGTCCCAGCCGGGCGAAATCAGGGGCGACAGCACTACCGGCACGCCGCGCGCCGCCGCCGCTTCCACGATGCGGTGGTTGCCGCCGCCGGTAGAAAAAACGTGGATCAGATCGAACTGGTCGATGCAGGCGGGACTGGGGTCGACCAGCTCGACCTTGAGTTCGAAGCCGTGGTGGTGGCGCAGCGTGTGCAAGGCGCGGGTGATTTCGCGCACTTGCCATTGCAACGCTGCATCGCGCTGAAACAGCATCGGATAGGAAAGGATACCAATACGCATGACAGGTCCGCCTTGCACGCTGTGCGCCGCCGGCGGGGGCGCTCCGGGTTCATGTCGGGCCACCTGAGCGCGCTCAACAGGCTGACCGCCGCGCTGTTCTAATATTGCCTCAACATAAGTCCAGTGTAGCGATGCCGCAGCCGGCTCCTGTTGACCCGCGTCAAAAAATTCCGGCCGGAACCTCCCCCTGTCCACGAAGACGCCACCATGCAAGTACCGCTCTCGATTTTGATCTATCGCCGCGTTCTCGCCATCCCCGATCCCTTGTTTCCGGAAACAGTGGACGGGCGCCGCTTCGCCCAGCACCTGCGCCTGCTCAAGCGCTGGTTCCGCGTACTGCCGCTGGCGCAGGCCGCGCGGCGGCTGCAGGAACGTTCGCTTCCCAGCCGCGCCGCCTGCATCACCTTCGATGGCGCCTATGCCGAGCATGCCGGCGTGGCCCTGCCGCTGCTGCAGCGCTTCGGCCTGCCCGCCACCTTTTTCGTGGCCACCGGCTTTCTCGACGGCGGTTACAACTGGAACGATGCGGTGATTGAGCTGGTGCGCAATGCGCCGGGCACGCGCCTGAACCTGTCGCGCGGCGGTTTCGGCAGTTACGATATCGCTTGCGTGCAGCGGCGCCGCGCGGTGATCGACATGCTGCTCGCCGCGCTGGGCGCGCTGGCGCCGGTCGAGCGGCTCGAACGGGTGCGCCTGATGGCGCGCCGCATCAGCCCCACCATGCTCAGCACCGACCAACTGATTGCGCTGCACCGGGCCGGCATGGGCATCGGCGCCCACACGGTCAACCAGGCTCCGCTGGCGAGCCTGTCGAACGCGGAGGCGCGCGCTGAAATTGGCAATGGCCGCAACCGGCTGGAAGAGATTGTGCAGGCGCCGGTGCGCCTGTTCGCCTATCCCAGCGGCAAGCCGGGCTGCGATTTCGAAAAGCGGCACGGCAATATGCTGCGTTCGGCCGGCTTCGATGCCGCCGTCACTACCGCCGCCGGCGCCGCGCGCCCCGAAACCGATCTTTACGAATTGCCGCGCTTCACTCCCTGGGACCGCAGCAGCAGCGGCTTTCTTTTGCGCATGGGCAGCAACCTGTTTACGCAACCGTAATGCCGCCCCCGAGGTGGCGCCGGAAGGTGCGCAGCCTGGGTCCCTCGCCCAGACACAGCAGGCCGCCGGGTTTCAACACCCGGCCCAGTTCGGACAGGCAGATCAGCCAGCTGCTGCCGAGGCCAGGCAAGGGCGGCGCCAGGCACAGGTCCATGCTGCGCTCAGGCCATGGCAGCGCGCTCGCCGAGGCCAGGTCGAACAGGATCTCCAGCTGCGCCGCCCGGGCGCTGGCCCTTGCCAGGGCAATCTGCGCCGGATCGTGATCGGTGCCGAACACCCGATGGCCGCCGGCAGCCCACAGCCGGCAGCGCTCGCCATTGCCGCAGTTCACTTGCGCCACGTTCATCTGGGGCAGTTGACCGACAATCGTCGGCAGCCAGTCGACATTGCGCAACAGTTCAGGAATCAGCAGCCGCATGACCATCCTCCGCTTCTTGCCCGCAAGGGAAAGTTTCATGATTGTCAAAAAGTGCAACCGGGAGCTTGCGCGTGCTCAACATCCGCGCCATTTCAGGGGTGTCTAATTGCTACGTACTGGGGAGATTTCCGAGAGTGCGGGAGCTGGCGCCTTGCCATTCGACCCGTGCCGACATTTTTTTCGGGTGCCGCTCAACACCGGGCCCGTGCAGGAGAAGCCATAGCATGAACGCACCGCTGCTTTCCGCGCCGCGCGTGGAACCGTTTTTCTTCGACGCCGATCCCGGCACGCGCTTTAGCCTGTATCACGCACCCGCCCCCCAACAAGCGTCGCGCGGGGCCATTCTGTATATCCATCCATTCGCCGAAGAGCTCAACCGCACGCGCCGCATGGCGTCGCTGCAGGCGCGCCGCTTCGCCGCCATGGGCTACGCGGTGCTGCAGATCGACCTGTTCGGCTGCGGCGACAGCTGCGGCGACTTCAACGCCGCCCGCTGGGATATCTGGAAGCGCGACCTGGGCACCGCGCGCGCCTGGCTGGCCGAACGCTGCGCCGGTCCCATGCATGTGTGGGGCCTGCGCCTTGGCGGCCTGCTCGCGCTCGACTACGCCGCCTCCAGCGGCGTCGACGGCATCATTCTGTGGCAGCCCTTCCTGCACGGGCGCACCTGCATCAACCAGTTCCTGCGCCAGGGCTTGACGGCCGATCCCGCCGGCCCGCACACCAGCGCCGCCTTGCGCGCCGAACTGCTCGCGCGCGGCATGCTCGAAGTGGGCGGCTACGAACTGGCCGCGCCGCTGGCGCATGCCATCGACGCCTGCGCCGCGGTGAACCTGGTGCTGCCGGCCTGCCCGGTGCACTGGTTTGCCGTCGGCGGCCCGGCGCCGCTGCGCCTGGCCGCCAGCGCGGCGCGCCTGGCCTCGATCTGGGCGCCGGGCGGCACCAAAGTCCATTTTCACGCCCTCGACGGCGTGCCGTTCTGGAGCGGCGACAAGGCCGAATGCCCGGCCCTGCTTGACGCCACCAGCGCCGTTTTCGCCCAGGAACCGCGATGAACTACGAACAGCGTGCACTGCAGTTTGTCTGCCAGGGCAATTCGCTGGTGGGCATCATCGATGTGCCCGAGCGCCCGCTGGCGCGCGGCGTGCTGGTGATCAGCGACGGTCCCCAGTACCGGGTCGGCAGCCATCGCCACTACACCTTGCTGTCACGCCTGCTGGCGCCGCGCGGCATCCCCGTGATGCGCTTCGACTGCCGCGGCATGGGCGACAGCGAGGGCGAGCCGCGCGCTTTCGACACCATCGACGAAGACATCCGCGCCGCCATTCGCGAGTTTCTCCTGCAGGTGCCGGACCTGCAGGAAATCGTGATCTGGGGCCTTGGCGACGGCGCCACCGCCGCCTCGCTGTACGCCCACGCCGACGCGCGGGTGCGAGGCCTGGTGCTGCTCAACCCCTGGAGCGGCGGCGGCGCGGGCGCGGCCCAGGCCACCTTGCTGCCGCACCTGCTGGCGCGCTTCGGCGAAATCGGCTTCTGGAAAAAGGTGGGCAGCCGCCACGCGGTTGCGGTCGATCCCGGCATGCCGATGCCGCAGCGGATCATCGCCAGCCTGGCCTGCTTCGACGGCGCCGCACTGGTCGTGGTGGGCGGGGCCGACGCCGTCGGCCGCGAATTCGCCGAACTGGTCGAACGCAACGACACGCCGCTGCGGCGCGTCACCATCGCCGGCGCCAACCACACCTTCGCCAGCCGCGAATGGCGCGACGAAGTGGCCGAATTGAGCGCCAACTGGGTCGTCTCCTGGTAGCTAGGGCGCGATTTTGACGCCGTGATGGTGCATCAGGTCGTACAGGGTCGGCCGGCTTACACCCAGCAGCTCGGCGGCCTTGACGATGCAGCCGTCCGCGCGCGACAGCGCCATCACCATCACCTTGTATTCGGCCGCGTCGCGCGCCTGGCGCAGATTGACCGTGGTATCGAATTGCTCCGCCGCCGGCAAGCCAAGGTCGGCCGCGCCGATCTGCGGCCCTTCCGACATGATCACCGCGCGCTTGATGCAGTTTTCCAGCTCGCGCACATTGCCCGGCCACGGGTATTGTTCGATCGCCATCAGGGCTTCCTCGGAAAACCCGAGCGCGCCGCGTCCCTCGGCGGCGCACGACCGGTTCTTGAAGTGGTGCGCCAGCAGCGCCTTGTCGCCGACGCGATCGCGCAGCGCCGGAATCGGCAGCACGATCTCGGAGAGCCGGTAATACAGGTCTTCGCGAAAGCGCCCGTCGCGCACCAGCGCCTTCAAGTCCTGGTGCGTGGCGCACACGATGCGCGCGTCGATCGCAATTTCCACCCGCCCGCCTATGCGCTCGATCACGCGTTCCTGCACGAAGCGCAGCAGCTTGGCCTGCAGGGCCATCGCCATGTCGCCGATTTCGTCGAGGAAGAAGGTGCCGCCCTGGGCCATCTCGATCTTGCCCAGGGTTTGCTGGCCGGCGCCGGTGAAGGCGCCCTTTTCATGGCCGAACAATTCGCTCTCGAGCAGGTCGGCTGGAATGGCGGCGCAATTGATGGCCACGAAACGGTGTTCGCTGCGCGCGCTCAGCTCGTGCAGCCCGCGCGCGAACAGCTCCTTGCCGCTGCCAGAGTCGCCCAGCAGCATCACGGTGGCTGACGATGGCGCCAGCTTTTCGACATTGCGGCACAGCCGCAACATCGCCGGATCACGCGTGACGATGCCGGCCAGGGGCGAGTCGGACTGGATCTGCAGCATGCGCTGGTTTTCCTGCTGCATCGCGTGCAGCACGAAAGCGCGTTCGATGACCAGTTTCAGCAGCTCGGGCTCGCACGGCTTGCGGTGAAAATCGTAAGCGCCCATGGCGACGGCCTTGAGCGCATTGGCGCGATCCTGGTTGCCCGACAGCACAATAATCTTGGTGGACGGGGACAGCGCCAGGATCTGCTGCAAGGTGGCCAGGCCTTCGCTGGCGCCGTCCGGGTCGGGCGGCAAGCCCAGGTCCATGGTCACCACGGCCGGCTGATGGCGCCGCACCTGGGCCAGCGCGCTGTCGCGGTCGTCGGCCACCACCACTTCGTAGGCGTCGAAGCTCCAGCGCAGCTGCTTTTGCAAGCCCTTGTCGTCTTCCACCACCAACAGCTTTTTCTTGCCCATACGGTCCTCCTTGGATTAGCGGCTTCCCTTGCCCATCAGTACGACCTGCACGGTATCGATCAGGATCAGCAGATCGAGGAACAGGCTGTTGTTCTTCACGTAATACAGGTCGTATTGCAGTTTCTGGATGGCGTCGTCGATCGAGGCGCCATACTGGTAGCGCACCTGCGCCAGACCGGTCACGCCCGGTTTGATGCTGTGCCGAACGTTGTAATAGGGCACTTCACCGATCAGCTTGTCGACGAAGTAGGCGCGTTCGGGGCGCGGCCCGACGAAGCTCATGTCGCCGCGCAACACGTTGAACATCTGTGGCAGCTCGTCGATGCGCAGGGTACGCAGCAGGCGCCCGACCCGGGTCACGCGCGGATCATTCGTGACCGCCCAGGTCGGCAAACCGCCCTCCTCGGCGTTTTTGACCATGCTGCGCAGCTTGAGCACGCTGAAGATGCGGCCGTTGCGCCCCACGCGTTCCTGGTGGTAGAACACGGGCGCGCCATCTTCAATGGCGATGGCCGCAGCGGCGAGCAGCAGCACCGGCAGGCTGGCCAGGATGATCGCCAGGCCGGCCAGCAGATCGAACATGCGCTTGACGCTGGCGCGAAGAAAGCTCTGGTCGAAGCCGCCGCCGAAAATCAGGTAGCTTGGCTGCAAGGAGTCGAGCCGGATCTGGGACGCTTCGCGCTCGAAAAAGGTGGCGGCGTCGATCACCCGCACGCCCCCCAGCGCGCAGGCGAGCAGTTGCTCGATCGGGAAAGCGCTGCCGCGCCGGTTGCTGACCGTGACCACGATCTCGCTCGCTTCGTATTTTTGCGCCATCATCAGCAGCGACTCGCCCATGGGCAACAGATAGGGCGCGGGCACGGCGTTTTCCTCGCCTTCGACCGCGACGCAGCCGACCACCTTGAACTGGTGAAAACCGAACTTGCGAAACGCCAGGTCGATGCACTCGCGCGCCATCGGCCCGCTGCCGATGAAGATCAGGCGCGCCTCCAGCAGCGCCGACTCGGCCGATTTGAACACCACCAGGCGCGTGAGCACCACGCCGGTGGCGCCAATGGCGAAAATGACGCTGCTGATGCCGCGTCCCCAGTACATCTCGGGCCGGACCGCGATCAGCGCGCTGAGCAGGGCAAAACCGAGCGCAAACGACGGCATGATACGGAACAAGGTGGTGCGCATGCCTTCGCGCGAGCTATGCTGGTACATGCCAAGCGCGCTCATGCTGAAAATGATGACCAGCGCAAACGTGAGGGACGACAGGTAGAGGTTATCGGTGCGGAAGTGGCCCTGGCCATCGGAGACCCAGATGGCCGACGCCACGCTGGCCGACGCCAGCAGCATTACCAGCTCGAGCAGCAGCAGGATGAAGGCCATCTTGGAAACGTAGTGATTGAAAATCCGTATCAAGGGGCTCCTCCATGCTAGGCAACAAGAAATGGCTCCCTGAGTGTGGCGGCTTCCGAAGGGCCGGGCATTGACTACGAACAATCGAACCCGGGGACCTTTCCGTACGGACAAACGCGTCCATGGCAAATAGACTATAGTGATGATTCCGCACAATAAAATTCGCCCATCATGAAATTTGACGTCGCCATTGTCGGCAGCGGCCTCGCAGGCCTGTCGGTTGCCCTCCACCTGGCGCAGACGCGCACCGTGGCCATCATTTCCAAGCGCGCACTGCTGGACGGCGCCAGCAACTGGGCCCAGGGCGGCATTGCCGCCGTGCTCGATTCGGGCGACACCCACCAGCAGCACATCGACGACACCCTGATTGCCGGCGGCGGCCTGTGCGACGAGGCGGCCACCCGCTTCATCGTCGAGCATGGCCGTGAAGCCATCCAGTGGCTGATCGACCAGGGCGTGCCGTTTACGCGCGACGAGACGGCCGAAATGGGTTTCCACCTGACCCGCGAAGGCGGCCACAGCCAGCGGCGCATCATCCACGCGGCCGACGCCACCGGCCACGCCGTGCAAGTGACGCTGGAGCAAAAAGTACGCGCCCACCCGAACATCACCTTGTTCGAGCAGCATTGCGCGATCGACGTGATCACTTCCGACAAGCTGAGCGGGAAAGTCACGCACCCGGCCACGGCCAATCCGAGCCAGCCGCATTGCCTGGGCGTGTATGTCCAGGACGAAAAGACCGGCACCGTCATCACCTTCGAGGCCGAGCACACGGTCTTGTGCACCGGCGGCGCGGGCAAGGTCTACCTGTACACCACCAATCCGGACACCGCCACCGGCGACGGCATCGCCATGGCCTGGCGCGCCGGCTGCCGGGTATCGAACATGGAATTCATCCAGTTCCATCCGACCTGTTTGTACCACCCGTTCGCCAAGTCTTTCCTGATTACGGAAGCGATTCGCGGCGAAGGCGGCCTGCTCAAGCTGCCGCCCGAAGCGGGCGCTGCTGCGGGCACCCGCTTCATGCCGATGTACGACGAACGGGGCGAACTCGCCCCGCGCGATGTCGTGGCCCGCGCGATCGACTTTGAAATGAAGAAGCGCGGCCTGGACTACGTCAACCTCGACATCAGCCACAAGACGCCGGAATTCTTGATCGAACACTTTCCGACCATCTACGCGCGCTGCCTGGAACTGGGCATCGACATGACCAAACAGCCGATCCCGGTGGTGCCTGCGGTCCACTTTACCTGCGGCGGCGTGGTCACCGACTTGTCCGGACGCACCGATGTGCCCGGCTTGTACGCGGTCGGCGAGACTGCCTGCACCGGCTTGCACGGCGCCAACCGCCTGGCCAGCAATTCCCTGCTCGAATGCCTGGTGGTGGGCCGCGCCTGCGCGCTTGAAATTGCCGCCATGCCCAAGACCGAGGTGCCATCGTTACCGGCATGGGATGAAAGCCGCGTCACGAATGCCGACGAAGAAGTGGTCATCGCCCACAACTGGGACGAGCTGCGCCGCTTCATGTGGAACTATGTCGGCATTGTGCGCACCACCAAGCGGCTCGAGCGCGCGCAACACCGCATCGCCTTGCTGAAGGAAGAAATCGACGAGTACTACCGCAACTTCCGCATCACGCACGACCTGCTGGAACTGCGCAACCTGGTCGACGTGGCGTCCCTGATCGTCAACAGCGCGCTGACCCGGCGTGAAAGCCGCGGCCTGCACTTTAGCCGCGACTATCCAAATACCTTGCCCAAGGCCCTGCCAAGCGTCCTGACGCCGCCGCGCCGCTAACAGCGCGCTTACGATATAAATCGGGGTCAGACCTCTATTCAGATCTTTTCGAAAACAAATAAAGATCTGCCTCCGATTTTTCCGTTCTTTCATGACCAAGCCGCCGACCAGAGTCCTGCTGACCATCCCACATCTGCCGACGGCCAGCAACGCCATTCTCGGCCGCCGGATACACGGTATCAATCAGGGTCAGACCTCTATTTTGATCCTTTCGGAAACAAATAGAGGTCTGACCCCGACGTTGGAACAAATAGAGGTCTGACCCCGATGTTGTAGCTGCTTAATTTTTATGACAAAGCGACTTTCTCTTTCCACCGCCGCCCTGCTGACTATCCCGCCGCTGCTGTGGGCCGGCAACGCCATCGTCGGCCGCCTGGTGCGCGACGCGGTGCCGCCGATGACGCTCAACCTGTTGCGCTGGAGCATCGCGCTGCTGATCTTGCTGCCCCTGGGCCGCGCCCTGTTCGCCAGCGGCGGCCTGCGCAGCAACTGGCGCCGCTATGCCTTGCTGGGCCTGCTCGGGATCGGTCTGTACAACTCCTTCCAGTACCTCGCGCTGCAAACCTCCACGCCCATCAACGTGACCCTGGTCGCGTCGGGCATGCCGGTGTGGATGATGGCGGTCGGCGCCCTCTTCTTCGGCGTTCCAGTCACGCGCAAACAGATGGCCGGCGCGGCGCTGTCGATCGCTGGCGTGCTGCTGGTCCTGTGCCGCGGCCAGTGGGACCTGTTGCTGGCCATGCGCCTGGTGCCGGGCGACGTCTACATGATCCTGGCGACCATCGCCTGGTCCTTCTACAGCTGGCTCCTGACACAGCCGAAGGACCCGCCCGAAGAGCGCGCCAACTGGGCCGCTTTCCTGCTGGCCCAGGTGATCTACGGGGTACTGTGGTCGGGCAGCTTCGCGGCAGGCGAATGGGCGCTCGGCGACGTGGCCATCGGATGGAGCTGGCCGGTGGCCGCGGGATTGCTGTACGTGGCCATCGGCCCGGCCATCATCGCCTTTCGCTGCTGGGGCGCCGGCGTGCAGCGCGCCGGGCCAAGCGTGAGCGCCTTCTTTGTCAACCTGACACCGCTGTTCACCGCCATCATGTCGGCCGCCTTCCTTGGCGAAGCCCCGCACGCCTACCACGCGCTGGCGTTCGCCTTGATCGTGGGCGGCATCGTGTTCTCGGCGCGGCGATAGTAGAATTGGTCATGGCCGACACGCTGACCAAACTGGCCGACTTCATTGACCGCCATCCGCGCCTGCTGGTGCTGACCGGGGCGGGCATGAGCACGGCATCGGGCATTCCCGATTACCGCGACAAGGATGGCGCGCGGCGCGGCAAAGCGCCGGTACAAGGGCCCGACTTTCGCAGCAGCGATGCAGTGCGCCGGCGCTACTGGGCGCGCAGCATGGTCGGCTATCCCGCGCTGGCCGGGGCCGCCCCGAACGCGGGCCACCGCGCGCTGGCCGAGATGGCATGGCAACAGCGCTTGAGCGCACTGATGACCCAGAATGTCGACGGCCTGCACCAGAAAGCCGGCAGCGACGACGTGCTTGAATTGCACGGCAATATACACCATGTCGTGTGCCTCGATTGCCACGCCAGTTATTCGCGCGCCTTTGTCCAGACCCAGCTGATCGATGCCAATCCCGGCCTGTCCGGGCTCGAAGCCCAGGCCGCGCCCGACGGCGACGCCCATCTCGAACCGGACGCGCTGGCCGAGTTTCATATTCCCTGGTGCGTCCATTGCGGCGGCATGCTCAAGCCGGATGTCGTGTTCTTTGGCGATGGCCTGCCTGCCGACCGTACCGGCCAAGCGCTGGCGCATATGGCCGAGGCCGACGCGCTGCTGGTGATCGGCTCGTCGCTGATCGTGTTTTCGGGATTTCGCTTCTGCCGCCTGGCGGCGCAGACGGGCAAGCCGATTGCGGCCATCAACCTGGGCAAGACCCGGGCCGACGACCTGCTGGCATTGAAAGTGGAAGAGTCGGCCGAGCAGGTGTTGCCGGCCGTGCTGGCGCGTTTGCGCTAGTCGATAATCCGCAACGAGAAGTCGGTTGCCTTGACGTCCTTGGTCAGGCTGCCGATCGAGATGCGGTCGACGCCGGTCTCGGCGATCGCGCGCACGCTTTCCATGTTGACGCCGCCCGAGGCTTCCAGCAGCGCACGCCCGGCATTGAGTGCCACCGCTTCACGCATGGCCGACAGCTCGAAATTGTCCAGCAAGACGGACGTGGCGCCCGCCTGCAGCGCTTCGGACAGCTGCGCCAGGGTCTCGACTTCGATCTGGATCGAGACGCCGGCATTGAGTTCCTGTGCCGCCTTGAGCGCATGCGACACGCCGCCAGCGGCCGCGATATGGTTTTCCTTGATCAGGATGCCGTCGAACAGCGCCATGCGCTGGTTCTGGCCGCCGCCCACGCGCACCGCGTACTTCTGTGCCTGACGCAGGCCTGGCATGGTCTTGCGCGTGTCGAGGATGGCCGCCTTGGTGCCGGCGATCAGGTCCACATACTCGCGCGTGGCGCTGGCCACGCCCGACAGCAGCTGCAGGAAGTTGAGCGCACTGCGCTCGCCCGTCAGCAGCGCACGTGGTGGCGCATCGATGGTGCACACCACGCTGCCCGTTTTCATCATGTCGCCTTCGGCATACTGCCAGTCGACTTCGATGCTCTGGTCGAGCGCCTGCATCACGCCTTCGAACCATGGTCCGCCGCACAGGACCGCATCTTCGCGCACCACGACACGGGCGCGCACGCGGGTGTCGTTCGGTACCAGCTTGCCGGTCAGGTCGCCGCTGCCGACGTCTTCAAGCAGCGCAGCGAGGATGTTGGCCTGGTACGCCAGCTGCAGCGTTTCGCCAAACGGGCCAAAGGGATTGTTCAACTTGCTCATGCTGGGCCTACTCCGGAAAACAGGGTTGCTTCTTTCGCCAGCTCGCCGGTTGGCAAGGCCCTGGCCTTTTTCGCCGCGGCGAAGTCGAGCATGCGGTCGATCGCGCGTACCGCCAGCTTGCCGATCTCGGCATCGACGTGAATTTCATTCGTGCCGTTTTCGAGCACGTCGGCCAGGTTCTGCAGGCCGTTCATCGCCATCCACGGGCAGTGTGCGCAGCTCTTGCAGGTGGCGCTGTTGCCGGCGGTCGGCGCGTCGATGAACTGCTTGCCAGGGGCGGCGGCGCGCATCTTGTGCAGGATGCCGTTGTCGGTGGCGACGATGAAGGTGGTCGCATCCATGGTCTGGGCAGCGTTGATCAGCTCGGTCGTGGAACCGACGACATCGGCCAGCGCCACCACATTGGCGGGCGACTCGGGATGCACCAGTACCTTGGCGCCGGGGTTCTCGGCCATCATCAGTTCAAGTTCGACGGCCTTGAACTCATCGTGCACCAGACAGGAGCCCTGCCACAGCAGCATGTCGGCGCCGGTCTTTTTCTGGATGTAGGAACCGAGGTGCTTGTCCGGCGCCCACAGGATTTTTTTGCCCTGCGCGTGCAGGTGCGCCACGATGTCGAGACCGATCGAGGACGTCACCATCCAGTCGGCACGCGCCTTGACAGCGGCGCTGGTGTTCGCATACACGACCACGGTGCGATCGGGATGGGCGTCGCAGAAGGCGGCAAATTCGTCGGCCGGGCAACCCAGGTCGAGCGAACAGGTCGCGTCCAGGTCCGGCATCAGGATGCGTTTTTCGGGACTGAGGATCTTGGCTGTCTCGCCCATGAAGCGCACGCCCGCCACGACCAGGGTCTTGGCCGGATGGTCGCGCCCGAAGCGGGCCATTTCAAGCGAATCGGAGACGCAGCCGCCGGTTTCCTCGGCCAGGTCCTGCAGGTCGGCGTCCACGTAGTAGTGGGCCACCAGCACCGCTTCACGCTCCTTCAGCAAGCGCCTGATGCGCTCCTTGAGGGCGGTTTTTTCAGCGGCGCTGGGGGTGGCCGGGGTACGGGCCCAGGCTTGGGCTGTGCAACTTGCACCGTCCGCCGGGCGTTCGTACTCGACCGATTTGATGGCTAAAGTTTTCATGTCGATACTATCTCACAAGGATGAAAATTTTGCCGAACGCCAGCTTATTCGATGCCCTGGCTGGTCAGGTAGTCTTCGTAGTTGCCGCGGAAGTCGACGATCTCGTTATCCTTGATTTCCAGGATGCGATTGGCCAGCGACGAGACGAATTCGCGGTCGTGCGACACGAAGATCAGGGTGCCGGTGTATTTTTCGAGCGCGATATTGAGCGACTCGATCGATTCCATGTCCATGTGGTTGGTCGGCTCATCGAGCAGCATCACGTTGTGACGGCCGAGCATCAGCTTGCCGTACATCATGCGGCCTTTTTCACCGCCGGACAGCACCTTGACCGACTTCTTGACATCGTCGCCGCCAAACAGCAGGCGGCCCAGGATGGAGCGCACGGCCTGGTCGTCGTCGCCCTCTTTGGTCCACTGGTTGATCCAGTCGGTCAGCACGGCGTCGCTGGCGAATTCTTCGGTCGGATCCTGCGGCATGTAGCCTACGTTGGCGTTCTCGGCCCACTTGACGCGGCCGGTATCGGCTTGCAGGCCAGTCAACTCGGCGCCGATACAGCGCAGCAGCGTGGTCTTGCCGGCGCCGTTGGCGCCGATGATGGCGATGCGTTCGCCCGCTTCGACCATGATGCTGAAATTCTTGAACAGCTGCTTGTCATACTTCTTGGAGATGCCTTCGACTTCCACCGCCAGGCGGTGCAGTTTTTTCTCGGCTTCGAAGCGCACGAACGGATAAGCGCGCGACGACGGCTTGATGTCGTCGACCTTGATTTTTTCGATCTGCTTGGCGCGCGAGGTGGCCTGGCGTGCCTTCGACTTGTTGGCGGCGAAGCGGCGCACGAAGTCCTGCAGTTCGGCGACCTTCTCTTTGGCCTTGGCGTTGTTCGACAGTTGCTGGTTGCGGGCCTGGGTCGACGCGAACATGTATTCGTCGTAGTTGCCCGGGTAGACTTTGAGCGTACCGTAATCCATGTCGGCCACGTGGGTGCACACCTGGTTGAGGAAGTGGCGATCGTGGGAAATGATGATCATGGTCGAGTTGCGGTCGTTGAGCACGTCCTCGAGCCAGCGAATCGTGTTGATGTCCAGGTTGTTGGTCGGCTCGTCGAGCAGCAGAATGTCCGGGTTCGAGAACAGCGCCTGCGCCAGCAGCACGCGCAGCTTCCAGCCGGGGGCCACGGCGCTCATCGGACCCTGGTGCTGGTCGATCGACACGCCGGCGCCGAGCAGCAGCTCCCCCGCGCGCGCTTCGGCCGAGTAGCCGTCGTATTCGGCCACTTTGCTTTCCAGTTCGGCCGCGTGCATGTAGTCGTCGTCGGTCGCTTCCGGGTTCGCGTAGATCGCGTCGCGCTCGGAAATGGCGTTCCACAGTTCGGTGTGGCCCATCATGACCACGTCGAGTACGCGCATGTCTTCGAACGCGAACTGGTCCTGGCGCAGTTTGCCCAGGCGCTCGTTGGTGTCGAGCATGACGGTGCCGCCGGACGGCTCAAGGTCGCCGCCCAGGATTTTCATGAAGGTCGACTTGCCGCAACCATTGGCGCCGATCAGGCCGTAGCGGTTGCCATCGCCGAATTTGACGGAAATGTTTTCGAACAGCGGCTTGGCGCCGAATTGCATGGTGATATTTGCGGTAGATAACACGAAGCTGCCTTTAAATGCGGTGATTTGATTAACCGGCTATTTTAACATTGTGCAGTGCGGGAGTGGACATACGCATTCAAAACTTGCCGAAAACACATGGCGCAGGTATGCCATGGTGCCAAATCACGCTCGACCTGGATCGGGGTGCTCCTCAACGGCAAGCGTCAACCGCGCACGGTCGCGCCGGCGTAGGTGTAGCGCCGCCACAGCGCCTCGAACGGCCCCTGCGCGTGCCTGGCCAGCCACCAGTGGCAGAACATCAACTGGACGGCCATGATGCCGAAGCACAGGGCCAGTAACTCGGCCCGGTCCATCACGGCCCCGAGACCGAGTCCGAAGCCCTGGAGCACGAACACCAGCACCAAGGACTGGGTCAAGTAATTGGTGAGCGCCATCTTGCCAACCGGGGCCAGCCACGCCACGGCGCTTTCCCGTACCAGCATGAACGCTGCCACATAGGCCGCGCCCAGGAACGCGCCGGCGACGTCGAGCAAGGCCATGGCCAGGTCCGCGCCCGGCGGCTGGAAGAACGGATTGGCCGATTGCACCGGCACGACCAGGGCCCACCACATGTTCAAGGGCAGGCCCACGGCGAGCCCGATCAGCAGCACCTTGCGCCAGACGGCGCGCGCTCGCGCAGGCCGCGTCAGCCAGCCCAGGCGCACGGCGAATACGCCAAGCACGAACAGCAGCGCCAGGCGCGTGCCAAAAATGAGAATGCCGGCCAGGTTCTCGCCAAAGTCCCAGAGCCGCTCGACAGCGATATCGGCCCAGCCTCCCTGGGTGAACACCGCGCGTTCGCGCTCCGCCCCAATGACCGCGTCCATGTCCGAATCAAAGCCGCCGCCGTTCACTATCATCAGGCTGGTAACGATGAAAATCGCCAGATTCACCCAGACCAGGATCCGCAGCGAGGCCGCCAGTTCGCGCAAGCGGCGGCCGGCTTTTGGCGCGAGCCAGAATCCGGTGATCGCGTAGGAACTGAGGATGTCGCCGTACCAGATCAGGGCGCCGTGCAGCAGGCCGCAGGCCAGCAGCCAGACGAGCCGGCGATCGTAGGTGCGCCGGATGGCGGCAAGGACCGGGCCCTCGGCGCGCAGGCCGCCGGTCTGCAGAGCGAAGCCGGCGCCGAACAGAAAGGCGAATATGGGGTAGAACTTTGCCTCGGCAAAGCCGGCGACGAACATCAGCACGTATTGTTCGGCCACCGGCATGAATTCCTGGAAGCCGTAGCGGTTCATCGAAAATCCATACACGATGGACCATACGTTGACCAGCAGGATGCCAAATACCGCAAACCCGCGCAGCGCATCGATACGGGGCGAGCGCGCCGCCACTACTGGCGCACCCAGTCGCGCAATTCGTAGTACCAGTACGCCATTTGCGCGGCCAGCAGGCCGGCCGGGCCACCCGTCGACGGCAAACCCCATGCCGCAAAATCGTCCAGGTCCGCGCCCTCGTTCAAGATGGCGGCGGCCAGCACCTCGCCGGCCAGGGTGGTCGGCGCCACGCCGTGGCCGCCGAAGCCCATGCCGTACCAGATCCCTTCGGGCAAGCGCCCAAGTTGCGCCATCTTGTGGCGGCCGTAGCTCATCATGCCGCTCCACGCGTAGTCGACCTGGGTGCCGGCCAATTGCGGGTAGACCTTGAGCATGTCCCCGTACAGCAGGCGGGCGACGTCGGCGCCGCTGCGCTCCATGATCGAAATGCGCCCGCCCCACAAGATGCGGGTGTCGGCCAGCGGGCGATAGTAATCGAAGGCGAAGCGGGTGTCGTAGACGGCCGCCCCGGTGCGCATGGCGCCTTGCAGGCGGTCTCCCAACGGCTCGGTCACCATCACATAGGTAGCGATCGGGAGCACGGCGCTGCCCAGGCGCGGATACAGCTTTTCAATGTAGCCGCCGCAGCAAACGACGACCTCGCGCGCCTTGACCACACCAGCTCCGGTGGCGATGCGCCAGCCCTTGCCGTCGGGCGCAATCTGCGTGACGCGGCTCGCCTCATGCACCCGCACGCCCTTGTCGGCCAGCACGCGTGCCAGGCCCTGGGCGTACTTGAGTGGATGGAAATGGAAAGCGCCCGGCTCGAACAGGGCGCCGAAATAGCGCTTCGATTCCAGTTTTTCAGCCAGCTGCGCGGGGCTGACGCGCTGCCACGGCACGCCCAGCTTGTCGGCCATGAAGCGCTGCTGCTGGTCGAGGATGCGGGCATCGTCGAACCAGTTGGCGAGGTACACGCCCTCTTCCTTCATCTCGCACTCGATGCCGTATTGGTGGATGCGGGCGCGAATGCGCTCCACCGCGGCGAGCGTCATGTGATACAGTTTTTTGCCGACCTCCTCGCCAACTGTATCAATTATTGCGCGCTCGCCGAGCGAGAAGCCGCCGAACACAAAGCCGCCGTTGCGGCCCGACGCGCCGAAGCCCACCGTTTCCGACTCCAGCAGCACGATGTCGGTCACGCCGCGCTCGGCCAGCGCCAGGGCCGTGGACAGACCTGCAAAGCCGCCGCCGATGATGCAGACGGCAGCGTCGTGCTGTCCCGCCAGCGCCGGATAGCTCGCGCCGGTGCTGGTGGCGCGGTAGTAGTCCCCGCTATGCATCGCAGAGGTTCGGGTAGCCGCTGACGGTCAGCTCGAAATGCGCGGCGTCCGAATGCAGTGTCGCGCTGGCGCCGAATGGAATGGTGACGCGCTTGCGGCCATGCCCGAACTGCAGCCCGGTGAGCACCGGGCAAGGCAGCGTTGCGCGCAGGTAGGCCACCATGGCGTCGAAGTCGTAGCCGTTATCGTTCGGCCCCAGTTTGTAGGCCGAAAAGTCGCCCAGGATCAGCGCCTTCTGGCGCGCGAGCACCCCGGCCTGCATCAGCTGCAACAGCATGCGCTCGACCCGGTACGGGTGCTCGTTGACATCCTCGATGAACAAAATGCCGTCGTCGATGGCCGGAAAATAGTCGGTGCCGAGCAGCGACATGATCATCGCCAGGTTGCCGCCCCAGACGGTGCCGCTGGCATTGACCACCGGGTTGCCGAAAGCGACTTGCGAGATGCGGTGCGTGCTGCTGCCGAGGCACTGGAAGAAATCGTCGACCGTAAAGGCCAGCGGCTCGTCGGCCGCAAAATCGGAAAGGAACATCGGCCCGGCATAGCTCATCGCGCCGGTCTTGGCCAGCAGCGCCATCTGGAACGCGGTGAAATCGCTGAAGCCGACGAAGATTTTCCCGCTGGCGGCCATGCGCTCAAAATCGATGCGCGGCAAAATGCGTGACAAACCGTATTGCCCGCGCAGCGCCATCACCACCTGCACGGCCGGATCGGCGGCCGCCGCGTTCAACTGTTCCAGGCGCGCCTCGTCGGTGCCGCCGAATCGCTGAAACACCTTGGCTGTATCGAAGTAGTTGTGGACGGTGTGGCCTTGCGCCTCGAGCCGGGCAATGCCCTGCGCAATGGCTGCGTCGTCGAAGGTATAGCCGCTTGGCGCGACGATGGCGATGCTGATTTTTTTCGTGTTCACTGTTTTTCGAAGAGCGGCGCTGTGGAATCGGCTGCCATCTTACCGTGTGCGTGGGCGTCGATCAAGGCAAGCAGCCTTTCGATCAGCTGCGCCGGCAGATCATGGCCCATGCCTTCGATGATCTCGATGCGCGCGCCCGGCACCTGGCGCGCGGTATCTTCGCCGCAGGCCAGCGGCACCAGCGGGTCGGCCGCGCCGTGGATCACCAGGGTCGGTGCGGTGATGGTCTTGAGCAGCTTGCTGCGGTCGCCCGACGCGGCAATGGCCACCATCTGGCGCGCCACCCCGGCGGTGCTGACGTTGCGCTTGATGGCACGCGCCACGCGCTCGCGCAACTGCTTCTCCGGCGTTGGATAGGCGGGACTGCCGATCACGCGGAAGGTATTGGCCAAATGGGCGACCAGGCTGTCGAAGTCGTTCGGGTTGGCCGGGCGCTTGAGCAGCGCCGTGCGCGCCGCCCGGGTTGGCCCCGGGAGCGCGCGCCGGCCGCTGCTCGACATGATCGAGGTCAGGCTCAGCACCCGGTCCGGATATTTCGCGGCGAACACCTGCGCAATCATGCCGCCCATCGACGCCCCCACCACGTGGGCGCGGGCGACACCGAGCGCGCGCATCACGCCAATCGCGTCGTCGGCCATATCGTCGAGCGTGTAGGCCGGCTTGAGCGGCCAGCGCACCAACGACTTGAGGAAGGCAAGCGGCAGGTTGGGCTTGCCGGCGTGATCGAATTTGCTCGACAGGCCAGCATCGCGGTTGTCGAAACGGAGCACGTAAAAGCCCAGCTCCACCAGGCCGTCGACCATGTCGTCGGGCCAGGCGATCAGCTGCATGCCCAGCCCCATGATCAACAATAGCGGCACGCCTTTCGGGTCGCCCGCGGTTTCGTAGGCGATGTTGATGCCGTTCGATTTCAGGATAGGCATGGTCAGGCCGCCGCTTCTGCGCGCGGTTTGCGCTTTTTGGGAGCGGCGCGCTTGCGGGGCGGCGCCGGCGCCAGGACCTTGGCCAGCGCCATCAGCTCGGCATGCGTGTGCGCCATGCAGGCTGCGAACAGGCGTATGTCGGGTACTGCGCGGCGGCAGGCGACCATGCCAAAATCGAGCGCGCCGTTATAGCTTTGTACCGTCACGTTCAGCGCAAGGCCGTGGGTGACGATGGATACGGGATAGTTGGCCGTCATGCGGGTACCGGCCAGGTACAGCGGCACGCGCGGTCCCGGCAGGTTCGAGACCACCACATTGGCCAGCGGCGGCAGCGTATCGGCCAGGCGCGAGCGGCCGTACATCGACACCAGCCCGCTCATCAGCCAGGGGACGCCCAGGCTGGGAAAATCGGTCGGCATGATCGACTTCACGTTCGACGCCGTCTTTTTCATCTTGGCCGAGGCCTTGACGATGGCCTTCATGCGCGCATGCGGATCGTCGATATCGCTGCACAGCGACAGCAGCATCATGCTGACCTGGTTGTTCAAATCGGTGTCGCCGTCGGCGCGCAGGCTGACCGGCACCGCGGCGACCAGCGACTTTGCCGGCAAGGCGCCATGTTCGTCCAGGTAGCGCCGCATGGCGCCGCTGACAATGGCCATCACCACGTCGTTGAGGGTGGCGCCGAAGGCCTTGCCGACCATCAGTGCCTGCGCCAGGTCGACCGTTGCGGTGGCGAACACGCGCTGGTTGGTGATGCTGGCGTTGAGCGGCGTTTTCGGCGCCAGCGAGAGCTTCACCGGCCAGCCCAGGTGGCGCTTGCCGTCTTCGCCGCGCGCCGGCGCCAGCAGTCCGGCCGCCACCTTGAGCCCGGTGGGCACGCCTTTGACCAGCTTGGCGCACTGGGTGAAGGTGTCGCGCAGCGCAGCCTTGAGCATGCTCGATACCGGCGGCTGGTAGGGCGCGTGGTCGTGCGCGGGCGGCGCCGGCACTTCTCGCGGCACCTCGCTCACATCGAGCAGCGCGTGCGCCAGGACGATCGCCCCCTGCCCGTCCAGCGCCGCATGGTGGATCTTGGTGTAGAAGCCGATCTGGCCCGATTGCAGGCCGCTGAATACATAGAACTCCCACAGCGGACGGCTGCGGTCGAGCAGACTTGAATGCAAGCGCCCGACGTAGGCCTCCAGCTGCGCCTGCGTGCCCGGCCTGGGCAGGTTCACCTGGCGGATGTGGTAATCGAGGTCGACGTCGTCATCGTCGACCCACACCGGGTTGGCGATATCGAGCGGCATGAAGGCGAGCTTCTTGGTAAACACCGTGGCCAGGTGCATGCGCCCCGCGATATGCAGCTTGACGGCGTCGATGTACTCGCCCTCCAGGTCCGGCGGCAGGTCGAACAAATGCATGGCGCCGACGTGCATCGGCATTTCCGGTGTTTCGAGGTGAAGGAAGGTTGCATCCAGACCGCTAAGGTGTTTCATGCACACTTCCTTTGTCGATTAATAGAAGCCGAAGAACGGGTTCGGCCAGGACGAGCGGTTCGGGTCGAGGAACAGGAGTTTTTTAAGCCCGGTGTGCGCCGTATGGTCAAAGCGCTTCCATTGGCCTTCGGGCTGCGCCAGCCGGTCGGCAATCGCGTACAGCGCCGTGGGATTGAGGCCCATGCCCACATGGCTGGCATGGACCTCGATGTTTTCGGAGGTGGCCGTTTCCTGCTCCACGCTGCACTGCCAGGCCACCACGCCATCGGTGCGGCTGTAGATCGATGTAGTCGGCACGCGGGGCGTTTCCTTCAGGGCCGCGAAACGCGCTTCGTCGATTTCCTTTTCGCCCGATACCAGCTGGTAGACGCGCCAGGCGTTGGTCGCTTTCGGGTTGCCGGTAAACGGCGAGCCGAGCGTGATTACCTGGCGCACGTCGTCGGGCATCATCTTGGCCAGTTCGCGCGCATACACGCCGCCCAGGCTCCATCCCACCAGGCTGACTGCGCGGCCATGTTCCGCGCGCAGTTCGCGGATGCGTTCGATGCAGGCTTCCAGCACGCCCGGACGTGGGCCGAAATTGAGGCCCTGCTCCCACGCGTGGGCCGGATAGCCCAGGTCGCGCAAGAAGCGCCGGATCACTACCGTGGTGACGTCGCCGGCAGCCAGGCCGGGAAACACCAGCACCGGATGGCCATCGCCGGCGGGCGCGCTGCGCATGAACGGATAGGCTGCCAGCGCAATGCCAAGTTCCCATGGCGCGCGCATTTCCAGCGCCAGGCGGACGATGCCGGGCGCGCTTTCTGCTTTTTCCTGCTTTGAAATTGTGTTACGTGACAATCTGATCTCCTGTCGCCGTGGCGCTAAGGTCTCATGGCGCCCGCGCACAGCTGTTTGTGTGGCGTCAGGATACCATTTTTGCCGGCACCGGGCCGATTCGGCTAGGCGGTCGGAGCCGGCTCTGTCACCGGTTCAGCACCGCAAACGCGGTTGCGGCCACCATCTTTCGCCCGGTACAAGGCCTTGTCGGCCGCGCCGATCAGCAGATCCACGCTCTGGCCCTTGGCCGGCACCATGCAGGCCACCCCAACGCTGATGGTGATCGGCGCCGTGGTCCCGTTCAGGACGATGACCAGCGATTCAATCGCCGCGCGCATCACTTCCCCCATGTGCATCGCGCCTTTCAGGTCGGTACTGGGCAGCATGACGACGAATTCCTCGCCGCCGAAGCGGAACGCATCGTCGGTAATGCGGTGCACCTTGAACGCCAGCATGTGGGCTACTTCCCGCAGGCAGGTATCGCCGCCAAGGTGGCCGAAGGTATCGTTGATGCGCTTGAAATGGTCGATGTCGATCATCAGGATCCCGAGGGCATTGCGTTCGCGCATGCCACGCTGCCATTCAATGGCGATCTTCTCGTCGAAATAGGCGCGGTTCTTGACGCCGGTAAGACCATCGATGCGGCTCAGGTCCTTCAGACGCTGGTGGGCATCGGACAAGTTGCTCAACGCGCTATCGAGCTCCAGCGTCCTTTGTTTCACGCTCACTTCCAGGTTTTCCGTGGCTTCGCGCTGGATCCGGAAATTTTCTTCCTGCAATGTTTTCATCCTGTGCGCCAGGGCAAACGAAAACAGCAGCACTTCGAAGGCCGAGCCCAGCTGAAGGCCGTATTCGGTGATGAACATGGTCTCGATGCGGCCGGAGTTTTGCATCACGTACATTGCAGCGCCCACAATCAGCATGGTCCACGCCAGCATGAAGTACCGCGCCTGCACGCCGCCGCGCTTCCAGCACAACACACCGGCGGTCAGCGCAAAGACGCACTCGGCCAGCGCACCGGCTTGC
The DNA here is from genome assembly GCA_040388275.1 of Pseudomonadota bacterium. Lineage (GTDB taxonomy): Bacteria > Pseudomonadota > Gammaproteobacteria > Burkholderiales > Burkholderiaceae_D > Telluria_A. The sequence continues at coordinate 117,090 of JAZKCA010000020.1, forward strand.
GAGAGCTTGATGGCCGTGGCATACCGAATGAAAAAAGGCGCAACAATAACGACCAGGCCGTACAGGAAAAACAGCTTGAACCCAGTCGCCAGTTTCGGATGAAAGCGTTTCGCTTCCAAAAAGTTGCCTGTGAACAGAGCGGTGCTGCAGATGACCGTGCCCACAAGCACCGGCACTGACATATTCGCCCAGTAGGGCGACTGCGGCCACAGATATTCGAAGGCAAGGCCGTTCAGCGTCAGCTGCATCAAGGCCCAGGCGCCCACATACACCGAGTAGTACAGGTAGTTGCGGTCGCGCACCGACAGATAGAGCATGGTGTTATAGATAAACATGGCCAGCAGGATGCCGTAATAGACGCCCAGCAGCAGTTGTTCATCATGGTCGCGCGCCATCAGGGCACTGGTGCTGTGCAGCATCAGGGGAATTTGCAAGGCGCCTTCGGAGCGCACCCGCAGGTAGATGGTCAGGTGCTGGTCCCTCGGCACCGACACCCTGAACATGGGAAAGCGATGTTTCATCGCGCGGAAGGCGAAGGGCAGCCGGTCACCGCTGCGCACTGTTTCGATCCTGCCATCCGGATACACGATCGCCAATTCCACGTGGTCAATCAGCGGATACTGAAATTCCAGCAGCCATTCCGAGATCGTCGTGTGGCGGTTGACCACGTCCAGGCGCGCCCAGTAGACCGATTCGGTAAAGCCGACATTGGTCGAATCCTGGTTTGGGTAGGTAAATACGGGCGCATGTGGCCCGGGCAAGACATCCTTGAGCAGGAGGGTCCCGGCCTTGTCTTCAAGCAGGCCAAGGTAGCGATTGGCAGGATAGGACTGATCGCCGTCACGCAATACCAGTGCTTCGTCGGCGCTGGCAATGCCAGCACAGCACAGGAGCAGCAAGAGCAGCAGGCAGCGCGTGAGGAAATTCATACGCCAACTATACTACTTTACGGCAATATTCTGCCTTATTGCTTGCGTGCAGCGTTGCGCCGCTCTGCGAAAAAGGCCTTGAGCATGGTGCTGGCCTCGTCGGCCAGCACGCCGCCCATCACCTCTGTGTGGTGATTCAGTTGTTCTTGCGCGAACAGGTTGAGCACCGAACCGCAGGCGCCCGTCTTCGGATCCGTTGCGCCATACACAACCCGCGCCAGGCGCGCGTGCATCATCGCGCCCGAGCACATGACGCACGGCTCCAGGGTCACATACAGTTCGCAGCCCGGCAGCCGGTAATTGCCGAGCTTGTCCGCGGCAGCGCGCAGGGCCACGATTTCGGCGTGCGCGGTCGGATCGTGGCTGCCGATCGGCTGGTTGAAACCGGTAGCGATGACTTCCCCGTCCTTGACCACGACCGCACCCACCGGCACTTCGCCCAGGCGCCATGCGTGTTGCGCCTGTTCGAGCGCCAGTTGCATGAAATCCTGATCAGGCATCGGTGATTTCAGCCCAGCAGTTCGGGGTTTCGTGCAAGACCAGCTTGTGCAGGTGCAGTCCCGTGCCGAAACGGTCCTTGTAGGCCGCTTTCAGGATCGTGAAGGCGATCTGCGCCAGGTTTTCAACGGTCGGAATGCGGTCGATGACAACCGTCTTGTGGCCGGGCAAAGTGGCCAGGAAGTCGCGCACCTTGTCGTCTTTTTCGTAGACCAGGAAGGCATGGTCCCACACGTCGACCAGGTGTTCCTTGGCCAGCGCCTTGATGTCGGAAAAATCCATGATCATGCCGTTGTCGGAATTGCCTTCGGCATGGATCACCGCGCCGGTCAGCGTGATTTCGAGCGTGTAGCGGTGCCCGTGCAGGTTGCGGCACTGGCTTTTGTGGTCAGGAATGCGGTGACCTGCATCGAATTCGAGCTTGCGTGTAATCGTTAGCATGTAAGGCTTAAGGTATTTGTAAAAGTTTATGGGTTTGCAAGCTCAGTTTCCACTTGGGATTGCGCTTGCAGGTCTCGATGGCCAGGCGGGTGTTGTGCTCGGCCAGAGGACCATCCATCGGCTGCACGAAGAAATTGTCGAAATCGAGGTGCTCGTAAGCGCCCAGGTCTTGCCGGGTTTGCGGAATGACGACCTTGAGTTCGTTGCCTTTTTCCACCACCAGGGTCGATCCCATTTTCGGGCTGACGCAAATCCAGTCCACACCGGCCGGTACCGGCAAGGTGCCATTGGTTTCGATGGCGATCGTAAAACCGGACGCATGCATGGCGGCGATCAGCGCGCCGTCAAGCTGCAGCAGCGGTTCGCCGCCGGTAAAAACCACGTATTTGCTGGCAGGATAGGCGGCCGGCCACAGGCTGTCGATCACCGCCGCGAGTGCAGCGCCGTCGGCAAATTTACCGCCCCGTTCGCCATCGGTACCCACGAAATCGGTGTCGCAAAAGGTACACACGGCCGTGGCACGGTCGCTTTCGCGCCCGCTCCACAGGTTGCAGCCGGAGAAACGGCAAAACACGGCCGGCCGGCCCGCGTGGGCGCCCTCTCCCTGCAAGGTGTAGAAAATTTCTTTGATGCTGTAAGTCACGGCTATAACCCTAATCGTCAACCCTCCATTATAGCAAGCCCCGGTCGGCCTCCCCAAATTGGCGATTTTCCGCTTGCTTCGCGCTCCCTTGATTCTGCTACGAAATTGAGTTGATCTGAGACAAGTACCACGGCATTACTGCCCTGTAACTTTATCGGAGTCGGCTTCGAATCATCGGAAAAATCGGAAGGATGCCATGAACACTACGCCCTCATTGCTTGTTGCAGTCGTCTGGATGTTGCTGCTGGGTTGGGGCTTTCATGCCCTGCTCAAGCGCCACCTGCGCCTGGACGACCTGCTGGCCGACAAGGAAGCGCAGCTGAACGTGGAGCGCAGTGCCCGCCAGAGCGCCGAACGGACCCTGGCGGCCACCCATCTGTCCCTGTGCCACCTGGCAAAACAGCAGGAAAGCGTGCGCGAAACCGAACGCCAGCGCATTGGCCGGGACATCCACGACGACCTTGGCCAGAACCTGCTGACGCTCAAGATCGACCTGTCGCTGCTGCACGTGAGCACCACCGGCGCCCACCCGATGATCACCCAGAAGGTCGCCAGCATGATGGGCAACCTCGACCTGACCATCCGCTCGCTGCGCGCCGTCATCAACGACCTGCGTCCGCTGGCCCTGGAAACCGGCTTGCGCCACGCCATAGAATGGCAGCTGGGCGAGATGACGCGCACCCACGGCATTCGCCACATCCTGCTGGCCGAGCCTGCCGTATTCGATTGTCCCGGCGACAAGGAGCGCGACGCCATGCTCTTTCGCATCCTGCAAGAGTCGCTGTGCAACGTGGTGCGCCACGCGCACGCCACCGAGGTCACGGTCGAGCTGCAACGCTGCGGCAGCGTCTTGACAATGATGATCCAGGATAACGGCGTGGGCATGCCGGCCCAGTTGCCCGAACACGGCGGCGGACTGGCCGGCATTCGCGAGCGGGTCGCGGCCATCGGCGGGCGCTTCAACATCGACAGTCCGGCCGCTGGCGGCACCTTGCTGACACTGTCGTTTCCGGTCCCGCAGGCGCTGGCCGTGCACTAATCGGGTGAATCTGCGTTCGCTTGTTTTTTATCAAACGAAATGTGTCCCTCTAGTAGCAAAATCAGGACTTGTCGGCAGTCAATTACTTGCCGCTAGGCCAGATTTTCGAACAGGGACGGCACATGAACAGTACACACCTCGCTACGCGCCAGCGCACCGATTCCGCTCCCGAGCAGGAGCGCGCCTTCGCTAACAAGCTGCTGGAAATGCTGGCCGTTCCGGCCTTCGTGCTGGACACTGACTGCCGCGTGATCGTCTGGAACCGGGCCTGCGAACGGCTCACTGGCGTCCCGGCGGCGGAAATGCTGGGCACGCAAGATCACTGGCGCAGTTTCTACGACGCGCGCCGCCCTACCCTGGCCGACCTGGTGATCCAGAACCGCACCGAGGAAATGGAACGGCTGTACTTGCGTACTTCGCGCGGGCACGACCTTGCCGGCCAGTTATGCGCCGAGAGCTGGTGCGACATGCCGCGCTGCGGCCGGCGCCGCTACCTGGCAGCTGACGCCAGCCCGATCTTCGACGACCAGGGCGCGCTCGCCGCCGTGGTGCAAACCTTCCGCGACATGACCGAAGAAAAGACCGCCCAGATCGCACTGGAACAGCTGGCCACGCGCGACGGGCTGACCGGGCTTGCCAACCGGCGCTGCTTCGACGACACCCTGCGCGCCGAGTGGGCGCGCGCCATGCGCCAGCACCAGCCGCTATCGCTACTGATGGTCGATGTCGACAACTTCAAGGCCTATAACGACGCCAACGGCCACCTGGGCGGCGACGAATGCCTGAAACGCATCGCCGGCGCCGTGGCAAACGAAATGCGCGCCAACGACCTGGTGGCCCGATACGGCGGCGAGGAGTTCGCCGTCATCCTGCCCAACCAGTCCCTGAAAGGCGCTGCCATCGTGGCCGAACGGATCCGCCGCCGGGTCGAACAGCTGCACCTGCCGCACGGGCGCGACGAGGGCAAGCACGTGACCGTCAGCATAGGCGCGGCCACGGCAATCGCCGCCACCGACGCCGAACCAAGCCAGCTGGTGGCTACCGCCGATGCTGCCCTGTACCGCGCCAAGCACATGGGCCGCAACCGGATCAGCCTGCCGGTGACTGAACTGGTCTAGGCCGCCGGCTTAATCAAACGTGCGGCATGGCGCCGCTGGTGCGATAAAGGGACCTGACGCTGCTGGCTTTCCGGCAAGCCAAAGTGCGGCATCGTTAGCGAACGCCAGCTCGTTCGAATCCTGGGAGTGGCCGTAAGGAACCTTGGTTATTCTGAAATCCGCACCGCGTTTAGCCAGCACACTTCCCAAGCACGGAGCTGCCCGCATGGCGCCCGCATCCAGATAACCCGCGGTAATGAAGAATGTCCCCTCCAACTTCGCCGATGCATTCCGATACACCGAAATCATCGGCGACATGACGATTGCGCCCCCAAACACGCCCGGGTTGCGCATCGCAATCGACGCGGCCCAGTCAGCGCCGCTGGAAAAACCGGCCACCGCACGATCCTTCTTGTTTGTCGATACGCTATAGCTACGTTCAACGAAGGGAATGACCTCGTTGAGCACGAACTTTTCATGGCGTTGATAGGCATCGGGCAGGCCCATCATCGCCGCCGGCAAGTCCACATACTCGTTGGCACGACAACTCATGGCTCCGGGAACCATCTCATTTCCGCAGTCGTTAATGGCGACGACGATGACCGGACGGACAGTGCCTGACACAATGCGCGGCTCCAGTGTCCTGGCCAGCATAACCGCCCCGTCAGCAACATAAATGACCGGATACTTCACTGCGGTCGTGTAACCTGGCGGCAACCAAACATGAATGGCTCGTGTACTCCCCAGATGCTCACTCGGAAGCGGAATTGATTTCACCCCGTGCAGATTTCCCTTGGGATAGATCGGAGCGGCAAGCTTTCCCGCTACCTTGATGGTTCCGGCGTTCGTGCTGCCGCCACCGGATTGCGCGGCGTTGAATTGCACCGTGGCGAGCACCCTGTCGATGTCAGGAATCACCAAGGCCGCGCCCCATTCATCTTCACTGAATTTTGATAATGCCAAGGGTGCCATTTCTCGCCCCACGGTAACGGACTCGGCCGGTCCTTTAAAGTAGAAGAGCAAGCGGTTTCCTTCAATCTCGGCACTTGGCGATGCAACTGTCTTTCCAGCCCTGGTAGCGAATGCATAAGTCGTATCGACACATGCTTCGGTGTAAATTGGTGGGCTTTTGATCTCGCAGTTCTTGAAGGCAAGTCGTGACTGACCACTTGCTGCGGAAGACATAAGGACAAGACATGCACCAGCTGCAAGAATTTCGCGTGTAAATGCCATGTGATCCGGATCTTTCATAAGGAGATAGATAACCAAGGGAAACATTCCCGCGTCCGCATCTTGTCATACTAACTACCCCGATCCAACACATATGTATAAATTTTTGCTGTTATTTCTACAGCGAATATTCTATGCTCCGAGGCAGCTTTTTATACCTAGGAGACAACGTGTCGAAATTTATCCCGATTACCCTGCTGGCCCTGCCCGCCCTCGCCATGAGCGCGCCGACCGTCCAGAGCGCGGCCAAGGCAGACCTGTTGCCATTTAGCGCCACCGAAAAGACCTTGCCGAACGGCTTGAAGATCATCATCGTGCCGACCGGTTTCCCCAACCTGGTGTCGGTCCAGATCCCGGTGCAGACCGGTTCGCGCAATGAAATCGAGCCAGGCAAATCGGGATTCGCCCACTTTTTCGAGCACATGATGTTCCGCGGGACCAAGGCCTACCCCCCTGAAAAATACCAGGCCGTGATCACCAAGTCCGGCGCGCGCCAGAATGCCTACACCAGCGACGACCTGACCAACTACCACACCACCTTCGCCAAGGAAGACCTGGAGACCATCCTCAAGGTCGAGGCCGACCGCTTCCAGAACCTGTCCTACGGCGAAGACGTGTTCAAGACCGAATCGCGCGCGGTGCTGGGTGAATACAACAAGAACAGCGCCAATCCGATCTCCAAGCTGTTCGAAGTGCAGCGCGACGCTGCCTTCACGACCCACACCTACAAGCACACCACGATGGGCTTCATCAAGGACATCGAGGACATGCCTAACCAGTATGCCTATTCGAAGGTCTTCTTCGACCGCTGGTACCGCCCCGAGCGCACCACGATCATCATTGCCGGCGACGTCGAGCCGGCCAAGGCGGTCGCGCTGGTCGAAAAATACTGGAGCAGCTGGAAAAAGGGCACCTACAAGAGCGCGGTGCCGGCCGAACCTGCGCCCACCGGCGCCATCTACAAGCACGTGGCCTGGCCAACGCCTACCCTGCCCTTCGTGACCGTGGCCTTCCGCAGCCCCGCATTCTCCGACACCGTCAAGGACCAGGCCGCGCTGCAAATGCTGCTGTCGTTGTCCTTTGGCCGCACTTCTCCGCTGTACAAGCGCCTGGTGCAGGATGAGCAGAAAGTCGACCAGTTGTTCGATTCGACGCCTGGCCGCGTCGATCCCACCCTGGCCACCATTGGCGCCCGCGTCAAGAAGATGGAAGACACGGTCTACGTGCGCGACCTGATCATGCAGACGGTCGCGCAAATCCGCACCACCGCCGTCAGCGACAGGCTGCTGGCGGACGCCAAGTCGGCCAGCAAGTACGGCTTGATCCGCTCGCTCGACAACACCGAACAGATCGCCGGCTCGCTCGCCTCCTTCGTGCACTACCACCGTTCGTACGGCACCTTGAACCAGTACGCGCGCCTGCTCGATTCGCTGACCCCGGCCGACCTGCTCGCAGCAGGGCGCAAATACCTGGTTGACGAGGGCATGGTCGTCACCACGCTGTCGAACCAGGCCCTGCCAGCGGCAATCGCCACCTTGCCAACCCTGGCCAGCTTCGAACAGAAAGCGGACGCCGCCAAGATCGAGGTGCTGGTGCAAGCGTCGAAGCTGCCGCAGATCCGCTTCAAGCTGCTGTTCGCAGCCGGATCGGCGCACGACCCGCAAGGCAAGGAAGGCTTGGCCGCCCTGACCGCGATGATGGTCGGCTCGGCCGGATCAAGCGAGCGCAAGGTCGATGAAGTGACCAAGGCCCTGTTCCCGATGGCCGGCAGCTTCAACGAGCAGACCGACAAGGAAATGACGACCTTCACCGGTTCGATCCACAAGGATAACTGGAACCAGTACCTCGACATCACCATGCCGATGCTGCTCTCTCCGGGCTTTCGCGAGGAAGACTTCAAGCGCCTGAAGGACTCGCTGAAGAATTCGCTGCAGGTTGACCTGAAGGATAACAACGAGGAAGAACTGGGCAAGGAACGCTTGCAAACCAATGTCTTCGCCGGCACGCCGTACGGCCACCCGGTGCTCGGTTCGCTCAAGGGCATCGATGCCATCACCCTGGACGACGTCAAGGACTTCTACAAGAAGGCCTACACCCAGGGCGCGCTCAAGGTCGGCATTTCGGGCGCGGTCAACGACAGCATGATCGCCGCGCTCAAGCAGGCACTGGAGAAGTTGCCGGCTGGCGCGGGCCTGCCCGCCACCACGGTGCCGGTGGGTCGCAAGCCACGCGGACTGGAAGTGGAAATCATCGAGAAGAACACGCGCGCAACCGCAATGTCTTTCGGCCTGCCGCTGACTGTGACGCGTTCGCATCCGGATTTCCCGGCACTGTGGATGGCCAAGACCTTCCTCGGCGAGCATCGGGCGTCGAACGCCTACCTGTACCAGCGCATCCGCGAACTGCGCGGCATGAACTATGGCGACTACGCCTACATCGAAGCCTTCCCGCGCGGGATGTTCCAGTTCTTCCCGAGCCCGAACGCGGCGCGCAAGGCGCAACTGTTCGAAGTGTGGATCCGTCCGGTCGCGCCTGAAAATGCCCATTTCGCCTTGCGCATCGCGCTGACGGAGCTGGACAAAGTGATCCAGGGCGGCTTGAGCCAGGAACAGTTCGAGACCACCCGCGCCTACCTGATGAAAAACGTGTTCGTGATGACCGCCACCCAGGACCAGTACCTGGGCTATGCGCTCGACTCGCAGTGGCATGGCACGGCCGAGTTCACCAAGATGATGCGCGACGGCTTGTCGAAACTGACGGTCGAAGACATGAACGCGGCGATGAAGCGCCACCTGTCGGCACAGAACCTGTCGGTCGTCGTCATCGCCAAGGATGCGCAGGGTCTGAAGGAAAAACTGGTCACCGATGCGTTCTCGCCGATCAAGTACGACGGCAACAAGGCGCAGGAAGTGCTCGATGAAGACAAGGTCATCGGCGCCATGAAACTCAACATCAAGCCGGAGGCGGTCACCATCACGCCGGCGGCAAAGGTGTTTGCCGACTAAGCGTTACAGCTGCGCACGGCCCGGGAACGCCGGTCCGTGCGCATACCGCACTATGAAGTGATCCTTTCCCATCCGTGCCGGACGGCCGCCTTCACCCTCTCCCACGCGGAATTGGGATTGCGGGCTTCCCAGTCGGTGCGCAAGTTGTTTTCCACATCATTCCATGGACGCCCGCGATACAGTTCGCTGCGCGCCATCGTGCTGCCGTAGCTATACGCCGGTGCGTAGGCATCATAGGTTCCGCCCTGGCTGGCATAGTTGCTGGTCCAGTGCCCCCGGAAGTAGGCATCGTCCTCAGGCGCAATCTGCTCGACCTCGACTTCGGTGCGCCGCACCGTATCGCTGATCTGTTCGTTGCGCTGCGTAACCTCCTTGCCGACCACGACTTCCTCGACCACGCGCGCGGTCTTTTCGACCACCGCTTCTTCGGCGGTCTCGCGTAGTTCGATCGTCGTTTCCTGGAAGGCGGCAACGTCGGCCGGATCGAGTGGACGGTTGACCGGATGCCGCTCCACATTGACGTGCTCTTCACGCAGGCCGACGCTCTCGTTGACAGGCGTTTCCACCACCCGTTGGTAGATGCGCACGCCGCCACGGTCGACTTCGCGCTTGCCCACCTTGAGTTCTTCCTCGATTACGGGAATGGCGGTGGTGTCGGCGCGCTGCTGCGATCCCTGGCGCTGCTGGGCGCCTTGCTGCAAGGTCTCTTGCGAGCCCTGGGCGTATTGCTGCGACATGGGCTGCGACTGTTGCCAGGCGCCGCTGCCGGGGCGCTGCGTACCGGGGCCGCCGCTCCATTGCTGCGCCTGCTCGTCGATGTCGATCGGGCCGAAACGTTCGACCAGGTCGGCCGCACGCTCAACCTCGGGCATGCTGTCGGTAACGACCGTGAGCACGTAGTGGCCGCGATTGACCGCTTCCGAATAGACGCGCGCGTCTTCGTCACGCTCAGTGCCAAAAATATCGGTGAAAAAGTTGCGGATGCTGGAGACGAAGGATCCGGGATCCTCGGCGCTGCTGCGCGAGATGGTGCTGTCAGGGGACAGGCTGGTGTCGCCAGCCGGGTCGCCCTCGGACAGGCGCGCCTGGTCGCGCGAGTAGCCGGAATTTACCAGTTCCTCGAGCGCCTTCTGGGCGTCGCCACGATTGTCAAATACGGCTACGAGTGTATGCTGCATTTTGCTACCTCCGTCTATTGTTTTGCTTCGGGATCGGAACTGTCGTCGAAACGCTCGACGGACACCTGCTCAGCACGTAAGACCACCGTGCTGGCATAGGGTTCCTCCTGAACGCGGCGAATGATGTGAATTTCCTCCTTGATGCGCACGCGCTTTTCAAGCACCAGGATTTCTTCGAGGACGGGGACGATCAGGATGTCGCCTTCATGGCGCGTGGCCGGCGCTTCGGACAGCGGCACGATCTTGTCGACCGCGACGCGGCGCACCTCGACGGCATCGCGCAGCAAAGCCTGGTCAACGTGGCGCACTTGCTCGCTCACGGTCTTGTGGATGCGCACGCCGCGCCCGGTGTCGACCCGGCGCGTCGATACCTGCAACTCTTCCTGCCCCACCGGCACCACATGAATGGGAATGGTTTGTTCCGCCATGGTATCGCTCCTGGCTTTCGCCGCCGTCAACCCGATCCAGCGTACTCCAAATGCCGCCCACCCTGCACACCATTGACGTTCATCAAGTGAGGATTTGACGCCGATACGAAGCTAGGGTTCGACCCCATTTTCAGGAGCGCAAATGCAAGCGAGCACTATCCATGAAACCCGCCAGCTGTCGAAGCGGCGCAGCGACCTTGCCGTGTTGCGCCCCGCGCCGGACGAAGGGCCCGACAACGCCGACCGCTTGCTGCACGCCATGATGGGGCGCTTCACGCAAGGCATTTCCCCTACCAGCCTGGCGCTGGCATGGTGCGACTGGAGCATGCACCTGGCGCTCTCGCCCGCCAAATGGAACCGGCTCGTGGAAAAAGCCCTGACCAAGGACTTGCGCTGGCTGCACTTCGCCACCTGCAGCGCGCTTGGCATCGCGGTCGAACCGTGCATTGAACCCTTGCCGCAAGACCGGCGCTTCCGCAGTCCAGCCTGGCAGCATTGGCCGTACAGCCTGTACCAGCAAGCCTTCCTGCTGAACCAGCAGTGGTGGCACAACGCCACCACCGGCATCGACGGCGTCACCCAGCACCACGAACAGGTGCTCTCCTTCGCGGCGCGGCAACTGCTCGACCTGGTCTCACCCGTCAATTTCGTCGCCACCAATCCGGAGGTGATCGAGGCCAGCCTGGCCGAGGGCGGCGCCAACTTCGTGCGCGGCGCGCTCAACCTGGCCGACGATGCCGAGCGCCGCCTGGCCGGCGAGGCGCCAGCCGGCAGCGAGGCATTCCGCCCCGGCATCGAAGTGGCAGTCACGCCCGGCCAGGTGGTCTATCGCAACCATTTAATCGAACTGATCCAGTACTCGCCCACCACCGACACCGTGCACGCCGAACCGATGCTGATCGTGCCGGCCTGGATCATGAAGTACTACATCCTCGACCTGTCGCCGCACAACTCGCTGGTGCGCTACCTGGTCGCGCACGGGCACACCGTGTTCATGATTTCCTGGCACAACCCTGACAAGGTTGACAGCGAACTGAACATGGACGACTACCTGCATCACGGCGTCACGGCCGCGATCGACCAGGTGCGCGCGCTGGTGCCCGGCCAAAAGATCAACGCCACCGGCTACTGCCTGGGCGGCACCCTGCTCTCGATCGCCGCGGCCGCCATCGGCTGCGACAGCAACGGCCCGATCAACGCCATGACCTTGCTGGCGGCGCAGACCGACTTCAGCGAGGCGGGCGAACTGACCCTGTTCATCGATGAAAGCCAGATCGCCTGGCTTGAAGATTTAATGTGGCAACAGGGATACCTCGACAACGGCCAGATGGCCGGCGCCTTCCGCCTGCTGCGCAGCCACGACCTGGTGTGGTCGGTGGCGGTCAACCAGTATTTGCTGGGCCGGCGCGCGCCGATGAACGACCTGATGGCCTGGAATGCCGATTCCACCCGCATGCCTTTCCGCATGCACAGCGACTACCTGCGCAAGCTGTTCCTGAACAACGACTTGTTTTCGGGGCGCTACCGGGTCGCTGACCGTCCCATTGCGCTGGCCGACCTGCGCCTGCCGCTGTTCGGCGTGGCCACCATGGCCGACCATGTCTCGCCGTGGCGCTCGGTCCACAAGATCCACCTGCTGTCGCAATGCGAGGTGCAGTTCGTGCTGACCAGCGGCGGCCACAATGCCGGCATTGTCAGCGAGCCCGGCCATGCGGGTCGCCACTACTACACGGCGCTGCACCCGCGCGGCGGCTGTTATACCGATCCCGAGCGCTGGGTCGAAACCGCCGAGGAGCGCGACGGCTCCTGGTGGGAAGAATGGCTGCGCTGGCTCGAACGTGTTTCGCCGGGGCCGCAGGTGCCCGCGCGCCAGGTGGAGCAAGGCCTGTGCGGCGCGCCCGGCAGCTACGTGCTGGAGCGCTGAAACCCTTGAAAGGAGAGCACCATGAGCAATCTATCCACACCGCCAGCGCCGGAAAAACCGGTTCGCTCCGAAGGCTTGCTGCCGGCCAGCGAGGCGGATCCCTCGCTCGACGTAGCGGAAGAAGTCGCGCTCGACCAGCAGAGCGACGCCACGCGTGGCGTCGGCGCCATGCCTGACGACACGCCGGTCAGCAAACCGGCCGATGCGATCGCCGAAGCATTGCGACGATCCCCGCCAGGAGCCGGCGAAAAATAAGACTGTCACCACTGCGTTGGTTTCAAACCGTCGTCCTCGCGCAGGCGGGGACCCATAGCACCCTCGCTCCGCTCTCTGTCGGAATCTGACCACAGGTGCTACGGGTCCCCGCCTGCGCTAGGACAACACCCCCTCAGGTATCCCAGTCGAGCGACAGCAACAGTTGCCCCATGCGCGGCCAGCACAGGGCCGACAGCACGCTCCGTCCAGCCCAGCGATAGCCGTCGGTTTCAGGCGTGGGCCGGCCGCTGACCGGATGCGGGAAAAAGCTGGTACAGGCCAGATGCGCGAGCTGGCCCAGTTCATCCTGCACGCGCACCCGGTACAGGTGCAGGCGCTTGTCGTGCCGGTAGGCGAAGCCGCCCAGGTCCTCGAAGCGGCCCGCCTCGAAGGCGATCCCGGCCTCCTCGCGCAGTTCGCGCATGGCTGCCTCCAAGGTCGTTTCGCCGGAATCCTGCATACCTTTGGGAATGTCCCAATGCGCGGTATCGGTCACATGGCACAGCAGCAGCTGGCCGGCCGGATTGACCACCAGCGTGCCGCACGATAAGGGCAGCACGGCGTTGTTCTTCTGTTGACTCATAAATACATGATGCGCCCCCGACGGGAATTTGCCAAGCAGCACGCGTGTGGCGGGAACTCTTGCACAAGCTGACTTGTCCAACCTGTTTGCTTTATGCAAAGGTGAGAAAATGCCCGAACGGTTCCTGGCATCGGTACTGCCCCAGCACGAGGCGGCCGAACTGTATCGCCTGATGGTGGTTGGCATCCGCGAGGTCGCTGTGTTCCTGATGGATCCGCACGGCTATATCACCGTCTGGAACCGGGGCGCGCAGGAAATGAAAGGCTACACGGCCGACGACGCCATAGGCAGCCACCTGGCGCTGCTTTATACAGACGAGCAGCGCGCCGCCGGGCATCCCCAGCACAATCTGGACATGGCGGCCAAGGAAGGGTTTTATTCCGAGGAAACCTGGCGCAAGCGCAAGGATGGCAGCCTGTTCTGGGCCCACATTGCCCTCACCGCGCTGCGCAACAACGACAACGTGCTGCTGGGTTTTTCCAAGGTCACCATGGACCTGACCCGGCACAAGCTGCTTGAGCAATGCACCAAGGAAAAAGAAGAAATCGACCAGATCCTGACGGCCGCCGATTCCGGCACCTGGAAATGGAACCTCGGCAGCGACCAGGTCGAGATCTCCACCCATTTGATGCAGCTGCTCGGTTACGAGGGCGATTCGCGCACGCTGGCCTTCCACGACTGGCTCGGTTTCGTGCACCGCGACGACCGCGCCGCCTTTGGCGACCAGCTCGAGTCCGTACGCACCCATCCCGACAGCGCGCCCCTCGAAACCGAGCTGCGCTTTCGCAGCCATGGCGGCCGCTATCATTGGTTTTTCCTGCGCGCCAACTGGCATCCGCGCGACGGCGACTCATCGCTCGAGTTCATGGGCGTGTGCGTGGCAATTGACAGCCTGAAGGCGTCCGAGCAAGAAAAGCAACGCCTGCTCGAGCAGCTCACCGTCGAACGCACCCGCTTTGCCGACATTCTCGAGCAACTCCCGTCCGGCGTGCTGCTGGCCGAAGCGCCGTCGGGCAAGCTCACCTACCAGAACCAGGCGGCCAGCATCTTGCTCGGTGGCAGCATCGACAAGGTGGACAGCTACCGTGACTACGGCCGTTTCCACTTCACCGATGCGCAAGGGGGCCGCATTGCCAACGAAGACTTGCCGCTGGCGCTGACCGTGCGCAACCAGGTGGCCACGACCTTCGAGGACTTGCACTATGAACGCGAGGACGGTGCGCGCTTTCACCTTGCCGTCACCAGCGCGCCCATCTTCGACGCCGACGGCATTGCCCGCCTGGCGGTGGCGGTGGTGCACGACATCACCAGCTTGAAACGGGCCGAACTGGCTGCCGCGTCCGAAAAGGAACGCGCGCTGGTCACCCTGGCCGCCATCACCGACGGCGTCATCACGGCCGACCGCAACGGCCATATCACGTCGCTGAACCCGGCCGCCGAACGCATGACCGGTGTGCCCCAGCACGAGGCGCTCGCGTCCAGCTTCCACGAAGTGTTACAGTTTCACGAGCCGGGCGGGGCCGTGGCCATCCTCGACGCCGTTGAACGCTGCATCCGGGAACGCCGGGTAGTGACCCACCTGCCCCATCTCACCATGCTCAGCCGCGACGACCACCCCTATTCGGTCGAAAGCGCGGTCGCACCGGTCTGCCTGGCCGATGGCGAGCTGATCGGTGCAGTGCTGATCCTTCACGACGTCACCGAATCGAAGCGGTTGATGCGCCGCCTCGGCTTCGAGGCCAGCCATGACGCCTTGACCGGCCTGGTCAACCGGCGCGAATTCGAACTGCGCCTCAAGCGCGCGCTGGAACGGGCGGGCACGCCCAACGGCGACGCGGCCGCCCTGCTGTACATGGACCTGGACCAGTTCAAGATCGTCAACGACACCTGTGGCCACTCGGCTGGCGACGACCTGCTCAAATTGCTGGCCAATACCTATGCCGATCACGTGCGCGAACGCGATACGCTGGCGCGCATCGGCGGCGACGAATTCGCCCTGATTGTCGAACACTGCGACGTCGACGAAGCGCTGGCGGTGGCGCAAAAGATCCTCGAGGCCACGCGCAATTTCCGCTACGCCTGCAAGGGGCGCTTGTTCCAGCTGGGCGTGTCGATCGGCCTGACCCCGATCGACCGCAGCACCGCCAGCGTCGAAGAAGCCATGCGGCGCGCCGACCATGCCTGCTACATCGCCAAGGAACGGGGTCGCAACCGCATCTTCGTGCACTATCACGGCGACCTCGATTTCGCCCAGCGGCGCAGCGACATGCACTGGGTCACCCGGCTCACGCATGCCTTCCAGAACGAGCAGCTGCAGCTGTACTGCCAACCCATCATGGCGCTCAGCGATGGCGACGGAAAAAAGCACTATGAAATCCTGCTGCGCCTGCGCAACGGGCGTTCCGGACCGGTCATGCCGGGCACCTTCCTCCCCGCTGCCGAGCGCTACGACGTGATCCTCAAGATCGACCGCTGGGTGCTCTCGCGCACGCTCAACTGGCTGTCGGAGAACAAGGCGCACACGGCCACGCTGAACATGTGCAGCATCAACCTGTCGCGCCGCTCCCTGACCGACCCGACCTTCCACAAGTACGCGGCCGAGCTGCTCGACGCCTCAGATGTGCCGGCCAACAAGCTGTGCTTCGAAATTACCGAGCACGGCGCGATCGCCGACATGCAAAAGACCATCGCCTTCATCGAGGCCATGTCGGCGCGCGGCTGCCGCTTTTCGCTGGACGATTTCGGCACCGGCATGACCTCATTTTCCTACCTGAAACAACTGCCGGTCAATTTCATCAAGATCGACGGTTCCTTCATCCAGATGATGTCGTCCAGCGAGGTCGATTTCGAAATGGTGCGTTTTACCAACGACATCAGCCACATGATGGGACGTCAGACCATCGCCGAATATGTCAGCGATGAATCCATCCTGGCCAGCCTCAAGGAAATCGGCGTCGATTTCGCACAGGGCTATTGCATCGGCAAGCCAAGGCCGCTCGCTGCGGTGGCGGGGGGATAGGCGCCGCCTGCCCCACTCAGGTGCAAAAGCAAGAGTGCAGCATTGTCCGGTTCGGTATATATTGGCTTCACGGCAGGCCGCACACGGCCGTCATCCGGAGACCTTGCGATGCCAGACAGCCCTGAACCAATGACAGCGGCCGCGCCCGAGCTGCCCTTCCTGACCTTGTGGTACCGCTTCATGTTCTTCGGCTGGCTGTTCCGCGACCTGAACACCACGCGCGACAGGGTCGAACGTCACGCCGCGCTGCAGCACAACCTGCGCATGTGCCGCTACCTGCCCACCTATTTGCGGCGCTGGTCGTTCCTGACATTTTTTGATTTCGGCCTGGGCATGCTGTTTGAGCGCGCCATGCAAGCCAGCCTGCTGTCGGCCTGGTTCTTCACCTGGTCGTGCGTCACCCTGACCGGCATGGTGGTCATTTCGGTCGCGTGGGCCTTGCTGGCCCACGCCCGCATGAATTAGGCGGCCTCGGTTCCCGGATACGGCTGCATCTCGTGCGGCAGGCCGTCGGGGCCGAAGCGCACCGTGACCGACACTTTCTCCACGCCCAGGGTGGCCAGCGCCTCATGCACGTCGCGCACTTCGGACGCCAGGTCGGCGGCGAGGTCCAGCGGCTTTTCGGAATAGCCCAGCGGCGCGCCGTCGGGACCGGTCAGGCTGATCCGCAGCACCATCATGTCGTCGACATCGGCCGGACCGACGATGGCTTCGGCGCCGCCCGCTATTGCTTCCAGCGCGCCGCCCAGTTCCGAGATCACGCGCAGCATCGACAGCTCTTCCATGCCTTGCTCGCGCGCGCCGAAGAACAAGTCCTGGTACAGGAAATGCACCTGCAGCCCGTCAGGGTCGAGCGCCAGGCAGCGCTGCACCAGCGGACCGGCCTGCGCCGTCCAGCTGCGGTAGCGCGCCATGCGCTGCTCGTAATAGGCGTCGGCCGCTGCCTCGCCGGCGGGCGCCTGGTAGAACGGATCGTCGGCGCGCTTGAGCGCAAAGCCGAGCAGGTAGCGCAGCTCGACCGCCTTGTCGCCCGGCTCGAAGCCGGACGGGGCCCAGCCCACCATGCTGCGTTCGAGTGCCGGCGTGGCCACCAGCTTCTTTTCCGTCATCGCGGTGGCGGCGTCGCGCGCCATTTCGTTCAGGTCGCTGTAACTGATGCGGGCAGCCTCGTCCACATCGTAGGCATGGCTGATCATCACCACCTTGGCCCCCGGGCTTTCCAGGCCGGCCTTCTTGAAGCTTTCGACCAGTTCGACAAAGGCGTCGCCATCCTGGAAGCCGTCGGCTTCCTTGAGGCCGCCGAAACTTTGCACGAATAGCGGCAAGGCGAAGGCGTTCACTTCCATCGCCGGCCCGCCGTGCTTGCGCAGCAAGATGGTGGCGGCCGCTTCCTCGATGTGGCTGCGCGCATACTGATAGGCGCCCACATCGGTAAAGCGCGCGCGTTCGATGGCGCCGTACAAGGCTTCATCGTTTTTCTTGCGCAAGGCGTTGCGCACCAGCTTGTTGAATTCGTCTTCCTTCAGGTGCAATGCGGCGCTGTCTTCTTCTTCGGCATGTTCACGTTCAGACAGGTCAAGCGCCAGCTCGGCAAGCGACTGGGCCAGGACATCGTTGTCCTCCACCGGCGCGGCAGTCGGCTTGCGGGGAACAGGGCGTGGGGTCTTGGACATAGTGTGGTCGCTAAGGATGGAATTGCACCCATGGTACACCGGGCGCGCCCGGGCGCGGCGGCGTTGACAACAAAATCCTGCTCTGGCAAAGCCAGCGCGTCAATACTCTGGACAAGGCGTGCGCGCTTGCGTACACTTGTCAAATTATAAAAATTGCAACATTAACTCCATGAAAAGTATCGACCTGAAACCCGGCCTGCGCGGCCGCAGTCTGGGAATCGGCGCCCTGGCGCTCATCCTTTGTATGCTGTTCGTCGGCGTACGCGCCTTCGCGATGCTCGGTCCCACCAGTGCGCGCGGCCTGTTCCTGCTGATGTGCGTGGCCATGATCGCCCTGCCCTGGGTCCTGCTCAGTCCGCATGGGCGCTACCAGATGGGCCTGAAGGCGCCACGTGCCGCCGGCTATCTTGCAATCGGACTCGGCATCGGCATCGCCGCCGCCGCGCTCTGTTTCGTCATCGGTTTCCTGTTGTTTGGCAGTTCGGCCGACAACTGGTTCGTCAGCGTGGCGCGCAGTTACCAGGGGCAATCGACCGCCGGCTATTCGATCCTGCAACTGCACCTGACCTTCACCATCGTCGCCTGCCTGTTCAGTCCGATCGGCGAAGAATTGTTTTTCCGCGGTTTTTTGCAAAAGGTGCTCGAGCAGCGCCTGTCGGTACGCGCCAGCACCCATGTTGAAGCGGGCCTGTTCGCGCTGGTGCACCTGTGCCACCACGGCATCGTGGCCACTGCGGCCGGCCTGGTCCTGCTGCCCGCGTCAGGCGCCCTGTGGGTGCTGCTGATGTTCATCCTGGCCTGGTGCTTCGCCTGGCTGCGCCGCGCTAGCGATTCGGTGTGGAGCGCCGTCGTCGGTCACGCCGCGTTCAACGCCACCATGAACAGCTTCATTTTTGCCTTCCTGTGGGTGCACGAAAAATGATGCAAGAACAACAGCGTGTGCTAACGAACAGATAACACAAGTGAAAGTGGCCAAACTGGGGTTAATCACTCATTTGGAGCACTATCATGAAAAGCCCAGCCACCGCACGCGTCCTCTTCCTTGCAGGGATGGTCTTCGCTTCAGCCGCCTTCGCTGGTACGGGCATCAACAAATGCGTCACGCCGTCGGGCCACGTGACGCTCACCGACGAAGTTTGCCCAGGCGACAGCGAAACGGTCAAAGTCATCAACGGCACCGACGCCGACGACACCGCCTCCACCGCCGCCCCGGCCACCAACCGCAGCAGCGCAGGCGTCGAACGCTATATGCTGCCGCGCCTGCCTACCCGCTTCGCCAAACAAAGCCGCTACACGCCGTCGTCGGGTGGCCTGTCGCTTGACGTGGCCACCCTCAAGGCGGCCCGGGTGAATATGCAAATGTTCAACACCGCCCCGCCGCGTGCGCAGCGGATCGCCGCTTTGCAGTAAAGCAGCACCGGCCAGCAGCATCGCAGCGGCCTGCCGCATGAAACGAGAAGATCCCGCCGTCCCGCCAGCGGCGCCCGACGTCGCGGCGGCCGCCCGCTCGGCCGGCCTGCGCTACGTCAGCGACGCGTCCCCGGGCATTGCACGGCTTGCCTGTGACGATGGTTTTCGCTACCTTGCGCCGGACGGCGCCGCAATCGAGGACGAAACCACGCTGGCGCGCATCCGCTCGCTGGCCATTCCGCCGGCCTGGACCGATGTGTGGATCTGCAAGCTCGCGCATGGCCACTTGCAGGCCACCGGGCGCGACGCAAAAAAACGCAAGCAATACCGCTACCATCCGCGCTGGCGCTCGCTGCGCGACGAAGTCAAATACGAACGCATGATCAGCTTTGGCCAGGCCCTGCCGGCCATCCGGCGCGAGGTCGACGCCGCGCTGCGCCTGCCCGGCTTGCCGCGTGAAAAAGTGCTGGCGACCGTGGTCCACTTGCTGCAGGCGACCATGATGCGGATCGGTAACGAAGAATATGCGCGCACCAACCATTCCTTCGGCTTGACGACCTTGCGTTCGCACCATGTGCGCATCGACGGGCGTGCCGTGCAATTTCGCTTCCGCGGAAAAAGCGGCGTGTTCCACGACGTCACCATTGAAGACAAGCGCCTGGCCCGCATCATCGCCCGTCTGCGCGACCTGCCCGGCCAGGACCTGTTCCAGTACCTGGACGACGACGGCGAACCCCACGCGATCGGCTCGGGCGACGTCAACGACTATCTGCGCGCCCTCAGCGGCGAAGACTATACCGCCAAGGACTTCCGCACCTGGTCAGGGACGGTGCTGGCCGCGCTGGCGCTGCGCGAGTTCGAAAAATTCGATTCCGAAACGCAGGCCAAGAAAAATATCGTGCGCGCCATCGAAGCGGTCGCCGAACGGCTCGGCAACACGCCATCGATCTGCCGGAAATGCTATGTGCATCCTGCCGTCATTGAATCCTATCTCGACGGCACCATGCTCGAGGCGCTGCGCGTGCGTACCGAACAGGAACTGGCGGGCGATCTGCACGCGCTCCAGCCCGAAGAGGCCGCCGTTATTGCCCTCCTGCACCAGCGCTTGCAAGTCGTAAAGCCCGCACAAGCCGCACGCAAGCGGCGCGGCAAAAAAAGCTGATGTGGTAGTCTGGCAAGACTAGCCAGGACCACCATGCCCGATATCAGCGACCAACTCCAGAGTGAAATAGACCGGCTGTGCGCGCAAGGCGACGCCGACGCGGACCGCGCGCGCTTTTCCGCGGCCCTCGGCTGCTATTGGGCTGCCTGGGATCTGCTTCCCGAACCCAAGCTCGAATGCGACGCCTCCACCTGGATTCTGGCCGCCGTTGGTGACGCCAATTTTCTTGGCGGCGATTTTGTCGCTGGCCGCGACAACCTCTCGACCGTCATGCATTGTCCCGGCGCCATCGGCATACCCTTCCTGCACATGCGACTGGGCCAGTGCCGGTTCGAACTGGGCGACCAGCCCGGCGCGCGCGACGAATTGACGCGCGCTTACCTGGTCGGCGGCGCGCACCTGTTCGAGGCCGAAGATCCGAAATACCTGGGCTGCCTGCCACCTGCGCTGTTCGCGCCCGCCGCAGCGGCCAGGGGCTGGCACTTCTGGAAGTCGCAGCGCTAGTGCTGGAAAGCGCCGATGTCGTAGCCGGCCCGCGCGTTACGGGGACGGCCTTCGAAATCGGTGGTCTCGGCCAGCGCCGCCGTGGCCTGGCCGATTGCGGGCGAACCGGCCGCCGGACGCAGGTTGGGCGCCGCGCTGCGCGAACTGCCCATCAACTGCGGCGCCTCGCTCACCGTGTCGCTGTGCCGCAACCCGTTGTTCAGGCGCCAGTCGTAGCGGCTGTTGCCATACACGAGGTTGTTCCGGTAGCTATTGTTCAGGCCGGTCTTGCCCTGTTCCGAGATGCCCATCTTGTTGTCGTACACAATATTGCTGTACACCGAGGTATAGTCGTTCGGCCCTTTTGAATAATAGAAATTGCCGCCGCCGACGATGATGCCGGTGTTCGAGGTCGTGACCGTGTTGTTGGTAATGACCACGTTGCGCGCATCGTGCCACAGGTGAATGCCGCCTTCGGCCACCCGGTACACCACATTGTTCTTGATCCGTCCCGACGTGCTCACATAAATGCCGTGGATGAAACGGCAGCCGGCGGGACCGATATCGTGCACCAGGTTGGCGATCACGTCGGCCTGCGCCCCGCGGTAGTAGCTGTCCACGCCGATCGCGGCGCCCCCGGCCCCGGTGCACCCGATCCCCTGGGCGATATGGTGCACATGGTTGTTGCGAATCGCATCGTAGGAACCACCGTTGTAAATGCCATGGGCCCAGCGCACGCCGCCCTGATAAGCGCTGCCGTCGATCTCGAAGCCGACGATGTCGACGTGGCTGCCGCGATTGTCCCAGGCGACCTTGCTGGCCGAATATTTTGGCGGCACGATGTTGGCGCCCCACTTGACGGTGGAAAGAAACACGATGCGCGCTGCGGCCGTGCCGCTGATACTGGTGCGAAAGCCGCCACTGTACATGCCTGGCGCGACAAAGACCTTGGTCCCCGGACGGACCGCCTTTGCTGCGCGCGCAAGCGAGCGAAAGGGCTGGCTGGCGGTGCCGGGGTTGCTGTCGGAGCCAGCCGGTGCGACATACAGGTTGGTGGCGGCGCTGGCCGCCAGCGATGCAAGCGGCGGACTGGCGTCATCGATCGCGCTGGCAGCATCGGCCAACTCCGCGGCGCCCTCGGCTGCGTACCCGGCCAGCGTGAAAACAGCCGGCCCGGCAGTGGCGTCGGCCATGTCGTCGGCGTCGGGCAAGGGGGCGTCATCGGGATGGGCGAGCAGGGACGGCTCGTCAGGGACGGCGTCGGTCGATGCCGCGACGACCGGCTCCGCCGCCGGGGTATGCGAAGCGCTGCCGGACCCGCCGCATCCACTCAGCAAGGCAGCAATACCCAGGCAATACAAGGCGTACTTGTTCATATCGGTTTTCCTTTTCGTGGCCAGTGCAGAATTTTTGGCTGCCACCAGTGCAAGTGATGATGCCGCGCAATGTCGGCAAGGCAGCTCAACCATAGACTAGACAAGCGAGCCGGGCATTTAGTTCGGCAGAGGCTGCTGTTGCCTGATGGCATAAACGATCGTGACGATGTAAGATTGGCGGAAGCAGGGGCGCTTCGCCGCTGCCTCGATCCCGAAGGATGTCGACATGGCCGCAATGACCTTTGAGACGCGCGAAGTATTGCTGACGCTCGAGCAAAATGGCAATGAGGATGATCCACCGATCATTTCCATCAAATTGCGGGTGGTGAAATCACCGAAGATCTATATCGCCACGGGAACGCTCGTCGAACAGGCAACTTGGACGATGATCGTGCGGGAACTGCGGTCCGGGGCGGAAGACCAGAAGCGCGAGCCGGGATCGCTGACCTATACCGACAATGACGGCAAGGGCGAATGCCTGGTATTGATCAACCAGTCCCCGAGCCGTTTTCAAACCGTGGTCGACATGTTCAAGGGCGGCCACGCCTCCGAAATTACCATCGTGACCGATAGCATGGACCCGCGGGATGACTACAGCAGCCAGTGGGATACCGAGGCGATGCCGCGCCTCGATGTGCTGCGGGTCAGTTTCGAGTTCCCCTTGCCGCAAAGCGAAGCGTAGGCCAGCCGTTCAACTGGCGATGGTGATGCAGTTGCGACCATTCTGCTTGGCCCGGTGCAGCGCCTCGTCGGCGCGCTGCAGCAGGTCCCCCAGTTTGGTGGGCTGCTCCACGCTGACCGACGCCACACCGATGCTGACGGTCATGAGCACCTCGCCGGCGCTGGTCGCGACCGGCTTGTCGGCCACGGCCGCGCGCATCCTTTCGGCAACCTCGAGCGCCCCCTCCACATTACAGTTTGGCAGCACGCCCAGCAATTCCTCGCTGGCGTAGCGGCCAAACGAATCGTATGGCCGCAGCGTGGTGCCCATGCGCCGGGTCAGCTCGCGCAATACCTCATCGCCGGCCTGGTGGCCGAAACTGTCGTTGATGCTCTTGAAGTTGTCCAGGTCGCACAAGATTACCGAGACCGCGTGATGGGTCCTGGCCTGGCGCGCCAGTTCCTTTTGCAGCAGTTCCAGGATGGTCGCGCGGTTGTAGGTACCGGTGAGCGCGTCGCGGCTTTCCCGAAAACGCAGCTTTTCTTCCAGCTCTGCAATCCGACGCCCGGCGCGCATGCGCACGCGCAACTGCCCGGTATTGAAAGGCTTGCCGAGGTAGTCGTCGGCGCCCGCCGCCATCGCGTCGGATATGAAGGCGGCATCGGCCACGGCCGCGAGCATGATGACGTAAATATAGCGCTCGTCGATCGTGTCGCTGATGGCGCGGCATAGCGCGATGCCGTCCTCCCCCGCAATCACAGAGTCGATGATGGCCAGCATCGGCCCATCTTGCTGACGCAACAAATCCAGCGCGGCAGCCCCATCGACGGCGGTCACGACCTCAAAGCCCCATTCGAGCAACATGTCCTGCATGTACAGCACGGACAGCGGATCGTCGTCGGCAATGAGTATCTTCATAAGTTCTTCCCGGTGATGGTATCAACACAGCGAACAGAGAGCGTGCCTGAGTGTAACTGTTCGAATCGGGGCAGTACAAGCGGTATATGGTTACTTCTCGTCGTGCCCTCGGCCTGCTTAATAAAATCCGTTGCACTGAAACCATTGGTTACAGGTGATACAGGTCTGGGACCTTTCACTTCGACAGGCAGGCGTACGATTGCCTGCCTAACCCGGAAGGAGTCCATCATGACCAGCCTGAAAATCTTCCTGCTACCGATTGCACTGCTTGCAGCGCCCTTTGCCGCGCATGCGCAGGACTGGCGTGACGAAGGCGCCAACCGGCGCTATGTCCGCGCTCCGAAGACGGTATTCTATGAAGGCAATTGCCGAATCGAGCAATGGGTCAACCGGGATGGGGAACTGGCAGAGCGGCGCAAGTGTCGCGCCGATCGTTATGCAGACGATGAGCGTGCGTCGCGCGCAGACGAACCGGACCGTTATGCCGACGATCGGCCGTTGCAGTCAGACCCCGAACCACAGCGCTATCAGGAACGTCGTTATGACAATCCGCCAGCCCCGGTGCCCGTGTACCGTGACGAGCAAGTTGTCGAGGTAGCGCCGCGGCCTGTGCCACGAGCCGAACCGGTCATGCTTCCCCCTCGCATCATTGCCCAGTCCGTCCCGGTGGCCAAGCCAGCACGCACGATTGCAAATCGGGTCCCGATCGCCGTAGCGCCGCGCCTCGTTGCAAAGCCAGCGCCGCCAGCCGTTGCGCCACGCGTCGTTGTGAAAGTTGCGCCCGTGGTCACCCCGTCCCGCCCGATCGCCAAAGCTGCCGCGCTGCCGCTTGCCCCGCGCATAGCCGCAAAGCACGCGCCGGCCGTACCGGTGCCGCGCGTGCTTGCCAAGGCAGCGCCAATAGTGAAGCCGCGTGCTGTCGCTGCCATGGTGCCGCGCATGGTGGCGAAAGCCGCGCCTGTGGCGGTCGCGCCGCGCATCGTTGCCAAGGTAGCGCCAGCGGCGAAGGCCGCGCGCCTCGTCACCAAGGTGGCGCCGGCACCAACGCCGGCCCGCATCGCTGTCCGGCCAGAACCGAAGGTGCAGGCGCCGCGTATAGTTGCCAAGGCCAAGGCGCCAGTCAAAACGGTACGCATCGTCGCCAAGGCTGCCCCAATCCCGCAGGCGCCACGCATCGCCGTGCAAACAGCATCAGTACCATCGCGCGTCATTGCCAAGGCAGAAGTAGTGCCCGCCGCCCCGGCTGTCCCGGTCAAGCCAGCGGCCAGCCATCCCAAGTCGGACTGGCTGGTCACCTTGTCGCCGGATGAAGCGAAGGCAGAGGCGGTGGTCAAGGCGCCATTGATGCCGTCGCCACCGGCCAAAACGGCCGAGCAGGCCAATTCCGAACGCTTGTTGCAGGGCCGTGAACTGCGGGAGTATGTGCTGAAAAAGAGCACCGAGCGTTACAGCAACCTGCGCTAAAAATTGTTTTTTGGAAAATTATATTTGCAATAACTTTCGCTCGCCCGTAACATCCTTGCTTTGACGTTTAGGCGAGGCAGTTTTGCATGATTGAGTTGAATGGCATCCGCAAGACCTACCGCCAGGGCGGCGCCGAGATCAAGGCGCTTGACGGCATCGACCTGGCCATCCGGCCGGGCGAATTCGTCGCCATCATGGGGCCATCCGGCTCGGGCAAGTCGACCCTGCTGAACGTACTTGGCGCGCTCGACCGCCCCGACGCCGGCCGCTACCGGCTTGGCACGGACGAAGTGGGCGAGCTGGACGACAACGCCGCTTCCGACCTGCGCAACCGTCGTATCGGCTTCGTCTTCCAGTCCTTCCACCTGCTGCCGCGCTTGACGGTGCTGGAAAACGTGCTGCTGCCCCAGCGTTACGCGCACCCGGCCGACGAGCAGGCGCCGCAGCGCGCACGCCAGCTGCTCGAGCGCATCGGTCTTGGCAAGCGCATCGATCACCGGCCCGGCGAATTGTCGGGCGGCCAGCTGCAACGCGCCGCCATTGCGCGCGCCCTGCTCAATCAGCCAGCCCTGCTGCTGGCCGACGAACCGACCGGCAACCTCGACTCCAAGAGCGCCATCGAAGTCATGGCGCTGCTGACCGAACTGAACGCCGCCGGCCAGACCCTGGTCCTGGTCACCCATGACCCGGATATCGCCATGCGCGCCGGACGCACCATCCACCTGCACGACGGCCGCATCGCGCGGGAAACAACGTGAAAAAAATCGCCCTTGCCCTTGCCGTCATCGTGCCGGCAGCCGCCTACCTGGGTTTCGCCGGCGTCGGACCGGCGCACAGCGTGGCGATTGCCCATGCGGCCACGCCAGCGGCGCCAATGAAACGTCCTTTGCTGATCACCGGCGTGGTCGACGCCATCGACTCGCAGCCGATCCCGGTGCCGCCGTCGAACTCGTCGCCCGTGGTGCTGCGCAATTTTGTCGAGGAAGGCACGGTCGTCAAAAAGGGCGACCTGCTGCTGCGCATCGACAGCCAGGAAGCGGCCAGCGTCAGGCAACTGCAGATCGACGCGGCGCAGGCTGCCGCCACAGCCGCCAAGGAAATTGCGGACCTGGAAGTGAAAGCGGTGGAATCGGACCGCGCGCTGGCCGAAGCGACAGCGGCGCTGGCCAAGGCCAAGGTTGATGCGGCACTGCCACGCTCGCAAATTTCGGGCCTGGACTTCGACCGTTACCAGGGTGAACGCGAACGCGCTGAGCGTGACCTCGACGTCAAGAAAAAGGCCAGCGCCACCGCGCTCGCGGCGGTGCAAAGCCGCAGCACCGATGCCGACCTCCAGGCCAAGCAACGCCAGCTCACCATCGATTTCAATGTCGCGCGTCAGCAGCAGGTGCAAGTCAAGGCGGTGCGCGATGGTGTCGTCGTGCATGGCTACAGCGAATGGCGCGGCGAGCGTTACGAAGAAGGTTCGAGCGCGTATCCGGGCAACTCGGTCGGCTACGTCATGGGTACGGCCGGCATGCGCGTGCAAGCCTGGGCCGCCGAGGCCGACCGCCCTTCGCTGGCGATCGGACAAGCGGTGCGTCTGACTTTCGACGCCCTGCCCGGCAAGGCGCTCGAAGCGAAGATCACCGGCATCGCGAATGCGCCTGTCGCCAAGGCGGCCTGGGGCAGCGCACGCTACTTCCGGGTCGACATCACGCTGCCTGAGCACACCCTGGCGCTGGTGGCAGGGATGAGCGTGCTGGTGGAACCCGCAGCGGCCAGGGCGGCGGAAAGCGCAACGCCGGCCGCGCCGGCGGAACTGCAAATCGAAGGCGAGATCGCTTCTCGCGGCGCCACGCCGGTTTCCCCGCCCACCATTCCCGACGTGTGGCAATTCACCCTGGCCAACCTGGCCCCCGAGGGGTCCCTGGTCAAAAAGGGCGACACCATCGCGACCTTCGACGCCAACACGGTCACCACGCAACTGGAGACCAGCCGCGCCACGCTGAAGGAAAAGCAAAGCACGCTGGCCAAAATCAAGCTCGATCATGCTGAAGGTGCGCGCACGGCCGACCTGGCCGTCGCCGAAGCGGCGTCGAACTTCGAACGGGCCAAGCGCAAGGCAATGCAGCCGAAGGAACTGATTCGGCGTATCGATTACGACAAGCTCGTGATCGAGCGCGTGATGGCCGAACAACTGGCCGCGCTCGCGCTCAGGCAAAGCGCAGCGCAGGCGCGCGCCCGCCGGGCCGAGCTGACCGCGCTTACCAGCGAAGTGGCGCGCCACGACAGCGTGATTGCCCAACTGCTCAAGGGCCAGGAACAGATGACGGTCAAGGCCGCGCGCGCCGGGATGATGGTGTACCGGACCCAGTTCAATGGCGAGAAGTACGCGATCGGCGGGCAGATCTGGATGGGCGCGTCGGTGGCGACGCTGGCCGACCAGGACAAGATGATCGTGCAGGCCAAGGTGCCCGAGATGCAGGCCGCCGGCGTGCATGTAGGCCAGGCTGCGCGCGTGACCGTGCAAGGCGCGAACACATCGCTCAATGCGAAGGTGGTCACGCTGGGCCGCACCTATCATGGCAAGTCGCGCAGCCAGCCGATCATCGTGCGCGATCTCGAACTCGAATTCGATACGCCGCCCAAGGGGCTCAAACCAGGCGCTGCGGTCCAGGTCAGCCTGCTGCCTTTCAAGGGGAAATCATCATGAAAATACTGCTCTGCCTGGCGGTCAGCCTGGCCCTGTGCGCCTGCGGCGACGACACGGCCGGCAGCGCGCCGTCCGAACAGCTCGCCGCCCGCAAATGGGTAGAGACGATCGACGTGGAAGGCGAGATCATCTCAGCATCGAACACCGCGTTGACCGTGCCGGGTACCGGCTGGGAGAACCGGGAATTGCTGACGCTTGTCGAAGACGGCAGCTTCGTCAAGAAAGGCGACGTCATCGCCAGTTTTGACGCACCGCGTTCGCGCCTGGAACTGTCGGAAGCGGAAATGGAATTGCTGCGTAAATCGCTGGTCGAGCAAACGCTGGTGGCCGGTGCGGCAGTCAAGAGCGCGGAACTGGGCGCGACCACGGCCAAGGTCAACACCGACCTCAGTTTGAGCGAACGTTACGGCGACATCAAGGCCGAAAACGGGGTGTTGACGCGCAACCAGATCCTCGATGCGCTGCAAGACACCAGCTTCCTCAAGAACAAGCGCTCCTACCTGGGCTGGAAGACAGGCCAAGTCGGGGTCCGGACGATGGCCGACCAAGCCGTCGTGGCCACCCAGAAAAGCAGCATCAGCCTCAAGGCAAGCCAGCGCCGCACCAGCCTGGCCGAACTGCAGTTGCTCGCGCCGCATGACGGCATCTTCGTTCAGGCCAGCGGCTGGGATGGCGCCAAGGCGCAGATCGGCGCCAATCTATGGTCCGGCAATGCGTTCGGCAAGTTGCCCGATTCAAGCAAGATGATCGCCAAGTTCAGCGTCGAGGAAGCCAAATCTTTCGGCCTGAAGCCGGGCCAGGCGGTGCGTGCGCGTCTGTCGGGCACGGGAACCGAGTTCGAGCTCAAGGTTAGCAAGGTCAGCAGCAACGCCAGCACCAAGTCGCGCGAGTCGCCCGTCAAGTACAGCGATTTCGAGGCCGTCATCGGGCCGGAGGTCACGGCCAAACTGGCGCTCAAGCCCGGCCAGGCGGTGCGCGCCACGGTGATGCTGGTCGAGCGCCCTGACGCCCTCACCCTGCCCAACCTGGCGCTGGTCCAGGAAGGCGACAAATACGCGGTATTCGTGGGCCAGGCCGCGCCCGGCGTGAAGAAAATGGTGCAACTGGGCCAGCGCGGCAATGTACGCAGCGAGATCAAGTCGGGCCTGACCGCAGGCGAACACATCCTGTTGCTGCCGCCGGTTGCCGACGACAAAAACAATAAAAAGAACGAGAAAAAGACCACATGAATCGCGCACTGATCATTGAAGCCATGGTTGAACTGCAGCGGCGCAAGCTGCGAACCGGCCTGACCCTGCTTGGCATGGTGTTCGGCGTGGGCGCCATTGTCGCCATGCTGGCGGTGGGCGAAGGCAGCAAGCGCGAAGCCTTGCGCCTGGTGTCCGAACTGGGACTGAACAACGTGCTGATCGAAGCGAAGAGTATCGCGCCGGACCGCCTCAAGGAATTGCGCAGCCGCTCGCTGGGCTTGTCCGCTGCCGATGGCGCGGCGGCATTGTCGGTCGTGCCGGGCGCCGAATCAGTTTCGTATCGCAAGGAAATCAAGGTCGACTTGTTGGCGCGGGGGACCACGGTCGCCACCGCATCCGCGTTCGCCGTGTCGCTCGAGTACGCCGAGCACAGCGGCGTGAAGGTTGCCAGCGGGCGCTGGTTTGCGCCAGCCGATGGCGCCACGCTGGCGCCGGTATGCGTGCTTGGACCGCGCCTTGCGCGCACCTTGTTTGGCGACAGCCCTGCCGTGGGCGGGCGCGTGAAGCTCAATCACCAGTGGCTGGAAGTAGTCGGCGTGCTGGCGGACCGGGCCAACCAGAAGGCCGAGTTCGAAGGCGTCAAGCTGGGGCTCGATGATGAGCGCCTGTTCGTGCCATGGCAGACCGGGCGTGCCCGCTTCCGCTTCACCTTGATCGAGGACGAGGTCGACGGCATCAGCCTGCGCCTGGACGGCAAGAGCGCGCCGGACGTGGCGGCGCGGGTGCTGCAGACGCTGGTCGAGCAGCGCCATGGCGGCGCCGACGATACCAATTTGGTGGTGCCGATGGGGCTTTACCGCCAGCATCAGCAAACGCAACGGATCTTCACTGTCGTGATGAGTTCAATCGCGGCCGTGTCGCTGCTGGTGGGCGGCATCGGCATCATGAACATCATGCTGGCCAATGTGCTGGAGCGGCGACGTGAGATTGGCCTCAAGCGCGCGCTGGGAGCGCGCCGGCGCGACGTGGTCGAGCAATTCCTGGCCGAAGCGCTGGTCATTGCCGTGATGGGCGCCCTGCTCGGGGTCGTGCTGGGCGCGATCGCAGCCTACTCGATTGCCGCGCTGGCTGGCTGGTCGGTCGCATGGTCGCCGCTGATGTTAATCACGGCCGTCACGCTGTGCGTTGGCGTAGGCCTGGCCTTCGGCGTATTTCCAGCCCGCCAGGCAGCCGCGCTCGACCCGATCGCCGCGCTGCGCAGCGACGGCTAGCGTTAACCCGGGGTCAGTGCCGCCATTACGACACGAGCTCAACCGCGTTGCGGTTGAGCTCGTGTCGTAATGGCGGCACTGACCCCGGGGTACAGACGAAAAAAAAGCCTCAAGCGAGGCCTTTTTACTCAACCAGCTTGCATTACTGCGGCTGGATGTTTGCAGCTTGCTTGCCCTTAGGACCAGTGGTGACGTCAAAGCTCACGCGCTGGTTTTCCGCCAGCGACTTGAAGCCGGCCGAATTGATTGCCGAGAAATGCGCGAACAAATCTTCCGAGCCATCGTCCGGGGTGATAAAACCGAAACCTTTTGCGTCATTGAACCACTTCACGATACCTGTTGTCATGCTGATCTCTCCGAGAATTTATTAAAGTACTGTCCAAATCCGGCCGCACATGCGCACCTCGAAATGAACCGTGGATCATGAGTATAAGTCCATATTGTGAATTCGGCACGCAATATTATTTTACGAACCTTCAAACTTACTTTTTTGCCAACGTGGCCGACGTCGTGCCCAGCGCGCGTACGTCGAACACATGGGTGTCGAGCGTCTTCCCCGCCGGGTCCGTCAGCATCAGCACATGCCGTCCCGCCTGGGGCAGCGCCAGCAACGCCGTGCTCTGCCCGCAACGCGCCACCGGCTTGCCGTCGAGACGCAAACAGGTCCGGGTGCTGCTGGACGATTGCAGCAGCAATGACTGGCGCAGCTCCGGAATATCGGGATCCGGTGCGATGATGGCCCCGTTGGGCGGCGCCACCAGCTGTGCGCTTGCTGCAACCAGTTGCCGGGTCACCGATGCGCTGGCCGGGCGCGCGCCGTCGCTGATGATCCAGTCGCTGCGCGGCGCTTCGAACGCCGGCTTGAACACCACGTCCTGACGCTGCACGCCGGCCGGCGGCACCGGCGCTCCGCCGCCATGCTGTTCATGCAGATGTTCGACGATGTCGCGCCAGATCGGCGCCGCGCCGGTAATGCCGGAAACGTCCCACATGGGTGCGCCGGAAAAATTGCCGACCCATACGCCAACGGTGTAGCGGTCCGTGTAGCCAATTGTCCAGTTGTCGCGCATGCCCTTGCTGGTGCCGGTCTTGACGGCGGCCCAGCTGCGCGTCGACAAGGCGCTCGACAGCCCGAAAGTGATCGCCCGCGCGTCGGGATCGGACAGGATGTCCCCGACAATAAAGCTGGCTTGCGCACTGAGCACCTGGCGTCCTTTTGCCTGCGCTTGCGCCTCGGTAAACCGCACCGGCGACCAGGTTCCGCCGTTGGCAAGTACGCGATACGCGTTGCTCAGTTCCAGCAAATTGGTTTCGGCGCCCCCCAGCGCCAGGCCGTAACCGTAGTGGTCGGCGTCGCGCGACATGCTGCTCAAACCAAGGTCGCGCAAGGTGGCGAGAAAACGGTCCACCCCGACCATGGTCAAGGTGCGCACCGCCGGCACGTTCAGCGAAGAACCCAGCGCCGCCCGCACGCTCACGGCGCCCTGGAAATGGCGGTCGTAATCCTGCGGCACATACAGGCCCGATGGCGTGGTCAGCGCCAGCGACGTATCGTCGAGCACGGAGCTGGCGGTCAGCCAGCGCTGGTCGATGGCAAGGGCGTACAGGAAAGGCTTGAGGGTCGATCCCGGCTGGCGCTCCGCCGCCACGCCATCGACCGCAGCCGCACTCGACATTTCGCCGCTGGAACCGACGTAGGCCAGCACTTCCCCGCTCCGGTTGTCGAGCACCACCACCGCGCCGTCTTCCACATTGCGACCGGTCAGGTCGGCCAGGTGGGTGCGCAAGGTTTCGCTGGCGAAGCGTTGCAGTCCCGCATCGACCGTCACGCGCAATTGTTCACCCGGCGCACGCAACAGACGGCGCGCCAGATGAGGAGCGTCGTCCACGCCCGGCATGGCGTAGCCCGAGCGCGGCAGGCCGCCGGCGATAAATGCGGCACGTTCACAGACCGATGCCATCTGCATGCTGCGCAAGGTGGCGCATGCGCGCCGCCCGATCTGCCGATGGCCGGCACCGGGGCCGCGTATCAGTACCGCCAATATCGCCGCATCGGCGCTATCGAGGCCGCCTGCCCCCCTGGCCAGCAAGCCGCGCGAGGCGGCGTCCACGCCAACCAGTTCGCCGCGAAACGGCACCAGGTTGAGGTAGGCCTCCAGGATCTCGCGTTTGCTCCAATGCAGTTCAATCGCCATGGCATTGCGCATTTGCAGCAATTTGCGCCGCCAGCCAAGCGCGCCAGGCTTGCTCGTAGGGTCGATCAGGCTGGCCAGCTGCATGCTGATCGTGCTGGCGCCGCGCGCGCGGCTGCGATGCACGTTGTCCATCAGTGCCGATCCAGCGCCCAGTGCATCAACCCCGATGTGGCGCCAGAACCGCTGGTCTTCCGATACCACCACGGCGCGCAGCAGCACGGGCGAGACCGCCTCTAGCGGTATCCAGTCCAGCATGCGCTGTTGCATGTCCAGGCGCAGGCGTTCGATGACCACATTGTTACGATCAAGCAGCACGGACTCGGAACTGCGGCGTGCATCGCGCACCTCTTTATACCGCGGCACCTTGGCCGTCAGCACGCAAGCGGCAATGACGACGCAGAGCACGGCGCAGGAAGCACCGAGCACGCGTGCAGCGCGCACCAGCCTCGCGCGCGAAAACACCGCGCGCCAGTGCACCCTGGGCCATGTCAGCTTCGGCATTACTTGCCCGCCGCAGTCACATCCATCTTCGCCACCGGCAGTTCGGCAAAA
The DNA here is from genome assembly GCA_040388275.1 of Pseudomonadota bacterium. Classification (GTDB taxonomy): domain Bacteria; phylum Pseudomonadota; class Gammaproteobacteria; order Burkholderiales; family Burkholderiaceae_D; genus Telluria_A. The sequence goes on from JAZKCA010000020.1 coordinate 150,409, forward strand.
ACTTCGGGGGCATACATCGCTTCGACCCGCGTGGCCGGCATTTCGAAACGCCCGGCGCCGTTCAGCCGCACCGTGTACTCGAGCGTGAACTTCCCTTTGGGAACATAGCTGTAGTAGGCGCGGAAACCGTCAAAGGCGCGCTCCTCGAACGCCGGCCGTTGCCAGCCGCGGTTCTTGGCGCCCGACGCCAGTTGCGCCGAATCGCCGCCCAGCCCGCTGCCCAGAATGGTGGCGCCCGCAGGGACCGGGTCGTTCAGCACCACCCAGGTGCGGTCCGACTGGGCATCGATGTCCAGGGTCACGCGGTAGGTGTCGCCGGTTTGCCAGCGTCCGCTGTTTTTCTGTTCCACAGCCGTGACCGTGCGTTTGATGCTGTACCCGGCGAACAAGGGCTTGTCCAGCGGCAGCGAGGCGCGCGACGCGACGAAGGCCCATGGCTTGCCGCCCCCCTGGTGCTGCAGCGACAACGGTGCGGCTGCGGCCGGCCAGGCAAAGTGCGTCGCCAGTCCAGGACCCATCGGCGTGCCCAGGGTCGGGTCGCCGGTGTTGCCCGATACAGCGTCGGCCCATGACAAGCGCCGTGCCTGATCACCCAGTTGCACGCTGCTCTCGCCGTTGACCGGATCGCGCTCGTAGCGGCTCTTGAAATGACGCAGCGCCAGCACGCCCCAGGCATTGGCCACGGTGGTGCTCCAGCGGCCCTGTGCCTGGCGACCCAACGCACCACGCGCCAGGCGCCCGGCATCGGCCGCCGGGAAGGCAGGATCGTCCGACAGCAGGCGCAATGCGCGCACCGCATTAACATCCGGTGACACCATCAACCACCACAGGTAGTCGCTCTTCTCGGTCGAGAAGCTCATCGTGGTGCCCGAGAACGTCAGGCGCGAGCGCAGGATCTGCTGCGCTTCGGCCAGCTTGCGGTCGCGGTCCGGCACGTCCTTCATGCGCGTGAGCACCGATACCCAGTCGATCACGCCCGAGCTTGGCCACAGGTTGGGCGCGATTTCGAGCGATTCCAGCATGGCCGGCTTGGCCATCTGATAGCGCGCCAGGGCATCAATCGCGGCCAGCTTGCGCAGCACGACATCGGCCGTTTGCAAGGAACCATAGCGATGGATTTTGCCGGCGACGAAATTTTCCAGGCTGCGCAGCATCAGATTGCGCGGCGCCTCGGGAATCTCGTAACCAGCTTCGTTGGCGATGGTCAGCATGTAAGCGGTCAGCGCGTCGTCCCCTTGCAGCCAGCCAGTCGGGAAATACTTGGCCAGGCCATCGCTGTCGAGGAACGACGGCAGGCTGCTCATGACGCTGGTCCAGCGTGCCTTGTCTTCCAGGGCGATGGCCACCGAGGTGCGCTGCTCTAGGCAAGCGTACGGATAGCGAGTCATCCATTCGCGCAAGCCGCCGAGCTCGCCACCCAGGGAATTGACCAGTCGCACATCGATGCCACCGCGGCCGGCGATGGCGCCAACTGGCTTCTGGACCTGGAAGCTCCAGGCTTTCCCTGGTTCAAGCTGCTCCAGAGTTTGCTGGTACAGGCGCACGGGGTAAGCGGAGCCGACGTTCTGCACGAACTTGAGCGCATCGCGTGCCGGTGTGCCAGCGGCCGTCACTTCCGTTGCGGCAATATTCCAGTTCAATTTGCGTGCGTCGAAGGGCGCTGTGGCCGGGAAGGACAAGGTGCTCGCTTCGCCAGGCTTCAGGCTGATGCGTTGCTTGCCGACTGCTGTTTCGGCCGCGCTGGCGTCGACCGCCATGGCGGCGCTCACGTCAAGTGTCAGGGGACGCTCGCCACCATTGCGTACCGTCACGCTGGCAGCGAACTGATCGCCTTCGCGCACAAACGGCGACAGGCCGGCAAACAGCATCACTTCCTGCGTCGTACGGATAACGGCGCTGCCGGAACCGAATTGCATGTCGTCGGCGTGGGCCACGGCGGCAATCCGGAACGAGGTCAGCGAATCGTTGAGCGGCACTTCCACGCGCGCATTGCCGCGTGCGTCGAGCTGCACCGACGGTTTCCACAGCAGCAAGGTATCGAACAGCTCGCGCGCATTGGCGCCCTCGCCTCCGCCGCCACCGCCCGGCGCCGCCGCCTTCTTGCCGAAATGGCGCTTGCCGATGACCTGAGATTGCGCCGTCGACGTCGTCACCTCCTCGGGACGGCGCTCCATCATCGCTTCGAGCAATTGCCACGAAGTAGGCGCGGCCAGCGACAGCAAGCCTTCGTCGACCGCGGCCAGCGCGATCTCGGCATTCGCCGCCGGTTTGCCGGCCGCGTCGGTCACATGGATATTCACAAAGGCGCGATCGCGCACCTTGTACACCTGCTTGTCCGTGTCCACCTTGACCTTCAGTTCGTAGGCATCCCAGCCAACCCGGATTTGCGCTACGCCCATGCGGAACGCGGGCTTGGTCAGGTCGACCAGCGCGGTCGGATGGGTGTCCATATCGGCAGGCAATTTTTTCGCCCAGCCCAAAAAGACGCCGATCTTGTTGATCAAACGCCGCAGCCACGAATAGCGCGACGTTTCCGGATCGATGCGTCCGCGCACGACCATGACCGAGACATAGGTATTCGGTCCGAAATTTTTCGCGATCGGCACGTCGATAAACGGCGACTTGGCGCTAATTTCAACCACGCTGGAATACAGCACACCTTCGCGCTCGACCGTCACCAGCGCGGTCGCTTCCCGGAACGGCATGCGCACTTCGAAGCGGGCCGTCTCGCCCGGTTTGTAGTCGCGCTTGTCGGACAGGATGTCGATCCGGTCGTTGGCGGACGCGGCATACCAGTTGTCGCCGTCTGCCACATACAGGTCGCTGCTGGCCTGCGCCACGTTGCCGTCATCATCCTTGGCATTGGCCACCAGCATCAGTTCGCCGGACTCGGGGGACTCGCCCACGCACAGCAACAAGCCGCGCGCATCGGTCTTTCCGCTGCACACTTCGCCGACGCGTTTGACTTCGGCGGTTTGTTCATAGGCATAGAAGCCGCCCAGCAAGCGCTTGCGGTAGGCGAAAGTCTTGCGCTGATAGGCATCGACCGTGACCTTGCGCCCGGCCTGCAGCTTGCCTTGCGCATCGAGCGCCAGCACCTTGAAGGACATTTTTTCCTTGGTAGCGTAGCCGCCGTCGACCCGCAAGCCCAGTACCAGCGCCGACGGCAGGACCTGCACGCGCGTTGAGGAGGTCAAAATCTGGCCATTCGGGTCGACGTATTCCATTTCCACTTCGAGCGCACGCGGCTCGTCGGACTTCGGCAAGCCGGCAAAGTTGACGCGCGCCCCGCCGCTCGCGTCCAGCGTCACGCTGCGCGTGCGCACCGGGTAGCCGGCGATGCCTGCCGCCACATCGACGGTCTCGTCCTCGCCGCTCTCGCTGTCGCCGTCGCCCTCGGGATCGTAAGAATACGGCGCGACCGCCTCGATGCCTTCCTTCGGCGCCTTGCCGCCAAAGCGGAAATCGTCGTAGTCCTTGAACTGCAGCGGATAGGCCACCAGGCGGCTGCGGAATTTGACGGGGGCGCCAGCGGCGGCGCCGCCGGACAAGTAGCTCAATTGCGCGTCGACGTCCACTTGCGTGGCCCTGATCTGCGCCTTGGCCGGTGGTTTGAGCACGGCCTTCATCAGCGGCACGCGGTATTGCTCGACGCGGAAGCGGCCCGACTGTTGCGCGCCGGTGGCAAGCGCCAGCGTGACCGAATAGCTGCCCAGCTTGGCTTCCTTGGGAATCGCCCAGGTCGCAACGCCGGCGCCGCCCGTCCATGTGACCGGCACGTCATATGCCTGATCGCTGCCGTTGTGGGTCAGCGTGGCCTTGGCGGGCAATTGGTCGGCGTCAACACTGCCAAAACCGGCACTGGTATGCGTGCGCACGAAATGCTTCATCGATACGGTTTCACCGGCACGGAACAAGGGGCGGTCGAACACCGTGTGGGCAATGACCGGCCCGACGCCGCTGCCGCTGGCCAGATTGAACTGCCAGGGTTGAATGCCATTGTTCCACTTGGTGAGCGCAAACGACATGTCCTGGTCTTTGCGCGCCACGATCAACAGGCCGGAGCACGACTTGTCGTTGTAACTGGTGGGCAATTCCTCGTCGATGCGCACCACGCCGTTGCCATCGGTCTTGCCGTTCCATAGCGGGTCGCCATCGCAAGTCGATACGGTGACCTGGGCGTTCTTGACCGGCTTGGCGTTATCGAGCTGGGTGACCCAGGCCAGCGAGGATTCGCGTCCCAGCTTGAAATGCACGGCCATATTCGTGACCAGTGCGCTGGAATAGACGTAATACGGCTTGTTCGCGGCAAGCAGGGTTTGCCCCAGGCGCTTGCTGGCGAACTCGACGACGAAGAAGCCGGTCGACGGCAATGGAATGCCCATCAATTCCAGCGTGTGCGGTCCTTCGGCGCGCGGCAGGGTCAGCGGCGTGGCCTTGAAGTCGCCATCCTTTTTACCGAACAGCATGGAACGCTCGCCTTCGCGCGGCCAACGCCCCTCTTCATCGCCCCCGCCTTCATGGGGCGGCGTCAGTACCTTGTTGAGCCAGTTGGCGATGCTCAGGTCGCTGCTGGTATCGATGCGCGCCAGCTTCCCATCGCCGCTCGATGCGGCGCCGCCGGCAACCTTGGCCTGCATGCCTTTCAAGGTCGCCTCGACATTGCGCACGCTGACCGGCAGCACCGGCTGTGCATTCGCTTCCAGGATGCCGAAGTGCGACGGGAATTTAATGAGCGGCAAGTCGTCGTCGATGCGGATCTTCAAGGGGAACGAGGCGGCATTCACCAGCGCCCGATTGGCATCGTCCTTGAAGCCGGAAGGCAGCGTGATGGTCACCTCGGTCAGCGGTGCAAACGGGCCCTTGAAACTGATCGTGTCGACCGTGTTTGCCAGCGGATCGAGCGTCGGCTGCATGACCTTGCCGTCGGCCCCGCGCAGTTCGATGGCGGCAGCCAGTTTGCGCTCGACCGGTGCGGTAAACACCAGCGTGATCGGCACCACCGGGATGCAGCCCGCTTTCGGCTTGACGCGCTCGCAAGTGGACTTGACCGAAAAATTCTCGCGCACCTTGAAGGGCAGCGTCTGTTCGCTGGCGCTGGCAACGCCGCTCGCGGCGCGGATACCTGCGCCCCAGACGATGGTCACCTCGCTGCCAGCGGCCAGCTTGCGGGCGCAGCGGGCCACCAGCACCAATGGCGCCTCTTCTAGACGCTTGTCCTTCACGGCCAGCAGTCCCAGGCGCGCGCGCTTGTTTAGCACCAGGAAAAACTGACTGGCGCGCCCTTTCTGTTCTGCCAGGATTTGCTCGCGTTCCTTGCCATCGATAATGTGCAGCGGCACGCGCTCGCCCAGGCCGTTGGTACGGCAATATGCATGTTCGCGTACGCTGGCCATGTCCGGCGCCGCATCAAGGCCAAGCAGGAAGACCTGGTCTTCGTCGACTTCTTCGGCGCCCTCTTCCGGCCAGGTTTCTTTGATTGCCGGGCCACCGGTATTGAAATCGAAACTGGCTGCAACGACTTCTTTCCCGGACAGGGCTTTGAGCTTGGGGCGCGTGCTGAAGTTGCACTTGAGCCCGGCCGCCGGATCGGCGTCAAAGTCGAACATCCAGTTGCGCGCATCGGCCCAATGGCCATTGCCCTTTGCCGCGCACTGCATCTCGAACGGCGACGCCAGCCGCGGGTCGCCGAATGCCACCATCGGCTCCGAGAAGCGCGCGGTGACTTGGCGCACATCCTTTACCGTGCCCTTGGGCGTGAATGCTTCGACCACGGCGCGCTGCTCGGCAATGGGCTGGGCATACACAAGCCCGGAAAAGAGGATCGAGATCGCCACAACGCTACGGGCAAATTGCATGTCATTTCCTTGGTTTTGAGGCGCATACGATGTTAAATTTAGTGCAATATTTTCTCATATGCAAAGACATCTTGCAATCAGCCATTCATTGCACCGCCGGCATCATTCGGCCATAATCGAGCCGCATCCTGCGCAACATTGCTTACCAAGTGCAAGGCACCCATGGCTTCCACGCCGCCCAAAAGCCGGCATCGCAAGGCGCTCCTGATCCGATTGGTGATCGGCGCAATTCTGGCCAATGCCCTCGCCTGTGCGCTGGTGGGCGCCTATCTGGTCAAGAGTCGAAGCGGTTATGAAGAGCAAGCGCTGACGACGGCCGACAATTTGTCGCGTGCGCTGGAAATCAACTATACAGGCCGTCTGGACAAAATCAACGTGGCCCTGTTTGCCTTGGCCAACGAAACCGAACGCCACCTCGCTACAGGCAACTACAACCCGGCCGAGCTGAACGCCTACATGCTGCGCCATCGCACCGCGACGCCGGAACTCGATGGGCTGTGGGTGTCGAACCGGGACGGCTGGATCCACGAAGGCACGCGGGTGACCGCAGGCAAGCCGATCGACATCCGCGACCGCGAATATTTCCGGCGCCAGGCCCAGCAACACGCGACCGGCCTGGTGCTGTCGAAGCCGGTCATGGGGCGCGTGACGAAAGAATGGTCGATCCTGATGTCCAGGCGAATCAACCAGCCTGATGGCGGCTTTGCTGGCATCGCCCTCGGCTCCCTGCCCTTCGTCAAGGAATTCAACGGCATTTTTTCCACTCTCGACGTCGGTTCGAATGGCGTGCTGAGTCTGCGCGACGAACAACTGACCACCATTTTGCGCTACCCGTCCAAGGGCACACCGGCCGCGCAGATTGGCGCCAGGGACATCTCGGCCGAGGCGCGGGCAGCCGTGGCGAAGGAGCCGCTCGGCGGCAGCTATCGCGCGCTCAGCAAGGTCGACGGCATCGAGCGCATTTTCAGTTACCGGAAAATTGGCCCTTACCCCTGGTACATCATCGTCGGCATCAGCATCGACGACACGCTCGTGCCCTGGAAGCGGGAAGTAGGCCTGCTCGCTGCGATCCTGCTGTTCTTTTGCCTGGCATCGATCTTCTTCGCGCTAAATATCCTGCAGCGGACGGAGGAAATGTTTTCGCTCGACCTGATGGAAAAGCGCAATGAAAGCCTGGAAGAGCTGGTCAAGGAACGGACCGCCCAGCTTGAGGTGGAGAAACTCGCCGCCGAAGCGGCCAACCGCACCAAGAGTATCTTCCTTGGGAATATGAGCCACGAGCTGCGTACACCGCTCAATGCGGTGATCGGCTTTTCCCAATTGATGACCAGTTCGGCCAACCTGTCGGACGAGGAAAAGGTCAATGCCGGAATCATCCTGCGCTCCGGCCAGCATTTGCTAATCCTGATTAACGATATCCTCGAACTGACCAAGATTGAAGCTGGCCGCGCCAGCTTGAACAAGTCCAGCGTCAACCTGTCCATTATGTTGCATGAAGTGGTCGACATGATCAGCATCGGCGCCAAACAGGCCGGCCTGGTGCTCACCCTCAATTGCGAGGGCTTGCCCATGGCGGTCAGCTGCGACGGCGTCAAGCTGCGCCAGGTTCTGCTGAACCTGCTGGCAAATGCCGTGAAATTTACCGAACACGGCAGCGTGACCCTCGACGTGCACGCCAGGCAGATCGAAGCGCATTTGTGTGCGCTGACTTTCGCCGTGCATGACAGCGGCATCGGCATCCGAAAGGACGACCTGGACCGCATCTTCGAGCCGTTTGTCCAATCCGATAACGCGCTAGCCAAGGTGGGCACCGGCCTCGGCCTGACCATCTCGCGCGATTTCGTCGACATGATGGGCGGCAGCCTGCAAGTCGATTCGGAACTGGGCGCCGGTTCGATCTTCCATTTCACCCTGGAGCTCGAGACCAGCGGCACGGCGCGCCACATGCCGCCGGCACCTGGGGAAGCGCCGAAGCACGTGCTGTCGCCGCGCAAGGCAGAACCCGACCCCATTGACATGTCCACCTTGCGCGATCAGCTGGCACGATTGCCTCAAGAAACCCGTGCCCAGCTGCGCCTTGGTCTACAGCATCTTGACCTCAATGGCGTGGGGCTGATCATCGAGCGTATCGCGGGCGAACACCCGGCCGTGACCGCCATCATCGAACAACTGCTGCGTCAGCATCAATATCCGATGTTGTGCAGCCTGCTCGACGAGGTGCAGAACGTGAGCAAATAACAAGGCCCAGGAACGGCTGCGCTCTGCTATCCTCGACGCCGCCGAAAAACGCCGAAACGCTGAAACGCTTCATGATTGACGGCTGGCCTGACGACAACCTGTTCCGGCAAATGGTCGCTGATCTGTTAGGCCGCGTGCGGCAACATCACCGCAAGGTGCGCGCTTTCGGTGAAATGGTCGCCCTCATGTGGCGTGCGGGGCAATGCGATGCTGCCATTCACCTGGAGCATCTTTGGAGCACGCTCTGCGCCAACGAATCATTTTCCCTGTTTTGTGCGTACCCGAAAACGGGATTCGCAGAAGACGTCGACGCGGCGATCGCAACGATTTGCGCATCGCATTCTACGGTCTACGTACTCTAGCTGAGGCAATCGGCGTCAGCGGCCCTCGGTGAATAATGGCGTTATTATTGTTAACGCGTTTTCGCACGAGGCCGCTGACTTCTACTGATGAGTTATTCAGGCCAGCGCCAGCGCCCGCCATGGTCGGTGAGACGCCACTTCGCCGGCTAGGTCTTGAGCCATGCGACCAGCTCCGGGCCAAGAAGCGTGGCGTTCAGTTCCTCGTCCGACTGCGCCACGAAAGCTTCCAGGTCGCGGATCACTACCACGCCGGTGTTGCTGAACCGGCGTGCGATCTTCTGGACGAATTCGAACGTCACGCCCTTGTCTTCACAGGCGCCGATGAACAGGAAGTAGACCTGGTCGCCACGCTTCTGCGATTCCTCGAGGACACGCATGGTGCGCGCCTCGTCGCTGGCTTCGTTTTCGCCGTCGGTGATGAAGAGCACGAGCGTGCGCCTCTTGTCGTGCGTGTGCGGCGCCGCGTGCCCGTGCACCTGGCCCCCTGGCGACCAGCCGAACAGGCGGCTCAGAAAGCCGGCGCCCTGCGACGTGCGGTGCGCTTCTTCGCACACCTTCCAGCCGAAGTGCTCCAGCGCTCGCTCGAGCACGAAGCTGTAGGTCGTGCCGCCGTTCCAGCCAGGAACCCGGTCGACGATGGTGCGCGTGACGTAGTCGCGCGCATCGTCGGGCGTCACCACACCGACATAGTGGGCGTTGTCTTCGCCAGCGCTGAAGGTGAAGACATCCATCTTGCGGTCCGGGTCGAGCACCATGCAGAAGGGGACGAGGCGCTCGATCAGGATGCTGGTCGTGCCCTCCTCGTGCTCGTGCTCGAACGAGCCGGAGACGTCGATGATGGCGGCCGTTTCCGCCTTCACGTTCGCCACCACGCCGGCCTTGTCGAGCGCTAGGCGCAGCGCGCTGGCCGACTTGTCCAGATTGAGTGTAAGTTTGCCGTTCATGTTTGCTCCTGGTTCAGGGTTTCAACTGCTTGATGATGTCCCGCAGCCGATAGGCCAGTTCGCCCGCTTCGGTCTGCGAGACCGTCGGTTTGCTGGCGCCAAGGGCGGCGATGGACGCGATGCTGCCTATGAACGCTGGCAACACGACCAGCGCCACGTTCTGGATGGCGCCGATCAGGCGGATCGGCTGCTCGATCTGCAATTGTCGCGTGGCGCCGGCTTGCCGCATTTGCGCCAGGGTTTGCGTCAGACTCATGCTGCGCTCGACAAAGCACTGCGCCAGTGCGGCGTCGTCCTGGCGAAGGCGCTGCGACAGGAACAGGGCGCCGACGGCAGCGGCTTCGACCTGGATTGCGGTCCCCTCCATCGAACCGGACAGGCGCAACAGCTGGTCCTTCAGGTCCAGCAGAGGTTCCAGCGCCGCACCCATGAGTGCCAGCAATTGCTCCAGCTCGGCCTGGGCCTTGGCCAGTTCGCCCGGCGTGTCGATCCGGCTGTTCATGCCTTGAAACAACCGGCCGACGACGCCGTCGCCGCCATGACCGCAGACGGCCATGAGGTCGATCGATCCCAGGATGTCCATCATTCGCGCGAGGTAGGCCGCCACCCGGCGCAGCACGGGGCTGCGCGCAAGGGCAAGCATCTCGGTGACGAGGTCGCTGTGCGCCTGCTGCAGTGCGTGTCCCCACAGGATCGCCTTGCGCTGCGAAGCCTTGTCAACGACGAAGGCGCCGACCAGCGCTCGCGCCTGCTCGTACACCCCGACAGTCGCGCCCGGCGACAACGCTTGCAGATCCCGAACAGCCACATCGATCCGCTTTCGTTCGGCGCCCGGGATGGCCGTCGGCCGCCGCACCACCGGCGGGGCGACCGGCATACCCGCTGTCACCGGCGCGTCCTGCGGCCGCGGCGCGGCGCCCACAGGGTCGCGCAGCGAAGCGCCCGCAGGGCCGAGGACTGTCGGGCGCAATTTGTCCTTCGCGGGCGGCATGGCTTGCCTCAAGAAAAGTGGCTCAGAACGTCGTTGAACGTGCCCGTGAAACCGCGGCCGACGGGAGCATACTCCCAGCCGTTGTCGCTGTGCATGATGCTGCCCAGCTGCACCACATTGAACTCGCCGAACTCCTTGGCCAGCTGATAGGCGCCCAACTCGCGCCCGCTCTCGTCGGCGATGGTGACGGTGCACACCTCGATATCGGCGAAGGCCGCCTCAGCCTCAGCCTCAGCCTCGGATCCCTCGTCGTGCCCTGCGCTGTGTTCGGCCTTGTGGACCGTGGCGAACAAGGGAATCTCGTTCACGCCCGCCGGAAGTTTCGCGCCATCGATGATGATGGTTTCGGTGTTGCCCTGCACCCGGACGTCGCCCGAGTGCCGCAGGCCACCCGAGGGCGTGGCGAAGGAGCCGTCCGCTTCGGTTTGCAGCACGCCCGTTTTCGGGCTCATCTTTGTTGTGTTGTAGGTGGACAGGATCTCTTCGATCACCGCGACCTTCGCACCACTGCCGGCGTTGCGTGCCTCGAGCGCGTGGATGTCAATGTCGTCCTGGTGGCGGGCGTCGCACTGCCATGCGACGGTCACTTTGAACGCGGCTCCCTTGTTGAGCGAGAGTTGCAGCTTGCGGACCGGCGCGGCGCCGGTTTTTTCAAGAGTCAGTGTGAGCATGGTTTCTCCGTAACGTTGTCATGCATTGTGGAGCGCCGCGAGGTCGGCACGCGACTTCTGGAACATCTGGCGCGCCGTCTCGAACTTCGCTTGCGTTTCCTGCTTGGCCGTTTCCACCAGTTCGTGGATCTCGCGCGTCTGCGTGATGATCGCGGCGATCTGCTGCGCCTGCGCCACGCGGTTGTCCCCGGGCGCCTTCGCCGCGGCGACGGCCACGTCCTTGGTGGCCTGGCCGCGCAGCTGCGTCAATTGCTGGTCAAGGCGCGCCTGGCGCTCGGCGATCTGCTGCACCGACTTGACGGCGAACGCGCCGTGAATGGCCAGCAAGGTCATCTTGATGGACGCGAAGCGCGAGGACACTGTGGTGGCCGTCTCTTGCAAGGTCGCGATCCCGGCAGCCTCGATTTGCTGAATCACCATCTGGTCGGCCGGCAGGCGCGTGTAGGTGCCTTCGAGCGCGAGGGCGCGGCTTTCCAGCAGCCTGAGCTTGTCCTGCAGCTCACGCAGCCGTGCCTGGGCCGACACGTCAGCAGGGTCCGCTGCCGCGCTTTGCTGCGCCATGTACTGCCGGGCCTTCTCGAGGAACGCCCGGGCCACGGCCGCATCGATGGTGAAGCTGGCGAAGTGCGTGCCGTACGATTGCTTGAGGCTCTCCAGCGCTTGCAGTTCGCCGAACAGCGTCTTCATTTCCTTCGCCAGTTCGCCCTCCAGGCGCCCCATCTCGTCGGCCAGCGTCTGCGTACGGCTCGAGATCAATTCGCCGACCTCCTCCATGAACTCGCGCAAGGCCTCCTCGGGCGTGCGGCCGGTGACCTTGGCGAACAGCCCAGCGAAGAACCCCGGCTCCTCGCCCTTCTGGATCTTCTCCAGGATTTCTGGCAGCTTGGCATCATCGACACCTTTTTCGAGGCGTCCGAAGAGGGCGAACACCTTGGACGCCGTCTTCTTGTCAAGCCGGGCTAGAAAGCCGTCAAGCGTCTTCTGCAACGCCTGTTCCGCACCGAGACCGATCTTGATGATATCGCCGGATGGGACGTCGGCGAAGTCCAGCGCGGCAAGCGCCTGCTCGGCTTGCGGCACTTGCTCCGGGCGCAGCACGATGGCACCGGTGTCCAAGGAATCCTGCACGAGCGAGCCCTGCATTGACGCGGACGGTGGCACTACGGTGGGGACGATGTTACGTTCCATTCATTTCTCCTTTGCTGGTCTGGGCGGGAATGACTGCCCCCCATCCCGTGGTTGATACTGGGTATTGTTGACTAACGCCCCGGAAGGCCATCTTGCTTAAAGAGCAGGCTGCAGGCCACCTTACACCCCGACCGGTCATGGCCGCGCTCTCGCTTCGGCGCACAGAACGAAGGCATGTTCATCGACAACCTGCTGCGACGATACGAGTATATCAATACTAGCAGGCTGTCGAAAAACTCCCCGCTCCGATAACCGTCGAATGGGGGGATACGGCTTGCGATGAGAGTAATTTTCGCCCTCGATTCCATCGCAGGAGGGGACGGGAGAGTTCGGTCATGTACCAAGCGGCGAGCTGGTGCGGGGACTGTGGCGACTTTGAGTCGAGACTTCTGCGATGTTCATAGCGCCATAGTATAGGTGATCTTGGGCAAGTGGGAAATATCTTGATGCGCCTACCCGGCCCTACCAGCACATTTTCGCCCCCAGCTTGGCCCCTTGCGCGTTGCACTTCGTGCCGCGGTCGCAATCGCTGGGTAAATCGCACCGCATTTCCGGTAAGCGCTGCGCACGCTGCTGCCTGATTCGGTTCACTTTCGGCGCCGCCACCTGGCCGCGTTGCTTGCGGCCGCGGCGCGGCTACTTACCCTTCGGCGGCTTCGCAGGCTGCGTTTTCTGCGCCGGCTTTTCTCGCGCCAATTGCCGTGCCGTCGCGACCAATGTGGCCGATGAGCGCACCGCTCAAGTGGTCCTTGGCCAGCGCTTCGCCGACACGTTCAGCCAATGTCGCCCGCGCAAATTCGGCAAGCGCGCGCGAAGATGTGGCCTCGTCGGGGACGACGAAAGCGCTGGCCATCGCGCTGCGCGCATGCGGTTTGCGGCCAATCCCTGATCAGTCGTCGATCAGCGCTTGAATGATCGGGCAGCCGGCACCGGGATGTTCGCTGTCGCAACGGGAGACCATCTTTGCCAGCGCTGTCTTCATCGCGAGCAGATCGCTTAATTTCGCTTCAACCATGGCGAGCTTTCTCGCCGCCAGCTTGCGCGTGCTGGCACAGGCCTGCGATCCTTCTAGCTTGAGCAAGCTCCCAATTTCGTCTAGCGTAAAACCAAGAAGCTGCGCCCGCTTGATGAATCGAATCCGGCGTACGTCTTCGCCCCCGTAGGTGCGATAGCCGCTGTAAGGCCGCGCCGGTTCATCGATCAGTCCACTTCGTTGATAGAACCGAACCGTCTCTACATTCACGCCGGCGGCGCCCGCGAGGCGGCTGATGGTCATGTTTTCATTCATGCGCTTGACTCCGTATATGTGTACGGAGTTTACCCTATACTTGTGTAAAACAAGTAGGAGTGGGCATGGCATACGGAACGAAGGGATCGCTAGTCGCCGGCATTCTCGCTGCGCTTGGCGCGTCGGCATGTTGCGCCGGCCCGCTCATTTTTCTATTGCTCGGTGTGGGCGGCGGCTGGGCCTCTCACCTTATCGCGTTCGCGCCATATAGCCCCTACCTCACCGCCCTGACCGTGCTTTTCATGGGCGCTGCCTTCTACAATGTGTACCTTCGTCCACGCGCGTGCGCGCCTGACGACGCCTGCGCTACCGGCGAGGTCATAGGGAAGCAGCGCATTCTGTTCTGGGTGATTGCGATGCCAGCGTTACTGCGTAAGCGTTTAGCCCAGCCACCTGTTATTTGATCTGACGCCGGGGCATCCTTGTTGCTTTCCAACGAGGAGCAACGATGGCATCGAATCCAACATCCCAATCACCCGAGGCATGGGCCGAGCACGTCAGCGCCTGGCGTGAAAGCACGCTCTCGCGTGCTGAGTATTGTCGCCAGCACGGCTTGAAGTTGAACCGATTTCTGTACCGACTCAGTCGTGACCAAAGTGCGCTGGCCAAGACGCTTACGCTCATCCCTGTGAGCATCGATACTGCGCCTACTGCGCGTGCTGACTTGGTGCTGCACGGCCCTCGGGGCTGGTCACTGTCGATGGCTGGCGACGTACCGGCGGCGTGGTTAGGGCAACTGCTGGGTGCCTTGTCATGATCCCCAGCCCGACCCAGGTGTGGTGCGCGCTCGAGGCCGTCGATATGCGCATGGGCATGGACGGACTGTCGCTGCGCGTGCAGCAGGCGCTGGGCCGGCCGCCCTGCGATGGTTCGGCCTATGCGTTTCGCAATCGACGTGGCAACCGGCTTAAATTGCTGGTCTGGGACAGCACGGGGGTCTGGCTCTGTCAGCGCCGCCTGCATCAGGGCAGCTTCGTCTGGCCAAAGGCCGGCGACACCGTCTGCGCACTGTCGGAAACGCAGTGGAACTGGCTCATCGCCGGGGTCGACTGGACGCGTCTTGCGGTGGCGGATACACGCGCCTGGGCACTGTGAAATGGCGCTCATGATCTGTCTGAAATTGATGCTGGATTGGCGTGAATTTGCTGGCCGTTTCATAGCTAAAATGTTAAAATTTAGAGATGGAATTAAGCGACGACCTGGCCCGATTGAGCACCGATCCGACACTGCCAAAGTGGATTTCGGAAGTGGCCGACCGCCTGGTCAAGGAAGCGCAAAAGACGGCCCGTTTGAACGCCGAATTGCACACCGCGAAAATCAAAATCCAGGCGTTGACGCTGGAACTGGCGCACCATCGGCGCATGCGTTTCGGCGCCAAGGCCGAAGCACTCTCGGCCGAACAGCGCGACCTGTTCCAGGAAACCTGGGAATCGGATCTGGCCGAACTGGAAGCCCAGGTCGATGTGCAGGTCGAGGTTGATGCGCCAAGGAAGAAGCGGGCTCGCGCCGGTCGCCAGCCGCTGCCCGATCACCTCGAACGCGTGGTACACCTGCACGAGCCCGATTCGTGCACCTGCGGCCAATGCGGCGGCGATCTGGTCAAGATCGGCGAAGACATCACCGAGCAACTCGATGTTGAGCCGGCGCGTTTCTTTGTACACCGCCACATCCGGCCTCAGTACGCGTGCCGTCCTTGCGAAACCATCACGGCGGCGTTTATACCGCCGGCGATCATTGATGGCGGCATTGCCGCGCCTGGCTTGCTCAGCTGGATCGCCGTCTGCAAATTCGTCGACCATTTACCGCTGTATCGCATCGAGCAAATCGCGGCGCGCGACAATGTGCCGCTGCCGCGCTCGAACCAGTGCGAATGGATCGGCAAGATCGGCGTCGCGCTGCAACCGCTGGCCGACCGCCTCAGTCATTTCCTGCGCCAACGCGCGATGCTGCATGCCGACGAAACGCCGGTCGCACAACTCGATCCTGGCAAAGGAAAAACCAAGAAAGCCTACCTGTGGGCCTACCGCAGCGGTGACCTGGAGGACGGGCCGCCTATTGTGGTGTTCGACTACCAGCCTGGGCGTAGCGGCCAATTCGCGCGCGACTATCTGCAAGACTGGCAGGGTCATCTTATGGTTGACGATTTCAGTGGCTATAAGGCGCTGTTCCGTGCCGGCGTGACCGAGCTTGGCTGTTGGGCTCACGCGCGCCGTAAACTGTTCGATTTGCACGCGGCCAATAAGAGCCCTATTGCCGAGCAGGCACTGAAATGGATCGCCACCTTGTATGGGATTGAAAAGGCCGGCAAGGATATGGATGTGCCGGCACGCCAGCAGTTACGCCAGCAGGAAACGAAACCTGTGCTCAAGGCATTTGAAGCATGGCTGACCACGGTGCGCCTGACGGTCGCACCCGGCAGCGGCACGGCCAAGGCACTCGACTACACAATACGTCGCTGGCCTGCGCAGGTTCGCTATGCCGATAGCGGCAGCTTTGCAATCGACAACAATCCGGTCGAGAATTCCATACGCCCAATTGCCATTGGCAAAAAGAACTGGCTCTACGCGGGTTCGGAGCGTGCTGGCCGTCGCGCCGCCGCGATTCAATCCCTGCTCGGCACCGCCAGACTCAACGGTCTTGACCCTGCGGCCTGGCTCAAGAGCACCCTCGAGAAATTGCCGACCTGTCGCAACAGCGACATCGACGAACTGCTACCGTTTCGGCACGCCAAGTCAGCCTAATTCCGCGCTGGAAGATGGTAGTGCTGAACGCTTACGTTACTGCTGCTGACCTTCCCCTTGTATGCCCCACTATTCTATTGAGAGGATTTTCAAATGCAAGCTCCCGCATTTTTCGCCGCACTGCTGCTAAGCGGATCGGCCATCGCCGCCACACCGGTATCGCTCACCCTGGACGTGCAGAACATGACCTGCGCCACATGCCCGATCACGGTCAAGATGGCACTGAAGCAAGTCCCTGGTGTGAGCGATGTGAAGATCGACTTCGAGAAGAAGACGGCCATCGTGCAGCTGGATAAGGAGAAGGCCGACGTCGCAATGCTGACCAAGGCTACGGCGGAGGCAGGCTTCCCTTCGGCTCTTCGAAAGTGATGGGATGACCGAAGCAATTCTTGAATCGGTCTTGACTTGTCCTCACTGCGGGCTGAGCAAGCTGGAAACCATGCCGACCGATGCATGCCAGTTCTTCTACGAGTGCAAAGGTTGTGCTGTCGTGCTGCGCCCCACGGCCGGTGACTGCTGCGTGTTCTGCTCATTCGGCACGGTCAAGTGTCCACCGATTCAGCTGGACCGCTCCTGCTGCGGCCAACGCGGGCGCTAGTGCTCAATGGCTTGCGACAAAAAATACCATCGCCGCGACCATCATCCGGCCAGTTTTCGTTTGTCGGCATAGGGCCGGAATGGTGCCACTATTTTTCCGGCGCCATTTGCAGTGCCATCAACAGACTGTGCTCGGCCCTGCCAGACATTGCCCGACTCTGCCAGACCAAAAACAAAAAAGGCCCTGAAAATCAGGGGCTTGGTCGTTTGACTCGCCGGGTCCGGCGTTAGGTCGCCAGACTGGCAATCACTCCCACTCGATCGTTGCCGGCGGCTTGCCCGAAATGTCATACACCACCCGGTTGATCCCGCGCACCTCGTTGATGATACGATTCGACACCTTGCCCAGCAAGCTGTGCGGCAAGTGCGCCCATTGCGCCGTCATGAAGTCCAGCGTTTGGACTGCGCGCAGCGCCACCACGTATTCGTAGGTGCGGCCATCGCCCATCACGCCCACCGATTTGACCGGCAGGAACACGGCAAAGGCCTGGCTGGTCGCGTCGTACCAGTTCTTCGGCGCTTCGCCGGCATCGATGCTTTCCAGCGCAGGCAACTCGCACGGCGTGTTGCGCAGTTCTTCGATGAAGATCGCATCGGCGCGGCGCAGCAGGTCGGCAAAGTCTTTCTTCACTTCGCCAAGGATGCGCACGCCCAGGCCAGGACCCGGGAAAGGATGGCGATACACCATGCCATGCGGCAGGCCCAGCGCCACGCCCAGCTTGCGCACTTCATCCTTGAACAGTTCGCGCAGCGGCTCGAGGAGCTTCAGGTTCAGCGTTTCCGGCAGGCCGCCCACGTTGTGGTGGCTCTTGATGGTCTGGCCCTTCTTGCCCTTGCCGGCGCTTTCGATGACATCAGGATAAATGGTGCCCTGGGCCAGCCACTTGGCATTGCTCAGCTTGCCAGCTTCGACCTGGAACACTTCGACGAATTCACGGCCGATGATCTTGCGCTTCGCTTCCGGATCGGACACGCCGGCCAGATGGCCGAGGAACTGGTCTTCGGCATCCACGCGGATGACCTTGACGCCCAGGTTCTTGGCGAACATGTCCATCACCATCTTGCCTTCGTCCAGGCGCAGCAGGCCGTGGTCGACAAACACGCAGGTCAATTGGTCGCCAATGGCGCGGTGGATCAGCGCCGCGGCCACGCTCGAATCGACGCCGCCCGACAGGCCCAGGATCACGTCGTCGCTGCCGACTTGCTGGCGGATTTTTTCGACGGCTTCGGAAATGTAGTCGGGCATGTTCCAGTCCGACTTGCAGCCGCAGATTTCATGCACGAAACGGCCCAGGATCGCCTTGCCCTGCACGGTGTGGGTCACTTCCGGATGGAACTGCACGGCGTAAAAGCGGCGCTCTTCGTCGGCCATGGCCGCCACCGGGCAGCTTGGGGTGTCGCCCATCAGCTTGAAGCCAGGCGGCATGTCGAGCACCTTGTCGCCGTGGCTCATCCACACTTTCAGCATGCCGTGGCCTTCGTCGGTGACGAAGTCGTTGATCCCCTTGAGCAGTGCCGTATGGCTGCGCGCACGCACTTCGGCGTACCCGAATTCGCGCACCAGGCCGCTCTCGACCTTGCCGCCCAGCTGGGCCGCCATGGTCTGCATGCCATAGCAAATGCCCAGCACCGGCACGCCCAGTTCGAACACCGCCTGCGGCGCCCGCGGCGATTCTCCGTCGAGCGTGGAGTTGTGGCTGCCCGACAAAATGACGCCGGCCGCGCCGTAGTTGCGAACGAACTCGTCGCTGACGTCGTAGGGATAGACTTCCGAAAATACGCCGGCGTCGCGCACGCGCCGTGCAATGAGCTGGGTAACCTGGGAACCGAAATCGAGAATGAGGATTTTAGAGTGCATGGAGGGCGCTATAGAGAAGTTGCTGAAATCTGGCGTCGATAAGCAACGCGGCGAACTGGTCGCCGCGCTGTATCTTGTTTAGTCGCCCGAACGGTAGTTCGGCGCTTCTTTGGTAATTTGCACGTCGTGAACGTGCGATTCGCGCATGCCGGCCGAGGTGATCTCGACAAATTCGGCCTTCTCGCGCAGCTCGTCGATCGACGCGCAACCGCAGTAGCCCATCGACTGGCGCACGCCGCCGACCATCTGGTAGATGATCGCGAGCACGCTGCCCTTGTAGGCAACCCGGCCTTCGATGCCTTCAGGGACAAATTTGTCGGCCTTGGCCGAGGCGTCCTGGAAGTAGCGGTCGGCTGAACCGTCGGCCATTGCGCCCAGCGAACCCATGCCGCGGTAGGACTTGTAGCTGCGGCCCTGATACAGGATCACTTCGCCCGGCGCTTCTTCGGTGCCGGCAAACATGCTGCCCATCATGACGGTCGATGCACCTGCCGCCAGTGCCTTGGAAATGTCGCCCGAGAAGCGGATGCCGCCGTCGGCGATGCATGGCACGCCGGTGCCGGCCAGTGCTTCGGCCACGTTGGAGATCGCGGTGATCTGCGGCACGCCAACGCCAGCGACGATGCGGGTGGTGCAGATCGAGCCAGGGCCGATGCCGACCTTGACCGCATCGGCGCCGTACTCGACGAGGGCCAGCGCGGCTGCTGCAGTGGCGATATTGCCGCCGATGACATCGACTTCGGGATACTTGGTCTTGATCCAGCGTACGCGGTCCAGGATGCCCTGCGAGTGGCCGTGGGCGGTGTCGACCACCAGCACATCGACGCCGGCGGCGACCAGCAGGTCGATCCGCTCTTCGTCGCGGGCGCTCACGCCGACGGCGGCGCCAACCAGCAGTTTGCCGTGCTTGTCCTTGGAGGCAAACGGGTGCTCGTGCGACTTCTGGATATCCTTGACGGTGATCAGGCCGCGCAGCTCGAACTCGTCGTTGACGACCAGTACGCGCTCGAGGCGGTGCTTGTTCATCAGGCGCTTCGCTTCGGCGGTATCGGCGTCTTCCTTGACGAACACCAGCTTGTCGCGCGGGGTCATTTTGGCGCGCGCTTCGGCGTCCAGCTCTTCTTCAAAACGCAAGTCGCGGTTGGTGATGATGCCGACCACGGTCTTGCCTTCAACAACAGGAAAACCGCTGATGCCGTACTGTTCGGTCAGGGCAATCACGTCGCGGATTTTCATCGTCGGCGGAATCGTGATCGGGTCGCGCAGCACGCCAGCTTCGAAACGCTTGACGCGCGCCACTTCACGCGCCTGGTCTTTTGCCGACAAATTCTTGTGAATGATCCCGATGCCACCTTCTTGCGCCATGGCAATAGCCAGGCGTGCTTCGGTGACCGTATCCATTGCGGCGGACAACAGGGGGATATTCAAGGCGATATTGCGGGTCAGGCGGGTCTTGAGGGAGGTGTCGGCTGGCAGGACGTTCGAATAAGCCGGGACGAGCAGCACATCATCGAACGTGAGTGCTTTTTGAAGTAGACGCATAGCATTTTCCTATTGGCGCAAAAGCGAATTATACAGAAGTTCCCGCCGTCCGTCTCATTAGCCCCTCAAAACCGGCAGTTTAGCGCGAATGCGCGTTGACTTCCGCGCCGATTCGCGGTGAAATTGCTAATTGATTTCCTGCGGAAAGATTTATATGAGCAACGTTATTCGAACGACTTCCCTGCAACTTGCCGCCGGGGCCGTCATGATGCTGTTTGTCGGCATGGCGCAGGCCCAGTACGTGTGGCTCGATGCCGATGGAAAGAAGCAGATGTCGGACCGTGCCCCACCAGCATCGGTGCCGCTGAAGAATATTTTGAAGTCGCCACGGCCGATGTCGCCCCAGGCTTCCGATACGACGGCGCAACCGGCGGTCGCTGCCGTGGCGAAGTCCGCACCAACGCTGGCCGATCGCGAGGCGGACTACCGCAAACGCAAGGAGATTGCAGCAAAAGCCGAAACGGAAGCGGCGACCAAGGCGTCCGACCAGCAAGCTTGCGCCAATGCCCGCGAATACCAGTCCAGGCTCTCGACGGGAAGACGCCTACGCGCCCAAAACAAGGACGGCCAGTACGTGGTGGTCGACGATGCCGAGCGCGCGCGCGAAAATGAAACCAACGCGAAAGTGCTGGCCCAGTGCCAGTAAGGTCAGCGCGTTGAAGCCCGGCGCCGGCGCGACTCCTTCGGGTCGGCCACCAGCGGCCGGTAAATCTCGATCCGGTCGCGTTCGCGCAGCACGGTATCGAGGGCGCGCTTTTTCCCGAACAGACCAACCGGCTGCAGCGCAAGATCGATGCCGGGAATGTCCTTCAGCACGCCGCTTTGCACGATCGCCTGTTCAATGGTCGTGCCCTCTTCCACGATCAGCTCGCGAAAAAATGCATGGATCGCCGTCGCGTAGCACAGCTGGACGTGGAGCTGCTTAGCCATACACGGTCTCGGCCCGTTTGCAGAAGGAATCGACCATGCTGTTGGCAATCACGCCGAACACCGGTCCGATCAACTGCTCCAGAAGAATGTTCGAAAACTCGTAGCGCAGGTCGAACTCGACCTTGCAGGCGTCGGCCCGCAGCGCCTTGAAGGTCCAGGTCCCGTCCATGGTCTTGAAAGGGCCGTCGACCAGGGCCATTTTTATTTGCGTCGGACGGACGTTATGGTTCTTCGTGGTAAAACTTTGATTGACCCCGTGAAAGTGGATCGACAGGCAAGCGGTCACGCTATCGGCGTCTTTTGCGAGTACCTTGGCCCCGCCGCACCAGGGCAGGAATTTCGGATAATCCTCCACTTTGGCGACCAGGTCGAACATCTGTTCGGCGCTATAACCAAGAAAAACTGTTTTGTGCACTACTGCCATTGTTCAACCGTTTGCTATGATGTTGTATATAAGTTTAACTGAACCCCACATTTTAGCCATTTCATGAGCATTGCTGATAATAAAAAAGCCTTTCACGACTACTTCATCGAGGACCGCTGGGAAGCGGGCATCGTGCTCGAGGGCTGGGAAGTGAAGGCGATCCGCGACGCCCGCGTCCAGATCAAGGAAGCCTACGTGGTCGTCCGTGGCGACGAACTGTTCCTGTTCGGCGCCCACATCAGTGCGCTGGCGACCGCCTCGTCGTTCACCCATCCGGACGCCGTGCGCACCCGCAAGCTGTTGCTGCACCGGGCCGAACTGGACAAACTGATCGGCAAGGTCGAGCGTTCCGGCTACACCCTGGTCCCGCTGAACCTGCACTTCAAGGGCGGGCGCATCAAGTGCGAGATCGGCCTAGCCAAAGGCAAGAAGCAGCACGACAAGCGCGCCACCGAGAAAGAACGCGATGGCAAGCGCGAAGTTGCCGCCGCCATGAAGACGCACAGCCGTTAAGCGACTAAGCGGCCGCGGGGTCTGCCATGCGCAGGCTCAGCCGCCAGCAGGCGAAGCTGGCCAGCAGCCCTGCCAGCACGCCCAGGGCCAGTTTCAGGGCGCTGTCGAACAGCATCGGCGCCACCAGGCCCGACACCATCGCAAACAACATCATCTGGATGAACGACAGCATCGACGATGCCAGTCCCCGGTTGTCCGGGAACCGCGCCAGCGCGCCGACCTGGATCGCAGGCATCGCCACGGCCAGGCCGAAGGTGTAGATCGCCAGCGGCAACACCGCCCATGGAATCGCTGCCACGAACAACAGGTTGTAGGCCACGCTGATGACCCCGGCGCCAACCATGATGGCAAAGCCGAGCCAGATCATCTTGCCCGGCGCAATGCGCGCGGCCGCCTTGCCGCCCCACGCCGATCCGATGGTCATGCCGCCGATCATGGGAATGAACAGCCAGGCAAAGGCCGTCTCGGGCAGTTTCAGGATCTCCATCACGAAGTTGGCGGCCGAACCGATGTACAGCGACAGGCCGCCGAACGACAGCCCCACCGCAAGCGACATCAGTAAAAATTGCGGATTGCGCAGCACCTTCAGGTAATTACGGGCGATCGCCACCCCGTGGAAGGCATGCCGCTGCGCCTTGGGCAGGCTCTCCGGCAAGCCTTTGTACACCAGCAGTATCATCAGGGCGCCAAAGGCGGCCAGGAATATGAAGGTCGAACGCCAGCCGAAGGTCACGTGCAGCCAGCCGCCCAGTACAGGGGCAATGGCCGGCGCCAGTCCGAATACCATCATGATGTGAGACATGATTCGCTGCGCGTGCGCCTGGTCGTGCGAGTAGCGGTCCTGGACGATGGCCTGGCCAATCACGGATCCTGCGCCCGCAGCGAGGCCCTGCACGGCGCGGCAAGCGAGCAGCGCGCCGAAGCTGGGCGCGAACACCGCCCCGAGCGAAGCCAGCGTGTAGAGCAGTAGTGCCACCAGGATCACTGGCCGGCGTCCGAAGGAATCGGACAAGGTGCCGTAAAACAGCATCATGAACGCAAAGGTGAACAGGAACACGCTGAGGGTTTGCTGCACGGCCAGCGGGCCGACCTCGAATTCGCGGCCGATTGCCGGAATCGATGGCAGGTAGGTGTCGATCGCCAGCGCACCCACCATGCCAAGACAAGCCAGAATTACCGTCAACAATCGCTGCATTCGTCGTGCCTTGAATAAATACGGGCACCGCGAAATGCGTGCTGCCGAAGACGAATTTTACCGGTATTTGGAAAATCTTACTGGGCACCAACTCCAAGCGGCATGCCGAAGCGGTCGCCGCGCAGCTTCCAGTTGCCTTCGATATCGGCCGACACCAGGACCCGTACCGCGCGCCCGATCAGCAGGTGGCGCGGCACCAGGCCGATGTAACGCGAATCGCTGCTGTTGTCGCGGTTATCGCCCAGCATCAGGTAGCTGTCAGGCGGAATCGTCATCGACGCGAAGCTGCGCCGCGCAACCCGCTCCGGCAGCACCTGGATCCGCTGCTGCTGGGCGCCCAGCCTTTCGTCGAAGCGCAGGGCCAGCGTGAATTTGCCTTCGCCGGCCGGCTCCATCACTTGTCCGGCATCGGTGTAAGTGGCGGCCTGGCCGTTGATGGTCAGCTTTTCGTCGCGCATGTCGACCACGTCGCCTGGCACGGCCATGATGCGCTTGATCAAGCGCGTGCCGTCGGTCGGTGACGAAAAGGTCACCACGTCGCCGCGCTGCGGGTCGCCCGTGCGCGCCACTACCATGTCGGTGAGGGGCACCTTGACGTTGAACGCGAGCCGGTTGACGAACACCACATCGCCCTCGAGCAGGCCGGGCCGCATCGAGCCGGAAGGAATCGGATTCCAATCGGCGATGGCGGTGCGGAACACCCCGAACAACACGAGGAACACCAGAAAGCCCTTGTTCACGCGCAGCCAGTTTTTCATTATGCATTCTCCAGAAGTGACGACTGATTTATACGCAGCCAAACTTTGGAGATGCTTAAGGCCCAGGTCGTCAGTGCGGCTTGGCTTCGTCCTTGACAGCGGCCAGCGCCATGTTGTCGATCACTCCGGGCGCAATCAGCTTGAGGAAGCGGCCGATCCTGGCCTTGGCTGTCATCACCACTTCGCGCTTGCGTGAATTCATGCCGTCCACGATCAGGCGTGCGCATTCTTCGACCGGCATCGCATTGTCTTCCTTCAGGCTGCTCGCGCCATGTTCCTTGCCCTCGGCGTTGTAGCCGCGGTGACGGATGCGGGTAGCTACCACGCCTGGAAACGCCGTGGTCACGCTCACGCCCGCCCCTTTAAGTTCGCTGCGCAGGGCTTCAAAGAAGCCAGTCACGGCGAACTTCGTGGCGCCATACGCGGTACGGCCAGGCACGCCTACCAGCCCCGCCAGCGAGGATACGGCCACGATGCTGCCCCTGGTCGCCTTCAAGTGCGGCAGCGCGGCGTGGGTGCACCACACGCTGCCCCACAGGTTCACGCGCATCAGGTCTTCATACCAGCCAAGGTCGTTCACGTCCTCGAACAGCGCGTGCGCCGAGCGGCCCGCATTGTTGATCAAGGCGTCGAGCCGGCCGAAGCGTTCCACCGTGGCCGCCACCATGCGCTTGCAATCGTCCTGCACCGCCACATCGGTCTGCAGCACCAGAGTATGGGCACCGAAGGCGGCACATTCCGCGGCCACCGCGTCCAGCATGGCCGTGTTGCGCGCGGCGAGCGCCAGCCCGATGCCAGCACCTTCATTTTTTGCGAGCTGGCGTGCGATTTCGGCGCCTATCCCGTCCGACGCACCGGTAATGATCACGACTCTCATGGTTGCCTATTGAGAAATTCAAAACGCGATACTAGCATTGAAAAGGGGCAGGGAAAGCGGCGCCCCGCCCCTGGCGCTTCACTGTTTTGGCGCCCGTCCCGAATCGAATTGCCGGATCTTGGCAATCACATGCGCCGGCAAGGCGCTGATCACCTTGGCGTGGTTGGCAAACACGATCTGCTGGCGCCCGGCCGACACCAGTTCATTGCCCGAATAGAAGCGGAACTCCAGCCAGAACGAGCACTTGCGGATATTGTAGGCGTTCAGTTCGCAGCTGATCTCCTGGAACGGGAAGGTTTCATGCACGTAGTCCTGCTGCGCGTGCTTGGTGATGAACACGCCTTCGGCCTGCAGCATGTCCGGGGCGATGCACTCGAAGAACCAGCGTTCGCGGCACACGCCCTGCCACTCGAAGTAACGGGCAAAGTAAGTATTGCCGTAGGCGTTAGAGTCTTTCAAGTAGATGGTGAAGGCGTGCGAGTAGGTCTGGTGCGAGCCGCGCATCAGGCTGGCGGGAAGGCGGGGGACAGGAATGTGCTTCGGTGCATCAAGGGTGGCGGAATGTGCGGACATGGTATTTCCCATTAAAAAGTAAACTTGCCGAGAGCCCGGTCGGGACCAGCACCAAAACTAAGCTTTGGTAAGAAACCATTAGTTTGTGTTTTGTGCAGCTTGCTTGATCTAGCGCAAACTTTGGCCAGAAAGACAGCGACGTTCCATGGACTCGCGCAAAAACCCTTGCTAGCATCGCAATAGTTCACCCGGGCATCATCAGGAATGTTCTCGAAAGAGCCTATGTATTCGATCCTTCCCGCAATTGTTGCCCTGCTGTTTCTGGGATATGGCGCCTATGTGCTGGGATCGCGCGGCACCGGCAAGGCTCCCCAGACTTTCTTCCTGGTCTGTCTCACCACTTTTTCCTGGCAATTTACCTGGGCCATACTGTTCCAGGTGCGCGACGAGGTCCTGGCCGTGCAATTGGCGCGCATCGGCTACCTGCTGATCCTGTTCCTGCCCACCGCGCTGTACCACTTCACGGCCGAACTGACGCGCCGCAGGCGCGACCTGCATACCGTGGGACTGTCCTACCTGTTTTCGGGAGGGATGGCCGTGTTGCTGTTTAGCGGCGATAGCCTGGTGGCAGGGGTGCACCCGACCTTCTTCGGCTACTACCCCAGCGCCGGGCCGCTCCATCCGCTGCACATTGCGCAAACCTGCCTGGTGATCAGCCGCGCCACGCTGATCCTGTGGCAAGAGCAGCGCCGCGCCGTGTCCACTGAACGCCTGCGCCTGCGCTACTGCCTGGCCAGCCTGTTGATCTATTTTCTCGCGGCCGTCGACTACCTGTGCAATTACGGCGTCGAGTTCTATCCGCCGGGTGTCGTCTTCATCGCCATCAGCCTTGGCATCGTCGCGCAGGCGATGGCGCGCCACAACCTGCTGGCCAACCCGATGCTGCTGGCCGCCACCGTCGCCCATGAACTGCGCACGCCGCTGGCAACCATCCGCAACCAGGCCAGGGGGCTCACCAAGGGCTTGCCCGAACTGGTGGCCTGCTACGAGCAGGCGCAGCGCGACGGCAGCTTCAAGGGCACGCTGCGCCCCGCGCACCTCGATTATCTGCGCGAGATCGGTGCGCATATCGAAGTGGAGGTGGCGCGTTCGAACTTCATCACTGACATGGTGCTGGCCTCGGCCAGGCCGGAAGGACTAAGCAAGAGCAGCTTCGCGCGGCACTCTGCAGTACGATGCATCGAGGAGGCGCTCGCCTCCTACCCTTTCGACAGCGCCGCCCGCAACAAGGTCGTGCTGCTCAAGCAGGGCGACTTCTCTTTCCACGGTTCGGACACCCTGATGATCTACGTGCTCTACAACCTGATCAAGAACGCATTGGCGGCGGTGGAAGGGGTCGACGAAGGCCGCATCGAGATCGCCCTGCTTGCCGGCCGCGCCAGCAATATGCTGACCATCAGCGACACCGGGCACGGCATACCGGAGCATGTGCTGCCGCACGTGTTCGATCCCTTCTACACGACCAAGTCCACGCGCGGCACCGGCATGGGGCTGGCTTTCTGCCGCCGCGTGATCACCGCGTTCGGCGGCACCATCAACTGCCGCTCGCGGGAAGGCGCATTTACGATGATGGCGATGGAGTTTCCAGCCTAGTGGACTTGTTGGCATTGTTTGCCTATTATTCAACGTTGGCGATTCGCCAGTTCAAATAATGGAAACCATGTTCAAGCTTACCGCTGTTTGTTTTGCAGCCATGCTGCTGCACCTACCGCTCGTCGCGCAAAGCGCCACTGCTGCCCCGGGATGCGCGGTGGCGCAGGCAAAGCTCGACGAGAAGGGATTTGTCGCCATCGGCGGCATCGAGCAATGGATCACCGTCAAGGGCGACAACTGCGCCAACCCCATCATCCTGTTCATCCATGGCGGCCCGGGCAATCCGCTCAGCCCTTATTCCGACAATATGTTTGGCGCATGGACCAGGAATTTCACCATCGTGCAGTGGGACCAGCGCGGCGCAGGCATGACTTACGGCCGCAGCACGCCCGCGGAAGATGCGCCCCTGACGATCAGGCAAATGAGCGACGACGGCGCCGAAGTGGCGCGCTACCTCGCGCAGCGCTTCGGCAAGCGCAAGGTGATCCTGTGGGGCAGCTCATGGGGTTCTATCCTTGGCGTTCACATGGCCAAGGCCCATCCTGAACTGTTTTACGCGTATTTGGGTACCGCCCAGCTGGTCAACAGCGGCGAGAACATGGCGCTTGGCTACGCCAAGATACTCGGCATGGCCGTCGGCGCCGGCGACAAGGAGGCCCTCGCCGTGCTCCAGAGCGTTGGCACGCCGCCGTGGACCGACCCGCGCAGCTTCGGCAAGGTACGCAAGATCAGCCGCAAGTACGAAGCCAAGCTGGCCACGGCCGCGCCGGCCGCATGGTGGCGCCCCGCCGCCGAGTACACCACGCCCAAGGCGCAAGCCGACTACGAAGCCGGCGAGGATTATTCCTTCATCAATTTCGTCGGCATGAAAGGCAATGGCATGTTCGCCGGGGTCGACCTGCCCAAGCTGGGCACCGATTTTGCGATCCCCGTCTTTTTCGTCGAAGGCAAACACGACCTGGTAGCCACGCCCGACGTGGCGCAACGCTACTACGAGAGCATCAAGGCCCCGCAGAAAGCGCTGGTCTTGCTGGAGCACGCGGGCCACGACCCCAATCAGGACGTGATCGACGCCGAGTACAAGATCCTGATGGAGCGCATCCTGCCGCTGACAAAATAGCGACGTAAAAAAAACCGCACTGCGGTTTTTTTACGCCGGAGCGGTCTTACTTCTGGGTCTTCACGATTTGCATCGCGCTGGCGATCAGACCACTCATCTCGCCCAGGTTGGCCGGCACGATAATCGAGTTATTGGTCTTGGCCAGTGCGCCGAAAGCGCCCACATACTGCTCGGCCACCTTCAGGTTGACGGCTTCCTGCCCGCCCGGCTCGCGGATGGCCGCGCCGATCTGGCGCAGTGCGTCCGCATTCGCCTCGGCCAGCGCCACGATCGCCTTGGCCTGCCCTTCGGCGCGGTTGATCGAGGCCTGCTTCTCGCCTTCGGAGCGGGCGATTGCCGCTTCGCGCTCGCCGGTGGCGATATTGATCTGCTCCTGCTTGCGGCCCTCGGAAGCGGCGATCAGCGCGCGCTTTTCGCGCTCGGCGGTAATCTGCGCCTGCATCGAATGCAAAATCGCTTCCGGCGGGGTCAAGTCCTTGATCTCGTAGCGCAGCACCTTCACGCCCCAGTTGGAGGCCGACTCATCGACCGCCGTGACGATCGTGGTGTTGATGTGGTCGCGCTCTTCAAAGGTCTTGTCGAGTTCCATCTTGCCGATCACCGAACGCAGCGTGGTCTGCGCCAGCTGGGTGATCGCGGCCAGGTAGTTGGACGAACCGTAGGAAGCGCGCATCGGGTCGGTCACCTGGAAGTACAGGATGCCATCCACTTTCAGCTGCGTGTTGTCGCGCGTGATACAGACCTGCGGCGGCACGTCCAGCGGAATCTCCTTCAGGATGTGCTTGTAGGCGATGCGGTCGATGAAGGGGATCACGTAGTTCAGGCCGGGCGTGAGCGTCGCATGGTATTTGCCGAGACGCTCGACCACCCAGGCGTGCTGCTGGGGCACGACGTTGATGGTCTTGAAGACGAACACCAGCGCGACGACGAACAGGACGATCGTGACGATTCCGAATGATTCCATGGATTCCTCTTTTTAATGGTTAAGTATTGGCGACGACCAGGCGGCTGCCCTGGACCTCGACGATTTTGAATGCGCCGGCGCCGGCGATGGCGCCCGGTGCCAGGTCGATATCCCACATGGCGCCGCGGTACATGACGCGCGCCTTGCCTTCGTTCCATGCATCGACGGTGACTTTCTCGCCGATGTCGAGATTGACGTTCCGGTCGCGCGCGGAATCCTGCTTGATTGGCCGCCCGAAACGGCTGCGGTGCAGCAGCCCGGTGGCGAGCACGCCGACCACGGCGGCGATCCCGATTTGCACCGGCGAACTCCAGCCGAGCGCTGCAGCGGCGGCGCCGAAGGCCATGCCGATGGCGATCATCAGCACATAGAAGGTGCCGGTGAACAGCTCGAAAGCGACCAGCACCCCGGCGAGCGCCAGCCAGATCATCAGTTCATTCATTCCAGTTCCTAGGTGGTGGAGAGAGCAAGCCGAGTCTAGCGCGTCTGGACAAGGTGTCAATGTTTTATTGTGTGGGAAGTGGATAAACGTAGGGCGGAAAAGCGTAGCGCATTCCTCCATGCCAGCGTGACGCTTGCATGGAGGAATGCGCTACGCTTTTCCGCCCTACGTTTCCCGCGCCTTTTACAGGCACGGGCTTTTCTTCTTACATCGCAGCGAGCTTTTGCCAGGTGTCGATTACCGAGTCGGGATTGAGCGACATCGACTCGATCCCCTGCTCCATCAGCCACATCGCAAAGTCGGGATGGTCCGACGGACCCTGCCCGCAAATGCCGATGTACTTGCCCTGGTCGCGGCAAGCCTTGATCGCCATCGACAGCAGCGCCTTGACGGCCGGATCGCGCTCGTCGAAGTCGGCCGCCAGCAGCGCCATGCCCGAATCGCGGTCCAGGCCCAGCGTCAGCTGGGTCAGGTCGTTCGATCCGATCGAGAAGCCGTCGAAGAACTGCAGGAACTCGTTGGCCAGGATGGCGTTCGATGGAACCTCGCACATCATGATCAATCGCAGGCCGTTCTCGCCGCGTTTCAGACCGTTTTTGGCCAGCAGGTTGACCACTTTTTCGGCCTGTCCGAGCGTACGCACGAACGGCACCATGATCTCGACGTTGGTCAGGCCCATGTCGTTGCGCACGCGCTTCATGGCCGAGCATTCCATCTCGAACGACTCGGCAAAGTCTGGCGACAGGTAACGCGCCGCGCCGCGGAAGCCCAGCATCGGGTTCTCTTCGTCCGGTTCGTAGCGCGAGCCGCCGATCAGCTTCTTGTACTCGTTCGACTTGAAGTCGGACAGGCGCACGATGACCGGTTTCGGCCAGAAGGCTGCGGCAATCGTGGCAATCCCTTCGGCCAGCTTGTCGACGTAGAAGGCCTTTGGCGAGGCATGCCCGCGCGCGACCGATTCAACCGCCTTCTTCAGGTCGGCGTCGATGTTCGGGTACTCGAGGATGGCCTTCGGGTGCACGCCGATGTTGTTGTTGATGATGAACTCGAGACGGGCCAGGCCCACGCCGCCGTTCGGGATCGACTGGAAGTCGAATGCGAGCTGCGGGTTACCCACGTTCATCATGATCTTGGTGGCGATCGGCGGCAGTTCGCCGCGCGCCACTTCCGAAATTTCGGTTTCCAGCAGGCCGTCGTAGATCATGCCCTCGTCGCCTTCGGCGCACGACACCGTGACCAGCATGCCGTCCTTGAGCGTTTCGGTGGCGTCGCCGCAGCCGACAACCGCAGGCACGCCCAGTTCGCGCGCGATGATCGCCGCGTGGCAGGTACGCCCGCCGCGGTTGGTGACGATCGCCGAAGCGCGCTTCATGACCGGCTCCCAGTTAGGATCGGTCATGTCGGCCACCAGGACGTCGCCCGGCTGCACGCGTTCCATCTCGGATGGATCGTGGATCACGCGCACGCGCCCGGCGCCGATCTTCTGGCCAATCGCACGGCCCTGGGCCAGCACGGTGCCGCTGCCCTTGAGCTTGAAGCGCTGCTGCGCGTCGGTCGACTTCTGCTGCGACTTGACCGTTTCCGGACGCGCCTGCAGGATGTACAGCTTGCCGTCGCGGCCGTCCTTGCCCCACTCGATGTCCATCGGACGGCCGTAGTGGTTTTCGATGATGACGGCGTACTTGGCCAGTTCGACCACTTCGGCGTCGTCCAGCGAGTAGCGGTTGCGCATTTCAATCGGCACGTCAACGGTCTTGACAGAACGGCCGGCCTTGGCCTCGTTCGTAAATTCCATCTTCAGCAGCTTGGAACCGATATTGCGGCGGATGACGGGCGACTTGCCCTGTTCGAGCATCGGCTTGTGCACGTAGAACTCGTCGGGGTTGACCGCGCCCTGCACCACCGTCTCGCCCAGGCCATAGCTGGAGGTGACAAAGACCACGTCCTTGAAGCCGGACTCGGTGTCGATCGTGAACATCACGCCGGCAGCGCCCAGGTCGGATCGCACCATGCGCTGCACGCCGGCCGACAAGGCCACTTCGGCGTGCGTAAAGCCCTTGTGCACACGGTAGGAGATGGCACGGTCGTTGTACAGCGACGCGAACACATGCTTCATCGCTTCGAGCACGTTGTCAATGCCAACCACGTTCAGGAAGGACTCCTGCTGGCCGGCGAAGGAAGCGTCGGGCAAGTCTTCGGCGGTGGCCGAAGAACGCACGGCAAACGACATTTCGGTTTCCGAATGCAGCACCAGGGTCGCGTACGATGCGCGGATCTCCTGCTCCAGCTTGTCCTGGAAAGGGGTTTCGACGATCCATGTGCGGATGTCGGCGCCGGCGGCGGCGAGCGAACGCACGTCGTCGATGTTCAGGCCTTCAAGACGGGTGGCGATGCGGGCGCCGAGGGACGCGCCGCCGTCGACAGCGTGGTCGAGGAAGTCGCGGAAGGCCTCGGCCGTGGTGGCAAAGCCGCCCGGCACGCGCACGCCGGCCGCTGCCAGCTGGCTGATCATCTCGCCGAGCGAAGCGTTCTTGCCGCCGACCGATTCCACATCGGTCATGCGCAAGGATTCGAACGGCGCAACGTACACGCCTGTGCGTTCAGGCACCTTGTAGACTGCGTTAGACAAACTTGTCATGGTAAACACCCTTACTATTGATAGAAATCTTTGCGTGAGGCTGGCTGACTGTTCTTGTTATTCTTGGTGTGGTGCAGCACAATTGCGTACGTTGAAGAGCATTTTACCCGAGAAACAGACCGGAACAATATGACCACAGAAGCACGCCCTCCTCTGCCAACCTCCGCCCGCACGGTGTTTTTCGTCTCCGACGGCACCGGCATTACCGCGGAAACCTTCGGGCATGCCGTGCTGACCCAGTTCGACCTGCGCTTTCGCCAGGTGCGCCTGCCCTTCATCGACACGCTCGACAAGGCCTACGAGGCGGCGCGCAAGATCAACGACACCTTCGCCATCGACAACCAGCGCCCGATCGTGTTCTCGACCCTGGTCAAGCCCGACCTGTCGGACGTGATCCGCAAGTCGCACGGCATGCACATGGACCTGATCCAGACTTTTGTTGCCCCACTGGAACAGGAACTGGGCGTCAAGTCGACCCACACCATTGGCCGCTCGCACAATATCGTCGACAGCCAGGAGTACAAGAACCGCATCGAGGCGATCAATTTCTCGCTGGCGCACGACGACGGGCAGTCGCACAAGAATCTGGCTTCGGCCGACGTGATTTTGGTGGGTGTGTCGCGCTCGGGCAAAACGCCGACCAGTTTGTACCTGGCGATGCAGTACGGGATCAAGGCGGCCAACTATCCGCTCATTCCCGACGATTTCGAGCGCGGCAAGCTGCCTTCGTCGCTGCCGCCGTTTCGCGCCAAGATTTTCGGTTTGAGCATTACGCCGGAGCGTTTGTCGGAGATCCGCCATGAGCGGCGCGCGGGCAGCAAGTACGCATCGATCGAGAATTGCCGCTACGAAGTCAACGAGGCCGAGCTGATGATGAAGCGCGAAGGGATTCGCTGGCTGTCCTCGACCACCAAGTCGATCGAGGAAATCGCCACCACCATCCTGCAAGAGATCAAGCCGGACCGCCGCGAGTATTAAAGATTTTGTACCGTCTAGGGTGACGATCGAGAGCAAGGCAAGGCATCAAGGAACGTAGGGTGGAATAGCGACAGCGTTTTCCACCGAAGGCCAGCGTCAACACGGCGCAAGCCCTAGTCGAAAAACTGCATCCAGTCCTTGAGCCACCCCGGAAACGCCTCGGCCCGCATCGGCCTGGCGATGTGGTATCCCTGCGCGTAAGTACACCCCAGCCCCTGCAGGAAATCCCAGTCCTGGCGCGTCTCCACCCCCACCGCGCACGACTCGCGATCAAGGCTGCGCGCCAGGCCCAGGCAGGAGCTCAGCACCGTTCCCAACGCCCTGCGGCGCGACGCCCCATCGACAAAACTGCGGTCGATCTTGAGCTCCGTGAACGGCACGCGCGCCAGCAGCTGCAAATTAGAGCGCCCAGTGCCGTAATCATCAATCGCCAGCCCGTACCCCGCCATCCGCAAGCGCACCAGCCGCTCCAGAAAACTCGGGTCGTTGGTCAGCACCGACGACTCCGGCATTTCAAAGGTCAGGTACATGGGCAGCACGCCGTGCCGGTCCACGCAGGCGGTAATCTGCTGAAAAAAAGCCGGGTGGGCCAGCGTTTCAGGCGCCACGTTGATGGAAATTTCCACCGGCAGCGACGCGTCCTGGAATTCGCGGCAGCGCTCGACCGATTTTTCAATCATGCACCAGTCGAGGAAATCGATGCGGTTGTTCTGCTCGAGCGCGTCGATGAAGGCGCTCGGTCCCAGCACGCCGTGGTCGGGATGGTCCCAGCGCGCGAACACTTCAAGCCCCTTGATGTGGCCAGTCTCGAGCGCGATCTTGGGTTGGAAATAGGGTTCGAACTGGCGCGCCTGCAAGCCCTCGCCCACCTGCGCGAAGCTGAAAGTGGGGCCGGGCTTGCGCACCGAGGGCGGCGGCGGCGGCACGTAATGCTGTATCAGTTCGCGCAGGGGCCCGTCCTGGACCGGCTTGGCAAGCGTGCCGAGCAGTTCGAGCCCGTAAGCCTGGGCCATGGTTTCAACCGTGAACAGCAGGTTGTTGTCGAGCGCCCCGATGATGATGACGCGCGCCCGGCAGTTCATCGCCGCCAGGCTGCGGATCAGCTCGAGGCCGTCGAGGCCCGCGAGCGTGATGTCGATGATGGCGATGTTGACGGACGGGGTGTACGTATCCTGGAAACATCGCAGGGCCGTATGGCCGTCGGGCACTTCGGTAATCTGGGTGGCGCCGAGCTTGCCCAGCACGTCGCAGAGCGCATTGCGCAGCCTGGCGTCGCCTTCAGCAACCAAAAAGTGCAAATGCGCGATGTCCATCTTTACTCCAAGAAAGGCTTGCCTTCAAGAGTACATAGAGATCGCCAGCCCGTCTCTAGTTGTTTCTGGCGCAACTGCTCGAAGAAGCAAACAGCGGCGCAGGCGGCGACATTCAGCGATTCGATCTGGCCCACATGGGGGATAACGAGCTGATGAGTGGCCAATCCTAGCAGATCGTCGGCAACTCCTTGCCCCTCGTGACCGAATAACCACGCGACCGATTGACGCAGGTCAACCTCATACAGACCTTGTTTGGCGTACCCGCTTGTGGCGAGCACGGGAATCGTTGCCGAGCCGATCAACGCAGCCAGGTGGACGTTCTCGAAGATCTCCACCACAAAATGGGCGCCCATGGCCGCGCGCAATACCTTGGGCGACCAGCAAAAAGCCGTGCCCGTACTGCAGAACACCTGGGTGATGCCGGCCGCCGCCGCGCTGCGCAAGATCGAGCCCACATTCCCAGGGTCTTGCAAGTTGTCCAGCAACACTGCCGACTGGTTCAGCGCCGCCGGCACGGCCAGCACCGGGGTATCGATCAGGAACATCAGGCCGACGCCGTGCTCGACCTGGCTGAGCGCGTTGTACAAGGCGTCGGGCATGACGGTGCAATGGGCGTGCAGTGTCTCGCACTGGGCCACGATGTCGGCCACTTCCGGATTGGCCAGGGCAGTTTCGGACAGCAGGCAGTGGCGCGGGGCGCCGCGCAGCGCCAGGTAGGACTGGCTCAGGTGCACGCCGTCGAGCAAGGTCTGGCCGGCCTTGCGGCGTGCCTGCGAGCTGCCTGCCAGGTGCTTGAGTTCCTTGTACAGCGGGTTCTCGCGTGAGGAGATGCTCTTCATGTGAATTCTTCCATGTCGCCGAAATCGAGCGCCATTGTTTGTCCGAGGTAAGCGTCGCCGGGGGCCACCGGCAGCACCGCGCGCACCGGGGCGAACGAACGCCGGTGCACCGGGCAGGCGCCATGTTCGCGCAGGCGCGCCAGGTGCAGCGCGGTGCCGTAGCCCTTGTGCTGGTCGAAGGCGTATTCGGGGTAGAGCTGATGCAGCGCCACCAGGGCCGCGTCGCGCGCGGTCTTGGCCAGGATCGAGGCGGCCGAA
Organism: Pseudomonadota bacterium; assembly: GCA_040388275.1. Taxonomy (GTDB): domain Bacteria; phylum Pseudomonadota; class Gammaproteobacteria; order Burkholderiales; family Burkholderiaceae_D; genus Telluria_A. Next base: position 186,102 of record JAZKCA010000020.1, read on the forward strand.
ATCGCGTGCACCTTGTCGTCGCCCTCGATGATCGGGAAGCAGCGTACCAGCATGACGGGGCTGCGGTTGCCGTCGATCAGGGCCACGGTCGGCATCGTCGACAACGCCTCCACGGCGCGCCGCATCGCCAGCATGGTCGCCTGCAAAATGTTGATGCTGTCGATTTCCTCGTGCGAGCATTCGGCGATGGCCCAGGCCAGCGCATGCTGCTTGATCAGGGGCGCGAGTTCGGCGCGCCGTTCCGCGGTCAGCTTCTTGGAGTCGCGCAGGCCCTCGATCGGGCGGTCGGGATGCAGGATCACGGCGGCGGCAAACACCGGGCCCGCCAGCGGTCCGCGGCCTGCCTCGTCGACGCCGCACACGATATCCTCGGGCGTGAACGGCAAGGCGTTCTTCTTCAGCCCGGGAAAAAAATTGATCTTCTTTTTTGTCATGATGGCTTGGCGGCGGCGATGATGCGCATGACCGCGGTGGCGCTTTCGGCGGCGCTGTTGCGCAGCAGGCTGTGATGCATGTCGGTGAAGCGCTGCACCAGGCGTGCGCGGTTTGGCGCGTCGTTCAGCTGCTGCCAGGTGGCGTCGGCCAGGGCTTGCGGGGTTGCCGCCCCTTGCAAAAATTCCGGCACCACGAATTCGCGCGCCAGAATGTTCGGCAGGCCGATCCACGGCTGGTAGCCCATGTGCTTCATGATGTACCACGAGGCCGCCATGACCTTGTAGGCAATCACCATCGGCTTCTTGTACAAGGCCACTTCCAGCGTTGCCGTGCCGGACGCCACCAGCACCGCGTCAGCTGCCTCGATGGCCGCGTGCGACTGGCCGTCGACCAGGTCGATGCGGACATCCTGCAAGCCGGCGGCAGCGACCAGTTCCATGAAATAGGCACGCTGGCGTTCGCCCGCCATCGGCACCACGAAGCGCAGATCGGGATCGCGCTGCGCCAGCAGCTTGACGGCGCCAACAAAAGGCGCTGCCAGGTATGTGAGCTCGCCCATGCGGCTACCCGGCATGACGGTCACCACGCGCACATCCTGTGGCAGGCCGAGTTTGCAGCGCGCCGCGGCCTGGTCCGGTTGCAGCGGGATCATTTCGGCCAGCGGATGGCCGATATAGGTGACCGGCACCCCGGCCTTGCGATAGATTTCTTCTTCGAACGGGAAGATCACCAGCATGTGCGAGACCGACTTGATGATTTTTTTGATGCGCCCGCCGCGCCAGGCCCAGATCTGCGGGCTGACGAAGTGCACGGTCGGGATCCCTGCCTGCCGAAGCTGCATTTCCAGGCCCAGGTTGAAGCCCGGGTAATCGGCGCCGATGAATACAGCCGGCGGATCGGCCAGCAGGCGGTCGCGCAGCGCATTCTGGATGGCCTTGATTTCGCGGTAGCGGGGAATGACTTCGAACAGGCCGCGCACGGTCAGCTTGTCCATCGGCAGATCGGTGACGAAGCCCTGCTCGGCCATGCGCGGCCCGCCGATGCCATGAAAACGCGCGTCAGGAAGGTGCGGGCGCAGGCCTGCCAACAGGCGCGCGGCGAGCATGTCGCCGGACACCTCGCCAGCCACCAGCGCTACCGAGACGTCAGCGGACGATGCCACGGGTGGCAGCGCCGAGGAACGCCAGCATGTCTTTGACCGGGCCTGCGGCCTCGCTTGACTCGGCCATGTCCTTTTCCAGCACCGCCTTGGCTTCTTCCAGCGTCAGGCTGTTGCGGTAGATGGTCTTGTAGGCCGAGCGGATCGCATCGATCTGCGGGCGGGTAAAGCCGCGCCGTTTCATGCCTTCGATGTTGACGCCGCGCGCGCCGGCCGGATTACCCGACACCAGCACGAACGGCGGCACATCCTGGGTCAGGCTGGTGTACATGCCGATGAAGGCGTGCGCGCCGATCTTGCAGAACTGGTGTACGCCGGCGTAGCCCGACAGGATCGCCCAGTCGCCCACTTCGACGTGGCCGGCCAGTTGCGCATTGTTCGAAAAAATGGTGTTGTTGCCGACCTGGCAGTCGTGCGCCAGGTGCACGTAGGCCGAAATCCAGTTGTCGTGGCCCAGGCGGGTGACGCCCTTGTCCTGCACGGTGCCGGTATTGAAGGTGCAAAATTCGCGCACGGTGTTGCGGTCGCCCACCTCGAGCCGGGTCGGCTCGCCGCTCCACTTCTTGTCTTGCGGCGCCGCGCCGATCGACGAGAACTGGAAGAACTTGTTGTCCTTGCCGATCGTGGTGTGGCCTTCGATGACCACGTGCGGGCCGACGACGGTGCCGGCGTCGATCGACACATGCGGTCCGATGATCGTGAAGGCGCCGATTTCCACGGTGCTGTCGAGCTGCGCCTTCGGATCGACTATCGCGCTGGGATGGATCTTTGCCATTACTGCCCCGCTGGTTTGCTCGCGTCGGCGCTGCTGCGGATGGTGCACATCAGCTCCGCTTCCAGTGCGACCGCGCCGTCGACCGTGCCGACCGCCTTGTACTTCCAGATGCCGCGCGATACGCGCAGGATCTCGACGTCCATCTTGAGCTGGTCGCCGGGGCCGACCGGACGCTTGAAGCGCGCATTGTCGATGCCGACGAAATAGACCACCGAATTCTCGTCCGGCTTGACGCCCATGGTCAGGAACGACAGGATCGCCGCCGTCTGCGCCAGCGCTTCGATCATCAAGACGCCAGGCATGACCGGCTTGTGCGGGAAGTGGCCGTTGAAGAACTCTTCGTTCGCGGTCACGTTCTTGATGGCGGTGATCGATTTGTTCGCTTCCCAGGTCAGCACCCGGTCGACCAGCAGCATCGGATAGCGGTGCGGCAGCAGTTCCTTGATCTGGCAGATGTCGAGGGTCTTGGATGTATTGTCGAGATTGGTCATTTTTGTTCTGTGAGTGTCTTGATAGTTTTTTCCAGCGCGCGAATTTTATCCCGCATGGTCGCCAGATTGCGAACGATTGCCGCACTTTTTTCCCAATCGGCGTTTTTGGCCAATGGATAAAAACCTGTGTACTGGCCCGCCTCGAGGATCGAGCGCGACACCATGCTGCCCGACGAGATATGCACGTGGTCGGCGATGGTCAGGTGCCCGAGCACCATGGCCGCGCCGCCAAAGGTGCAGTACTTGCCGATCTTGGCGCTGCCGGCCACGCCCACGCAGCCGGCCATGGCCGTGTGCGCGCCGATATGGCAGTTGTGCCCGATCTGGATCTGGTTGTCGAGCTTGACGCCGTCGTCGATGACGGTGTCGGCCAGCGCGCCGCGGTCGATCGTGGTGTTGGCCCCGATGTCGACGTCGTCCCCGATGATCACGCGCCCGGTCTGCGGAATCTTGATGTAGACCCCGCCCTCGTTGGCGAAACCGAAGCCGTCGGTGCCGATCACGGCGCCCGAATGGATGATCCCGCGCGCACCGATCCGGCAGCGCGCATGGAAGGTCACGTTGGCGAACAGTTCCGTACCTGCGCCGATCACGGCGTCGCGCCCGACGAAGCAGCCAGCGCCGATGACGGCGCCCTCGCCCACCTCGGCGCCGGCTTCAATGGTCGCCTGCGGGCCCACGTGGGCGCTGGCGGCCACGCGCGCGCTCGCTGCCACGCTGGCCGACGGATCGATGCCGGGCGGCGCCACGAACGCGTCGAGCGACGCAAAATACTGCGCGGCGCGGGCAAAGTAAGCGTAGGGATTCTTGGTGACGATGCGCGCGCCGGTATAGGTCGCGCTGACAATCTCGTCGTCGGCGGCGGACAGGATCAGCGCTGCCGCCCCGCTCTGCGCGGCCTGGGCCCGCAGTTTGCTATTGCTGAGAAAGCTGATGTGCGAAACGCCTGCGTCGGACAGCGGTGCGATGCCGGTTACTTCTCTATTCGGATCGCCCGCCAGCTGACCTCCCAAGCGTTCGACCAATTCACCTAGTCGAGTGCCCATCCTGGTCTTTCGTGATGATTGTTAATGTTTACCGCGACAGTCTGTCTTACTTGTCGAGCAGCTTGAGCACCTTGTCGGTCAGGTCGATGCGCGGACTGGTCCAGATCGATTCCTGCAGCACGACGTCGAGCTTTTCCTGCTCGGCGATCTGTTCGATCAGCTTGTAGGCGCGCGCCGCAATGGTGGCCCGTTCCTCGCTCTTGCGCTGGATCAGGTCTTCGCGGAACTCGCGCTGGGTGCGCTGCACGTCCTTGTCCATGTCGATCAGTTCGCGCGCGCGCTTGGTGCGTTCCGGCTCGGCCAGGCTGGCCGCTTCGGCGTCGAAGTTGTCGGACATCGATTTGAAACGGGCGATCGCATCTTGAATCTGCTTCTGGCGCTTCGAGAACTCCGCTTCGATCTTGGCGTCGGCGGCCTTGGCCAGCTTGGACTCCGTCATCAGGCGCTCGGTATAGACATAGCCAATCCTGCCCGTCGATTGCGCCTGCGCCATCGAACAGATACACAGGGCCAGCAAGGCCAGCCGCTTGGGCCACGAGGCAGTCACAGTAGTGAACATAAGTCTCCGCATTCTAAATGTACAACGGTCATGCATGCGACGGGTCGTGGTCAGAAACCGGTACCCATCTGGAACTGGAATCGCTCGAGGCGGTCGCCCGGTTTTGCGTTCAAGGGCTTAGCATAACTCAACTTGAGCGGACCGACAGGCGAAATCCAGCTCACGCCCAGGCCAGCCGAGAAACGCATCTCGTTGGCGCGGATCTTCGCGCTTTCCTGGTAGACCTGGCCGCCGTCGAGAAAGCCGAACCAGCGCAAGCTCTTGTCGGTGCCGCCGCCCGGAAATGGCGCCTGCAGCTCGGCATTGCCGATCAGGCGCGTGGCGCCGCCCAGCGCGTCGCCACGGAACGGATCGACCACGCCCAGCGACGAGCTCAGGTAGCCGCGCACCGAACCGATGCCGCCGGCGTAGAAGTTCTTGAAGACTGGATAAGGACTGCCCGACAGGCCGCGCCCGACGTCGATCTCGCCCTTGACCGCCAGCGTCAGCTTGCGGGTGATCGGACGGTACCACTGTTGCTCGTAGACGGCGCGGTAATACTTCGAATCGCCTATCATGTCCAGTTCGAGATTGGCGCGCTGGAAGCGGCCCCTGCTCGGGGTGATCGCGCTGTCGCGGCTGTCGCGCGACCAGGCGGCCGTCAACGGGAAGGCGTTGGTGGTGGCCGTGCCGACGCCGCTGGCGATGCCGGTCATCTGGGTCACGTACTGCTTGAAACGGGTCGGGCTGCTGAAGTCGGTCTCGATGCTGGTGCGCTCCAGGCCCAGGCCGAAGAACACGGTATCGGTCTCGGAGAACGGCACGCCGTAACTCAGACGACCACCGGTCTGCTTGACCGTGTAGCTGCCGATATTGAGCGCCGGCGGGCGCGTGGTGCGCAGATACAGCTCGAACGCTTGCGAAATGCCGTCGTCGGTGAAGTACGGATCGGTCTGCGAAAACGCGATGGTGCGGCTGTACTTGTTGGTATTGAGGTCGATGCCGATCGTGTTGCCGCTGCCGGCGAAGTTGGCCTGCTGGATCGACGCCGTGAAGGTGAACTTCTGGGCCTGCGAGAACGAGCCGCCGATCATGAAATTGCCGGTCGGTTTTTCGACCACGGTCACGTTCACGTCGACCTGGTCGGTGGTGCCGGCCGCTTCCGGCGTTTCGATGGTCACGTCCTTGAAGTAGCCAAGGCGGTCGACGCGGTCGCGCGAGAGCTTGATCTTGTTGCCGTCGTACCAGGAACCCTCGAACTGGCGGAATTCGCGGCGGATGACTTCGTCGCGCGTGGTGGTGTTGCCGGCGATGTTCATGTGGCGCACATAGGCGCGCTTGCCCGGATCGATGAAGAACGTGAAGCTCACTTCGCGCTTGTCGCGGTCGATCTCGGGATTGGCGTTGACGTTGGCAAAGGCGTAACCAAAGGTGCCCATGCGGTCGGAAATGCGCTTGTTGCTTTCAGTGAGCAACTCACCGGAATAGATATTGCCTGCACGCAGCAAAATCAAGGACTTGAGCTCTTCTTCGCGGCCAAACATCTCGCCTTCGAGCTTGACGCCGGCGACCTTGTATTGCTCGCCTTCGGTGATGTTGATGGTCAGGTAGATGTCTTTTTTGTCGGGCGTGATCGCGACCTGGGTCGACTCGACGTTCGCTTCGAGGTAGCCGCGGTTCAGGTAGAAGGATTTGATCGCCTCGATGTCGCCGGTCAGCTTGGTCTTGGAGTACTGGTCGGACTTGGTGTACCAGGTGAACCAGCCGCTCGTGTCGAGCGACAGATTCTGGCGCAATTCCTTGTCGGTGAACTTCTTGTTGCCGACGATGCTGATCTGCTTGATGCGCGCGGTGGCGCCCTCGTCCACGTTGAACATGACGGTGACGCGGTTGCGCTCGATCGGGGTGACCGTGGTGGTGATCTTGACGCCGTACAGGCCGTGCGACAGATACTGGCGCTTGAGCTCCTGCTCGGCGCGGTCGACCGAGGATTTGTCGAACGTCTTGTTCTCGCCGACGCCGATTTCCTTGAGTGCCTTGACCAGCACGTCCTTCTCGAATTCCTTGGTGCCGGTGAAGTCGACCTTCGAAATGGCGGGACGCTCTTCGACCAGCACGAGCAGCACGCCGTTTTCTTCTTCCAGGCGCACGTCCTTGAAGAAGCCCGTCGCGTACAGCGCCTTGATGGCGGCGATACTCTTGTTGTCGTCGAACGTTTCGCCCACGCGTACCGGGAGGTAGCTGAAGACGGTACCGGCTTCGGTGCGCTGGATGCCTTCGACGCGGATGTCCTTGACGACGAATGGGTTCACTGCCAGGGCTTCGCCGGCGCACAACGCAAAAGCGGCTGCGGCGATCAGGCTACGCTGGAAGAAAGGGAGGGCTAAACGTTCAGTGTGTAATTTCATCGGCTAAATCTATGGGTCTATCGATTGATAACGTACATATGCGTGTTCGGGGACGCGGGGCTGGTCAAAACAGCTTCAGCCGCACGACGTCGTTGAAGAGGGCCAGCGTCATCAGCATCACCAGCATGACGACGCCGAGGCGCTGGGCGTAATCGACAACCCGCTCCGGCAGGGGGCGGCCGGTCAAAACTTCCAGCGAATAATACAGCAAAAGCCCCCCGTCCAGAACCGGAATTGGTAACAGATTCATCACGCCCAGACTGATGCTGATCATCGCTACAAAGCTCAGGAAGGCAATGGGGCCGGCGCGCGCGGTCTGTCCGGCGTAGTCGGCGATGGTGATCAAGCCGGTTACATTTTTCAGTGAAAGCTGCAAGGTAATGAGCTTGCCGATCATTTTGACCTGCATGACGCCCTGGTCCCAAGTGGTGCTGGCGGCCTTGGCGAGGGCCTCGAGCGGGCCGTTCGGCACAGTGATACGCTGGGGATCCGAGACAACGGCGGCCTTGATCCTGCCCTTTTTGCTGGCCGGGTCGATATCTGGCGTAACCACGAGCGTTGTCGGCTGACCCGCACGGGTGAGCGTCATGTCGAGCGCGCGCCCCCCCGATGCACTGACCATCTGGATTAATTCGGTTCCGTCACGGACCGGTTTGGCGTCGATGTGCGTGACCACGTCGCCGGCCCGCAGGCCGGCGCGCTGCGCCGCGCCATTCTCCTGGACTTCGCGAATAACCGCGGGACCGGTTTGAAGAGCCAGGCCGAGCGCGCCCATGACGTCGCCATCGACCTTGAGCGTTGCGCTGACCTGGGCCGGAATGGTGGCGTGGTAGCGCGACCCGCCCGGCTGGGCCGCTTCGAAGCCGATCTCGGACTTGTCGAGTGCCGCCTTGAGCACTTCGAAGCGCACTTCGGACCAGGTTTGCACGGGGACGCCGTTGACGGCAGTGATGCGGTCGCCGCCGCGGATGCCGGCCTGATAGGACGCTGCCGTCTCGGGCATGAAGCGTACGTGGGATGTGGCGTCGGGCATGCCGTGCATGTACAGGCCCGAAAACACGGCAATGGCGAGAATGAAGTTGGCGACCGGGCCGGCGGCGACGATGGCGATGCGGCGCCACACGCTTTGCTGCGTGAATTCGCGCTTGGCGTCGGCGTCGGTCTTGGCGGCCGTTTCCGGGTCGCGGTTGTCGAGCATCTTGACGTAGCCGCCCAGCGGCAGCGCGGAAATCGCCCATTCGGTCTGGTCGGGGCCGAAGCGGCGCGACCACACGACCTTGCCCATGCCGATGGAAAAGCGCAGCACTTTCACGCCGCACAGGCGCGCCACCGCGTAGTGGCCCAGTTCATGGAACAGGATCAGCGGGCCGATTGCCAGCAAGCCCCAAAAGGCCATGTGCAGGCCATTCATCGCGCCAGGCCCGCCACAATCGCGTGCGCAGCCACGCGCGCACGCCCATCCTGCGCCATGACCGCCTCGATGCTGCTGGCGGCGCCGTGTTCATTTTCGTGCATCACGCGCGCAATCACGCGGTCGATGTCCCTGAAACCGATGCGCAGGTCGAGAAAGGCTTGCACCGCCACCTCGTTGGCCGCGTTGAGCAGGGCCGGCGCCGTGCCGCCGGCGTCGAGCGCTTCGAAGGCGAGCGCCAGGCACGGAAAGCGCGTGAAATCGGGTTTTTCGAACTGCAGGGTGCCGACCACGGTCAGGTCGAGCTGCCCTACCCCCGATTCGATACGGTCGGGGAAGGCCAGCGCGTTGGCGATCGGGGTGCGCATGTCCGGGTTGCCCAGTTCGGCAATGACGGAACCGTCGACGTAGGAGACCATCGAATGGATCACGCTTTGCGGGTGGATCACGACCTCGATCAGCGCGCTGGGGGCGCCGAACAGCCAGTGCGCCTCGATCACTTCGAGGCCCTTGTTCATCATGGTGGCCGAATCGACCGAAATCTTGCGGCCCATTTCCCAGTTCGGGTGCTTGCAGGCTTCGTCGGGCGTGACCGCCTCGAGCGTGTCGACGGCGCGCTTGAGGAAGGGCCCGCCGGACGCGGTCAGCACGATCTTGGCCACGCCGGCCGTCTTGGGCGAGCGCGCATACGAGTGCGGCAGCGACTGAAAAATCGCGTTGTGCTCGCTGTCGATCGGCAGTAGGGTTGCACCATGTTCGTGCACGGCGTCCATGAACAGCTGGCCGGACATGACCAGCGCTTCCTTGTTCGCCAGCAAGATTTTCTTGCCGGCGCGGGCGGCGGCCAAGGCCGGCGCCAGGCCGGCGGCGCCGACGATGGCGGCCATCACGGTATCGGTCTGAGGGCTGGACGCGATGGCGCACAGGGCATCCTCGCCGTACTCGACCTCGGTGCGCAGGCCCCGTTCGCGCAGTAGCGCGACCAGGCGCGCAGCTGCGTCGGCGGTGCCGACCACGGCGCGCTGGGGATGGAACTGCGCGCATTGCGCGGCCAGCTGGTCGACCCGGCTGTGGGCCGACAGCGCGTAGACCTGGTATTTGTCAGGGTGGCGCGCAAGCACGTCCAGCGTCGACACGCCGATCGAACCGGTCGCGCCTAAAATCGTAATGCGTTGCATATCGCTCCTTTAGAGCACGCCGTGAATCAGCGCCGCCAGCGGCAAGACCGGCACCAGGGCGTCAATACGGTCCAGCACGCCGCCATGGCCCGGCAGCAAGTTGCTGCTGTCCTTGACCCCGGCGCGCCGCTTGAGCTGCGATTCGAACAGGTCGCCCACCACGCTGGCGGCGCTGATCACCATCAGGATGGCGATGGTGGCGATCCAGCCCAGCGAGGCTTGCAGCTTGACGACAAAGGTGTCGCTCAGCCATGGCTGGCCGAACAGGATGACCAGGCTGGACAGGACCAGCACGGCGATGCCGCCGCCGATGGCGCCTTCCCATGACTTGCCGGGCGAGATGGTCGGCGCCAGCTTGCGCTTGCCGAAGGCCTTTCCGGAAAAATAAGCGCCGATATCGGCGATCCAGACCAGTGCCAGGACCGACAGCAGGTACATGGCCGACTGCCTGAAGAACACCACGATGGCGGCGAAGCAGGCCACGATGGTGACCGCATACAGCACGCCGAGGATGGTGCTGCGCATGCCTTCGAGCGGCGGCAGGCCGGTGGCCAGCGAGGGCACGAATCGGAACAGCCAGATGGCCGAGGCCAGCGCGAACCAGAACTTGACCGACGCGTTCGGGTTGTAGAAAAAAGCGTAGGCGAAGGCGGCCACCCAGAATAGCGCCACCAGCGCGGCCTGCTTGCGCGGGCGGCCGAACAGCTCGAAGCACTCGGTCACGGCGGCCATCAGGAAAGCGAGCACGACGACGACAAACGCCGGATAGTAGCCGCCGAAGAGCACCGCCAGCAGGACGACGAGCAGGACAACAGCGGTGATGATCCGGGTTTTCAGCATCAGGTTTTCTTTTCTGCCAGTTGATCGCCGGTGCGGCCGAAACGGCGTTCGCGGCTTTGATAGGAAGCGATGGCCTGGTCGAGCGCCTCGACCGAGAAGTCGGGCCAGTAGGTATCGGTGAAATACAGCTCGGAGTAAGCCAGCTGCCACAGCAGGAAATTGGAAATGCGTTCTTCGCCGCCGGTGCGCACGAACAGGTCGGGCTCGGGGGCGTAGGCCATTGCCAGGTGTTCGGCCAGCTGGTCTTCGGTGAACTCGGTCAGGCCGGGATGGGCCGCCACCATCTTGCCGGTAGCCTGCATGATGTCCCAGCGCCCGCCGTAATTGGCGCAGATGGTCACTGTCAGGCGCGTATTGTTGGCGGTGCGGCGCTCGGCGTTGGCGATCATTTCGCGCAGCTTGGCGTCGAAACGCGACAGGTCGCCGACCACCTTCAGACGGATATTGTTCGCGTGCATCTTGGACACTTCGCGTTCGAGGGCGGTCACGAACAGGCGCATCAGCAACGATACTTCCTCTTCGGGGCGGCGCCAGTTCTCGGACGAAAAGGCGAACAGGGTCAGGTACTCGACGCCGCGCATGGCGCAGGCTTCGACGATGGAGCGCACCGCCTCCACGCCCTTGACGTGGCCGGCAACGCGCGGCAGGAAGCGTTTGGTCGCCCAGCGCCCATTGCCATCCATGATGATGGCAAGGTGGCGCGGCACGGCCGGCACTTCCGGAACTGCTGTCGTCGAACTTTTAAATATCATAAATACGGTTTATTTTTGAACCACAAGGCAACAGTGTACATCCATGGTGGAAAGCGGGCGCCGCCCTCTTCCACCCTACACGGTCAGCACTTCCTTCTCTTTTTCGGCAACCATCTTGTCGACGTCGATGACGAATTTGTCGGTCATCTTTTGCACTTCGTCGTTGGCGCGGCGCTCGTCGTCCTCGGAACAGGCCTTTTCCTTGACCAGCTTCTTGAGCGACTCGTTGGCGTCGCGGCGGATGTTGCGGATCGCGATCTTGGCGTCTTCGGCTTCGTTCTTGACCAGTTTAACCATTTCCTTGCGGCGTTCTTCGGTCAAGGCCGGGGTCGGCACACGGATCATGTCGCCCTGCGACGACGGGTTCAGGCCCAGGTCGGAGTCGCGGATGGCCTTTTCGACCGTGGTCAGCATCTTCTTTTCCCATGGCTGCACACCGATGGTGCGCGCGTCGATCAGGGTGACGTTGGCGATCTGGGTCAGCGCCGTCGGCGAACCGTAGTAGTCGACCATGATGTGGTCGAGGATGCCGGTGTGGGCGCGCCCGGTGCGGACCTTGCCCAGATCGGCCTTGAGGGTATCGATCGACTTGCTCATGCGCTCTTGCGCGCTCTTCTTGATGTCAGCGATAGTCATGCTGCTCTCCTGTAGCTTGGTAGGTAAATATTAAACGTGGACCAGCGTACCTTCGTCTTCGCCCATGATGACGCGCATCAGCGCGCCCGGCTTGACGATGGAAAACACCTTGATCGGCAGCTTCTGGTCGCGGCACAGCGCAAAGGCGGTCGCGTCCATCACCTGCAGGTGCTTCGAGATCGCTTCGTCGAAGGTGATCGATTCGTAGCGGGTGGCGTTCGGGTCCTTCTTCGGGTCCGCGGTATAGACGCCGTCGACCTTGGTGGCCTTCAAAACGATCTCTGCCGAAATTTCCGAACCGCGCAGCGCGGCGGCGGTGTCGGTGGTGAAGAAGGGGTTGCCGGTGCCGGCGGCGAAGACGACGACCTTGCCCTCTTCGAGGTACTGCAGGGCCTTCGGACGCACGTAGGGCTCGACCACCTGCTCGATGCCGATGGCGGACATGACGCGCGCGGTGATGCCCACGTGGCGCATGGCGTCGGCCAGGGCCAGCGCGTTCATCACGGTGGCCAGCATGCCCATGTAGTCGGCGGTGGCGCGGTCCATGCCCTGGGCGCCGGGCGCCACGCCGCGGAAGATGTTGCCGCCGCCGATGACGACCGCCAGCTCCACGCCGGCCTTGGCCACTTCGGCCACGTCGGCGACCATGCGCTCGATGGTGGCGCGGTTGATGCCGTAGGCGTCATCGCCCATCAGTGCTTCGCCAGACAGTTTCAGGAGGACGCGTTTGTAGGCTGGTTTCGACATGGTGGGCTCCTCAATGTTGGACAGATTGTATTCGGGTCGTGCTGCCGGGGCTTATGCGGAACTTAAAGCGGGCCCGGCATTAAAAAAACGGGCCTTCCGGCCCGCTTTCCTGCTTACTGCTTCGAAGCAGCAATTTGCTCAGCAACTTCTGCCGCAAAATTGTCCTGCTTCTTCTCGATCCCTTCGCCAACGACATACATCGTGAATGCTTTCACGGTGGTGTTGTTCGCTTTGAGCATCTGCTCGATCGATTGCTTGTCGTTCTTGACGAACATCTGGTTCAGCAGCGACACTTCTTTCAGGTACTTCTGGATCGAGCCTTCCAGGCGCTTGGCCAGGATTTCAGCGGACTGCACAGGCTTGCCTTCGGCGACTGCCTTGTCGGCATCTTCCTGGGCTTTCAGGGCGGCAACCGAACGCTCTTTTTCGATCAGTTCGGCAGGCACTTGTTCCGACGACAGCGACACTGGCTTCATGGCAGCGATGTGCATGGCAAGGTCCTTGCCGACTTGTTCGTCAGCGCCGTCGAATTCGACGATCACGCCGATACGGGCATTGTGCATGTATTGAGCGAGCTTGGCGGTGGTTTCGAAACGCTGGAACCGGCGGATCGTCATGTTCTCGCCGATCTTGCCGATCAGGGCGGTGCGCACTTCTTCCAGCGTCTTGCCGTCGAGTGGCAGCGCCATCAGGGCAGCGACGTCGGCCGGGTTGTGCTCGGCGACCAGGCGCGCGGCATTGTTGCCCAGGGCCAGGAAGTCGTCGTTCTTGGCAACGAAGTCGGTTTCGCTATTGATTTCGACCAGGGCGCCAACGCCGCCAGCCATGTAGATCGCGACCACGCCTTCGGCGGTGATGCGGGTTGCTGCCGAGCCGGCTTTGGTGCCCAGCTTGACGCGCAAGATTTCTTCAGCGCGGTCCATATTGCCATCGGCCTCGGTCAATGCTTTTTTGCATTGCATCATCGGTGCGTCAGTCTTTGCGCGCAGTTCGCCTACCATCGCTGCTGTAATCGCTGCCATGTGTTTCTCCTAAATTGTGTGACGTATTCTGTTTAAAAAAAAGGGGAGCAGACGCTACCCCTTTTAGATCTCAGGGCAGCGCCAGGAATCTGTTGATTCCTGGCCTGCCAAACAATTAAGCCTGCTCGGATACTTCGACGAAGTCGTCGCCCGATTCCTTGACCATGGCAACGACGTCGTTAGAGGCGCTTGCGCGGCCTTCCAGGATCGCATCAGCGACGCCGCGGGCGTACAGCATGATCGCTTTCGACGAGTCATCATTGCCTGGAATGACGTGGGTCACGCCTTCTGGTGAGTGGTTGGTATCGACGATGCCGATGACCGGGATGCCCAGCTTGCCGGCTTCGGTGATCGCGCCTTTGTGGTAGCCGACGTCAACGACGAAGATGGCGTCAGGAACGCCGCCCATGTCCTTGATGCCGCCGATGGCTTTCGACAGCTTGACCATTTCGCGTTCAAACATCAGGCCTTCTTTTTTCGACAGCTTCTCGACCGAACCGTCAGCGATTTGCGCTTCCATGTCCTTCAGGCGCTTGATCGAGGTCTTGATGGTCTTGAAATTGGTCAGCATGCCGCCGAGCCAGCGCTGGTCGACGAAAGGAACGCCTGCACGTGCTGCTTCAGCGGCGATGATTTCGCGCGCCTGGCGCTTGGTGCCGACCATCAGGATGGTGCCGCGGTTCGAAGCGACCTGCTTGATCGTCTTCATGGCTTCCTGATACATACCCATCGTCTTTTCCAAGTTGATGATATGGATCTTGTTGCGGTGACCGAAGATGAACGGGGCCATTTTTGGATTCCAAAAACGGGTTTGGTGACCGAAGTGGACACCGGCTTCCAGCATTTCACGCATTGTTACGGACATGTAATTCTCCAGGGTTGGGTCTGGAATCCGGTCAGTCACCATAGAGGCACCCTTTGCGACCGGACTCGCGATTTAACAAAATAGTTGGACTGCTTTTACATCTTTGCTCGAAAGCGAATTCAAGCAACCCGAGATTCTAACCGTATTTGGTGAAACTTTCAAGCGCGGCGTAGAGTGACAGCCATCGGAACGTTATCTCAAACACATCGCCCTTGCGCCAAGGGCGATGCAGGAGCGCTCATGCCGCGGCGCGCTACATCCCTTATAATGGCGGCATATTTGCACAAGGGGCAATCCGCCCCTCACTTTGACCGTTTACTTGCCGATTGCTCAAAATGTCTGACACCATCTCCATCAAAACCCAAGCCGATATCGACGGCATGCGCATCGCCGGGCGCCTGGGTTCCGAAGTCCTCGACTACATCACCCCCTTCGTCAAGGTCGGCGTGACCACCGGCGAACTCGACCGTTTGTGCCATGAATACATGGTCAACGTGCAAGGTTCGATCCCTGCGCCGCTCAATTACTGCCCGCCCGGCTACACGCCCTACCCCAAGGCCATCTGCACCTCGGTCAACGACGTCATCTGCCATGGCATTCCCGGCGACAAGGTCCTGAAGAACGGCGACGTCGTCAACCTCGACATCACCGTCATCAAGGATGGCTACCACGGCGACAACAGCCGCATGTTCTTCATTGGCGAGCCGTCGATCCTGGCCAAGCGCCTGTCGGACGTCACCTACGAATGCATGTGGCTCGGCATTTCCAAGGTCAAGCCGGGCGCGCACCTGGGCGACATCGGCCACGTGATCCAGCAGCACGCCGAAAAGAACGGCTACAGCGTGGTGCGCGAATTTTGCGGCCATGGCATCGGCAAGGTGTTCCACGAAGAGCCGCAGGTGCTTCACTACGGGCGCCCCGGCACGCTGGAACGCCTCGAAGCGGGCATGATTTTCACCATCGAGCCGATGATCAACGCCGGCCGCCGCGACATCCGCCAAATGGTCGACGGCTGGACCATCAAAACCAAGGACCGCAGCCTGTCGGCGCAGTGGGAGCACACCGTGCTGGTCACCGAAACCGGCTATGAAGTGCTGACCGTGTCGGCCGGCTCGCCGCCGCCGCCGGAATTCATCAAGGCCACGGCGCACGCTGTCGCCGCCTGAGCCATGCCCGCGGCCGCGCTCAAAAAGCAATCCAGGGATCTGCTCAAGCAACAGCTGAAGGCCGACCGTCTGGCGCTGATTGACGCCTTCCGCGACGATGGCAAGCCCGAAAAACTGTTGCGCGGCCTGCGCGAGAGCGTTGACACGGTGCTGGCAGAGGCCTGGGCCGCGGCCGGCCTGCCCGCCAACACGGCCCTGGTGGGCGTGGGCGGCTACGGGCGCGGCGAACTGTTTCCCTACTCCGACGTCGACCTGTTGATCCTGCTGGGCCAGCCGGCCGACATCATGACCCAGGCCAGGCTCGAAGAACTGGTGCAGATGCTGTGGGACCTCGGGCTGGAGATTGGCTCGTCCATCCGCACCGTCGACGAATGCATGAGCGAGGCGAAAGCCGACATCACCGTGCAAACGAGCTTGCTGGAAGCGCGCCTGGTGGTGGGCGACCCGCTGCTGTTCGAACAGCTCCAGGACCGCTACGACCGGGCCATGGACCCGCAGGCGTTTTTCCACGCCAAGGCGGCGGAAATGCGCCTGCGCCACGCCAAATACGAAGACACCGCTTTCTCGCTCGAGCCGAACGTCAAGGAAAGCCCTGGCGGTCTGCGCGACCTGCAGGTGATCCTGTGGGTGGCGCGCGCGGCCGGCCTGGCCAGTTCCTGGACGCAACTGGCCACGCGCGGCCTGATCACCCAGACCGAAGCGCGCCAGCTGATGGAAAAGGAACGCGCCTTCAAGGACATCCGCGTGCGATTGCACCTGCACACCAACCGGCGCGAAGACCGGCTGGTGTTCGACGTCCAGACCCCGATCGCCGAAACGTTTGGCCTGAAGACCACCGGCGAAGGCTTGAACGCGCGGCGCGCCAGCGAATACCTGATGCAGCGCTACTACTGGGCGGCCAAGACGGTCACCCAGCTCAACACCATCATGCTGCAAAATATCGAGGCGCAGCTGTTCCCGCAATCGGGCGAAGCGGTGGCGATCAATCCGCGCTTCAACGAGATTAACGGCTTCATCGACATCGCCGACGACGACACTTTCACCACCACGCCGTCGTCGGTGCTGGAAGTGTTCGTGCTGATGACCGCGCGCCCGCACATCAAGGGCATGACCGCGCGCACCATCCGCGCGCTGTGGCATGCGCGCTTCGAAATCGACGCCGCGTTTCGCGAAGACCCGGTCAACCGCGCCCTGTTCCTGCGCATCCTGCAGGCGCCGGTCGGGCTGGTGCACGCGCTGCGCCGCATGAACGACACCAGCATCCTGGGGCGCTACCTGCCGAACTTTCGCCGCATCGTCGGCATGATGCAGCACGACCTGTTCCACGTGTATACGGTCGACCAGCACATCATGATGGTGGTGCGTAATATGCGACGCTTCACGATGACCGAGCACGCGCACGAATACCCGTTCTGCAGCCAGCTGATTGCCAACTTCCGCAAATCGTGGCTGCTGTACGTGGGCGCGCTGTTCCACGACATCGCCAAGGGGCGCGGGGGCGACCACTCCAAGCTGGGCACCATCGACGCCGCCCAGTTCTGCGAAGACCACGCAATCGGCTCGGAGGATTCGGCGCTGATCGTGTTCCTGGTCGAGAACCACCTGACCATGTCGCAGGTCGCGCAAAAGCAGGACCTGTCGGACCCGGACGTGATCGCCGCCTTTGCCAAAGTCGTCAAGGATGAGCGCCACCTGACGGCGCTCTACCTGCTGACGGTGGCCGACATCCGCGGCACCAGTCCCAAGGTATGGAATGCCTGGAAGGCCAAGCTGCTCGAAGACCTGTACCGCATCACCCTGCGCGTGCTGGGCGGCGAGCCGCATTCGGCCGACCGCGAACTGAAGAACACCCAGGACGAGGCGATGGCCACCCTGCGCCTGTACGGCCTGCCCGCCAACGCGCACGAAGCGCTGTGGCAGCAGCTCGACGTGGCCTACTTCCTGCGCCACGACGCCTCCGACATCGCGTGGCAGACGCGCGCGCTGTGGGACCGTACCGACAGCGACAAGCCGGTCGTCAAATGCCGCCTGGCGCCGATCGGCGAAGGGCTGCAGGTGGCGGTCTACATGCAGGACCAGCCCGACCTGTTCGCGCGCATCTGCAGCTACTTCGACCGCAAGAACTTCAGCATCCTCGATGCCAAGATCCACACCACGCGGCATGGCTATGCGCTCGATACCTTTTTGGTCACCGAACAGAATTTCGCCAAGAGCTACCGCGACATCATCAGCCTGATCGAACACGAGATCTGCCAGCTGCTGACGTCCCAGGCGCCCTTGCCGGCGCCCACGCGCGGGCGCCTGTCGCGCCTGTCGCGCACCTTCCCGATCACACCCACGGTGGACCTGCGGCCGGACGAGCGCGGCCAGTACTACCTGCTGTCGATCGCCGCCAACGACCGCACCGGCCTGCTGTATGCGATCGCCAGTGTGCTGACCCGCTACCGCATCAACCTGCACACCGCCAAGATCATGACCCTGGGCGAGCGCGTCGAAGACGTGTTCCTGGTCGACGGCGCGGTACTGAACAACGCACGCAACCAGATCCAGTTCGAAACCGACCTGCTCGAAGCACTCAAAGTTTAATTTTTTTAGAAACGCCCTATGACTGAACAAGTACGACTCTCCAAGCGCATGTCCGAGCTTGGCCTTTCTTCGCGCCGCGAAGCCGACGAATGGATCGCGCGCGGCTGGGTGCGCGTCGACGGCCAGGTCATTTCGGAGCTGGGCACCAAGATTTTTCCGGACCAGAAGATCACCGTTGAACGCCAGGCCCAGGCCGAGCAGTCCAAGCGCGTGACGGTCCTGATCAACAAGCCGATGGGGTACGTCAGCGGCCAGGCCGAAGACGGCTACACGCCGGCGGTGGCGCTGATCAAGGCCGAGAACCGCTGGGCCGAAGATCCTTCGCCAGAACAGTTTCACCCGACCCAGCTGCGCAGTCTGGTGCCGGCCGGCCGCCTCGACATCGACTCGGTGGGCCTGTTGATCCTGACCCAAGACGGGCGCGTGGCCAAGACTCTGATCGGCGAAGACAGTTCGATCGACAAGGAATACCTGGTGCGGGTCGAGTACACCAAGGAAGGCAAGCTGCCCGAATCGGACTTGAAAAAGCTGTGCTTCGGCCTCTGGATGGACGGCAAGCCGCTGCTGCCGGCCAAGGTGCGCTGGCAAAATGACGACCAGCTCAGTTTCACCCTCAGGGAAGGCAAAAAGCGCCAGATCCGCCGCATGTGCGACATGGTCGGCCTGAAGGTCGTTGGCCTCAAGCGCGTACGAATCGGCAAGGTCAAGCTGGGCGACCTGCCGGTAGGCCAGTGGCGCTACCTGCGCCCGGACGAACAATTCTAATAAAAGCACGTGGAGACCGTATGCATGTAAATTCCCTCCTGGCCGCCGCCCTGTTGCTCGCCAGTGCGAGCGTCCAGGCGGCGCAGCCGAAGGTGGCCGAGGCGCCGCTGCGCGCCCACATGGCCTTTCTCGCCGACGACATGTTCGAAGGGCGCGGCACGGGCCAGCGCGGCGGCGACCTGGCGGTGCGCTATCTGGAGACCCAGGCGGCCGCGATCGGCCTCAAACCGGCCGCAGGCAAGGGTTATCGGCAGTCGGTCAAGATGGTTGGCAGCACCACGCGCGCCACCAGTGTCATCCGCTTCGATGTTGGCGGACGCACCATGGCGCCCAAGCTGGGCAGCGAAATCTATTTTGGCAACGCCAACGGTACGCCCGAAGCGCGCTTCGACGCGCCAGTAGTATTCGTCGGTTACGGCATCGATGCAGCGGAAGAAAACTGGAACGACTACGAAGGCGTGGACGTCAAGGGCAAGCTGCTGATCGCCATGACCAACGACCCCAGGCCGACGGCGGAGGAACCGAATCGCTTCGGCGGTAAGTCGATGACCTACCAAGGCCGCTGGGTCTACAAGTTCGAAGAAGCGCTGCGCAAGGGCGCTGCGGGGATACTGCTGATCCACACCGACGAATCGGCCACCTATCCATGGAGCGTAGCAGCGAGCGGCCACGGGCGCGAACAGTTCTACCTTGCCGGAAAAGGCAACCAGGTGCAGGGCTGGATCCAGGACGACGTGGCGCGCGCGCTGTTTGCCGCCGCCGGCAAGAACCTCGACACCCTGCGGGCCCAGGCCGAGGTGCGCGGCTTCAAGCCGGTCGAACTGGGTGTGCGGGCGCGCGTGGCGGTCGACAGCACGCAGCGCACGATCGAACAGTTCAACGTGGCCGGTATCGTGCCCGGCACCGACCCGGCCCTGCGCGACCAGGCCGTGATCTATTCCGCGCACTGGGACCACCTGGGCAAGCGTGAAGGCACGGGCTACCAGGACCGCATCTGGAACGGCGCTATCGACAACGCCTCCGGCTCGGCGGCCCTGCTGGCGATGGCGCAGGTGGCAGTCCAGAAGCCGGCACGCCGGACCCAAATTTTCCTGTGGCCGTGCGGCGAGGAGCAAAACCTGATCGGCAGCCTGGCCTACGTGCGCGATCCGCTGTGGCCGCTGGCGAAAACCGCCGCCGACCTGAATTTGGACAGCATGAATTTCGTCGGCAAGACGCGCGACATGGGTGTGGCCGGCGCCGAGCGCAGCAGCCTGCTGGCCAGCGCGGCCAAAGTGGCGCGCGCAATGGGCCTGCGGCTCGCGCCTGCCACGCCGGACCTGGGCGGCGCGTATTTCCGGGCCGACCATTACAGCTTCGCCAAGGCTGGCGTGCCCGCCTTCAATGTGGGATCGGCCGTGTTCTCGGGCGACGGTTCGTTCGAATTCGACCACGACCATGCCGCATCGAGCGCCAAGATGGTGGGATTCAAGGACCGCTATCACCAGATGAATGACGATTACGACCCGTCGTGGGACTTGTCGGGGATGGTGGAACAGGCCCAGTTCACGCTGAACCTGGGCTATGAAATCGCCAATGCGCAGGCAATGCCAACCTGGAACAAAAACGATCCGTTGAGCCGGGTCAGGCGCTAGGGATGTGGCGCTGAAACGAGTGCATCCCGGCCGGTCGATTCTTTGCCCTGCGCCTGAGCACTTAGTCAAAGCCGCATTCGTCCTCCAGCAGGTCGCTCTTGCGGCGACTATTGTCGCCGCGACGCTCCACCTTGCGAACCGTTTTCGCGTTCGTGTGCTCCACCAGTGCGAGCGCTGTTTTCAGCGCATCGGACATTGCCGCGCACCACTTCCCCAGTTGTATTATTGCTGCGAGTAATCCGAAGATATCCAGCAAGCTCTCGCAGCAGGGGCGGTGCAGCGTGCTGGTCCCCTCCGGCATTCGTACTTATTCTCTTGCGCCTCCTGTCGAATTTTGTCTAATTGGCCGACAATTAGACAACTGACTTAAGGCCTGAGTTCGGACTCGACAAAAAGAGGCGGAACGAGACAGCGGAATAAGACAGGAAGCCGGAGTGCCTTATTCGACCCTCCCCCTGCTTCTGGCACCGAAAGGCGACGGCGATGGGTTTCCGGGGCGACCTTTTCTTTTGGACGCACCGTCAGCGCGCTATTCCCACACCTTGAACTTGAGCTGCACCGAGATCCCGCCATGCAGGCGGTCCTTGTAGGTCGGGACGATCGCCACGTTCACGCCCACGCGCTGGTATTCGAAGGTGGCCGCCGGGATCAGCGCCGGGAACCAGCCGCCATCGCGCATCTTCGGATAGCCGTCGAACCCGCCCACCACCGCGCCCAGCTTCACGCCATGAAACGACCAGGGCTGGTAATACAGCCCCACGTAGCGTGAGTGCTGGCGGTCGCTGTTGTAGAAGCGGCCGGCGGTGACCGCCATCGATTCGGAAAAACGGTATTCGACGCCGACGCCGCCGTTCTTGCCGTTCAGGTCAAGGTCGCTCTGGAAGTGGCGCGTCAAAAAACCGGTATCGATCCACACCTGGTTGAGTTTTTCAGTCTCCTGCGCAAACGCCGAAGAATATGCAAATAGGGTAATGGCAAACGCAGCAAATTTACGCACAGGTGTCATCGCGGTCTCAATCGTCGTCGTTGGGATCCATGTCCGGGAACATGACTTCGGTATAGCCGAACTTTGAAAAGTCTTCTATGCGCATAGGGTACAGGATGCCGAGCAGATGGTCGACTTCATGTTGCACCACGCGCGCATGAAAGCCGTCGACCTCGCGGCAGATCTTGTTGCCATACTGGTCGACGCCTTCGTAGCGCAATCGCGTAAAGCGCGGCACGCTGCCACGCAGACCGGGCACCGACAGGCAGCCCTCAAACTGTTCTTCCTTTTCTTCCGACAGTGGCGTGAGGACAGGATTGATCAGCACCGTCTCGGGCACCGCCGGCGCGTCGGGATAGCGCTGGTTCTGCCGGAAGCCATAAATCACCAACTGCAGGTTGACGCCGATCTGGGGCGCAGCCAGCCCTGCCCCGTCGGCGTCATGCATGGTGTCGAACATATCGGCGATGAGCGCGTCCATTTCCGGTGTGCCGAATTCGCGCACCGGTTCAGCCACGCGCAGCAGGCGCGGATCGCCCATTTTCAAAATTTCACGTACTGTCATGTCGAGGTTCGCTCCTGGTACATCTGTTCTAAAAAGTCGCGGTAGTCCTGCGCCGTTTCCGGGTGCAGCAGTCCCATCGCGGTCGTCGCCTGCAGATAGCCCAGCTTGGAGCCGCAATCGTAACGTTGTCCGTTGTAGCGGTAGGCCAGCACGCGCTCGGCCGCCATCAGCGCGGCTATGCCGTCGGTCAGCTGGATTTCGCCGCCGGCGCCAGCGCCTATCGTTTCGAGGAATTCAAAGATCTTGGGCGTGAGCACATAGCGCCCCACCACCGCCAGGGTCGACGGGGCCACGTCCGGCAGCGGCTTCTCGACGATCCCGGACACGAGCTCCACGCCATCGCGGTACGGCGCCGATGCGACAATGCCGTACTGGCGGGTGTTTTCTCGCGGTACGTCCTGCACGGCCAGCACGCTGCACTGCTCGTATTCGGCCACCGCCGTCATTTGTGCCAGCACCGGCACTTCGCCGGGCCCGGTGTACATGAAATCGTCGGCCAGGATGACGGCAAACGGCTCGTCGCCGATCAGCGGACGCGCGCACAGCACCGCGTGGCCCAGGCCCAGCGGGGCGGACTGGCGGATGTAGATGCAGTTGATATTCTTGGGGATGACGCCCTGGACCATGTCGAGCAGTTCGGCCTTGCCGGCCGCGGCCAGTTCGGCCTCGAGTTCGTAGGCGGTGTCGAAATGGTCTTCGATGGCGCGCTTGTTGCGGCCCGTGACGAAGATCATTTCCGTAATGCCGGCGGCCACCGCTTCCTCGACCGCGTACTGGATCAGGGGTTTGTCGACGATGGGCAGCATTTCCTTCGGCTGCGCCTTGGTCGCAGGCAGGAAGCGGCTGCCCAGGCCCGCAACGGGAAAGACGGCTTTTCTAACTGTTTTCATCTGGTGAACCTTCGGTGGGCGCAAGTGACGCCAGCAGGGCAAGCAAAGCTGCTTCGTCCAGGATGGTTATACCCAGTTCCTGGGCTTTGGCCAATTTGCTACCGGCGTCCGAACCCGCAACCACATACGAAGTTTTCTTCGACACCGATCCCGAGACTTTACCACCGGCGGCCTCAACCAGCGCGCCCGCTTCGTCGCGGCCCATCGTGGGCAAGGTTCCGGTCAGCACAAAGGTCTTGCCGGCCAGGGCGCCGGACGCCTTCATGACGTGTTCGCCATCTTTCCAGCGCAGTTGACGGCGCAATTCATTGACCAGGGCCAGATTGTCGGCGTCCGACAGGAACTCGCTGATCGATTTGACCACCACCGGGCCGACGTCGGCCACTTCGAGCAACTGCAAACCGCCTTCCCAGGTGGCCGCGTGCAACAGCGCCGGCAGGTTGCAGAAATGCGCCGCCAGCGCCTTGCTGGTGCCTTCGCCGACGTTGCGGATGCCCAGCGCGTAGATGAAACGCGCCAGGCTCGTCTCGCGCGACTTCTCCAGCGCGTCCAGCACGTTCTGCGCCGACTTGGCCGCCATGCGCTCCAGGCCTAGCAGCTTGTCGCGATCGAGCTTGTACAAGTCGGCCGCAGTGTGGATCAGACCCTTGTCGACCAGTTGCTCGATCAGCTGGTCGCCCAGCCCCTCGACATCGATGGCGCGGCGCGACACGAAATGCATCAGGCCGCCCTTCTTCTGGGCGCTGCAGTGGGTCCAGCCGCCGGAGCAGCGCGCAACCGCCTCGTCTTCCAAGCGCACGATGGGCGAACCGCAGATCGGGCACTGGGTGGGCATGGCGAATTCGCGCGCATCAAGCGGGCGTTTTTCAGGAACGAAACTGACCACTTCGGGAATCACGTCGCCGGCGCGGCGCACGATGACGGTGTCGCCAATGCGGATGTCCTTGCGCCGCACTTCGCCCTCGTTGTGCAAGGTGGCGTTGGTGACGTTGACGCCGCCCACGAACACCTGGGCCAGGCGCGCGACAGGCGTGATGGCGCCGGTGCGCCCGACCTGCACTTCAATGTCGAGCACCTGCGTCGTCGCTTCCTCGGCCGGGAATTTATGGGCGATCGCAAAACGCGGCGCGCGCGACACAAAGCCCAGCTGCTGCTGGTCTTCGACCCGGCTCACCTTGTAGACGACGCCATCAATGTCGTACGGCAGGCTGCTGCGGCGTTTGCCGATGTCGCGGTAGAAATCGAGCAGGCCGGCCGCGCCCGTCACCACCTTGCGCTCGGCGCACACGGGCAGCCCCAGCTTTTGGTACCAGTCCAGCAGGCCCGAATGCGAGTCCGGCATGGCGGCGCCTTCGATCGCGCCGATGCCGTAGGCGAAAAAGCTTAATTTGCGCGACGAGGTAATGCGCGAGTCGAGCTGGCGCAGGCTGCCGGCGGCGGCATTGCGGGGATTTGAATATTCCTTCTGGTTCGCTTCGCGCTGGCGTTCGTTGAGCCTGGCGAAATCGGCCTTGTACATCAGCACTTCGCCACGCACTTCAAGCACGCTTGGCACGTCGCTCCCGTGCAGGCGCAGCGGAATGGCGCGGATGGTGCGGATGTTGGCGGTGACGTCTTCGCCGGTGGCGCCGTCGCCGCGCGTTCCGGCCTGCACGAACACGCCGTTCTCATAGCGCAGGCTGATCGCCAGGCCGTCGAATTTGAGTTCGCTCGCGTAGTCGGCCTGCACCACGCCCAGGCCTTCGCGCACGCGCCGGTCGAAGTTCTCGATGTCCTCGTCGGCGAACGCGTTGTTCAGCGACAGCATCGGGATCGAATGGGTGACCTGCTTGAATTCCGGCAGCGGCGCCGCGCCGACCCGGAAGGTCGGCGAATCGACCGACAGCGCCTCCGGATGGGCCGCTTCGAGCTGCTGCAGCTCGGCGAACATGCGGTCGTACTCGGCGTCCGGGATGGTCGGCGTGTCCTGCACGTGGTAGGCGTAGATGTGGCGGTTCAGTTCCTGCGCCAGCCATGCCATCCGTTCAAGGTGGCCGTCTTTGTTCTCTGTAGTCGTCACGAGCCAGCCGCCCCTTAGCTGAACAAGCGCATGGCGCGGGTCGAGCCGGCCGGAATGTCCGCCGCTTCCATCTCCTGGTAGAACTCCAGCACCTGGTTGTTGATTTCGCCCAGCGCTTCATCCATCAGGGGCTGGTCGCTGTCGTCGACGATGATGGCGTCGAGCCGGCCCACCAGCGCCTTGGCGCAGTTGACCATCTGGCCGAAGCCGTCGCGCATCGGCGCCACGCACGGCACGTCGAGCAGCAGCGTCAGGCGCGAGGTGGTGTCGGCGCCCAGCGTGACATTGGTCGACAGCGTGAACAGCTGGCCGCCGTCGCCGTCGGGCATGATGTAGCGTCCGTCGGGACGCACGTCGAAGCCCTGCTTTTCGAGCGCGCCGATCAGGGTCGCGATCGACCACGGGGCGCCGTTCGACAGCAGGTTCACGCCCAGCTGCGCATCGTGCCCGGCCACGAAGCGGTGCAAGGTGCGCGCTTCGCCCATCACTTCAATCATGTCCGGGATTTCCGGCTCGGCGCCGATATCGTCGGACAGCGCGCGCAGGCGCGTGACCAGTTCGGAGTATTCTAGTTCGTTCAGTGCGGTGGTGCGGCTGGCCATCTGGACCCCTGCCTGCAGCTTGGTGTACACGCCGCCGTGGGCGATCGGCTCCCAGTCGCCGTTCACGTGCAGGCCGATGAAATGCACCGGCTTGTTGCCCACGTGGCGCAAGGTTTGGAGCACCGGCAGGATCTTGTCGCCGCGAACGGCCACTTCGAGCGCCAGCGGAATGAGGCAGTCGATCAGCGGGTCGACCAGGCTGGTGGCCAGTTCGGCCGACGACACGGCCGGGTCGGTGCCGGGCAGCACCGGGCCCAGGTGGGGCTCGATATCGCCGCCACCGCTGGTGCTGCCGGACGAAAAGCTCGGTTCGCGGATCTCCTCGCGCATCAGCACATCGTCGTGGTCGGACGAAAACGCCCGCGCCACGCTCTTGCGCGCCTTGTGCTCCTGCCATTTGTTGTACACGATGACGGCGACCACGATGACCGCGCCAATGCTGATGCCCATTTCAGTATCTGTCATGCTGCTTGTGCCTCGGTTGCGAAATTTGCGGCGGACTCCATGTCCACCGCCACAATGCGCGATACGCCCTGCTCCTGCATCGTCACACCGATAAGTTGATTGGCCATTTCCATCGCGATCTTGTTGTGCGAGATGAAAAGGAATTGAGTATGTTCGGACATGCGCTTGACCATGCGGCAAAAGCGTTCCGTATTGGCGTCATCGAGCGGCGCATCGACCTCGTCGAGCAGGCAGAATGGCGCCGGATTCAAACGGAACATGGAGAACACCAGCGCGGTTGCCGTCAGCGCTTTTTCGCCGCCCGACAGCAAATGGATGGTGGCGTTCTTCTTGCCCGGCGGCTGGGCCATGACCTGCACGCCGGAGTCGAGGATTTCGTCGCCGGTCATCACCAGCTTGGCGTTACCGCCGCCAAACAGGATCGGGAACAGTTCCGAGAAATGGTGGTTGACCTTGTCGAAGGTGTCTTGCAGCAGTTCGCGCGTTTCCTTGTCGATCCGGGAAATCGCGTCTTGCAGCGTGTTGATCGCCTCGGTCAGGTCGGCGTTTTGCGCGTCCAGGAAGTTCTTGCGCTCGGACGCCTGGGCCAGCTCGTCGAGGGCGGCCAGGTTGACCGCGCCAAGGCCGGTGATGGCATTGGTCAGGCGCGTCACCTCGCCTTGCAGGTAGGACGGCTTCAAGTCCGCGTGCAGCTTTTCGGACAGCGCCGCTTCGTCGGCGTCGACCGCCTTCAAGGCTTCGGCGAACTGCTCCTGGTTCAGGCGCGCGGCCTGCTCCTTGAGCTGCAGTTCGGTGATCTTGTCGCGCTGCGGCTGCAGGCTGCGCTCGGCCTGCATGCGCGTTTCGTCGAAGCCGCGCAGTTGCTGGGTGATCTGGTCGAGCTCATGGCGCGCATCCGACAGCGCGCGCTCCTGGGTGGAGCGACGGTCGAGCAGGTCTTGCAGGCCATCGTTGGCGGCGCCCGCTTCAAGCGACTCAAGCTCCTGCTGGCCCGCTTCGATGCTCTCGCTTACCTGGGCGGCCTGCTGGGTGGCGGTGGCGATATTGCGGCGCAGTTCCTCGATCTTGCTGCGCTGTGATTTTTCGGCGAACTGCGCCTCCTGGGCGGCGCGTTCAAGCTCGCGCAGGCGCTCCCTGGCGTCGGCCAACTGCTGTTCCTTTTCCAGGAACAGGGTCTGGCCATCTTCGTGCGCGCCTTGCAAGTCGCCCAGCGCGATATCGAGCTGTTCGAATTTTTCCTCGGACTCCAGGCGGATCTGGTTCTGCTCTTCTTCCTGCGTGGCGATCTCGGCCAGGTCGGCCAGGATTTGCGAGCTGCGCTGGTTGAAGCGCGCCTCGACCTCGGACTGCTTGACCACCTCGATCTGCAGCGCATGCACGGCCTGGGTCAGCACGCCGACCCGCTGGCGCGCGTCCTGCAGGCGGCGCGTCAGGTCCGACATGGCGGCATCGGCGCGCACGGCGCGCGCACGCGCCTCGTCGGCCAGCATGGTCTGCGCGCGCAGTTGCTTGACGATGTTCTCGATTTCCTGCTGGCGGCCCAGCAAGCCATCCTGTTCGGCGTCGGCGGCATAGAAGCGCACGCTCGACTGCGTGACCACGTGGCCCTGGCGCGTGATGAAGGAGCCGCCCGGCGGCAGCTTGGCGCGTCCGGCCAGTGCGGCCGCCGCGTCGTCTGCGGCGAACACATTGTGCAGCCAGTCGTGCAGCACGCCGCGCAGGCCAGCCTCGTTCATCTTCAGCAGGCTGGCGAACGGTTTTAGACCGGGGATGTCGGCAGGCGTGCCGGCTTGCGCCATCGATGGCGAATACAGCGCCAGCTTGGCCGGCGGCGCGTCGCTGAAGAAAGCCTTGGCCCAATCGATGTTCGACATTTCCAGCGCGGTGGTGCGTTCGCGCAGCACCGCCTCCATCGCCGTTTCCCAACCCTGCTCGATATGCAGCTTTTGCCACAGGCGCGGCAGGGTGTCGAGTTCGTGCTTCTGCAGCCAGGGCTGGACCTTGCCCTGGGTTTGCACGCGCTCCTGCAACTGCTTCAAGGCCGACAGACGCGCTTCAAGCTGCGCGTTGGCGCTGGTCTCGGCGTTGACCTGGGCTTGCGCGGCGCCGCGTTCTTCCTCGGTGCGCTGCTGCTGCTCGGTCGCTTCCTCGAGCAGCATGTTCTGTTCTTCAAGCGCCTGCTGCTTTTCCTCGAGCTGCATGCGCAGGTTGGCCAGGTGGCTGCTGTCGGGCAGGTTCAGGCCGCTCTTTTCCTGCTGCAGGCGCTCGCGCCGCGTCAGCAGGCCGTTGAGGATGTTGGAAGCATTGCGCTGATGCGCCGATTCAAGTTCGATCTGCTGCTGCGCCTGCATGATTTTCGCGCGCGATTCGGTCGTCTTGTGCTGCGCTTCGCGCCAGGCGGCGTCCAGCGCAGGCAGGCGTTCGCCCTGCCCTTCGGCTGCCATCTGCGATTGCTCCACGCGCCCGCCCAGTTCCTCGAGCAGGAATTCGGCTTCTTCGATCTGCTGCTGATAATCAAAGCCCTGGGTCTGCCACTGGGCGCGCTGTGCGTTCAATGCGGCCAGCTGGTTCTGCAGCCGGCTGCGCGACTCGATGACGAACTTGATCTGCGCTTCCAGGCTGCCTATCTCGGAATTGGTCTGGTACAGATGGCCCTGGGCCTGGTGCAGGCGGTCGCCGACGGCGAAGTGGGCCTGGCGCATGTGCTCGAGCTCAAGCTCGACGTGGCGCAGCTTGGCGGTCTGTTCTTCGAGGTCGGTTTGGGCTTGCGCCATGTCGCGCATGACCTTACCCTGCTCGGCGGCCGCTTCGTTCTTGCGCAGCAGCCACAGCAGCTTCTGCTTTTCTTCCTGCTCGGCCTGCAGCGAATGAAATTTGTTGGCCACCACGGCCTGCGCCTCGAGCTTTTCGAGATTGGTGTTCAGTTCGCGCAGGATGTCTTCGACGCGCAGCAGGTTTTCGCGGGTGTCGCCGAGCCGGTTTTCGGTTTCGCGGCGGCGCTCCTTGTACTTCGATACGCCGGCGGCCTCTTCCAGGAATACGCGCAGCTCTTCGGGGCGCGACTCGATGATGCGCGAGATCATGCCCTGGCCGATGATGGCGTAGGCGCGCGGGCCGAGGCCGGTGCCGAGGAAGATATCCTGGATATCGCGCCGGCGCACTGGCTGGCCGTTGATGTAATAGGTGGAGGTGCCGTCGCGCGTGAGGGTGCGCTTGACGGCGATTTCGGCGTACTGGCCCCACTGGCCGGCCGCCTTGGCGTCGTTATTGTCGAAAACCAGCTCGACGGATGCGCGCCCGGCCGGTTTGCGGTGGGTCGAGCCGTTGAAAATAACGTCCTGCATCGATTCGCCGCGCAGCTCGGACGCCTTCGATTCGCCCAGCACCCAGCGCACGGCGTCGATGATATTCGACTTGCCGCAACCGTTGGGACCGACCACGCCGACGAGCTGACCTGGCACCTGGAAATTGGTGGGATCGACGAAAGACTTAAATCCCGACAATTTTATAGAGGATAGACGCACGTTATGGGGCGGGCTCGGGAATCGAAAAGAGCCCCATCATACCATTTGTTGCTTTCATCCCGAAAGGGTCACGCGCCACGACCACGTCGCCCTCGCGCACGCGGGGGCCCATAGCACGCTTGGTTCGTGGAAAGGCGTGCTTTTGCCTGCGCCAACGAAGGCTTTCGCGTGAGTACGACTCTGAGAATAGGTGGTATGGGTCGCGAGGCGTCGCAGCGCCGCCTGCGCGAGGACGTCAGGCGGCGGCGCTGCCTTGCATGGCGCTGTCGTTGACCGCACCTTCGCCCATCGCCTGGGACAAGGCACGTTCGACCACGCCATCGACCTGGACCAAGCGTACTTTTTCTGCACGCATGCCGGCGGTGAGCTTTTCCACCGACAGCGAGAACGATTCCTGGCGCGCACCAAGCGAGAAGATGTACAGGGTCTTGAGCGGGCTGACCCAGGCCAGCTTGGCCTTGCGCACGCTGTTGTCGGACTGGACGAACTCGAGCCAGGCGCCCCGTTCCAGGGAATCGATCGTGACGATGGCCTCGTCGATCTCTTCCACGGCCGCTTTTTCGGCAGCCTGGTCCTTCTCCAGCCGGCGCTGGGCGTCCGCCTGCGCCACTTCGACAGCGATTTCGAGCTGGCGTTCCGGCGTGATGTCGAGCGGCGCCCGCACGATCGAGGCATGGCACTCGGCCAGCTCGGCAAAGAACTGCAAACGGTCGGCATCATCCCACTTGATGATGTCTAGCCATTTATTCAGGGTAGCAAGCAGGCCCGGCAACTTGGAAATGAGTTCCTTGCGCTCGGCCCGCGTGATTTTCGGCTTGACGCTCCAGATCAGGTCGTCCATGGTGCGCGTCGCGTGGTTGACCGCGCCCGGCTTCTCTTCTTCCACGGTGTAGGCCACGGTCAGCACCGAGGTCCACTTGCGTTCGAGGAAGGTTTCCAGCACGGCGACCACTTCGCCGCTGCCCACGCGCGCCGCGACGGCGGTCTTGGCCGAGCGGGTAGCGACGGTGACTTTTTCCTGCTTGAGTGCGGCGGCAATCGGGGCGGCGATCGCTTCGACTTCGAAGGTCTCTTCGGCCTTGATCGATTCTTCCAGCGCGGCCACCGCTTCGCTGAAGGCTGCGCCTTCGTCGCCGGCTTCCTGGCCCACCCGGTCGACGCTGCGCTGCATGGCCTGGAACACCGGATCGTCGGTGCTGCGCTGCTCCATGCCCATGCTCGAGAGCAAATTGATCATGCGGCGCGCCGGATGCGCCTCTTCGAAAAAGAAATTCTTGTCGACCAGCGCGGCCTTGAGCACCGGAATCTGCAGGAACTGGATCAGTTCGCGGATTTCCTTGGGGATGTTGGGGTCGACGAAGACCGTGTCGAAGATCTTCGACAGCAAGTCGATGGTGCTTTCGTCGCCGCGCGAGAGGCTCCCCTTGGGAATGCTTTCTTTCAGGCGCGGCAAATAGAAGACGTCGCCGGCGCTGGCAGGGCCAGGCGCCGACGGGGTCGCCGCAAAATGCTCCGGCATGCGCGCCTGCAAGGTCTTGAGCATGTCCAGCAGCGGCGCCGGGGCCGCGCCGAAACCGGCCTGCCCGAGCACGGCGCCTGCTGCCGCATGAAACGCGTGCTGGCCGCCATGGAACTGGCCCGATTGCGTCGACGCAATGAAGTGCCCCATTTCCTGCCCGCCCGGTTGCATTCCTGCAATGAACTGCCCGCCGCCGTGGACCGGTCCGGCGAACTGTGCGGTTCCTGGCTGAAAATGCGGATGCGGCGTCGCTGCCTGCGCCGCCATCGGCTCGCCGACAAAACTTTGGACCCCGCTCGGACGCCATCCGCCGGCGACCGGGCCGCCTTGCGGCAGGTTCGGGATCATCGGGATGGCGGCGTCGAAGTCGGCATTGGTGTTTGCGCCATCGTTGAGGAACTGGCGCAGCTGCTTGGCCAGCGCGGCCTGCTCCTTGGCGCGCTTGATCTTGGCCGCGGCCGCGCCTTCGGTCTTGCGAATATTGTAGGAATCGACGGAACCGGGCTGGACGCCCTTGTTCATCAGCGCGTCGCACAGGGCGTCGTACATGGGACCGAAGTCCCACAGCAAGGCCGGGCGCAGCAGCGGCGCAACCAGGCCATGCGCTTCCACGTTCGGCTCGAACTCTTGCCAGGCGTGGTTCAGCACCGACAGGAACATCTCCGGCCGGAACGGGTTCTGGGCAATGCGCAGGATGTCGCGGTTGAGCAGGAAGCCAAGGCGCACATTGAGCGTGGCGATCTGGCCCGCGTAAGCCATCTCGAACGGACGGCTGATGGCGTCGAAGGCCACCTTGCTGTCCATTTCCTCGAACGGCACCAGCGACAGGGCGGACTCCGAGATCAGCGCGGCGCGTGCGCGCGGCGCCAGTTCCAGCACTTCCTTGCGCAAGGCTTTCTCCAGCCCGTCCGACGCCAGGTGGATGAAGGCGTAGCTGTTTTCCTTGAGCAGGTTCCCGGACTTTACGCGCAAAAAGACATTGCGGGCATCCATGGACGGATCGGACACGTCGAGCAAGGCTTGCACCAGGCGCGTGCCCACGCCGATCAATTGCTCATTGGCATGCTTGGTAACGATACCGACCAGCGCGTCCAATAGCTCATGCTGCGACTGTGCCGCTTTTTTTGCATTTGCTGAACTTGGTGCTGTTGCCATGATCGCTACGACTCCCAAAATGTGTGTGATGACGATGTCAGAACTCATTCTGCCACATTCTTTCCGTAAGGCAATAGCCAAAAAGTAAGGAATGCAACTATTTTTCGTAAATACGACTTTTCACCACAAAAAACGCTGTTTTCCGCGGTTTATTGCCATCCCGACTGTTGATACGGCGCAAACATCGACCGTTCTCGTTTCCTTAAGATAACAAGGGACACCCTAGCGCCCTCCTCTGCAAAGGACCTCACCATGCCATCGATCCGCCAGCTCGACGCCAACCTCAAACTATACGCCAGCTTCGCCGCGCTGGCCTGCCTGGGCATGGGTTCGTCGTTATGGCTCGTGGGGCATGCCGCGGCCCCGCGTGTTGTGGTCTGGCTGGCCATTGCCGCCATGCCGGCGGCGGCGGCCCTGCTGGCTGTCTGGCTGCGCGCGGAAATGGCGCGCCCGCTGCAGGCCGCCGCGGCAATGGCGCGCAGTGTGGCCGCCGGCGATTTGTCGACCCGCGCCGGGCCGGACCAAGGCGGCGACGCCGGCGCGCTGCTGCACACCATGCAAGAGATGAACGACAAGCTGGTCGGCATGATCATCAAGGTGCGCAGCGGTACCGAAAGCATCGCCGGCAGCGCCGGCGATATCGCCGCCGGCAGCATGGACCTGTCGGCGCGCACCGAGGAACAGGCCGCCTCGCTCGAGCAAACCGCCACCTCGATGGAGCAGCTGACCGCCACCGTCAAGCAGAACGCCGAGCACGCGCACCAGGCCAGCCGGCTGGCGGTGTCGGCGTCGGAAGTGGCGGTCAAGGGCGGCGACGTGGTGGCCGAAGTGGTCGGCACGATGGCCTCGATCAATGACTCGTCGATGCGGATTGCCGAAATCATCAGCGTCATCGACGGCATCGCCTTCCAGACCAATATCCTGGCCTTGAACGCGGCGGTGGAAGCGGCGCGCGCCGGCGAACAGGGGCGCGGCTTCGCGGTCGTCGCCGCCGAAGTGCGCAACCTGGCCCAGCGCTCGGCGGCGGCGGCCAAGGAAATCAAGGTCTTGATCGACGACTCGGTCGACAAGGTCAGCGCCGGCACCGCGCTGGCCGACAGGGCCGGCAAGACCATGCACGAGGTGGTGGCCAGCGTGCGCCGGGTGACCGACATCATCGGTGAAATCGCCCACGCCAGCGCCGAACAGACGGTCGGCATCGAGCAGGTCAACCAGGCCATCGCGGCGATGGACCTGGCCACCCAGCACAACGCCGGCCTGGTCGAACAGGCTGCCGCGGCGGCCGCCTCCATGCGCGACCAGGCCGGCAGCCTGTCGCGCGCCACCAGCGCTTTCGTGCTGGGGCCGGGCCATCCCAGCACCGCCCCGGCGATCCACCTGGTGTCGAGCAATCCGAACAAGCTGGTGCGCTCGCGCCCCGACGCCCATGCGCGCGCCAGGGTGACGGCGGTGCGGATCGTGGCCTCGCGCCCCGCCGCCCCGCCGGCGGCGCTGCGCAGTCGCGCCAGTTCGGCCAGCCGCGACCTGGACTGGGAAGAGTTTTAATTCCGAAAATTCTATTTCAATTCTGTAGGAGTATCTCCTACACTGGTTCAAGCGATCATCCGATACCGATCGTCTGGTGCTGCTCGCATCATTGTGTCACCGGAAACGCTGACGAGTAACAAGTTTCCCGCGACCGGCGAGCACGACATTGTCAAACTTTCTAAAGGAATGAACATGAACTCGAACAAGAAGGGTGGTCAGGGCAGTAAGGAAAGCGATCGCGAGCGCGAAAGCGCCAGCAAGCAGTCCGGCAACCAGGGCTCCGGCTCGCGCTCGGGCGGCGGCACGCAAGGCGGCACCCACGAGCAGCACGTGGAAGCCGGCCGGCAAAGCCACAAGAACGACGACAAGGGCAACCGGCAATCCGGCGGCAAGGGCGACAGCAACCGCTAAAGTCAAACCCGGGGTCAGGTCCCCCATTACGACACGAGCTCGGCCGCATAGCGGCCGAGCTCGTGTCGCAATGGGGGACCTGACCCCGGGTCTGCTAGATATTCCGGATGATGACGCCGCGCGGCGGGGCGAAGTCGGCGACGTCGGTGATCATGCGCGCCACCTTGGCGTCGCGCGCGGTCAGGTGCAGGTCCGAATACTGGTGGATCGCCCATTGTTCGGGCGCCAGCTCGATGTGCTTGCGCAGGATCGATTCGGTACGGGCGTCGTCGGCGCGCAAGCCTTCGACGATGATGTTCAGTGCATCCGGACGCGCTCCAGGCGACGCCGTCGCATGCGATTTATGCACCATGAAGCGCGCCGTCTCGCTGGCATAGCGCCTGCTGCCGGCCAAATAAAGGATCACCGCGATCGACGCCACCGCCCCGGCGTTGTACATCACGAACTTGACCGGCGCATTCGACAAGAAGTTGTACATGCACAGGCCATCGCTGACGTAGCCGCCGTTCGACTGCAGCAGTACGTGCGCCGTCTCGATGCCCGATTCGCTCATGCCCGATACGGCTTCGAACACGCGGTGCACCATGTCGCTGTTGACATCGCCCGACAGCGTGAACCAGGCGTCGGTGGCGGCTATTGTCTGTTCTTCACTCATGGCTGTGTACTCGCAAAGTGGATGCTTTATTTTAACAAAGAGCGAGGCGCACATACACCTTTTGCGCGCCATTCGTGCGCCCCCCGTCCCAGGGCGCAGGTTGACTTTAAGGCCCCGCTGGCATATGCTCTGCACTCTTGATCGGGAGAGGGCAGCCGCGCGCTGCCGCCGAAGGGGCATCACCCAAAAACTCTCAGGCAAAAGGACCGGTCAGGGGTCGGCTGCACATTGTGCGGCAGACCAAACTCTGGAGAGCGGCCGCGGCACCATGCCGGCGGCCCACCGAAGGGGCAGGCGGCGCATTTTCCGCTATCTCTCAGGTATCAAGGACAGAGGGGCGAACACCCGAATAGCGACGTAAAACGTCTATAGTGACGTTTCACGCTGGTTCGGCGACCCCTTTTCACCTGCCTCGAGGATTCCATGACGCTCTTAGCGACCCCGCTCAATTCCGCACACCGCGCCGCCGGCGCCAAGATGGTCGATTTCGGCGGCTGGGACATGCCTGTCAATTACGGCTCGCAAATCGAAGAACACCACGCGGTGCGCACCGATGTCGGCATGTTCGACGTTTCGCACATGTGCGTGGTCGACCTCGAAGGCGACAATGTGCGCGCTTTCCTGCGCGGCCTGCTGGCCAATAACGTCGACAAGCTGCAGGTCGCCGGCAAGGCCCTGTATTCGTGCATGCTCAACGAAAAAGGCTTCGTCATCGACGACCTGATCGTCTACTTCATGAACGAAACCTGGTTCCGCCTGGTCGTCAACGCCGGCACGGCCGAAAAGGATGTGGCCTGGATCACGGCCCAAAACGCCGCCACCAACAGCGGCGTGACGATCACCCAGCGCCGCGACGGCTTTGCGCCGATGGCGCTGATCGCCGTGCAGGGCCCGAACGCGCGCGCCAAGGTGTGGCAGGTACTGCCGACCACCCAGGCCCCTTCCGAGCCGCTCAAGCCCTTCAATGCCGTCATCGTCAAGGACACCGCGTTCGGCGAAATCATGGTGGCGCGCACCGGCTACACCGGCGAAGACGGCTTCGAGCTGGCCTTCCCGGCGTCCCAGGCCGAGGCCCTGTGGAACGCGCTGGTGGCCGCGGGCGTCAAGCCGGCCGGCCTGGGCGCGCGCGACACGCTGCGCCTGGAAGCGGGCATGAACCTGTACGGCCAGGACATGGACGAAAGCGTCAACCCGCTCGACGCCGGCCTGGCATGGACCATCGACCTGGTCTCCGAGCGCGACTTCATCGGCAAGGCCGCACTCAAGGCCATGGGCCAGAACGCCCAGTTCCTGGGCCTGATCCTGCGCGAAAAAGGCGGCATCCTGCGCGCCCACCAGAAAGTGGTCGGCGCGTCGGGCAGCGCTGGCGAAATCACCAGCGGCACCTTCAGCCCGAGCATGCAGCAGGCCATCGCCCTGGCGCGCGTGCCGATGGACGTTGCCATCGGCGACACCGTGCACGTCGAAATCCGCGACAAGAAGCTGGCCGCGACGGTCGTCAAGCTGCCTTTCGTGCGAAACGGTAAAATCCTGGTTGCCTGATCCTTCGAAAAACAATTCACACACATTGGAGCCTATATGAATATCCCTGCAGAGCTGAAGTACACCGAGTCCCACGAATGGGTGCGCGCCGAAGCTGACGGCACCTTCACCGTCGGCATCACCGAGTACGCACAGGACGCGCTGGGCGACATCGTGTTCGTCGAACTGCCAAAAGTGGGCAAGTCCTACGCCGCCGGCGACGACGCCGCCGTGGTCGAATCGGTCAAGGCCGCCAGCGACATCTACGCGCCAGTCTCGGGCGAAGTCGTGGCCGTCAACGACGCCGTGGCCGACGCGCCGGATTCGATCAACGCCGACGCCTACTCGGCCTGGCTGTTCAAGCTCAAGCCAAGCGATCCTAACTCGATCAACGGCCTGCTCGACGCCGCCGCCTACGGCAAGACCACCGGCGAGTAATCCGCCGCCCCGCCCGGCCCCGTTCGCGGGGCCAGGCGGCGCTGTTTTCCCTATTCCTTCCCTACCTGCCCCGACACTCATGACCCGCTCCAGCCTGACCCAACTCGAAGCACGCGACTCCTTCATTCCGCGCCATATCGGCCCCTCGGACACCGAACAGGCAGCCATGCTGTCGACCCTGGGCTACGCCTCGCGCGCGGCGCTGATCGACGCCATCGTGCCGGCCCACATCCGCAAAAAGAGCAAGCTCGAACTGGGCCAGTTCTTCGACCCGATGCCGGAGCAGGCCGCGCTGGCCAAGCTGAAATCGATCGCGGGCAAGAACCAGGTCATGAAGTCGATGATCGGCCAGGGCTACGCCAACACCCACACCCCGGGTGTCGTGCTGCGCAACATCTTTGAAAACCCGGCCTGGTACACGGCCTACACGCCTTACCAGCCCGAGATTTCGCAGGGCCGCCTGGAGGCGATCCTGAACTTCCAGCACATGATCACCGACCTGACCGGCATGGGCATCGCCAACTCGTCGATGCTCGACGAAGGCACGGCCGCCGCCGAAGCGATGACGTTGATCCAGCGCGTGGGCAAATCGGCCTCGAACGTGTTTTACGTGGCCGACGACGTGCTGCCGCAAACGCTCGAAGTGATCCACACCCGCGCCGCGCCGATCGGCGTTGAAGTGCGCAGCATCGCAGCCGCCGATGTCGATACCCTGTCCGAGCCATGCTTCGGCGTGCTGCTGCAGTACCCGGGCGTGAACGGCGACGTGCGCGACTACCGCGCCGCCGTCGAAAAGCTGCACGCCGCCGGCGCCATGGTGGTGGTCGCCGCCGACCTGCTGGCACTGACCCTGCTCACGCCTCCGGGCGAATGGGGCGCCGACGTGGTGGTCGGTAACAGCCAGCGCTTCGGCGTGCCGCTCGGTTTCGGCGGCCCGCACGCCGGCTACCTGGCCACGCGCGACGAATTCAAGCGCAGCATGGCCGGCCGCCTGGTTGGCGTGACCATCGACGCCCAGGGCAACAAGGCCTACCGCCTGGCCCTGCAAACGCGCGAGCAGCACATCCGCCGCGAAAAAGCGACCTCCAACATCTGCACCGCGCAGGTCCTGCTGGCCGTCATGGCGTCGATGTACGCCGTCTACCACGGCCCAAAAGGCCTGGCGCAGATCGCCAGCCGCGTGCACCGCTTCACCAACATCCTGGCCGCCAAGCTGGGCCAGCTCGGTTACGAGATCGCCAACGCGACCTACTTCGACACCCTGACCATCAAGACCGCCCGCGCTGAAGAGCTGCACGCGCTTGCCGTCGCCAAGGGCGTCAACCTGCGCAAGATCGACGCCGGCCATATTGGCGTCTCGCTCGACGAGACCACCACCCGCGAAGACATCGCGCTGCTGTGGTCCATCTTCGCGCAGGGCGTCTCGACTTCGCCTGCCTCGCCCGACTTCGACGCCATCGAGGCCAGCGCGCAGACCGCCTTCCCCGACCAGCTGTGCCGCAGCAGCACCTATTTGACGCACCCGACCTTCAACCGCTACCACGCCGAACACGAAATGCTGCGCTACCTGCGTTCGCTGGCCGACAAGGACCTGGCGCTGGACCGCACCATGATCCCGCTCGGCTCGTGCACCATGAAGCTCAACGCAACGAGCGAAATGATCCCGGTCACCTGGCCGGAGTTCTCCAACATCCACCCGTTCGCTCCTGACGCGCAGACCGTGGGCTACCGCGAAATGATCGGCCAGCTCGAAGAAATGCTGTGCGCACTGACCGGCTATGCGGCCATCTCGCTGCAGCCGAACGCCGGTTCGCAGGGCGAGTACGCAGGCCTGCTGGTCATCCAGGCCTATCACGAGTCGCGCGGCGAAGGCCATCGCAACATCTGCCTGATCCCGTCGTCGGCGCACGGCACCAACCCGGCATCGGCCAATATGGTCGGCATGAAGGTGGTTGTTACCGCATGCGACGCCAACGGCAACGTCGACCTGGCCGACCTGAAGGCCAAGGCCGAGCAGCACAGCGCCAATCTGGCGTGCGTTATGGTGACCTACCCGTCCACCCACGGCGTGTTCGAAGAAGGCATCACCGAACTGTGCGAGATCATCCATTCGCACGGCGGCCAGGTCTACATCGACGGCGCCAACATGAACGCGCTGGTCGGCGTGGCGGCGCCGGGCAGCTTCGGCGGCGACGTCAGCCACCTGAACCTGCACAAGACCTTCTGCATTCCGCACGGCG
>JAZKCA010000021.1:0-15174 GCA_040388275.1 Pseudomonadota bacterium
GTGCCTGCAACCCCCTACAGCTTAGTCAAGCAAATTATTCCGGACAGCAGTGCGCCTGCGCAAGGACGACGGCGAAAGGCGCTTACACCGTCAGCGGCTTGTAGCGAATCCGCTTCGGCTTGGCGCCTTCTTCACCCAGGCGCTTCTTCTTGTCGGCTTCATATTCCTGATAATTGCCGTCAAAGAAAGTGACCTGCGAATTGCCCTCGAACGCCAGAATGTGGGTCGCAATGCGGTCCAGGAACCAGCGATCGTGGGAAATCACCATCACGCTGCCGGCGAACTCGAGCAGCGCATCTTCCAGCGCCCGCAAGGTTTCCACGTCCAGATCGTTGGACGGTTCATCGAGCAGCAGCACGTTGCCGCCCTGCAGCAAGGTCTTGGCCAGGTGCAAACGACCGCGTTCGCCGCCCGACAGGTTGCCGACGATCTTTTGCTGGTCCGAACCCTTGAAGTTGAAGCGGCCCAGGTAGGCGCGCGACGGCATGTCGAAACGGCCGACGGTGAGCATGTCGGCGCCGCCGGCGACGTCGTCGAACACGGTCTTGGTGTTGGCCAGGTCGTCACGGTTCTGATCCACGATCGACACGCGTGCGGTCTGGCCAATGACGACTTCGCCGCTGTCCGGTTGTTCCTTGCCGGTAATCATCTTGAACAGGGTCGATTTACCGGCGCCGTTCGGGCCGATGATGCCGACGATCGCGCCGGGCGGCACGACGAAGGACAGGTTGTCGATCAGCAGGCGGTCACCGAAGGCCTTCGACACGTTCTTGAATTCGATCACGTCATTGCCCAGGCGCTCGGCCACGGGAATGAAAATCTCCGAGGTTTCATTGCGCTTCTGGTATTCGTGCTCGGACATTTCGTTAAAGCGCGCGATACGTGCCTTGCTCTTGGCCTGGCGGCCCTTCGGATTCTGGCGCACCCATTCCAATTCCTTGGCGATGGTCTTCTGGCGCGACGATTCGGTCGCTTCCTCTTGTTTGAGGCGCGCGCCCTTTTGCTCGAGCCACGAGCTGTAATTGCCTTTCCACGGAATGCCGTGGCCGCGGTCGAGCTCCAGGATCCATTCGGCGGCGTTGTCGAGGAAGTAGCGATCGTGGGTGATGCCGACCACGGTGCCCGGGAAGCGCAGCAGGAATTGTTCGAGCCAGTCGACCGATTCGGCATCGAGGTGGTTGGTTGGTTCATCGAGCAGCAGCATGTCGGGTTTCGACAGCAGCAAACGGCACAGCGCCACGCGGCGCTTTTCGCCACCCGACAGGATGCCGACCTTGGCGTCCCATGGCGGCAGGCGCAGCGCATCGGCGGCCATTTCCAGCTGCAGGTTCAGGTTGCCGCCGTCGGAGGTCGAGATGATCGCTTCCAGGCGCGCCTGTTCGTTGGCGAGCGCGTCGAAGTCCGCATCTTCGTCGGCGTACGCGGCGTACACGGCTTCGAGCTTGGCTTGCGCTTCGAATACTTCGCCCAGGCCCGATTCGACGATCTGGCGCACCGTCATCTCCGGGTCGAGTTGCGGTTCCTGCGGCAGGTAGCCGATGTTCAGGCCCGGCATCGGCACGGCTTCACCCTGAATGTCGGTGTCGATGCCTGCCATGATTTTCAGCAGCGTCGACTTGCCGGAGCCGTTCAGGCCAAGTACGCCAATCTTGGCGCCCGGGAAGAACGACAGGGAAATGTCCTTCAGGATCTGGCGTTTAGGTGGGACGATCTTGCCCACTTTGTTCATGGTGTAGACGTAATTGGCCATTAAGGACTCTCGGGGAATAAGCGGAAGGTCAACAGGATACAATAAACGGGCCGGGGGCATGGCCATTTCGGTACCCATGCGGACAAAAACTGATGACGATGCAAGGGAAATGCTGGCTTGTAGTGCAGCCGCTGCCGCCGCCCCCGCCAAACGGCCTGGTTCTTTGACAGCACGCAGGTGCTCAGCGCAGCAATCCCGGACTTGTCAGGTCTAATCTGTGAACAATGACACGCCGGATCCCTGCATCTCCCGGGAACTACTTTCCATAAGAACGGAGAGCCCTTCCACGATCGCTAAGCAAATTGCTAAA
Organism: Pseudomonadota bacterium; assembly: GCA_040388275.1. Taxonomy (GTDB): domain Bacteria; phylum Pseudomonadota; class Gammaproteobacteria; order Burkholderiales; family Burkholderiaceae_D; genus Telluria_A. The sequence continues at coordinate 2,061 of JAZKCA010000021.1, forward strand.
ATAAACCAAGTAGGTTAAAATTCCCTATGCAGAAACGAACGCCGCACTGCAAGCTGCCCGTCGTCCAAGCTTTGGTCAGAGTTGGCTTGGTGCGCACCACACATGCGGCGCGAGCGGGTGCAAATGAGCTGGGGCTTACGTTTTCCGAGATGTTGGATGTTGTGATGACGCTTACGCCAGAGGACTTCTACAAGAGCATGACTACCCATGCTGATCACACGGTATGGCAAGACGTATACCGCCTAAGCACGCCGGCGGGCGACGTTTATCTGAAGCTGACGGTGATTGATGATGTGCTGATTGTGTCGTTCAAGGAGCTATAGACATGAAATGTCCTGTTTGCGGCGCGGCTGAACTGATCCGCGATACCCGCGACCTTCCGTACACCTACAAGGGTGAGAGCACTGTCATTGCAGCAGTGACGGGCGATTTTTGCCCTGCCTGCGCCGAGTCCGTCTTGGATGCAGCGGAGTCGAACCGTGTCATGCGTGAAATGGGTGCTTTCTCCAAGCAGGTGAATGCGGCCATCGTTGATCCACTTTTCATCACCAACGTGCGCAAGAAGCTCGATCTTGACCAGCGCGAGGCCGCCGAAATCTTTGGTGGTGGCATCAATGCCTTCTCGCGCTACGAGAACGGCAAGACCAAGCCGCCGCTGGCCTTGGTCAAGCTGCTCAAGCTGCTGGATCGTCACCCTGATCTGCTCAACGAGGTTAGAACCGCCTGACCTCGTTTGCGCGAAGCCAAGCGCCCAGCCATAAACGGGCCGGGGCATGGCCCTTTCGGTTCAAAAGGAGATTGCAAGATGAATATGCCATTTTCAGGCGGGTGTGCATGCGGAGCGATCCGGTATTCAGGTGCGCGCGAGCCTGTCGCGATGATTAACTGCCATTGCAACGACTGCCAGCTCTCAAGCGGCGCCCCCTTTGCGTCAGGCATCGTCGTCATGACTGCCGACCTTGAAATCAGCGGTACGCCCAAAACATACGCTGTCCCTGCAAGCAGTGGAGGTGTCGCAACGCGCAGTTTCTGCGCTGACTGCGGCACGCCCTTGTTTACGCAAAGCGATGCGAATTCTCAATTCACATCGATCCGGTTTCCGTCGCTGGACGATACGTCGGCGTTCAAACCAATGCTGGACATCTATACCGCCAATGCACTGCCGTGGGTGTGTCTCGATCCGACAATTCCCCACTTTCCGCAGTCGCCCCAGCAGACAAATGCCTGAACAGCGCAGCGCTCGCCGACCTTAACTGCGCTTGTACAGGCCCTCGGCCGCGTACAGCGCCAGCGCGCTCCAGATCAGCATGAATCCCACCAGGCGTTCCTGGGTGAACGCTTCATGGAACACGAAGATGCCCAGGCTCATCTGGATGGTCGGCCCGATGTATTGCAGCAGGCCCAGGACTGACAGCGGAATCTTGCGCGCACCCGAGGCGAACAGCAGCAGCGGAATGGCGGTGATCGGTCCGGCCGCCACCAGCAGCCAGCGGATGCTATTCGAATCCGTGTTCACGAAGCTGTTCTGGCCATGCATGGTCAGCCAGGCCAGATAGCCCAGCGCAAACGGAAACAGGATCAGCGTTTCGAAGGACAGCCCTTCGAGCGCGCCCAGCGCGGCCGTCTTGCGCATCAGGCCGTAGCCGCCGAACGACGCGGCCAGGATCAGCGCGATCCACGGCATGTGGCCGGCCTGCCAGGTCAGCCACAGCACGCCCAGCGCCGCCAGGCCAATGGCGGCCCACTGGCCGCGCCGCAAGCGTTCCTTGAGCACCAGGTAGCCCAGCATCACGTTCACCAGCGGATTGATGAAGTAGCCGAGGCTGGCCTCGATCACATGGCCGTTGTTGACCGCCCAGATATACAGCAGCCAGTTCCCGGAAAGCAGCAGCGAGCTGATGACGAAGCTGCCCATCACGCGCGGCTGGCTGCGCAACGCGCCCAGCCAGGCCCACTGGCGGCGCGCAGTGAGGATTATCGCCAGGAACAGGAGCGACCACAGCACCCGGTGCACCAGGATCTGCATGGGCGGCACTTCGCTGATGGCATGAAAATACAGGGGGAACAGTCCCCAGCAGAGAAATGCCAGGGCCGCGGACAGGATGCCGGTGCGCATGAGTGCGATCAAAGATTCAGTAGAACAACATTATGGCGCGTTTGCGGGAAGCCCGCTGAGTGCGCCTCGAATGCATTTGGAACGCCCGCAGAGGCCTGCAAATGGTAAAGTATTGACGCTTTTGTACGACCTTCGCGCACACCCGACAGGACCCGCTTGCTTTTTCGGCGGCCCTGGCCTATTGTGCAATGCAACAAAACCATAAAACGGTGCAACCTTGACCACTGAACACAAGAAAAGCGGGCTGGCCGGCCTGACCCTGGCCGCCATCGGCATCGTCTACGGCGACATCGGCACCAGCCCCCTGTACACCATGAAAGCCGTGTTCGATCCGGACCACGGGCTGGCGCTGACCACCCCCAACCTGATCGGCATCATCTCGCTGATTCTTTGGGGCCTGACCCTGATCCTGTCGCTGAAATACGTGAGCCTGGTGCTGCGCGCGAACAACCGCGGCGAAGGCGGCATCATGGCGCTGATGGCGTTGGTGCTCAATTCCGTGACCAAGCATTCGCGATGGTATTTTCCATTGATGGTGCTGGGCGTGTTCGGCGCCACCATGTTCTACGGCGACAGCGTGATCACGCCCGCCATTTCGGTGTTGGGCGCGATCGAGGGCCTGGAAGTGGCGATTCCCGGCTTGCCAAGCTGGGTCGTGGTGACGATCAGCTGCCTGGTGCTGGTGGGCCTGTATTCGGTGCAGCGCAAGGGCACCGCCGGTATCGGCCGCTGGTTCGGGCCGGTGATGCTGGTCTGGTTCCTCGCGCTGGCCGTCATGGGCGTGGTCAATATCATGAAGGCGCCCGAGATCATGGCCGCCCTCAACCCCTTCAACGCACTGCGCTTCATGCTCGAAAACCGCATGATCGCCTTCGTCGCGCTGGGCGCCGTGGTGCTGGCGTTTACCGGCGCCGAAGCGCTGTACGCGGACATGGGCCACTTCGGCAAGAAGCCGATCCGCACCGCCTGGTTCACGGTCACCTTTCCCGCGCTGGCGCTCAACTACATGGGCCAGGGCGCGCTGCTGATCGCCCAGCCCGACGCCATCTCCAACCCGTTCTACAACCAGCTTGGCAGCTGGAGCATCTACCCGCTGGTGGTGCTCTCGACCATGGCTGCGGTGATCGCCTCGCAGGCCACCATCTCGGGCACCTTCTCGATGACCAAGCAGGCAATCGCACTCGGCCTGATGCCGCGCATGCGCGTGACGCACACGTCCGAAACCGAGATCGGCCAGATCTACATCCCTGCCGTCAACTGGCTGCAGCTGGTGGTGGTGCTGATCGCCGTGCTCGTCTTCCAGAATTCCGAAGACCTGGCCGGCGCCTACGGCATCGCCGTCACCGCGACCATGTTCTGCACCACCATCTTGACCTTCTTCGTGACCCGCTACCGCTGGCACATGCCGCTGGCGGTGTGCTTCGGCGCGACCGGATTTTTCATCATCATGGACATCATGCTGTTCTCGTCGAGCACGCTGAAGCTGCTCCATGGGGGCTGGTTCCCGCTGCTGCTGGGCGCCATCCTGTTTACCGGCATGATGACCTGGAAGCGCGGCCGCCAGCTGGTGTTCGAAAACCTGCAGAAGCATTCCATTCCGCTCGAGGACTTCCTGCAGTCGCTGTTCGTGGCGCCGCCCACGCGCGTGTACGGCACCGCGATTTTCCTGCGTGGCGAAAGCGACGGCGTGCCGCACGCGCTGCTGCACAACCTGTCGCACAACAAGGTGCTGCACGAACGCGTGGTGTTCCTGACGGTGCACATGATCGAAGAGCCGTGGGTGCCGGCTGAAGAACAGGCGCGGGTGGTGGCCCTGGGCCACAACTGCTTCCAGGTCAACGTCTCCTACGGCTTCAAGGATGAACCGGATATTCCAAAGGTGCTGGGCGCATGCGCGGTGCATGGCCTCGAGTTCGAAATGATGGAAACTTCGTTTTTCATCGCGCGCCAGACCGTCATTTCGACGCCCGGCGCGGGCATGTCGCCGTGGCGCGAGCACTTGTACGTGGCCATGTCGCGCAATGCGCGCGGCGCGGCCGACTACTACCAGATCCCGACCAACCGCGTCATCGAACTCGGGACGCAGGTAGAAATTTGATACAACTTAATACAACTTTGGGCGTGGTCATCGAGACCGCGTCCGGTTAAACTTCGGGCACATTCCCCCCCACACCCAAGGACATCATGAAACTCAAGCTTCCCCTGATCGCCGCTTTTGTCGCCATTACCAGCCTGACCGCCTGCGGCGGTGGGGAGACCACGCCATCGGTCCCGGTCTTCAGCCCGGCCACGCTGGTCAAGACCGATATCTCGATCGGCACCGGCGCCGAAGCCATCGCGCCGAAGACCGTTACCGTGCATTACACCGGCTGGCTGTACACCACCGCCACGGCCGACTTCAAGGGCACCAAGTTCGACAGCTCGGCCGGCGGCGCCCCGTTGACGGTCAAGCTGGGCACCAACGCGGTGATCCCTGGCTTCGAAACCGGCATCATCGGCATGAAAGTCGGCGGCAAGCGCACCGTACTCATTCCTGCCGCGCAGGGTTACGGTTCGGCTGGCCGCAATCCGATTCCGCCGAACTCCGGTCTGGTATTCGATATCGAACTGGTCTCGGCAATCTAAAGCCGCCATCTTCGCGACATGCTAACGCAGCATGTCGACGTGGATGATGCCGTCTTCGTCGTAGGGTTCCGAGAACGTGACGAAGCCGAAGCCGGTGTAGAATTTTTCAAGATAGCGCTGGGCGCCGATGCGGATCCGATGACCGGGATGCTGGCGCTGCGCGTGTGCGATGCCCTGTTCCAGCAGTTCGCGCCCGATGCCGGAGCCGCGCGCGGCCTTGCTCGACAAAACCCTCCCCAGCGACATTTCCGGGTACTTGGCGCCCGGCGCCAGGCAGCGCAGATAGGCGGCCAGCTCGCGCTTGCCGTCGATCTCGCGCCAGCCGAGCAGGTGATGCGCACCCTGATCAAGCCCGTCGAAATCCTGGTAGAAGCAGCTTTGTTCGAGGATGAACACTTCCTGGCGCTTTTGCAGCACCTGGTACAGGTCGGCCACGCTGAGCTGGTCAAATGCGGACCACTGCCATTCGGTCATGCTGTTTCCTTTTGATGGTTGTTCAGGCGGCCGTCTCGAAACCTTCGAGCACGTTGACCACGTTGATGCCGATTTCGCCCACCGCATAGCCACCCTCGAACACGAAGGCGGTCGGCAGGCCGAGGTGGGCAACGCGTTCGCCGATGCGCAGGAAGTCGGCGCTTTGCAGCGCGAAATGGCTGAGCGGATCGCCGACGAAGGTATCGACGCCGAGCGAGACCACGAGCGCATCGGGCGCGAAGCTGCCCAGTTTGTAGCAGGCCGTCTCCAGCGCGGCGAACCACTCGGCCGGGCTCGACCCCTTGGCCAGCGGCAGGTTCATATTGAAGCCGATGCCGGCGCCGTCGCCGGTTTCATCGGCATGCCCGAGGTAGAAGGGATACTCGGCGCGCGGGTCGGCGTGGATCGAGATGAACAGCACGTCGTCGCGCCCGTAGAAGATGCTCTGGGTGCCGTTGCCATGATGGTAGTCGAGGTCGAGGATGGCGACCTTCTTTGCGCCGTCGTCGAGCAGGTGCTGGGCGGCCAGCGCCGCGTTGTTCAGGAAGCAGTAGCCGCCGAAGAAATCGGCGCCGGCATGGTGGCCGGGCGGGCGCGTGAGCGCAAAGGTGCCGCGCTGGCCGAGGCGCAGTGCATGCGCCGCGTTGACTGCGCAGTCGGCGCCCGTCTTGGCGGCGATCCAGGTGCCGGCCGTCAGCGGCGTGCCCGAATCCATCGAGTACAGGCCCAGGCGCGCGGCGAAATTATCCGGTTCCACATCGCTGCGCATGCCGCGGATCGGCCACACCGAAGGGAAGGCGTCGCGTTCGGCATTGGCCGCATCGAGCGCGATCCATTCGCTCCAGGCGCTGCGCAGGAAATGCAGGTAGCGCGGTGTGTGGATGCGTTCGAGCGACACCAGCGACACGCCGTGCGGCGTGACGACCTGACCGAGGCCGCGCCGTTCGAACTCGGCCAGCACCATGTCGGCCCGTTCCGGCTTTTCGAAGCAGGGCACCTGCGCACCGCGGAACATCTCGAATTTGCCGCGGTGCTGCGCATGGTGTTCATTGTAAAAAGTGAGCACTCGGATTCCTCTGGCTGTCAGTCACAGCACAGTGTACTGCTGTTATAGGCGGCGACGAAATCGTCGAAGCTGGCGCTTGGCGCCTGTTCGATGGATTCCTGCTCGGCCAGCGAGCTGGTGGCCAGCTCAGCGAACATCAGTTCCTCGGCCGGCATCAGCGCGCTTTCGCGGAAGTAGGCTGCGTGCAGCTCGCTCTGGCGCAGGCCGAAGGCGGCGGACGAGCCGATTGCGCGGATCTCGTCGAGCACGCGCGCCGACGGGGTCAGGGCAGGATTGTCGATCTTCGCCCGTTGCGCAGCCATCGCCGCGGCATGCACGCCGTCCTCGTTGTGCTGCTCGTCGAGCAGGGCCGCGACCGGCGCGATGCGCGCCAGCAGTTCAGTGGCCCAGGCCTGCAGGCCAACTTCCTCGCCCTTGCGTGTGAGCGTCAGACCCGGACGCCGGCCTTCCTTGACGGTGCGGCCGAAATTGCGCGCGTGGATCTTGCTCTCGTCCTGGTCGATGGACGGGCTTTCGTCGAGCGCGCAAAACAGCAGGAAGGCATCCATGAAGCGCCCGGTCTCGAGGCTGATGCCGATCGGCTCGAACGGGTCGACGTCGAGGCAGCGCACTTCGATGTACTGCACGCCGCGCTTGCACAGCGCCTGGACCGGCCGCTCGCCAGTGCGGATGACGCGCTTGGGGCGGATGGTCGAATAGTATTCGTTCTCGATCTGCAGCACATTGGTCGACAGCTGGATCCACTCGCCGTCTTTCTTGGTGCCCAGCGCCTGGTAGGGCGGATAGGGGCGGTTGACCGCGTCCATCAAGGTGCGTACGTAGCTTTCAAGGCAGTTCTCGTGCGGCGTCAGGCCGGACTGGGCGTCGTTCTGGTAACCGAGGTCGCTCATGCGCAGGCTGGTCGCATAGGGCAGGTACAGCGTGTCGTCGGACAGCGTTTCAAGGCTGTGCGCGCGGCCGCGCAAGAAGCCCGTGGACAGGGCCGGCGAGGCGCCGAACAAATACATCAGCAGCCAGCTGTAGCGGCGGAAATTGCGGATCGTGGCGATGTAGCTTTCGGACTGGAAGTCGCGCAGCGGGGCACGGCGCTCCTCGGGAACGCCCTCGTTGACCGAGAACAGCTGCCACATTTTTTCGGGCAGCGAGTAGTTGTAATGGATGCCGGCGATGCACTGCATCGCTTTGCCGTAGCGCAGCGCCAGGCCGCGCCGGTACACGTGCTTGAGCATGCCGATATTCGACTTGCCGTACCAGGCGATGTCGATGTCCTGTTCCGGCGGCAGTTCGCACGGCATCGATTCGCTCCACAGCATTTCGCCGCCCAGATGCGCATACGCGAAGCGGTGGATGGCGTCGAGCTTGTGCAGGGTCAGGCCGATATCGTTTTCGGCAGGGGTGATGAATTCGAGCAGCGCTTCGGCATAGTCGGTGGTGATCTGCGGGTGGGTCAGGGCCGAGCCCAGCGCCGCCGGATGGGCGGTGCGCGCCAGCCGGCCAAGGGGATCGACGCGCAGCGTTTCGCGCTCGATGCCGCGCAATCCCTGGCCTAGCAGGGAGCGGTGCTCGTCATCGTCCAGCAGTGCCAGGCGGCGGGTCAGTTGGTTCGACACGGTATGTCCTTTCTAGTACTGCCAAATAAGATGTGCTGCGAGATTAACCGAAAAACGGCAAGCGCGCCGACCGGCCCCCGATTTCTAGTGGGGCGCCGGGGGAGCGCCGGTTTTTCGCGGCATGCCGGCCAGCCAATGGTCCACTTGCTGTTCAAGAACGGGCAGCGGCAGGGGGCCATTATCGAGGATCGCGGCGTGAAAGCGCCGCACGTCGAACGCCTCGCCCAGGGTGGCCTGCGCCTTGTCGCGCAGCGCGCGGATTTTTAGCTGGCCGAGCTTGTAGCCGAGCGCCTGTCCCGGCCAGGCGATGTAGCGGTCGACTTCGATGGCGTTGTCGGTCGCGGGATTGGCGCTGTTCGCGTTCATGTAGTCGATCGCCTGCTGGCGCGTCCATCCCTTGCTGTGAATGCCGGTATCGACCACCAGCCGCACGGCGCGAAACAGTTCGGCGTTCAGGTGGCCGAAGGCCGAAAACGGTTCCTTGAACAGCCCCAGCTCGGGACCGAGCGTTTCGGCGTAGGTGGCCCATCCCTCGCCGTAGCCGACGTTCCAGGCATGGCGGCGAAAGGCCGGCAGGTCGGCCACTTCCTGGGCCCGCGCCACCTGCAGGTGATGGCCGGGAAGCGCCTCGTGCAGGGCCAGCGTTTCCATGTCCCACAGCGGATGGGCGTCCAGGCGCGCGGTGTTGACCACGAAGGCGGCCGGGCGGTCGGAGGTGCCGGCTTCATACCAGGCCGCACCTTGTTCGGCGCCCGCCACGATGGTGGCCGGCTTGACCAGCAGCTCCTGTCTTGGGATGGCTGAAAACAGCCTTGGCAGGCCGTCAGCGGTGCGCGCGATGATGCGCCGGTAGCGCGCCAGCAGCGGCTCGGGCGCACTGAAGAACAGGCGTGCATCGCTGTTGGCGAAGGCCGCGAACTGGGTGAACGATCCGGCAAAGCCGGTGCGCGCGATCGCCGCCGGCATCAGGGCGCGCAGATGTGCGACCTCCTTCAGGCCAAGGGCGTGGATATCGGCCGGCGCCATGGCGCTGCCGGTGTAATGCGTCGCCAGAAAGGCGTAGTATTCCTGGCCGCCGGGCAGGGCGCTGGCAGCGATGCTTTCGCGCGCCGCGGGAAGATATTCGGTGCGTACGAAGTCCTCCAGTTCCTGCAGCGCCGGCATGACCTTGGTGCGCACAACGATCGGGCCGGCGGCTGCCAGCGCATCGCGCACCGGCTTGTCGATGCCGGCCGGGATCTGGCGGAAAGGCTGCGTGAGGGGGCCGGTCAGCGCGTTTTCGCGCAGCTGCCGAAGCATGGCCGGCACCGTGCGCATGGCGGCCTTGGGCGGCATCCAGCCGCTGCGCATCCCTTCGCGCATCTGTTCGAGCAGCCCGTCGATGTGCTGCGGCAGCGCGTCGAGCCGGGCCAGGTAGTTGCGGTAGTCGCCCTCGGTGGCGAACGGCATCTGGGCGGCCATTTGCACGAAGCTGATGTGGATGCCTTGCAGCCCGGTCAGCGGCTGCGGATTGAACGCAACAAAAGCGGCCGCCTTCAGCTGCTGCTCTTTCTGGTGGATGAACAGGTCGAGCGACAGCTGGTTTTGCGCGCCGAGCTTGTCGCGCTCGATCGCGCGCGCCTGCTCGAGCGCGCGGCGCTGCTGGACGAGCGCAGCGCGGATGCCGGCAAGGCTGGTATCGGAGAGGGTGGCGTCGTAGCGGTAGTCGCCAATCAGGGTGGCGTATTCGGGCTGGCTCTGCATGCGCCACTGCCAGTCGGCGTCGAACAGCGCGCGCGCCTGCTGGTCCGCCCCGTCGCCGGCCAGCACTGCCAGCGGCACGAGCAGGAAAGCAGAGATGGCGAACAGTTTGCGCATGCGCAGCTCCATGGAACGGATAGCCATTTTAGCAATTCTGGGCGGCGCATGCCGCGCCGTTTGCTCAGGGGGCGCGGCCCCCGCTGGCGCGCTCGATGCCGGCCAGGTCGCGCCAGCTTTGCACCTCGCTGTAACCATGCTCGGACAGCAAGCTCCTGACCTGGGCGGCCTGGTCGTAGCCGTGTTCCATCAGCAGCCAGCCCTGCGGCGCCAAATGGGCGAGCGCACCGGCCGTGATGGTGCGCAGCGCCGACAGGCCGTCGGCGTGGTCGGTCAGCGCGCCGACCGGCTCGAAGCGCAAATCGCCCTGTGACAGGTGGACGTCACCGTCGGCGATGTAAGGCGGATTGGAGGCGATCAGGTCGAATATGTCGCTGCCCAGCGCGGCGAACCAGTCGCTGTGCAGGAAGCGCACGGCCGCGCCGTTGGCGGCCGCATTGGCGCGCGCAACCTCGAGCGCCGTTTCGCTGACGTCGAGGGCGGTGACGGCCGCATCGCGCCGCGTATGGGCGATGGCCACCGCGATGGCGCCGCTGCCGGTGCCCATGTCGAGCGCGCGGCCTCGCGGCGGCAGGCGTTCAAGCGCCAGTTCGACCAGCAGTTCGGTATCGGGACGGGGAATCAGCACCGCATCGGTGACGCAAAAGTCGAGGCCGAAGAACTCCCGCTTGCCGACGATGTAGGCGATCGGCTCCCCCTGCAGGCGCCGCGCGACCAGTGCGTTCAGGGTGGACGCTTCGGATGCGGTCAAAGCGCGCTCGGACTGGGTGATCAGGCCCACGCGCGTGATGCCGAGCGCATGGCACAGCAGGATGCGGTTTTCGAGCGGCTCCAGCGGCAGCGCCGCCTGCACCGCACCGATGGTGGCGCCGGCGGCGATCATGCGCGGCGGCGCACCAGCACGAAGATCAGCCCGATGGCGAGGATGCCGAACCAGACGGCCGACCAGTACGGGACCGGCAGGCCGAAGAAGCCTTCGCCGGCCGCTTCGCACAGGCCGTCGGCGCGGAACAGCCACGGAAGGTAGGTCGCGGTGGGGATCTTGTTGAGCATGGTCTCCATCGGATCGATGCCGCACGAGAAACCGGGGTGGTTGATCACGTAAATCAGCTGGTAGGCATTGACCGCGCCGAGCAAGGTGCTGCCCAGGGCCAGGCCGGTCCATAGCTTCGGCCTGGACAGGAAAGCGCCGAGCAGCGCGAAGATGCCGGCGCCGATGAAGGCATAGCGCTGGATCACGCAGCGCGGACAGGGAAGCATGTCCTTGGCGTGCTGCAGGTACAGCGCAGCGCCGATCAGGGCGAAGCAGGTCAGGGCAATGGCGATCAGGAGCTGGCGGTTGGAGGGCATCTGGGAGTCCGTTGTGTGGGATCTGTTTATGGGTAGTGTATTAAATATCAGCCAGCTTATTCGAAGCTTAATCGCCCAGCGCCGCCAGCAATTCAGCCTGGTGCTCGGCCGCCAGCGCATTGGTCAGCTCGACCAGGTCGCCGTCCATGATGAAATCGAGCTTGTACAGGGTCAGGTTGATGCGGTGATCGGTCATGCGGCCTTGAGGGAAATTATAGGTGCGAATCCGTTCGCTGCGGTCGCCCGAGCCGATCAGGCTCTTGCGGGTGGCCGCTTCCTTGGACTGCTGCTCGCGCGTCTGCACGTCCTTGATGCGCGCGGCCAGCACCTTGAGCGCCTGGGCCTTGTTCTTGTGCTGGCTGCGGTCGTCCTGGCATTCGACCACGATCCCGGTCGGCAGGTGGGTCAGGCGCACGGCCGAATCGGTCTTGTTGATGTGCTGTCCGCCGGCGCCCGAAGCGCGGAAGGTATCGATGCGCAGGTCGGCCGGGTTGATGTTGACGTCTTCGACTTCATCGGCTTCCGGCATCACCGCCACGGTGCAGGCCGAGGTATGGATGCGGCCCTGGGTTTCGGTGGCCGGCACACGCTGTACGCGGTGGCCGCCGGACTCGAATTTCAGTTTCGAGTACACGCCGTTGCCGACCAGGCGCACGATGACCTCGCGGTAGCCGCCCAGGTCGGACGCCGATTCGGAGACCATTTCGACCTGCCAGCGGTTGCGCTCGGCGAAGCGGGTGTACATGCGCAGCAGGTCACCGGCGAACAGCGCCGACTCGTCGCCGCCGGTGCCGGCCCGGATCTCGAGGAAGATATTGCGCTCGTCGTTGACGTCCTTCGGCAGCAGCATCTTCTGCAGGTCCATTTCCAGCTGCGCCACGCGGCCCTTGGCAGCCTCGATCTCGTCCTGCGCGAAGTCCTTCATTTCGGGATCGGACAGCATCTCCTGGGCTTCGGCGATGTCGGCCTGGGCGCGCTGGAAGTCCTTGTACAATTCCACCAGCGGGCCGATCTCGGCGTGCTCGCGGGTCATCTTGCGGTAGCTGTCCATGTTCGAGGTTGCGCCCTCGTGCATGAGCAGTTCGTCCAGTTCGACGAGTCGGTTGGCCAGTTGGTCCAGCTTGGCCAGCATGGATGGTTTCATAGGGATGCTCGGGTAAGGTAACGGGGAACGGCCGCGGATGGGCGGCGCTGCGATGCGGCGGCGGGGGCGCTAACGGCGGCCGCGGAACAACTGGGGCAGCAGGGATGCGAGACGGGCGCGTTCATCGCCCTGGGCACGGTGCAGCGCCTGCTGCGGACCGTGCAGGAATTTGGCGGTCAGGCCCCTGGAAAGCGCTTCGAGCACGACTTCGATGTCGTCGCCGCGGGCCAGCATCTTGCGGGCGCGTTCGAGTTCGAACAGGCGCATCGCCTCGCTGTTTTCCTGCAGGTCCTGGATCACCGGGACCATGGCGCGGTCGTCGATCCAGTGCATGAACGACTGCACGCGCGTTTCGATGATGGCCTCGGCCTGGGCCACGGCGGCCTGGCGGCTTTCAAGGCCGGTCTGCACCACCTGGCCGAGATCGTCGACCGTGTACAGGAACACGTCGTCGAGGCGGCCGACTTCGGCCTCGATATCGCGCGGCACGGCCAGGTCGACCATGAACATCGGCTTGTGGCGGCGCGCCTTGATCGCGCGCTCGACCAGGCCAAGCCCGATCAGCGGCAGCGACGACGCGGTGCACGAGACGACGATGTCGAACTGGGCCAGCTGCTCGGGCAGCGCGGCCAGGCGGATCGCCTTGCCGTTGAAGCGGTGGGCCAGCGCCTCGCCGCGTTCCATGGTGCGGTTGGCGATGGTGATCGACTTGGGATTTTGCGCCGCGAAGTGGGTGGCGCACAGCTCGATCATTTCGCCGGCGCCGATGAACAGCACGTTCTGCTCGGCGATCTTGTCGAAGATGCGGTGCGACAGGCGCACGGCGGCGGCGGCCATGGACACGCTGTGGGCGCCGATTTCGGTGGTGCTGC
>JAZKCA010000022.1:0-19567 GCA_040388275.1 Pseudomonadota bacterium
TCATCGGCGACGACGTGTTCGTCGACCAGCACCTGCTGGTGCGCGGGCGCTTCGCGCGCATGCTGCCGGTGATGCTCACCAAGGGCTACAAGATGGGCCTGGGGATCGACGAGAACACCGCCATGATCATCCACCCCAACCGCGACGTTGAAATACTGGGCTACAAGGGCGCGCTGATGATCGACATGCGCACCGCCACCAGCAACCCCGGCGACTTCAACATCAGCAATGCGCGCCTGAGCTACCTGGACAACGGCGACCGCTTCAACATCACCAGCCACGTGTTCACGCCGTCGCCCGACAAGGTCGCGGGCAAGTTCGATCCGGCCAAGCCCTATTACAAGGGCCCGCTGTTTACGGCGGACATCCTGGGCCACACCACCATTGTCGACTTGATGACCAAGCTGCTCGACAGCGACCAGCCGGACGCCATCGGCATCGCCTTCGGCAGCCCGCGCGACCTGCAGGCCGACCTGGGATTCGAATTCCGCCTGAGCCGCATCAACGACAGCATCGGCTACGCGTCGGCCGTGGCCGACGCCTATTCGGTCTACAACGTGCGCCTCGACGTCCGCCCGATCAAGATCCAGCAGCCGTTCTACCAGTACAAATAAAGCGACGACAACTGAAAGGATCCACCATGCCCTTTTCCCGTCTCCTCTGCGCCACCCTGCTGGCGCTGGCCGCCAGCGCCGCGTGCGCCCAGCAACCGGCCACCGTGCGCGTCGACTACAACCACAGCGGCAACGCCCTGTCGGAGCAGTACGCGCTCGAACGCGTGGTCATCGAGCCGCTCCCGTGGCCGGGCAACCTGGCGCAGAACATCGACCACACGGGGCGCGGCCAGAACATGGTGGAAGTGGTCGACGCCAAGACCGGCGACCTGCTGTACTCGCGCGGCTTTTCGACCATCTTCGGGGAGTGGAAGAGCACCGAAGAAGCGGCCCGCATGAGCCGCGGCTTCCAGGAATCGGTACGCTTTCCGAAGCCGGCGCAAGCGGTCAAGGTCCGCATCCTACGGCGCGACGAGCGCAACCAGTTCTCGGTGGCCTGGAGCGTCGATATCGACGCCGACGCGCCCGACGTGGTGCGCAAGCAGGAAGCCGCACCAGCCACGCCGATCCCTATCCGCGTGAGCGGCCCGTCCCCCGCCAAGGTCGACCTGCTGATCATGGGCGACGGCTACACGGCGGCCGACATGAAAAAATTCGAGGCCGACGCGCGCCGCCTGGCCGACCACCTGTTTACCGTGTCGCCCTTCAAGGAGCGCGCCGCCGACTTCAACGTCTGGGCCATGGCCGTGCCGACCGCCGAATCGGGCGTTTCGCGTCCGTCCACCGGCGCGCACAAGGCATCAAGACTGGGTACGCGCTACGATATCTTCGGCAGCGAGCGCTATGTACTCACGCTCGACAACCGCGCCCTGCGCGACATCGCTCAGCACGCGCCCTACGAATTCATCGAAATCCTGGTCAATAACGACACCTACGGCGGGGGCGGCATTTTCGGCCAGTTCAGCACCGCAGCGGCCGGCAACGACTGGGCCAATTACCTGTTCGTCCACGAATTCGGCCACCACTTCGCCGGTCTGGCCGACGAGTACTACACCTCGCCGGTGGCCTACGCGGCGGCCAGCGGGCGCATGGAGCCGTGGGAGCCGAACGTGACTGCACTGCGCGACCCGGCCGCCCTGAAGTGGAAGAAGCACGTCAAGGCGTCCACGCCGCTCCCGACCCCGTGGCCCAAGGCCGAATACGAAGAATATTCACGCGCCTACCAGAAGCGGCGCGCGGCACTGCGCGCCGCCAACCGGCCCGAGTCCGAGATGAGCGCCCTGTTCAAGGAAGACCTCGAGCATAGCCGCGTCCTGTTCTCGACAGCCAAGCACCAGCATGATGTGGGCGCCTTCGAAGGGGCAAATTACGAAGCCAAGGGCTTTTATCGTTCTGAAATGCAATGTCTTATGTTTGACCGGAGTGAAAGATTCTGTAACGTGTGTAACAACGGCATCAGTACGATCATCGATCTGTACGCCGCGCCAAAGGCCAGGAAATAGGCATACACCCCGCAGGTAAAGGCGGTCTCCTGTCGGGACCGCCTTTTTTTTCTTCCTGAAGTTGCCTTGCAGTACGCATAAGCTGCGTGCGTTGGCGCACAGACCATGTTGTCGTTAAACCATATTCTGGCACTCGTTCCTTGACGAAACATACAGTTGAGAACGGTAGATGGACGGGACCAAGGTCTCCAACGTCCACGAAATTTCCCTCCATATATAAAAAAGGAATACACCATGAATAAAGTACTCGCTACCCTGATCGCCGGTCTGTTTGCCACTTCAGTTTATGCACAGACTCCAGCAGCAGCTCCAGCAACGCCAGCAGTTGTCAAAGCCACGGCGGAAGCCAACAAGGATATCGCCAAGGCGCAATCCAAAGAAATGAAAGTCGATGCCAAGGCCGACGAAAAGACCACCAAGGCTGTCGCCAAGGCGTCCACCAAGAAAGCCAAAGCCCACGCGAAAGCAGCCGATGCTCACGCTGACGCAGCCGCCGACGTAGCCAAGGCCGATCCGGAAGACAAAATGAAGGCAGAAGCCAAAGCGGAAGCCAAAGTCGCCAAGGCTAACCTGAAGGCCGAGAAAAAAATGATCAAGGCTGATGCCAAGGTCGAGAAGGTCGCGATTGAATCGGCTGCCGACAAGGCAACCGCAGCGGCAAAGACCACTGAAGTCAAAGCCGAAGCGGCAGCTGATGTAAAAAAAGCCGCAGCGAAGCACTAAATCGCTAAAGGTTTAGCGTAAAAAAACGGAGCCTCGGCTCCGTTTTCTATTCTGTGCGGCGTTGGCGCGATTTAGACGATCGGCGCCAGCGTGATCACCTTGATCTTGGCTACCAGCGGCTTTCCCTTGCGCGCGCGTTTGCCGAAGTGGACCGCCAGCCCGGACGCAAACAAGTCGACCTCGCGCGGCTTGGCGCCCGCCCAGGTGCCATGTACCGTCACCCCTTTCTGAGTGATCGGCTGGACCGCCAGCAGCTTTTCTTGATCTTCCAGCTCCATCAGCGTGACACCGCGGCCGCCGTTCGACAGCGTCTTCAGTTCGTCCATGCCGAACACCAGCAGACGGCCCTTTTCGGACAGGCAGGCCACCGCGCCCGCAGTGGCGACGATCACGCGCGGCGGCAGCGGGACCGCGCCGTCGTCGAGCGTGATGAAGGCCTTGCCGCCCTTGAGGCGGCTGACCATGTCCCCGGCCTTGGCCGCGAAGCCGTAGCCGGCGTTCGACGCCATCAGCAAGGTGGTCGTGGCCGGTCCCGCGAAGTAATGCAGGATGCGCACGCCGCCGGACAAATCGACCAGAGTCGTGACCGGCACGCCGTCGCCGCGCGCGCCAGGCAGGGCCGCCACCGGCACCGAATACACTTTGCCGTTGTCGCCAAAGCCGAGCAGGGTATCGACCGTGCGGCATTCGAAGGCCCCGTACAGCGAGTCGCCCGCCTTGAAGGTGAACTGGGTCACGTCATGGCCGATGCCGGTCCGCGCGCGGACCCAGCCTTTTTCCGAGATGATGACGGTGACCGGCTCGTCGATGACCTTTTGCTCGGCGGTTGCGCGCTGGGCTTCTTCGATCACGGTGCGGCGCGCGTCGCCGAACTGCTTGGAATCGGCTTCGATTTCCTTGATGATCAGGCGTTTCAGGGTCGATGGATTGTCGAGGATATCCTGCAGGCCTGACTTTTCCTTGCGCAGTTCGGCCAGCTGCTGCTCGATCTTGATGTGTTCAAGGCGTGCCAGCTGGCGCAGGCGGATCTCGAGAATATCCTCGGCCTGAATGGCGGACAGCTTGAAGGCCGCCATCAGCTCCGGCTTGGGCTCATCCGCATTGCGAATAATGCGGATCACTTCGTCGATATTGAGCAGGACCGCTTCACGTCCCTCGAGGATGTGGATCCGGTCGTTCACGTTCCCGAGCCGGTGTTCCGACCTGCGGCGCACCGTGATAAAGCGGAAGTCTATCCACTCTTGCAAAATTTCGGTCAAGCCCTTCTGGCGCGGACGGCCGTCGCCGCCGATCATCACCAGGTTAATCGAGTTCGACGATTCGAGCGAGGTATGCGCCAGCAGCATCAGCATGAACTCGTTCTGATCCTGGTTTTTCGACTTCGGTTCGAATACCAGGCGCACCGGCGCGGCGCGGCCGGACTCGTCGCGGATGGTGTCGAGCGAGCCGAGGATCAGCTGCTTCAGCGTGAGCTGTTCCGGCGACAGCGCCTTCTTGCCCGTCTTGATCTTCGGATTGGTCAGCTCCTCGATCTCTTCGAGCACCTTTTGCGACGAGGTGCCAGGCGGCAGTTCGGAGACCACCGCCTGCCACTGGCCGCGCGCCAATTCTTCAATGGTCCAGCGCGCCCGCACTTTCATCGAACCGCGCCCGGCCGCATACATGTCGGCGATTTGCGACGGCGGCGTGATGATTTGGCCTCCGCCCGGGAAGTCCGGCCCCGGCATGATGGCCATCAGCTCGGCGTGCGTGATTTTCGGGTTGCGGATCATCGCCACGGCCGCCGCCGCCACTTCGGTCAGGTTGTGCGACGGGATTTCGGTGGCAAGGCCGACCGCGATGCCCGAGGCGCCATTGAGCAGCACCATCGGCAGGCGCGCAGGCAGCGCTTTCGGCTCCTTGTGCTGGCCGTCGTAATTGGACTGGAAGTCGACCGTGCCCTGGTCGATCTCGTCGAGCAGCAGCCTGGCGATCGGGCTCAGGCGCGCCTCGGTGTAGCGCATCGCCGCGGCGCCGTCGCCATCGCGCGAACCGAAGTTGCCCTGGCCGTCGACCAGCGGGTAGCGCAGCGAAAAGTCCTGGGCCATGCGCACCATGGCGTCGTAGATCGATTGGTCGCCGTGCGGGTGCAGCTTGCCCATCACGTCGCCGACCACGGCGGCCGACTTGCGCGGCTTGGCATTGGACGCCAGGCCCAGTTCATTCATCTGGTACAGGATGCGGCGCTGGACCGGTTTCTGGCCGTCACACACGTCCGGCAGCGCGCGGCCCTTGACCACCGAGACCGCGTAGTCGAGGTAGGCGCGCTCGGCGAACGTGGACAGGGTCAGCGTATCGCCGTCTTCAGGCGGCGGCGGTGGAGGTTCTGCAAAAAGATCGTCTTGAGTGGTCATGTACGTGGTTGGTGGTGATTTATCTGGAATATGAGCGATAGTCGCGCAGGCGCGCCATCATTGCTGCTGTCTCTTCGGGCATCTCGCGATAGATGAACGCATAGTTGGACTCCCACTGGAAGTGCTCGGCCAGCACCAGGCGGAAATCGTCGTCGCAGCCTTCGCCGGCGCAGTACTGGAGCGCGCAAAGTTCGAAGCATTCGCGTACTTCGAGGTCGAGCAGGTCGCTGCGCACGACCAGCTCGCGCAGCTGCTGTACCGTGTTGCGGTGGGCGCCGGGCAAAAAATCAGCCCAGATGCGGCGCGCTTCGGTCATCGGGGCGAGCGGTTCAAACTCGTAGGCCGCCATGTAGACCGGCGTTGCCGGCACGCTGTCAGGTCCCGGTTCCTGCTCCGGATCCCACTCGTAGGCTGCGGTGTAGGCCGGCGGCTGGTCTTCTTCCTCATAGTCGCCATGTTGCGCGGCATAGCGCGCCAGGCGCAGCGCGGCCTCGTAGGCGTCGCGCAGGGCCTGGAATGCCAATGGATCGTCCTCGGGCCGGGTGGTCTTGAGCTTGCCGGCGTAGGCGCGCTTGATCTCGCGCTCGTCCGTCGTCGCCCTGATCCCGAGGATGGTCCAAGCATTCACAGCAGCAGGCCTCCGTCGAGCTGGCGCAGCACTTGTTGCAGCGATTCGCGGGCGCGCCGCGTCTCGACCAGGTCCTGGCGCTCCAGCACCGCCTGGAATGCGGCAACGTGCTGCGCCAGGTATTCGCGCTTCTGGCCGAGCAGCTGCTCGTACAGGCGGTCGGCCTGCGCCACCACGGTGCGGTTTTCGATGCGATCGCGCGGATGGATCTTCAGTTCGTTCAGTTCGGCGAGCCGCGTTTCGATCTCCTGCGGCGTCATGACCCCGGCATTTTCGGTGATCACGAGCTTGTGCTTTTCCTGCGAGGGAAGCACGGTGATCTCCGCTTCCAGTACGCCGCTGACGTCATAGGTAAAGCGCACGTCCGCACTGACTTCGCCGGCCTTCTTGGACAGGATGGGGAAATTGAGCGTGCCGAGGAAGATATTGTCGGACACCATGCGCGCTTCGCCCTGGTAGATCCGGACCGTCAATTCCTTCTGGTAGTCGTTGATGGTGGTGATGTTTTCCACGCGCGAGACCGGCACCGCCGAATTGCGCTCGATGATGGGCAGGTAGTGGCCGCCCTCGTAGCTTTCGTGGCCGACTTCGCGTGCGATCGCGATGCCCAGCGAGTACGGCGCCACGTCGGTCATCACCACTTCGTCGAGCGCGCAATCGCGCATTTTCAGGCCGGCCTGCACCGCAGCGCCCAGCGCGACCGCTTCATCCGGGTCGATGCTGATCTGCGGAAAGCGGCCGAACATGCGCGAGGCGAGCTTGCGCACCAGCGGCATGCGGGTCGCGCCGCCGGCCAGCACCACCGAATCGAGTTCCGAGACCTTGATGGTGGCGTCGCGCAGCGCTCGCTCGACCGGCGTGCGCAGGCGCTGCATCAGCGGCTCGCACAACTGGGCGAATAATTCGTCGCTGATGTCGAGCGTGTATTCGGTGCCCTGGTACGAGTACGCCATGCGCGCCGACGATGACTCGGTCAGCGCGCGCTTGGTGCGTTCGCCTTCGTCGCGCAGGCGCTGCTTCTGGCCGCCGGTCAGCTCAAGGTCGCCGACTTCTTTCGCCAGGCCCGTGCGCGAGAAGAACGCCTCGCACAGGGCTGTCACGAAATCCTCGCCGCCGAGGAAATTGTCGCCCGCGGTGGCGCGCACTTCCATGACGCCGTCGAACAGTTCCAGGATCGAGACGTCGAAAGTGCCGCCGCCCAGGTCGAATACCAGGAACTTGGTTTCACGCTTGCTGTCCTGGATGCCATAAGCCAGCGCGGCAGCGGTCGGCTCGTTGAGCAGGCGCTCTACCTTCAGGCCTGCCAACTGGCCGGCCACGCGGGTCGCCCTGCGCTGGGCGTCGCTGAAGTAGGCGGGAACGGTGATGACCGCTTCGGTGACAGGCTGGCCCAAAAAGCTTTCGGCATCTTCCTTCAGGGAGCGCAGCACCAGCGAGGACAGTTCTTCGGGACGGAACACCTGGTTGCCCAGGCGGGTTTTGCGTTCGCTGCCCATGTAGCGCTTGAAGGTGGCAGCCGTCATGTGTGAATGGGTTTGCAGGCGTGCGCGCGCCGCTTCGCCCACCAGCACCGTGCCGTCATCATCGATACCGACGCACGAGGGCGTCAGGTGCTTGCCCAGTGCATTGGGAATGATGGACGCTTTCCCGTCGCGCCACACAGCCACCAGGCTGTTCGTGGTCCCGAGGTCGATCCCGATGATCATTTAGATATCCGCTTCCGTTTCGTTGCCGTGTTCCTCGATCCAGGCGCGCCGTGCGGCGGCCTCCCCCTTACCCATCAGCATATTGAAGCGGGCCGACGAATCGGTGTGGCTGAAGTCGCCCAGCATCACCGGCAGCAGGCGCCGCGTGTCCGGGTTCATCGTGGTTTCCCACAACTGGTCGGCGTTCATTTCGCCCAGGCCCTTGAAGCGCGAGATGCTCCACGCGCCTTCCTTCAGGCCTTCCTTGGACAGCTTGTCTTCGATCACCAGCAGTTCGCCGGCATCGAGCGCATACAGCTTCTGGATCGGCTTCTTGCCGCGCGCCGGCGCATCGACCCGGAACAGGGGCGGGCGCGCGATGCAGATATTCCCGTTCGCGAACAGGGCAGGGAAGTGCTTGAAGAACAGCGTGAGCAACAACACCTGGATGTGCGAGCCGTCCACGTCGGCGTCCGACAGGATGCAGATTTTCCCGTAGCGCAGGCCGGACAAATCCGGCGTGTCGCCGTGGCTGTGCGGGTCGACCCCGATGGCCACCGCGATGTCGTGGATTTCGTTGTTGGCGAACAGGCGGTCGCGGTCGGTCTCCCAGGAATTGAGCACCTTGCCGCGCAGCGGCAGGATGGCCTGGAATTCCTTGTCGCGGCCCATCTTGGCCGAACCGCCCGCCGAATCGCCCTCGACCAGGAAGATTTCATTGCGGGTGATATCCGACGATTCGCAGTCGGTCAGCTTGCCCGGCAGGACGGCCACGCCGGAAGACTTCTTCTTCTCGACCTTTTGCAGCGAGCGCAGGCGCGACTGCGCCTGCTTGATGACCAGGTCGGCCAGCTTCTTGCCGTATTCGACGTGCTGGTTCAGCCACAGCTCGAGCGGCGGCTTGGTCAAGCTCGACACCAGGCGCACCGCATCGCGCGAGTTCAGGCGCTCCTTGATCTGGCCCTGGAATTGCGGATCGAGCACCTTGGCCGACAACACGAAGGAAACGCGCGCGAACACGTCCTCGGGCAGCAGCTTGACGCCTTTTGGCAGCAGCGAATGCATTTCGACGAAGCTTTTCACGGCGCCGAACAGGCCGTCGCGCAGGCCAGACTCGTGGGTGCCGCCGTTGGAGGTGGGGATCAGGTTGACATAGGACTCGCGCACCACGCCGCCTTCTTCGGTCCACGCCACCACCCAGGCCGCGCCTTCGCCTTCGGCAAAGCCGTCGGTTTCGCCGTTCGAGTACTGGGCGCCTTCGAACACGGGAATGAGCGTCTCGCCGTTTGAGCTTTGGGCCAGCATTTCGTTGAGGTAGCCGCGCAAGCCTTCCTCGTACTTCCAGGTCGTCACGTCGCCGGTCTTGGCGTTGGTCAGGGTGACCGTCACGCCCGGCAGCAGCACCGCTTTCGAGCGCAGCAGGCGCTGCAGCTCGGTCTGCGAGATGGCGGGCGAATCAAAATACTTGGGGTCGGGCCAGGCGGTCACGCGGGTGCCGCTCTTCTTGCCGTCGCGCGGGGCTGGCATCGACACCAGCGGCTCGATCACGTCGCCATGGGCGAACGCCATCTTGTGCAGGCCGTTGCCGTTGTCTTCCTTGCGCCAGACCGTGATCTCCAGGCGCGTGGAGAGCGCATTGGTGACCGATACGCCAACGCCGTGCAGGCCGCCCGAGAACGCATACGCGCCGCCCGAGCCCTTGTCGAACTTGCCGCCGGCGTGCAGGCGCGTAAACACGATTTCGACCGTGGGCACGTTTTCTTCGGGGTGCAGGCCGACCGGGATGCCGCGGCCGTCGTCCTCGACCGTGATCGAGCCGTCCACGTTCAGGGTCACGCCGATGTTCATGCAATGCCCCCCGAGCGCTTCGTCGGAGGCGTTATCGATCACTTCCTGGATGATGTGCAGCGGGTTCTCGGTGCGGGTATACATACCCGGACGCTGTTTGACGGGTTCCAGTCCCTTGAGGACGCGGATCGATGATTCACTATAGTCGGATGCGGGTTTTTTGGTGGCCATATCAAAATTCTTTATGCGGATGCCTGCGCATTCTATCTTGTCGGACGGAAAAGGAAGGGAAATAGGCGCGAATGAATAGCTTGCCAGCGTGGGCGATTGTGGTTAGATTCGTACGACGAGTGTCACCGCGGTGTCCAATCAAATTAACGTTTTGCCAAAATGCATGCATAAATATCCATTTGCGATCCGCCTGACCGGGTTCGGCCCCGAGGAACGGCCGCGCATCGCCAATGCCCTTGCCAAGGCGCCGGTCGACGGCCCTGGCTATTTTTGCCTGCTTGAAGACAGTTTGCAAGACCCCGACCTCACCCTGACCAACGGCGACGATCTCAAATCGCTGGCCTGGCTGATGGCGACCCCGCCCACCGCGCTCGAACCGGCCATCGTGGTCGGCAATGCGGTGCTCGATTTTCCCTATCCGCGCCTGGAACGGCCGCTCGACATGCCGCGCATGTTCGACATGCTTGACGAACTGCTCCAGCGCCGCAACGAGGCGCAGGCGCAGCTGACCGCACGCGGCCTGCCCTTCATCACCGAGCGGCGCCGTCGCCCGCGGCTGGATCTGGACGTCACCGACCCGGCCGAATACGCGAAACGGCGCAAGTCGCCGCCCACTGGTGCGGTGCTGATCATCGACAAGGGCGGGGCGCTGCGCGACCACATTGCCAACCTGGCGGGCACGCGCCTGGCCATCGAATGGACCGACAGCGCGGCGACGGCGGTGAAACTGTGCGACGAGACGGCAGTGTCGCTGGTCTTCATCAATACCTCGACCCCGGGAATCGACCCGTATGGATTGAGCGCGGCGATCAAGGCGCAGCGCAGCGGGGCGCGGATCGCCATTGTGCTGCTGGTGGGGCCATCGTTCCATTATCACAGCGCGCGCGCCAAGGCGGCGGGCATCCGCGGCCTGCTCGACAAGCCGGTGGCCGACCGCCATCTGGTCGCCACGCTCAAGAAATTGATGTCCTTGCCGCTCTGAAGCCGATTTTGTTACAACTTTGAATCGTGCGCCCTGCCGAGCCGGGCTATATTTGAGGCATGTCCGATACCGAAAAGCCTGACAGAAGGGGGCCGCCCACGATCAAGGACGGTGTTCCACACGCCACCCGCGTTCCGGACCGGCGCGTGGCCGACGCCCCGGCGCGCTACCTGAAAGAGAACGACACGCCGCTGTCGCTTGCGCAGCGGGTGATCAGTTCGCGCTGGCGCGCGGTGCGCGACAAGATCGGGCGCGACTTCATGCGCCGCACCTTGCGCATCGGCGTATCGGCGCGAATCTTCCATCCCGAGCCCGGGTCCACTGGCCTGCGCAGCAAGAACCTGCAATACCTCGAGGAGTCGATTGCCCAGTGGGTGATGTCGCGCGACGTGCTGGTGTTCATGGTCCCGACTGTGAATACGAACGGCTTGCTCCATCCCAGCAATATCACCTTGCGCCACTACGCCAGGCACCTTGACGGCCTGGTGCTGCAGGGCGGGGCCGACGTATCGCCGCAAACCTATTCGGAGTCGCCCACGCGGCCCGAGTGGAGCGGCGACCGTGCGCGCGACGTGTATGAACTCGAACTGCTGCACGAATTCGTCGATGCCGGCAAGCCGGTGCTGGGCATTTGCCGCGGCTGCCAGCTGATCAACGTGGCGTTCGGCGGTTCGCTGTACCAGGACGTGGCCACCAACGTGCCGGAGGCGCTTGAGCACGTGAACAGCGACTACGACGCGCACCGGCACGCGATTGTTTTCCCGCAGGGCTCGTCGCTGGCGCGCATGTTTCCGAAGGCAGACCGGCCGATCGTCAATTCGATCCACCACCAGGCGGTCAAGGACCTGGGGCGCGACATATCCATTGAAGCGATGTCGGACCCCGACGGGATCATTGAAGCAATCCGCTACCGGCGCGCCAGCTTCGTGATGGGATTGCAGTGGCATCCTGAATTCCACAGCGCAGGCGGGGTGGACCTGCTGGACTGCACGCCGATTCTCGATGAGTTCTTGCGCGCTGCGCGCGAAACGCGCCTTTAAGTGAACCGCGAAGGCAAAAGCACCACCACGTCGTCCTCGCGCAGGCGGGGACCCATAGCGCACCAGATCAAGCAATGATTTCCTCATAGAGAT
Organism: Pseudomonadota bacterium; assembly: GCA_040388275.1. Classification (GTDB taxonomy): domain Bacteria; phylum Pseudomonadota; class Gammaproteobacteria; order Burkholderiales; family Burkholderiaceae_D; genus Telluria_A. The sequence goes on from JAZKCA010000022.1 coordinate 11,620, forward strand.
CACGCCACTGTGGGTTGTGCGTGGAAATGAAATCCACTTTCCACGCACGCTTCCACTTCTTCATGTTTTTTTCGCGTGCTGCTGCGCTAATTAATTCATTGTGTATTTCAAACCAGACCAGCATGTGCACGCCGTATGTTTTGGTAAATCCCGCAACTACTTCTTCGCGATGCTGCCAGACACGTTTGATGAGGTCGGTTGTGGAACCGATGTACAGCGTTCCATAGGGCGCGCTGGCGAGCATGTAAACGTAGCTGGGTTTATCCATGATCTGGCCATGATGCCCCTAACATTCACGCGCGCTTCAACACAGATCAAACGCGCTATTGGCCCCCGCCTGCGCGAGGGCGACGTTGCGTAGCGCGTAGCACTTAACGCCCGCCCCTGAACCGGCTGATCGCCGCATTGACCATCCCCTCCGCGCTGCCTTGTTCTTCATACTGACGGCGCAGGTACGACGAGTCGCTCGCTCCCTGCGCCGCCGCCGACAGATGCCTCAACGCCCCGAGGCTACCCAGCGCCTCGCCATGCGGCTCCATCTTGCGCAGCGACGTCAGGATGTCCTCGCGCAGCGACATCGTCTCGTAGGTCTTGGGATGCGTGATCGCGCCGTCCAGCCCGAAGCGGCAGGCCTGGAACCGGTTGAAGTTGTACACCAGGTAGTCGTCCTCCACGGGCGGCTCTTCGCGCCGTTCCAGCAGGTGCCGGCACAGCGCCTGCAGGTAGCCCGCCAGCGCCGCCGCCCGCTCCACCGTCAGCGGCGTGTCGCACACGCGCAGCTCGATGGTGCCGTACTCCGGCTTGGGCCGGATATCCCAGTAAAAATCCTTCATGCTCTTGATGATGCCGGTCGCTTCCATCTTGGCGAAATAGACGTTGGCGAACTCGTCCCAGCTCAGTGTGAACGGGGCCCGTCCGCTCATCGGAAAGGCGAACACCGAATTGAGGCGCGCCGAATCGAACAGGCTGTCATGGCCCTGCACGAACGGCGAGGAGGCCGACAAGGCGATGAAATGCGGGATGTAGCGGTTCAGCGAATGCAGCAGGAACATCGCATCGTCGCCCGACGCGCAGCCGATGTGCACGTGCTGCCCGAATACCGTGAACTGCTTGGCCAGGTAGCCGTACAAGGTCGACAATTCCTGGAAGCGCGGCTTCTCGAAAATCTTTTGCTCGGACCAGTGCTGGAAGGGATGCGTGCCGCCGCCAGACAGGCCGATATTGAGCTGGTCGCCCGCCGCCACCAGAATGTCGCGGATCTCGAGCAGCTCGCCCAGCAGCGGCAAATGGTGCGCGTGCACGCTCGAATTTATCTCGATCATGCTCTCGGCGATTTCAGGCGTGACGTTGCCGGGGAAGGGCTTGCGCGAGAGCAGGTGCAGCAGGTCCGGGCTGGCCGCGGTCAAGTCGAAATCGGACAGACTGACCAGTTGCAGCTCGAGTTCGACCCCGAACGTGAGGGCCTTCGATTCAGCAAACGATTCCAGTGGCATCTCAGTTCTCCTGGGTCTCTTTGGCCCAGACCAGGGCGCGCTGGATCAGGATCGGGCCGAACACTTCCAGCAGCAGCGTGACCCCGGCAATGGCGCGCAATTCCTCGCCCAGGTTCACGCCGCGCAGGCGGGCATGCTCCATCAGCAGGATCACGAACACCGACACGGGCGCCAGCGCCAGTCCGGTCAGCGCGCCCTTGCGCCAGGAGATTCCCGACAGCTCCGAGAACAAGGTCACGCCCACCGTCTTGACGAGCAGCCGCACCAGCACCACCGTCAGCGCCATGGCGCCGCCGCCGACCATGGTGCGCCAGTCGAGCGTGGAAGCGGCGAAGACGAACAGCAGCACCGTGAGCACTTCGCCGAGCGCGCCGAAATTGCGCTGGGCCTGGCTGAAGGCCACGCGCCGGTGGCGCGCCGTCAGCCCGAAGGCGAGCGTGGCCACCACCGGCGAGAGCTGGATCGTGTAGGTGACCGACACCAGCAGGATCACCGCCAGCGCGAAGCCGACCGTGGCATCCTTCGAAAAATTGCCCATCTGGCGCAGCACGCCGGGCACGACAACACCGAACACCGCGCCCAGGGTTCCCGACAACAGCAGTGCAACCAGGCTGTTGACGGTGGCGTCGCCGATATCGGCCGAACTCTTGAAAATCCAGAAACCGATGATGACGTTGAAAGTGAATACCGCCAGCACGCAGTTCAACGCCGACAGGTGCAGCACCCGTTCGGTTACCTGGCCGGAGCTGCGCTTTTCATTGATCACGCGGATCACGGTGGCCGGCGAGGTCGACATGCACAGCGCGGCGAGCATCAGCGCAGTCATGGCCGTGGTATCGAACCACAGCGCGACGAAGTAGACGGCGATGAAGGTGCCAAGCGACTCGACCAGCGAGGCGACAGCAAACCAGGGATTGGTGCGCAGCCAGCGCAGGTTGATCCGGTAGCCCAGCTCGAACAGGATCAGCCCGAAGGCGACATCGGCCAGCAGCAGCACCGGGCCGGCGCCGGAGGGCGGCAGCACGCCGATCTGGGGCGCGGCCAGCGCAAAGCCGACCACGCCGTAAAAGCTGATGCGCGGCAGGCCGGTAAGGCGCTGGCCGAATTCGCCGGCCAGCCAGGCCAGGCAAATCGCCACTGGCCAGGCGAGGTCGGTCAAGATCGTCAGCAGGTTTGGCATGGCGTCCTTTCGGGGCATCGCGACTGTGGGGCTGCCGCGCGATTCTACAACCCGCAGCCGCGCGCACGATACCGTATGGCGAAATGAGCCTGTTTATTTGCTAAGCAGGCGCATGGCCCGCTCCAGCCCTTCTATCGTCAGCGGGAACATCCGGTTATTCATGATTTGCTTGACCACCGAAATCGATTGCCGGTACTGCCACACGCCCTCCGGTTCCGGATTGAGCCAGATGAATTTGGGGAAGGCATTGCAAAAGCGCGCCAGCCATTCGGAGCCCGCCTCCTCGTTGTTGTACTCGACCGAGCCCCCCGGCGCCAGCACTTCGTACGGGCTCATGGTGGCGTCGCCCACGAAGATCAGCTTGGTGTCGGCCGGGTATTTGCGCAGGACGTCCCAGGTGGGGAAACGCTCGGCATTGCGGCGCCGGTTGTTCTTCCACAGGTGGTCGTAGACGCAGTTATGGAAGTAGAAGAACTCCATGTTCTTGAATTCGGTCTTGGAGGCCGAGAACAGTTCCTCTACCCGTTCGATATGGTCGTCCATGGTGCCACCCACGTCGAGCAGCATCAGGACCTTGATCTTGTTCTTGCGCTCGGGCTGCATCTTGATGTCAAGGAAGCCGGCATTGCTGGCGGTCGCCTTAATGGTCGCGTCCAGCGCCAGTTCGTCCTCGACCCCTTCGCGCGCAAACTTGCGCAGACGCCGCAGCGCCACCTTGATGTTGCGGGTGCCCAGTTCGCGCTCGGTGTCGTAGTCCTTGTAGGCGCGCTGTTCCCACACCTTCACTGCAGTGCGGTTGCCGCCGGCGCCGCCGATGCGGATGCCTTCCGGGTTGGTGCCGCCATTGCCGAATGGGGAAGTGCCGCCCGTGCCTATCCATTTGCTGCCGCCCTCGTGGCGCTCCTTCTGCTCCTTGAGCAGTTCGTTGAGCCGGTCCATCAGCTTGTCGTAGCCGAATTTTTCGAGTTGGGTCTTCTGTTCGGCCGACAGCTCGCGCTCCATGCGCTTGATCAGCCAGTCGAGCGGGATCGCCGCATTGGTTTCGAAGGCGGCGTTGATGCCCTTGAAGTACTGGGCGAAGGCGCGGTCGAACTTGTCGAAGTGCGCCTCGTCCTTGACCAGGGTCAGGCGCGACAGGTAGTAGAAGTCGTCCATCGACGCTGCGATGACGTTCTGCTCCATCGCCTCGAGCAAGGTCAGGAACTCCTTGATCGTGACGGGGATCTTCGCATCTTTGAGGGTAAAGAAAAAATCGATCAGCACATCAGCCCCTTTGCAGCTTGTCGTGCAGGTGCGATTTGATCTCCGGCCATTCGCCGCGCATGATGCTGTAGACGACGGAATCGCGCACGGTTCCGTCGCGCCGCTGAACGGCATGGCGTATCACACCATCCTTTTTTGCACCCAGGCGTTCGATGGCTGCCTGCGATGCGTGGTTAAAGTTATCGGTGCGAAACCCGACCACCGCGCAGCCGAGCGTGTCGAAGGCGTGGGACAGCAGGAGCAGCTTGCAGCTGGTGTTGACGTGGCTGCGCTGGCGGCTCTTGGCGTACCAGGTCCAGCCTATTTCAACGCGGTCGATCTCGGGCACGATGTCGTGGTAGCTACTGGTGCCGATGACCGCGCCGCTGGCGGCGTCGATGACCGCGAAGGCCAGCCGGTTCGACATGCCAAGGGCAGTGTCAATGTACTGCTCGACCTTGTGCGGCTCGGGCACGGACGTCACGCGCAGGTTCCACAGTTCGCCATCCTGGGCGGCCGCGCGCAGACCATCCGCGTGCGCAAGCGACAGCGGCTCGAGGCGCACGCCGTTAAATTCCAGGGTGAACGGGTCGACCTTGATCATCAGCGATTCGTCCGCGACATCATGACCAGGCGCTCGAACAGGTGCACGTCCTGCTCGTTCTTGAGCAGTGCACCGTGCAGCGGCGGCACGATGGTCTTGGCGTCCTTGCTGCGCAGCGCCTCGGCCGGGATATCCTCGGCCAGCAGCAGCTTGAGCCAGTCCAGGAACTCGGAGGTAGACGGCTTTTTCTTCAGGCCCTGCACGTCGCGCACTTCATAGAAGCTTTGCAGCGCTTGCGCCAGCAGGTCCTGCTTCAAGGTCGGGAAGTGGACCTTGACGATCTGCTCCATCGTGTCCTTGTCCGGGAATTTGATGTAATGGAAGAAGCAGCGGCGCAGGAAGGCGTCTGGCAGTTCCTTCTCGTTGTTGGAGGTGATGATCACCAGCGGACGGTGCTTGGCCACGACCATTTCGCGCGTTTCATAGACGTAGAATTCCATCCGGTCCAGTTCGCGCAGCAGGTCGTTGGGGAATTCGATGTCGGCCTTGTCGATCTCGTCGATCAGCAGCACCACCGGCTCGGGCGCGGTGAACGCCTGCCACAGCACACCCTTGACGATGTAGTTGTGGATGTCGCGCACACGCTCGTCGCCCAGCTGCGAATCGCGCAGGCGCGACACGGCATCGTATTCGTACAGGCCTTGCTGCGCCTTGGTGGTGGACTTGATGTGCCACTGCATCAGCGGCATGTCGAGCGCCTGGGCCACTTCTTCAGCCAGCATGGTCTTGCCGGTGCCGGGCTCGCCCTTGATCAGCAGCGGCCGCTGCAAGGTGAGGGCGGCGTTGACGGCCAGTTTCAGGTCGGCGGTGGCGACGTAGCTGTCCGACCCCTGGAAGCGGTGGGCCTGGTTGTTCGGTGCATGCATGGCGTAGGTAGGGTCAGGAGTGAAGTTATTTCGAGTATAAGGCAGATCGGAAACGCCGGCTGGCCACGCCATGGCGTCTGGAGGGACGCTTCTAAGGATGTTCAATGTCAAATTGCCTGGATGGCAACTTGCACCCCTGCATTGCCGACACCGCGTACACTGTCGGCCATTTGGGCGCAGTTGCGCCCCCATTTTCTGTCCACGCTCGAAACGAATGACAAACCATCTCAAAGCGGTGCCGGCATCGGCTGGCACCCAAGCGCGCCGGCCCGCCCGCGGACCGCTGCAATACCTGCTCGGCGTCCTGTTCCTGATTTACCTGGCATGCGGGTGGCGCTATGTGGAGTCGCTCTGGATGCTGGTCAATATCCAGACCATTGCCCTGCTCGCTGCCCTGCTCATGGTCACTGGCAGCGCTTTGCTGGCGGTGGGCGTGGCCCGCTCGCTCTATAACGCGCGCCTCGGGCAATATTTTTTCCTTCTGGCGGCGCTACAGCTCGGCATCGCCGCGCCCCAGATCGGCAACTGGGGGTACAAGCTCAGCCAGGGCATGCTGGCCACCCTGGTGTTCGGGATCAGCATTGCGGCGCTGGGGATCTTCCTCGCCTGGAAAGCCGGACAGAGCGAACGACACTGAAGGTTTGCGTGCCGCAGAGCACTGCCGAGATGGACGACGTTGGCTAAATCGGTTAAAATCGCAGGTTGATAGTGCAAAAGGTAATATTTTGCACCTACGGTACCGACTACCACTTACCATCGCCACCATGAAAAAATTCTTCGCACTTCTCGTGCTCGCCGGCATCGCCAACTTCTCCGCCGCCGCGGATATCGTTGGTAACGCCAAGGCCGCTAAAGTTGAACAATGTATCGGCTGCCACGGCATCCCCGGCTACAAGGCAACTTTCCCTGAAGTCTATCCGGTCCCGATGCTGGGCGGCCAGTCGGCCAAGTACATCGAAAACGCACTGAACGCCTACAAAAAGGGCGATCGCAAGCATCCGTCCATGCGCGGTATCGCCGTCAGCATGTCCGACCAGGATATTGCTGATGCAGCGGCTTACTACTCTTCGCAGAAGAAATAAGGACAGACCCATGAAAAAACTGATTATTGCCCTGGTCTGCGCTCTGGTGTCGCTGAGCGCTGTCGCCGGCGGCAACATCGCCCGCGGCGAGAAGCTTGCCAAGGACAACAACTGCGCATCGTGCCACGGCGCCGAGTACAACAAGCCGATCGATCCGAGCTATCCGAAGCTCGCTGGCCAGCACGCCGAATACCTCGAGCACGCGCTGAAAACCTACAAGCGCGGCGACGGTCGTGCCGGTCGCAATAACGCGATCATGGGCGGGGTGGTCAAGCCGTTGTCGAACAAGGACATGGCCGACCTGGCAGCGTACCTGCACAGCCTGCCGTCCGAGCTCGTACTGAAGCGCTAATCCCGCGCCCGCACGATATAAAAACCCGTTACTACATCGTAGTGACGGGTTTTTTTTATTGGGCGGCGCGCTTGCGCACGCACTCCACATACGCCGGACCGTCCGGCTGTACGCCGTCGCGCTGCGACTTCCAGATCATCTCCCCCAGGCATTCCATGATTTGATGGTGCGCCTCGTGCGGGCCAAGGCGGGCGCTCAAGGCATTGCAGGCGGCGCGGATGCCGGGCGGCTGGTCGATCGATACCTGCTCGGCAATCGACAGGTGCATCGACAGGTGCAGGAAGGGATTGGCCTGGCCGCCCTCGACCGAGTAGTCGCGCGCAACCGCGCTGTCGGCGTCGGACAGGACCTCGGCATATTCGGGGTGCTCGCCGATCCAGTCGGCCGCGATGGCGTCCATCGGGCTGAGGATCTCGCCGGCGCGCTGCTTGCGGAAAGCCTCGCAGAAAAAACGCCGCACGTCGTTGGAAGAAGGTGTGAACATAAAACCGTATCTTGATAGTGATGGTAGGGCGGAAAAGGGCGAAGCCCGCATTCCTCCAGGAGGCACGCGGGCTTCGCCATTCAAACGCCAGTTACTCCTTCGGCGCCAGCACCAGTTGCGGCTCCGGCGCGCATTCCGATTCCTCGGCCGCCGCGCCCTGGCTGCTGCGCGGCGCATGCGGCTGGCGCAGGTAGCGCGCCGTATGGCGCCGTTCCTGCGCATGCCCGCTGCTTGCCGGCCACGTCAGAAAACGCGACAATTCCTGCAGCGCGCGCTGGTAGACGTCGCGCTTGAACTCGATGACCACATCCAGCGGCACCCAGTACTCGTGCCAGCGCCAGGCGTCGAACTCGGGGTGATCGGTCAGGCGCAGGTTGACGTCATTGTCGCGCGCGCACATGCGCAACAGGAACCAGATCTGCTTCTGCCCGCGATAATGCCCGCGAATTTCACGCTTGATAAAATGATCAGGCACTTCGTAACGCAGCCAGTCCCGGGTCCGTCCCACAATCTTGACGTGCTCCTGGCGCAAACCTATTTCTTCCTCCAGCTCGCGATACATTGCCTGTTCCGGTGTCTCCCCATATTTGATGCCCCCTTGCGGGAACTGCCACGAGTGCTCGCGCACCCGCTTGCCCCACCACA
>JAZKCA010000023.1:0-19131 GCA_040388275.1 Pseudomonadota bacterium
ATATTGAAAATAATTCACAGGAATGCACGCCGGCCACTAACTTGGGTGGATTGGGCATCGCCCGCCTTCGCGGATCGTGCAGGCAACGGAAACTTGGGAACGGCTACTCACCACTTGCATCCCTTGTCTGATACGGCGGCCAGAGTAAGCGGGATAACTTTGAAGATATTGAAAGCAGTGTCCGCGTAAGCGGTACGGCATTCCTGTCGTGCGGCGCGGCCAATCGCGCGTGCCGCCGACGCTTCCTTGCTTGCGGCAAGAGCTTCTTCTTCCCGAACGCGTTCGAGCCCGGTTCGTATACGCTTGCGCTCATTGTCTCTGGCGGCGGCTCGCAGCTCGTCAATATTCAATGCAGGCGCGTCGTTTGTCGGTGCATCGGCGGCAAGGGATACGGCGGAAGTGACTGGAATCGAATCGGCAAAAGGCGCCTCCACGCTTTGCTGCGGTCGAACTCGGCGCCGGCTTGGGAGCCGCGCCGCCGATGGCGGATGTACTTCAGCCACCGGCCGGAAACGCGCGACCGCTTCGATTTGGTGTAGTTGTAGATAGACGAGCACAGGTTGGTCCGTGCCGGCGGCAGGCCTAAGTTTGTGCGCAGCAAGCCAGTACCCGACCCCGACATGCAGTACACCAATCATGAATCCCGCCGCAAGCTTGTTGGGGCGGAAGACGGGCGACAATTGCCTGAGCACAAAATGGAATGAATTGAGAAGGATTGTCGTGAGCTCCATGGCGAAACCGGGCATAAGCCCTAGTCCTTAGTTCTTCGGCTTGTCAGGAGCAACGTTATACGGTGCGATTTTTGCTGGCCGCTCCGACACGGTGATTTGAGGATTTTCTTCGTACAGGTCAGAGTCCAGTTCCAAGGCAATTGATTTTCTTGCCAAATCGATTGTCCGCTTGTCCTCCCCAGCTTTAGCATGAATGATCATGAATTGACCGTCGGCCTTGGTGTAGCGCAGACTCGCGCCTTTAAATGACGGGAACAGGAAGGTCCAAAATTTCTTCATCATGGACGTCGACTGCTTGACCCCATCCATCACATCCCTATACTTGAATGACAAACCTTCTGGAACCTTTATGCCTGGGCCGTAGTAAATGTCGAGCGTGCCGGCCTTTTGGTTAGTCACGACTTCGGCCTCGGCTGCCAGGGCCTGCTCTGAAAACGGCAGGCGCACGGTGCCATCGGCTTCCACCGGCACCGACATCTCGAATTCTTTGCCTTCCAGCCTTACGCGAAAATCCGAAATATTCGCGTCCTTTGCCTTGGGCACCATGAAAAACCTCAGATATATCTTGTCGGTTTCGCGCAGGGCGTCGAACTGCTTCATGCGCTTTACGACCGACTTGTAATCGATCATTTCAGGATCCCGGATACCTTTTACGATGACGGTCTCAGGCATTGCAGGCGCGTCCTCGGCCAGTGCGCCGGGCGCTGAAAGTCCGATCGCGACTGCTACGGCAAGTAAAAGAAAATGCTTAATCACGTTTATCCATCCATGCAAGAAATGATGTTTCATCTTTCAACTGATCGCGCGCCGACACGCTGCACGATTACCGCGATAGACGATGTAACAAAAGTCAGTATTATAACAGCAAGCAACAGTGTTCCAGGCCCGAGAAACTGGCTCTCCAGGCCTACGCTGCGAAGCAACTATCCTGTGCCAAGGACAGAAATCGGCGTCAATATCATGAACATAAATATATTCATGGCACGTCCGAGCATTTTCTCGGGGATGCGCTTCTAAACCCGCGTAAATATTGAAACCTGCATGAACCCGCTGAACGTTCCCACAAGAAGACGTATTAGCTCGCCCTGCCACAGGTGGCGTATGTATACCATAAAATAGCAAGCAAACAACAACAGCGGCATCGACCAGCAGTAAGGTAAGTCCAAAATTGAGAATCCATCGACGTGGCGCGATACCGGAAGTGACCATTTCAATGAGGTGCCGACGCCATGCATGCCAAAGATGATCCCGAGTCCTGCTGCCTTCGTTCCAGTTAAGGGCTACGAATGAGCTATTTCTGAAGAATGGATCGCGGCCAGGACAGCGATCTCGTTGAACACTGTATCGGCGCGATTCTCGTTGGCGTCGGCCAGCGTGGATCGTTTGATCGTCGATGTTCCCAAATGGTAGAGGTGGGCCGCGTGGCTGTTGAAGGCAGTTTGAAGCGGGCGCAAGCCAGCCGTACCGCTCAGTTGAGCGTACAGCATTGCAATCAGCTGGTCCCAGTGCTTGAAACGCTTGCAGTACTTGTCGGCGTTATGCTTTTTAACCACTTGATTGAAGGCGCTGCGCGGGAGCCCCTTCATTAATTCTTGAAAAGTCGTTATCCTAAACATGGTTGCAGGTTTGGTTTTTAAGTTGGCAAACCGAGGTTAACACTCGTAAACCAGTGCCCGCAACCCCCTACAGCTTAGTCAAGCAAATTATTCCGGACAGCAGTGCGCGCATGCGGGGACGACGGGTAGGAGTTTGCGGAGTGGTGTGCTTAGACGAACGCGGTCGACAGCGCGCTGGCGCCGGCTTCCTTGACGATCTCGTAGCATTTGCACGAAGCCGCGGCCAGGCCGCCCACATCGAGGATCTCGATATTGCCGCGGCTATAGATGATCAGCCCCTGTTGCTGCAGGGCGCTGGCCGCCTTGGTCACGCCGACCCGGCGCACGCCCAGCGCATGGGCCAGGAATTCGTGGGTCAGATGGAATTTGTCGGACTTCAGGCGGTCGCGCGTAACCAGCAGCGAGCGCGCCAGGCGCGCCTCCAGCACGTGGAAACGGCTGCACACGGCGATCTGGATCGCCTGCGCCAGCAAGGTGTCGGTGTAGCGGTACAAGACGCGCTGCAGCGACGGATTGCGCGCGAATTCGGTGCGGAACTTCGTGGCGTCCATGCGGCTCGCCGCGCCTGCGCGCTGAACGATCGCGCGCACCTGGGACAGGTCGTGCCCCAGCGCCACGGTCGCGCCCAGCATGCCTTCACGCCCGACCAGCCCCACTTCGAGCGTCATGCGGCCTTCGGCCACGCCCAGCAGGGAAATCAGGCAATCGTGCGGAAAATAGATGTGGCGGATCGGTGCGCTCGGTTCGACCAGCACTTCGCCGACCTCAACCTGCACCGTCTCGAGCAAAGGACCCAGGCGAGCCATGTCGCTCAGTGGCAAGGCGGCGAGCAACTGGTTGCCGCCTGCGTTTGCGATCTCGACCGGCGTGACGACACTCATCGCGTGCTCCCGCTGGCTGCGCGTGTGCTGCGACATCGATAAAGGCGGATAGCGGTCATGGGGGGCTTTGTGTGAATGGGGCATTGCAGATACATTTGCAAACAATTTCAATCAGCGTAGCGTTAATAATAGGCGGAGTATGTACGGTGACGCACGGAAGCCAAGGGCGCAAGCAAGGAGAATGTCTCCACTGCAACGATGCAAACGCGTTTGCACTTACAAGAAAAGGAAAACATCATGACCACACCAACCATCGACGACACCAAGCCGTCCGCCCACCACCCGATGATGATCGCTGCGGCGATTGCCATCATCGTGTTCTGCCTGGCCGGCACCGCCGCCATCATGGGCTGGATCCCGTCGTCGATCGGTGGCGCCTCGTCCACCGGCGAGCTGACCCAGAGCGACCGCGCCGCCCTCGCCTCGCGCCTGGCCGACAACGATGCGCCGCCGGCCGATGCCCAGCGCGTGCAGGAACGCGACGCGGCGCCGCAAGCGCAGCCGCGCCATACGGAGCCAGCAGCGCAACCGCGCCATGCCCCGATCCAGCTCGCCGCAGCCACCCCTGCCCGCGCCAGCAACTGGTGCGGCAATTGCGGCAACGTCGAATCGGTTCGTGAAATCAAGACGCGCGCCAAAGGCAGCGGGGTCGGCGCGGTCGGCGGCGCGGTCATCGGCGGCTTGCTGGGCAACCAGGTCGGTGGCGGCAATGGCCGCAAACTGGCGACCGTGGCCGGCGCTGTCGGCGGCGCTGTCGTCGGTAACCAGGTCGAAGGCCGTATGAATGCCACCTCCAGCTACGAAGTGCGGGTTCGCCTGGACGACGGCAAGCAGCGTACCTTCCACCTGCAAAGCCTGAACGGCTTCAGCAGCGGCGACCGCATCAAGGTCGTCAACGGTGCGCTGCGTCACGCCGGCTAAGCTCAGCGTCGCAAGACCCCACGCCCGCCCGGCCTGTGCCCGGCGGGCGCTTTTAATTGTAAAAAATTATTGCGATCAGGATAAATACTTGCTTGCGAAGGTACGCTAGCGAACAGATTCGGTGGGCAGGAATCCGGATACTGGATTCATCGACTTGAAAGTCGTCAATACACAACAACCCACCGAGGACACATCATGCTTTATACAATCGCCGTCGTACTCTTGATCCTGTGGCTGCTTGGCATGGTCACATCGTATACCGTTGGTGGCTTCATCCACATTCTGATCGTGGTTGCCGTCATCATGATTCTGGTTCGCCTGATTAGCGGGCGCGGTATCTAGCAATTGCAACACCTGGCCATCATCTGATGACCGATCCGTTTCGCGGTCGTGCCGGAGTCAATCCGGCGCGACCGCGAAGCGGATTAATTATTTCTAGGAGAACACATATGAAGAACAATATCGCGAAAACCGTCGTTGGAATTGCAGTCCTGGCACTGGCCTCTGGCTGTGCAGACATGTCCCCGACTCAACGTGGCACGGCAACCGGCGCTGGCGTCGGCGCTGGCCTCGGTGCGATTATCGGTGGCACAACCCATGGTGGTGGCGGCAGCCGCGCGACCAAGGGCGCCTTGATCGGCGGCGCCGCTGGCGCGTTGATTGGCAACATCTGGTCGAACCGTATGGAAAAGCAACGCCAGGAAATGGAAGCGGCAACCCGCGGCACCGGCATTCAGGTGAGCCAGACCGCAGACAACCGCCTGAAAATGGAAATCCCCGCCGACGTCTCGTTTGACACCGGCCGCTCTGACATCAAGTCGAATTTCCGTCCTATCCTTGAGCGCTTTGCGCAAACCCTGAATGACAATCCGGCAGCCACGGTCGACATCGTCGGCCATACCGACAGCACCGGCGGCAGCAACGTCAACGATCCTCTGTCGGTCGACCGCGCAGCGCGCACCCGCGACTACCTGGCGCAGCGCGGCGTATCGCCAAACCGCATCATGATCGACGGGCGCGGCGAACGCGAACCGATCGCCTCGAACGACACCGATTCGGGCCGCGCGCGTAACCGCCGCGTCGAGATCTACGTGTCGGAACGCCAGGGTTAATTTACCCTGACATTCGGCGCTGGTACGCTTGGTGGAATACGCTGCGCTTTTCCACCCTACGGTGTGCTCATACTGTAGGGTGGAAAAGGCGTAGCCGCCTTCCACCACGCTCCGCCACGGCATTCGTTCAGAGCCAACCCGCATCCCGCGCCAGCCGGAACGCCTCCACCCGATTGCCCGCCTTCAGTTTGCTGATCGCCTCCGACAGGTAATTGCGCACCGTTCCTTCCGACAGGAACACCAGCTTCGCAATCTCTGCACTGCTCTTGCCCTCGCCCGCCAGCCGCAACACCTGGCGCTCGCGCTCGGACAAGGGGTCTTCGCCCCCGCCCCAGCTCTCCAGCGCCAGTTCCGGCGCGATCGCGCGTCCGCCCGCGTGCACGCTGCGAATCGCCGCGGCCAGCGTATCGGCCGGCGCATCCTTGAGCAGGTAGCCGCGCACGCCCGCACCGAGCGCGCGCCGCAGATAGCCCGCGCGCGCGAACGTGGTCACTATCATCACCTTGCAGGGCGAACCCGCCTGCGCCAGTGCACTGGCCAGTTCCAGCCCCGTCATCAAGGGCATTTCGATATCGGTCAGCACGATGTCCGGCACCAGCTCCTGGCACAGGGCCAGCGCCTCGCGTCCGTTGGGCGCCATGCCCACCACCTCAAGGTCGCCTTCCAGGCGCAGCAGCGCGGCCATCGCCCCCAGCAGCAGCGCCTGGTCTTCGGCAATCAGCACCCTGATCTTTTTCATGCGCATACTCCCATCGGCAAGCGTAATTCGAGCGCCATGCCGGCATCGGTGCGCACGGCCAGCCGGCCCCCAATGGCGCCCACCCGTTCCTGCATCCCGGCCAGTCCATTCCCCTGGATGACCGGCTGCGCCAAAGGGCCATTGTCGGCGATGGTGAACAGGATCGCGCCGCCGTCCTGCGTCAGCGCCACATCGCAGCGCGAAGCGCCCGCATGGCGGATGATATTGGTGACCGCCTCGCGCAAGGCCAGCGCCATCACGCTTTCGGCCGCCGCCGGAATCACGAACGAATCGACCCGTTCGTGCATGTCGACGCCGGCCGCATCCAGGCTGGCGCGCGCGCTCGCCAGTTCGTGCCGAAAGCCGGTCAGGCGGTAGCCGGTGACGGCAGAGCGCACCTCGGCGAGCGCGTTGCGCGCGCTGCATTCAATGTCGCCGATCTCCTTCTTGCAGGCGTCGATATCGCGCCCTGCAAGCTTGCCTGCCAGTTCGGCCTTGAGGGTAATGAGCGACAGCGTGTGCCCCAGCAGGTCGTGCAGGTCGCGCGAAATGCGTTCGCGTTCGGCGATGGTGGCCATATGCTCGACTTCCTCCTGCTTGCGCAACAGCTTTTCGTGCGAGCGGCGCAGGCTGGCGTCCATGATCGAGGCCACGCCGACCGGCACACCGATCCCCAGCGCAGGCAGCATGAAGGCGAGCGGATAATTCCCGAGCACCAGATAGCTTGCCGCCGCCAGCGCCAGCACGCCCGCCAGGGTCAGGTAGGCGCGCCGCTGCGGAACGATCCCCCCGCACATGCCGGCCGCGAAAATAAAGAAGGAGCTGGCGCCAAAATTGTGCGGGGCCCACGCAACGCCGAACAGGCAACCCGCCAGGATCAGCCAGGGCAGACGGCGCGGCGCCGGCCAGAAACTGGCGAAGTACAAGGGCAGGAACACCAGCACCGTGACCACCAGCGCCGCCAGCTCGAACGGCTTGAATGGCTGGTACCCATACTTCAAGGCCAGGAACAGCAGCGAAAACACCCACAGGTAAGGCGCCTTGCCGGCACTTGGCGGAACCCATGGCAGGGCCAGCATTTGTCGCAACTTGTTCATATTCCTCGATTACTCGCTCAATAGCCGCACGTCCGCAATCTGGAACGCGTACTCGCCCGGCTTGGGGCCGGCATTGAACGCTATCATGGTGATCATGCTCGCGTCTATGCCCTTGAGCGAAGAAAACGGGATCGTCACCTCGCGCCACGCCGTTTCGGCGGTAAATGGCACCGACGCCGGAATCGGCACGCCCTTCGACATCACGCTCAGGTTGTAGGCCTTGCCATCGCCGCGCACCTTGAAGCGGATCACCTTGGCCGCCGACAGGTCGGCCGGCTGCATCGGCTGGGCGCCCGGCACGAACGCCAGGCCGGCCCATGGAAACATGAACCCCGGCTGCACGCTGGCAGTCACGCCCAGCACGGCCTGGCCCTCTTCCGGCTCCTGCAGCTTCAGATTCACGCTTGATTTACCGCCCAGGAAAGCGTCATTCGAGGGGATCCAGCCGGATCCGATCGGGCTTGCCAGGCGTTCCTTGGTGAACAGGCTGATACGGCCGTCGGCCGGCAAGGCCAGTGGCCCTTGCATCTTTGCCTTGCGTTCCGCAGCCACCTTGTCGCGCTGGCTGGCGCGCACGCTTGACGCATCCACGCCGTCCTTCCACACGGTGACGATGCGGCGGGTATTGGCGATATCTAGGCCCGGATCGCCTTCCACCAGCAGCAGGTCGGCCTTGTAGCCGTCGGCAATGCGCCCGCGCTGGCCGAGCCGGAACGCGCTTGCCGGCCTTGAGGTGGCGGCCTGCAGCGCCTGCATCGGCGTCAGGCCAGCCTGCACCAGCGACGCCATTTCATGGTGCATGCTGACGCCGTGCTGGGTGCCGGCATTGCCGGCGTCGGTGCCCGCCAAAATCGGAACGCCCACCTTTTGCAGCGCCAGGGTCAGCGCCCTGGGCGCCACCAGAAGCGCGGAATCGGTCTTCTTGCCATACGTGTTCTCCAGGGTCGCGCTCTGGCCGCGGTCCAGCATGTCCGTCATGGCCGGGTCGCCCAGGATATCGGCCGAGCGCACGCCCGCTACGCTTTCGAGCACGCTGAAGGTGGGAATGACGAAAGCGTGCCGGTCACGCGCCAGCTTCACCAGGCTGGCCATGGCCGACGGATCGATCTCCTTGCCAGGGAACAGGTGGACCAGGCCGTCGGCGCCCGCTTCCAGCGCCGCGCGCGCGTTGGCCAGTGAACTGACATGGACCACGGCCAGTTTGGAGCGCAGGTGCGCAGCCTTGACCAGGGCGCCCACGGTGGCCGCGTCCAGGCTGGTCATCGGCATCTGCGCGTTACCGTCCTCCATGACGATTTTGATGAAGCGCGATCCCTCGGCGATGCGCTCGTCGACAAAGGCCTGCGCCTCTCGGGGTTTGCTCAGGGTCGGGATCGGCATGCCGTACTGGGTGCCATGGCCGCCCGGGGCAGTGGCCAGGGTTCCGGCCGAGAACAGGTCGGCCTGGCCGCTGTTGGCGCCGGCGGCCATCTTGCGCTTCATTTCCTGCATCAGCGGCACGCTGGTGAACATGTCGACCTGGGTGGTCACGCCGAACACCAGCGGCAATTCGAGATGCTGGTAGGCGTGGACGTGCGCATCGATCAAGCCTGGCAGCAGGGTCCTTCCGGCCCCGCTGACCACGCTCGAACCGGTGGGAGCCGTTCCCTTGAAATTGGCGTTGACGATCTTGCCGCCATCGATCAGGACCGAGCGTTTGGCATGCATCCTTTCGCCGTCGAAGACGCGCACGTCGCGCACCAGGGTGGCCGCGGCCAGCGCAGGTGCCGTCATGCAGATGCCGGCGGCCAGCAGCAAGGTATTCATCGTCAGTCGGTTCATGTTTTCTCCAGGTAGTTGATGGAGCCAGTCTAGCGACGTCCCGTGGTCCGAACAAGAATCAAAGGGCATGACTTGGAGATGACAATTGTCAGGTGGTAGCATATCGGCCAACGCATTCCCCATTTCCAGGAGCAGGCATGGCCCACGACTACGTCCGCATCAAGGACGAACAGCTTTTATCGGACAACTGGTACATCTTGAAGAAGCTGACCTTCGATCTCAAGCGCCGCGACGGCAGCTGGCAGGAACAGACGCGCGAAGTCTACGACCGTGGCAACGGCGCCGCCATCCTGCTTTACAACCGCGCCCGGCGCACGGTGCTGCTCACGCGCCAGTTCCGCATGCCGGCGCACGTCAACGGCCACTCCGGCCTGCTGATCGAAGTGGCGGCCGGCCTGCTGGACAACGCCAGCCCCGAGCAGCGCATCAGGGAGGAAGTCGAAGAGGAGACCGGCTACCGGATCGACAAGGTCAAAAAGGTCTTCGACCTGTTCATGAGTCCCGGTTCGGTCACCGAACGCCTGCATTTTTTCGTGGGCGAATACGCGCCCGAACAGCGCGTGGGCGACGGCGGCGGCCTGCATCATGAAGGCGAGGATATCGAAGTACTGGAACTGGGCTACGACGAAGCGATCGCCATGGTCGCCAGCGGCGACATCATGGACGGCAAGACCGTGCTGCTGCTCCAGCATCTGCAACTGCACTTGATGGAAGGCGCGCCATGACCCTGGCCGCCCTATCCTCGCAGGAAAACGACCCTGGCTGGCAGCGCCTGGTCGCATGGCAGTGCGACGGCGCCCGCCTGGCCTTCGTCTACAGCCGCTCGCTGGGCGGCCTGATGCAAACCGGCCAGTGCCGCATCGCGCGCCTCACGCCCGACGCGGCCACGCTCGAGACGGCCGGCAGCAAACTGATGGTCGCGCTCACCGGCACGACCTATGAAACGGGGCCCCAGCTGTTTTTCACGCCCGACCTGCTGAGCCACTACGGCGTCGACGGCGTGGCCCTGCGCCTGCCCAACCACGACTGGCTGTTCTTTTCCGAGCAGGCCATTCCCGCACACCTGCAACTCAATAGCCGTCCCTGAACTGCCTGTCAGGCCGTCAACTGGAGCAGGAAGCGGGCGATCAGGTCGATGATGATGTCCTCGTTTTCATCGGCCTGGCCATACGACACGTTCAGTTCGCACGCGGTGGCAATGGTCATGTTCAGGCCGGGCACGATCAGGGCGTGCTGCCCGCCGTAGCCCCACCCCAGCACGACCTTGTGGCCGCCCAGGGTTCCGTGCCACCACATATTCCCGTAGCCGACGTTGCGCAAGCGCCCGTTGTCTCCCAGGCCCGTCACGTGAGGCTGCAGGTTTTCCGCGAGCCAGCTGGCCGGCACCACGCTGCGGCCTTGCCAGCGGCCGCCGTCGTGCGCCATCCATGCCAGCTTCATCAGGTCGCGGGTGCGCATCTGCAGGCCGAAGGAGCCGTGGATCATGCCGCTGGCATCGCGCGACCAGGCGGCCTGCTTGATTCCCATCGGCTGGAACAGATTGTTCGTCGCAACCGCCAGTTCATCCATCCGGTAGGCGTTGCTCAGAATCGGCGACAGCAGATGGGATGTGGCGGTACTGTATTCGAATTTCGTGCCGCGCGCCGAGCCGTCCGACGGCAGCGCCAGCGCAAACGCGGTCATGTCGGGCGCGGTGGTGGCGTCGCGCTGGCGCACCGATTCATCCCACTTCTGGCCACTGCGCATGTCCAGCACTTGCTGAAGCGAGATGTCGGCGGCGAAGGCGTTCGAGGTCCTGCCGATTTCACTCGGGAGCAAGGTGCGCAGGGTGTCCGCCGTGCTGCCGATCTTGCGCTCGCCCAGGGCCTGGCCGATCAGCAGGCTGCTGACTGTTTTGGTCACCGAGGCGAGGCTGCGCAGGTCGGAGGACTTCGCGCCGGCAGAGCATGAAAATGTCGTGGCCGACGCCGACTTGCGTCAGGCCGTCTGCATTTTTGCGGGTGGCGAATGCGGATTCGAATGGCAGCACCCAGGCAACGGCCAGCGAGGCCATTACCTTGTCGCCCTTACGGACCCGGTACAGGCCGTCCTCCACGCCGGAGAATGCTTGCCGTGTCGTATGCACGCTACCGTCTTTGGCAAACCACACAAAGCCGTCCTGGCCAGTGACCGGCATTCCGCCCAGCGCTGCCGACAGCTTTTGCGCCACCGGCCTGGTGTGGGAATCCGGCGCGACCCCGCTCCACGAGGCGTACAGGACCACGCGCTTTACCTTTCCGCCTTGCCGCCTCACAGCCTCTGCAAGTTCATCGATGCCGAGGATACGATTATTCGAGCGATAGAGGTGCCACGGGCCGCCATGCAAGGCGATCGAAAATACCTCGGGGCCGTCGTCTTCCTGGGCCTGCACATACTCAAGCAAGGCCGTTCCGGAATCGACGCAGGCCCCCTTGGAAGGATCGCAATTGTCGATATTGAGCGTGCCTTTGAGCGGCAGGGTCGACGGGCAGTCGGCCTGCGCAAGACACGCGATGGCAAGCAAGACGAGAAAGAGTGGCAGCTTCATGTTGACCCTATTTTGTTTTTTCCCGCGCCAGCCCTGGCAGCCTTGAATAATTGGTCGAATATTAACGTACGCGGCAAATAATTCGGGATAAACTATGCCATCTTTCCTGGAGATTGCCATGAACTTTCGCCCGTCCGCACTGATCCTGTTGTCCCTGGCCGCCATCGCGAGCGCCTGCGCATCTGCCCAGACCACGCGGGCCGGCCTGTGGGAGGTCACCAACAAACTGGAGGGCGCGGGCGATCCGCGCATGCAGGAAATGGCGAACGCGCAAAAGCACGATATGAACGCGATGCGCGCCCAGATGGAAAAAATGCCGCCGGAGCAGCGCAAGGCCATGGAAGGGATGATGAAAAAGCTCGGCCAGGGCAGCATGCTCGACAAGGACGGCATGACGCTGAAAGTGTGCGTGACGCCGGACATGGCCGCACAAAACCAGTTGACGCAGCATCAGCGCGCCAACTGCACCAACACGCGTTCGCCCGTCGTGGGCGGGATGATGAAGGTGTCGTACGCCTGCACCAAGCCCGACTCCACCGGCGAAGGCACGGTCAGTTTCACCGGCGACACCGGCTACACCATGAACATGACCATGCACATCACCGCCGGCGGCAGGAACCAGACCACCTCCATGTCATCCAAAGGCAAGTGGCTGTCGTCGAACTGCGGCGACGTCAAGCCGCCCACCCTGCCGAAGGAATACCGCCGGCCTTAAGCCTGCTCGGTATAGGCAAGGTAGCGCTCGCGCGCCAGCGTGGCCATCGGCCCCACCCCCAGGGTGCGGGCCTCGTAGCGCACGCAGGGCGTGACCTTGCCGTAATTGCCGGTATTGAAAATCTCGAGCGCCGTATCGAGCTCCGCCGGGCGCACGCTGCGCTCTTCCACCGCCACGCCCGCAGCAAGCAGCAAGGCAATCACCCGCGCCCTTGTAATACCGGCCAGGAAGGTACCGTTCGGCACCGGCGTCACGACCTTGCCTTCGGGCGTGACCAGGAACAGGTTGGAGGTGGCGAATTCAGCCACGTTGCCGTCGCTGTCGAGCACCACGCCGTTGTCGAAGCCGCGCGCCTGCGCTTCGCGCATCACGCGCGTTGAATTGGCGTACAGGGCCGAGGCCTTGGCGTCGGTGGGCGCCATCGTGGCGTCGGGCCGGCGCAGCTGCGACAGGCAGGCAGAAAAGCCGGTAAACGCCGGCATCGGGGCGTCGAACAGGGTCAGCGCGAAGCCACTGCGGGCCGGTTCGGGAATCAAGAAGCCTTCGCAGCCGAACACCAGCGGGCGGATATACAGCGCGGCATCGGCAGGGAATTTGGCCACGCCTTCGCGCACCAGCGCGGCCATCTCGTCGACCGTCAGCGGGCATGCCAGCCCTAGCCGTTCGGCCGAATGGATGACGCGCTGCAGGTGCAGGCGCAGGTCGGGCATGCGCCCGCCGATCGAACGGGCGCCGTCGAACACCGACGAGCCAAGCCAGACGCTGTGGTCCATGGCCCCGAACAGGGGAATGTTGCCTTCAGCCCACTGCCCTTTGAAATAGGTCAGGTACATTCTCATCCTTGGTCGAAAAGTTGTGCGCGTCAAGTTTAACCCAAGTCCGGGCCCGCCATCGTCGCCCTAAATGTTTCATCGAAACAAGTTTGTTGCCACTCCGTACGCTAGCGTACAAAGCTTTCGAGCCCCGCATCAGTACACTGTGCTTTTAGTTCCCGCACCAGTGCTTTTGCCATGCTCGCCACTCTTGAACGCATCGATCCCCACAGCGACCGCATCGACATGCTGGTCGCCCTCGTGGACTTGCTGCGCCCGCAAAAATTGCCTGGCGCAGAAGTGGTCAGCATCCGCATCCAGACCCTGTGCCAGCTGCTGCAGGCCCACCCTGCGCACGCGGCCAGGCTGCGCAGCTATCTGACGCGCCTGCTCGAAAGCCGGCGCCACGCCAGCTTGTACACCGATACCGGGGTGTTGTCGAACGACGGCTTCTTTACCGAACTCAAACGACGGATCTCTTACCGCTTCCTGCCGCCCGCGCTGGGTGACATCTATCTTGCCGACGCCATCGACCAGGTTCTGTATGTCGTCACTGATTACCGCTGGATCAACGCGGTGCCGGCCGCCGACTGGATTGCGCTCTACACCGTTATCGCACAGAGCCTGCCGGCGCCCGACACGGCCCCAGCCAACCCGCGCCGCACCACCCTGCTTGGCATGCTGGCGGCAGTGCGCACCCTGTCGTGCCGGGTGTGCGCGCTGGGCCTGGAGCCGCGCCTGATCCGCAGCCACGACGCCATCGAAAGCTTCGACTCGCCCTTCCTGATGCAAAACATCGAGGTCAACGCCTACCTGGACGGCTACCAGCGCATGCTGGCCGGCGACGCTGCCGCACCCGAGGATGCGCGCCACCTGCTGGTCATGCTCGACCAGTGCAGCGGCGTGATCGACAAGGTGCGCAGGAACGCCACCAGCCAGGGCACCAGTGTGGCGCTGACCTATCTGCTGCTGGCACTGGCCCAAAGCATCGACCGCCTGCGCAAGCTGCTGTTCCTGGTCGACGTCAGCGGCGATTTGCCGGCCGCGCCCACCGTGGACCTGGAAAGTGTGGCCAACGCCGCCACGCCGGCCAGCGAACCGCCCACCTCGTTACGGCGGGCCGGCGCAATTGCACTGGCGCAGGAACTGGTGGAAGCGCACAACCAGAAATATGCAGTACGCGAACTGTTTTCCGACAATGTCGACCTGCTGGCGCGCAACGTCACCGAGAACGCCAGCCGCACCGGCGAGCACTACATCGCCGACACGCGCGGCGAACTGGCGCGCATGTTTCTGTCCTCGGCCGGGGCCGGCATCGTGATCGCCTTCATGGCGCTGGTCAAGATCCTGATGGGGACCCTGCGCGCCGCGCCACTGGTCGAAGCCTTCCTGTTCAGCCTGAATTATTCGGTCGGTTTCGTGCTGATCCACATGTGCCACTTCACCATTGCCACCAAGCAGCCGGCGATGACGGCCTCGCGCATCGCCAGCGGCTTGTCGAGCCAGGACGGGCGCACCATCGACATCGACAGCATGGCCGAGCTGATCACCAAGGTGTTCCGCACCCAGTGCATCGCCGTGCTCGGCAACATTGCCACGGTACTGCCGATGGCCTTCCTGATCGCCTGGTGCTGGGTCAAGATCACCGGCGTCCACCTGCTCACGCCCGCCAAGGCCGCGCGCCTGATGCACGACATCGACCCGCTCCACACCGCGGCCCTGTTCTACGCGGCCATCGCCGGGGTCTGCCTGTTCGTGGCCGGCCTGGTGTCGGGCTATTACGACAACAAGGCCGTGTACACCAAGATGGCGTGCCGCGTGGCGCAACTGCGTTCGCTGCGCGTGCTGCTGGGCACGGACCGCCTGGCGCGCCTGGCGCGCTACCTCGAGAACAACCTCGGCGGCCTGATGGGCAATATCTACTTCGGCATCCTGCTCGGCACCATTGGCACCCTCGGCTACCTGTTCGGCCTGCCAATCGACGTGCGCCACGTGACGTTTTCGGCAGGTAACTTCGCCACCGCCTTCGTCGCCATGAATTACCAGATGCCGCTGGCCATGATCCTCACCTCGGTCGGCGGCTTCCTGTCGATCGGTGCGGTCAACCTGCTGGTCAGCTTCGCGCTGGCGCTGTGGGTGGCGCTGCGCGCGCGCAAGGTACGCTTTCGCCAGGGCATGTCCCTGATCCGTGCCATGGGACGGCGCTTCCTGGCCGCGCCCATCGACTTTTTCATCGGGCCGAAGCTGGCCCGGCCATACCAAAGTGACGTCCTACCATCGAGGGGAACAAAATGAGCTTTACGCGCATCGCGGCCAAGTCCGCCTTTCTTGCCTGCGCGTTCGCGCTGGCCTCCTGCGCATCGCTGCCGGAGGTCAATTCCAATAGCGAACGGGTGGCGGCCCGCGACAACCCGACGGTCGATACCGCCAAGGGCAAGCTGGCGCGCAAGCAGGCCGCTGCCTTGCTCGAACGGCGCTGGGCCCGTGCCACCCCCGACATGAAGGCGCTGGCCGTGCTCGAGGAGGCAGCCACCGGCGTGCCCTTAATCGCCGGCAACAAAGTCACCCTGCTGTTCGACGGCCCTGCCACCATGAAGGAAATGATGGCGGCGGTGGGCGCGGCCAAGAGCTCGATCAACCTCGAGACCTACATCTTCGACCAGGATCCGATTGGCCTGCAGTTCGCCGACCTGCTGATCGAAAAACGCAAACAGGGCGTGACGGTCAACCTGATGTATGACAGCGTGGGCGCGATGGGCACGCCGGCAGAATTTTTCGAACGCATGAAGGCGGCCGGTATCAATGTGCTGGCGTTCAATCCGGTCAATCCCGCCAAGCGGGTCGGCAAATGGGAGCTGAACAACCGCGACCACCGCAAGCTGCTGGTGGTCGACGGCAAAGTCGCCTTTACTGGCGGCATCAACATCAGCAACACCTACGCCAACAGCTCCTTCTTCCGCTCGCGCCGCACGCCGCAGTCGAACGGCGACCAGAAAGTTGGCTGGCGCGATACCCACATCAAGATCGAAGGGCCAGCCGTCGCCTCGCTCCAGTGGAACTTTATCAACGCCTGGGTTGACCAGGACGCCGGCGAACTGGCCGAAGCCAATTACTTCCCTGCGCTGGCGCCGGTCGGCGACAAGATCGTGCGCGTGCTGGCAACCGATCCGGAGCGCGATTCCGAGATCTACAAATCGTTCATGCTGGCGATCCAGGAAGCGAAGACATCGGTGCATATCACCTCGGCCTACTTCGTGCCGGACAAGCAGTTCATCGACGCGCTGGTGCAGGCGTCCAAACGCGGCGTGGACGTGCGCCTGGTGCTGCCGGGCGTGTCGGACCACGGCCTGGTGATGCATGCGGGACGCGCGTTCTACGAAACGCTGCTGGCCAACGGGGTCAAGATCTATCAGCTGCAGGTGGCGGTGCTGCACGCCAAGACCGCGGTGA
Organism: Pseudomonadota bacterium; assembly: GCA_040388275.1. Taxonomy (GTDB): domain Bacteria; phylum Pseudomonadota; class Gammaproteobacteria; order Burkholderiales; family Burkholderiaceae_D; genus Telluria_A. The sequence goes on from JAZKCA010000023.1 coordinate 16,462, forward strand.
TCGATGGCACCTGGTCGACGGTGGGCTCGGCCAATATCGACCGCCGCAGCTTCTTGCACAATTACGAGCTGAACGTGGTGGTGCTCGATCCGGCCTTTGGACGCGACATGGAAAGCGCATTCGCGGAAGACTTGCGCGATTCGAAGGAAGTGACGTTGGAAGAATGGCGCCGCCGGCCATGGGCCAACCGCATCAAGGAATGGGCGTCGCGCCTGACCGAGTACTGGATCTAAGATAGCTCAGCCCGATTGAATTTATGCCGGCCTCAGGCGGTATGCAATAGGTGTATATTGGATTGATGCACATACAGAACACAAACCAGTCAGATCAGCGGCACGATCGCTCCGACCTTGTTCGCCTTGCTAACACTGCGATGGTTGAACACGGACTCGAACCCGAGTTTCCAGAAAGCGTGGCCGAGGAGCTTTCAACTATCACGGTGTCGGCCAAGGAAGCAGATCCGACTATTCAAGATCTCACCAGCTTGCTGTGGTGCTCGATCGACAATAACGACTCGTTCGACCTGGACCAGTTAACAGTCGCCGAATTCGACGTCGGTGGTGGGATAAAAATGAGAGTGGCCGTGGCCGACGTCGACGCCTTGGTCAAGAAGGATTCCCGTCTTGATCTCCATGCTCGCCGCAATACAGCATCGATCTATACTTCCGGTCGGATCTTTCCGATGCTGCCGCCGCTGCTATCAACCAATCTGACTTCCCTTAATCAGGGAGTCGACAGGCTGGCGATCATCACAGAAATGAGTTTCAAGTCCGATGGAACGCTATCAGGCTCGACGGTTTACCGCGCAATCGTCCACAATAAGGCGAAACTCGCTTACGACCAGGTCTCGACGTGGATTGAGGACCCGACGCTATTGCCTGAAGCGATTGCGGCCGTACCTGGCCTGGAAGACCAGCTTCGGGCTCAAGATAAATTGGCGCAGCAACTGCGCACACGACGCCATCTGTCCGGCGCCCTTCGATTCGAAACCTTTCAACCGCGTGCGATTTTTGAAAACGAAAAGATCGTCGCGATCGTGCAGCAAGTGCAGAATCGAGCGCGTCAACTGATCGAAGAAATGATGATCATGACGAACAGTTGCAACGCACTGTTCCTGACCAAACATGGCGTCGCTTCGCTAAGGCGGATGGTGCGCTCGCCGGAGCGTTGGCAGCGTATCGTCGAGTTTGCGAAGACCTTTGGAGCATCTTTACCCGCTGCACCCGATTCAGCGGCCCTTGCATCGTTCCTTATAGAGCGTAACAAGGCAGACCCGCTACGCTTTCCCGATCTTTCGATGGTCGTCATCAAGCTGATGGGACGAGGCGAATACGTAGCTGGGTCGCCGGATGGGGAACCGCTTGGCCACTTTGGCCTGGCTGTACAAAACTACACCCATTCCACGGCGCCGAATCGGCGCTACCCTGACCTGATTACGTCGCGTCAGATCAAGGCAGTGCTGGCTGGACTCCCCTCCCCTTATTCCTATGCCGACATCGCTTCCATCGCGCTCCACTGTACGAAGCAAAGCTCCGCGGCTCAGAAAGTGGAACGGCAACTGCGCAAGTCGGAAGCGGTACTCCTGCTTGAATCGCGCATCGGTCAATCCTTTGATGCGATTGTCACTGGCAATGCGGATAGTGGCGTGTGGGTTCGGATTATTGCTCCTCCGGTCGAAGGCAAATTGGCCAATGGGGCGGACAGCCTGAAAGTTGGCGACACACTGCGCGTGACGCTTGTATCGACGAATTTCGAACGTGGTTTTATCGACTTTCGTGTAGCTGATGAACGATAGATCATGATCATAAGTCTAAGGCGCTGTCTGAGCTCGCCGCAAAGGGTGACGAAGCCGATTTCAGATCATCGCTCGGCTGATAACGCGCAAAGATTCAAGGTTTGACACGCCCCTGATAATGGTAGCTTCTGGCCGTTGAGAGCCTGCCCGCCTGATCGCCTCTATTGGTTCAGAGCTCCTCAAGAAATGCAGGGTCGCAAATTTGCTCAGCCTCACGGTGTGCATGCCAAGAAATCGATTGATCCGAATTTGTTACTTGTTCGACTGTGGTCATCCGAGGAATGAGCTCACTGAGCAATAAACGCATGATATTCCTTCAAAATTCAATATGAAACATCAACCAAGCTGGAGAGCGACGACCAAAAAACGGGTTCGATGGACTAATTCAGAATCCCGTTTGACGTCAAGCCGTCCGAATTCGACTGACAGCTTCTGGCCGTTCCCTGCCGATTGTACTCGACGGTCGGAGCGCTGTCTCATCTCGGCCTTTGCCGCGCCACAGCGGACGATAGTCAGACTGTAACGCCGGGGTCGCCAAGAGCACACGCGCATGGCAATGCGATCTTTCACGGCACTTGCGAATCGGTCAGATCAAGGTTGGCTCAAGAGATAGATGTGCGCACCAATTCCCAATGCCACCGCAATACCTATCCAGAAGCTAGGGGACCTCAGTGTTTTAGGCGAAAAATCAGAAAAAAATAACTTTTCCATCTCTGTCTTGCTGTTTTTCTTCAACGCCCGCCCCTTTTTCCTCGCCCATATCCAGGCCGCGCCAATACCGACTGGAATGGCGATCAAAAAGAGGATTAACGCGAAAATTTTGGCTCTTTTGAATTTGATATGGGTAGATTTTTGTAGATTTTCTCAATTTAAAC
>JAZKCA010000024.1:0-39168 GCA_040388275.1 Pseudomonadota bacterium
TGGTCACGGTGAAGGTGTCGCTGTAGGTCGTACCAGCTTCAAACTCGTTGTGCGCCGAACTGGCGGTGTAGTTCCAGGCGCCAGCGGCGTCGATCGACAGGCTGCCGTGCGTGCCCGCGATGGTGCCGGCAACGAAAGTGGCAGGGCTGTCGACGTCGGTAATCGCCAGGGTTCCGGTCGCGGTCAGGACTGCATCGGTTTCGGTCAGCGTAACGGTTTCCGTGCCAATAATCGCTGCGTCGTTTGTGCCAAGGATATTGACGGTAATTGTGCTGGTGGTGCCATCAGAGCTGGTGACGGTGAATGTGTCGCTGTAAGTCAGGCCGGCTTCAAACTCGTTGTGTGCGGAGCTGGCCATGTAGTTCCAGGCGCCAGCAGCGTCGATCGACAGGCTGCCGTGGGTGCCCACAATGGTGCTTGCCACGAACGTGGCCGCGCTGTCGGTATCGGAAATCGTCAGGGTTCCCGACGCGGTCAGGACGGCGTCGGTCTCGGTCAGCGGAACGGTAACGGTGCTGATGTCGGCAGCGTCATTGGTGCCCAGGATGTTGACGGTAATCGTGCTGGTGGTGCCGTCAACGCTGGTCACGGTGAATGTGTCGCTGTAGGTCGTGCCGGCTTCAAACTCGTTGTGTGCAGAGCTGGCCGTGTAGTTCCACGCGCCAGCGGCATCGATCGACAGGCTGCCGTGGGTGCCGACGATGGTCGCTGCGACGAAAGTGGCAGGGCTGTCGACGTCGGAAATCGTCAGCGTTCCCGATGCGGTCAGGACTGCATCGGTTTCCGTCAGCGGAACGGTTGCCGTGCTGATGATCGCAGCGTCGTTGGTGCCAAGGATGTTGACGGTGATCGTGCTGGTCGTGCCGTCGGCACTGGTCACGGTGAACGTGTCGCTGTAGGTCAGGCCCGCTTCAAATTCGTTATGCGCCGAGCCGGCGGTGTAGTTCCACGCGCCCGCAGCGTCAATCGACAAGCTGCCATGGGTGCCGACAATGGTCGTGGCGACGAACACGGCGGGGCTGTCGACATCAGAAATCGTCAGCGTGCCCGATGCGGTCAGGACTGCATCCGTTTCGGTCAGCGGAACGGTCGCCGTGCTGATGACCGCAGCGTCGTTGGTGCCCAGGATGTTGACGGTAATCGTGCTGGTCGTGCCATCAAAGCTGGTTACGGCAAACGTGTCGCTGTAGGTCAGGCCGGCTTCAAATTCATTGTGTGCGGAGCTGGCGGTGTAGTTCCATGCGCCGGCGGCGTCAATCGACAGGCTGCCGTGCGTGCCAACGATGGTTGCGGCAACGAAGGTGGCCGGGCTGTCGGCATCCGAGATCGTCAGGGTACCGCTTGCGGTCAGCACGGCATCGGTTTCGGTCAGTGGGACCGTTGCCGTGCTGATGACCGCTGCGTCGTTGGTGCCCAGGATGTTGACCGTGATCGTGCTGGAGGTGCCATCAAAGCTGGTCACGGTGAACGTGTCGCTGTAGGTCAGGCCCGCTTGAAATTCATTGTGCGCCGAGCTGGCGGTGTAGTTCCAGGCGCCGGCGGCGTCGATCGACAGGCTGCCGTGCGAGCCGGCGATGGTGCCTGCGACGAACGTGGCGGGGCCGTCGACGTCGGAGATCGTCAGGGTTCCGGATGCAGTCAGCACGGCATCGGTTTCGGTCAGCGGGATCGTAGCGCTACTGATGACCGCTGCGTCGTTGGTGCCCAGGATGTTGACCGTGATCGTGCCGGTGGTGCCGTCAACACTGGTCACGGAGAACGTGTCGCTATAGGTCAGGCCGGCTACGAATTCATTGTGTGCCGAGCTGGCGGTGTAGTTCCAGGCGCCAGCGGCGTCGATCGACAGGCTGCCGTGCGTGCCCGCGATGGTGCCTGCGACGAACGTGGCAGAGCTGTCGACGTCGGAAATCGTCAAGGTGCCGCTTGCGGTAAGGACTGCATCCGTTTCGGTCAGCGGGACCGTAGCGGTACTGATGACCGCTGCATCGCTGGTGCCCAGGATGTTGACGGTGATCGTGCTGGTCGTGCCGTCGGCACTGGTCACGGTAAATGTGTCGCTGTAGGTCAAACCGGCTACAAATTCGTTATGCGCCGAGTTCGCGGTGTAGTTCCATGCGCCAGCGGCATCGATCGACAGGCTGCCATGGGTGCCGACAATGGTGGCGGCAACGAAGGTGGCCGGGCTGTCGGCATCCGAGATCGTCAGGACGCCGGCAGCGGTGAGCACAGCGTCGGTTTCTGTCAGCGGGACCGTCGCCGTGCTGATGACAGCAGCGTCGTTGGTGCCCAGGATGTTGACCGTGATCGTGCTGGTGGTGCCGTCAACACTGGTCACGGTGAACGTGTCGCTGTAGGTCAGGCCGGCTACGAATTCGTTGTGTGCCGAGCTGGCAGTATAGTTCCAGGCGCCCGCAGCGTCGATCGACAGGCTTCCGTGCGTGCCCGCGATGGTGCCTGCGACGAACGTGGCAGGGCTGTCGACGTCGGAAATCGCCAGGGTGCCGGTCGCGGTAAGGACTGCATCGGTTTCGGTCAGCGGGACCGTAGTGCTACTGATGACGGCTGCATCGTTGGTGCCCAGGATGTTGACCGTTATCGTGCTGGTCGTGCCGTCGGCACTGGTCACGGTAAACGTGTCGCTGTAGGTCTGGCCGGCTTTGAATTCATTGTGCGCCGAGCTGGCGGTGTAGGTCCAGGCGCCTGCGGCATCGATTGCCAGGCTGCCATTGATGCCGAAAATGGTCGTGGCTACAAACGTGGCGGGGCTGTCGACATCGGAAATCGTCAGCGTGCCCGATGCGGTCAGGACGGCATTACTCTCAACCAGCGCAACAGTCGCCGTGCTGATGACTGCGGCGTCGTTGGTGCCCAGGATGTTGACTGTTACCGTGCTGGTGGTGCCGTCAAAGCTGGTGATGGTAAAAATATCGCTGTACGTGGTACCGGCAACGAATTCATTGTGGGCGCTGCTGGCGGTGTAGTGCCAGGCGCCTGCGGCGTCGATGGTCAGGCTGCCATGGGCGCCGGTGAGCGTGGCGGGAACGAAGGTGGCAGGGCTGTCGATGTCCGAAATGGCGAGCGTGCCCGATGCGGTCAGCACCGCATTCGATTCGGTCAGGCTTGCGCTGCCCGGGGTGATGACTGCAGCGTCGTTCACGGCGCCGATGTCCAGGTTCACTATTGCAGTCGCCGTGCCGCCATGGCCATCGCTGACGGTATAGGTGAACGACGCCGGACCGTTGTAGTTGGCGTTCGGGGTGAACACGACATTGCCGTTGACGATGGCGATCGTGCCATTGACTGCAGCCTGCACGCTGGCGATGGCGAGCGTGTCGCCATCGGCGTCGGTGTCGTTTGCCAGCAGGGTGGCGGGGGCGATTGTGAGGGCGGTGTCTTCCGTGCCGTTTGCCGCGTTGGCGTTGGCCACCGGCGCGTCATTGACCGGGCCGACGTTGATATTGACGGTCGTGGTGGCGCTGGCGCCGTTGCCGTCGACGACGGTGTAGGTGAACGAGGCCGGGCCATTGAAATTCGGCGCTGGCGTAAAGACGATATTGCCGTTGACCAGGGCCACCGTGCCGTTGACCGCATTCTGCACGCTAGTGATGGTGAGCGTATCGCCATCGACATCGACGTCGTTGGCGATGAGGGCGGCAGGCGCTATAACGAGCGCCGTGTCTTCGACCGCGGCGACCACGTCAGGCGCGGCGACCGGTGCGTCATTGACCGCGCCGACCGTCAAGTTGACGGTCGCGCTTGCGTTGCCGCCGCGGCCGTCGCTGATCGTGTAGGTGAACGAGGCCGGACCGTTGTAGTTGGCGTTTGGGGTGAACACCACATTGCCATTGACGATGGCGACCGTGCCGTTGATCGCACTTTGTACGCTGGTGACGGCCACGGTGTCGCCATCGGCGTCGCTGTCGTTGCCGAGCAGCGTAGTCTGGCTGATGGTCAGGGCAGTGTCTTCCACTGCAACGGCGGCGTCGCCGCCGGCAAGCGGCGCTGCATTGGGCACGGCGGGGGCCTCGCTCGCCGCTTCAACCGTGTCGAACTGGGGACGTGTGCTGCTGAAGGCACTTGGGGTCGGGTTGACGACCGGGGCGATGGTCTCGGCAATGCGCAGCAATTGCACAAACGTGCTGCCGTTGCTGTCGCCGCCGCCAGTGAGGCCGGCTTCGGTTTCTTCGAGCAGCCCGTCGATGCTGCCGTTGCCGGAAATGATGGCCTTGCTGACCTCGGCCAGGCCGCCGGTGGCGGGCATCAGGGCGGCATCATGGGTTTCGGTCGCGCCTGGCGCGAACACCTGGGCATCGAGCGTGAGCGTCTCGTTGCCCCCGATGACATAGCTGCGCCCGCTGTCGAAGGCGATTTCGACCTTGCCGCCCTCGGCGGTAATCACGATGTCGCCTTCGTACACGGGATCGCCCAGATGGAGCTGGCGCACGGCGCCATCCGTGGAGCGGGCCGAAGCGTTACCTGCGAGTAAGGTGACCTTGCCAATCAGATTGCCAGCGTTTGCCATTGTATTGCTCCATACGGATGAGGTGATCTTCCGACTTTAGCAAACAACCTTGTTAAAAGGCACTGTACCGAAGTACAGTCTGACAACATGTGTTATTACAATGCAAATGTTTGAGTGTGCTGACGTTCGCTGGCAAGCAAGGCCAGCTGGAGCCGGTCGCGCAGGCCCAGCTTGTCGAGGATTCCGGCCATGTGGGACTTGACGGTGCGCTCCGTGATATACAGCTGGCGTGCGATGTCCTTGTAGCGCTCACCCGCGGCGGCCAGTTCGGCGACCTCGATTTCACGCGCCGTGAGGGCGGCGCGCCAGTCCGGCCGGGCGGCCGATTCCGGGACCTTGATCTGCTGTTGCACCGACAGGATGCGGTGCATCAGCGTTTCGCCGATCCACAAGCCTCCCTGGCTGACCACCGAGGCGACCTTGCCCAGTACCTCCGCGCCGGCATGGCTGTTGCAGTAGCCGCGCGCCTGCGCCGCCAGCGCGGCCAGCGCTTCGCCGTCGTTCGGCAAGTCGCTCAGCACGATGAGGCGGGCGTGGCCGCACAGCGCCCGCAGCGCCGCGACCTGGGCGTCGAGCGCCATGGTCTGATCGAGCCGCAGCCAGACCAGGGTCGCGGTCGATACCGGGCCTGAGAACTGCTCGATGGCGCTGCTGCGCGCGTGCGCGAACGCGTCAAGCCACCCAGGCAGGGTGCTTCCGTTGGGGGAGATGAACAGGTGCTCGATGTTCGTCAAAGGTCGGTCCTCGCCTAGCGCTCGGTCATGGCGGCCGCTTTCGCCCTGAGGACCGGTTTCAACAAATACGAGAGAATCGTCTTTTTCCCGGTGATGATGTCGATTTCGGCCACCATGCCGGGAATGATCGGCAAATTGCCGGCCAGCGTAGCCTGGTCGGTTGCCACGCGCACCGTGTAGAAGGTGTTGCCGCGTTCGTCGGTCACCGAGTCGGCGCCGATATGCTCGAGGCTTGCATTCAGGCCGCCGTACACGGAAAAATCGTAGGCGGTAAATTTGACGATGGCGCGTTGGCCCGGTTTCAGGAAGGCGATGTCGCGCGGGGACACCTTCGCTTCGAGCAGCAAACGACCTTCGAGCGGCACGATTTCGACGACGTCGCGGCCCGGCTGGACCACGCCGCCCACGGTATTGACCAGCAGCCGCTTGATGGTGCCCTTGACCGGCGAGCGCAGCGCCGACTGCTTGACCCGATCGGCCAGACCGGTGCCGCTCTGGGCCAGCGAATTGAGACGCGCCATGGTGTCGGAATACTCCTTGCTGGCGACATTGCGGAAGCTCAGTTCGACTTCCTGGATCTTGCGGCTCGATTCGGACATGGCGGCCTGCACCCGCGCGATTTGCGAGCCGGCGATGTCGCCCTCGTTGCGGAAGCGGTCGACGTCGCGCTGCAGGCGCAGCAGTTCCACTTCGGACACCGCGCCGGAACTGAGCAGGGGCTTGGTCACCGCCAGTTCGCGCGAGGTCGATTCATACGACTGGGCGGCCTGGCGTTTCTTGGAGGTGGCCTCGTTCAGTTCCTGCGAGCGCTGGGCCAGCTGCTGGCGCGCGATCAGCAGCTGGGTCTGCAGTTCCGAGCTGGCCGTTTCGTACAGGCGACGTTCTTCGTCGACCGTGCGCGGATCTTCCAGCAGCGCTTCCGGCGGCGGCACGAACGGCTTGTTTTCGCCGATGGCGCGCAGGCGCGCCGCCTTGGACAGCAGCGACAGGTACTGCGAGCGGTTTTCGCGCACCGACGATTCAAAGCGCGTTGAATCGACCTGCAGCAGCACCTGGCCGGTGGTGACGGTTTCGCCTTCCTTGACCAGGATCTGCGAGACGATGCCGCCGTCGAGGCTTTGCAGCACCTGCAACTGGCGCGACGGGATCACCTTGGCGTCGCCGCGAGTGATCTCGTCGACCTGCACCAGCGCGGCCCATACGATGAACAGCATCACCGATACGCTCAGCGCGTAGCCCAGCACGCGCGCGCGCAGCGGCTCCTGGCCGATGATGATGCTGTCGGCGTCCTTCATGAAATCGTATTCGCCGCTGTGGGCGGCGCTGTCCTTCCAGCGGCTCAGGAAGTGTCCGCTGTTGCGGTCGACCCGAACCCGGATCGCTTCGAGCAGGCGCAGCACCGCACGCCCGGCTTTTTTCAGGACCGGGTTCATGTGGCCTTCCCGACCTGGCCGGTCTGCAGGGCGTGCATGACCTTGTCCTTGGGGCCGTCGGCCACGATTTTTCCCTCGTCCATAACGATGATGCGGTCGGCCAGCTCCATCAGGCTGGCGCGATGGGTCACGATGACCATGGTCTTGTCGACCGCGTAGCGCCGGATGCGATCCTTGAAGCGGGCCTCGGAAGGGTGGTCCATGGCGCTGCTTGGTTCGTCAAGCAGCAGCACCGGCGGGTCGAGCAGCACCGCGCGCGCAATCGCCACGCTCTGGCGCTGGCCGCCCGACAGCGATTCGCCGCGTTCGCGCACCAGCATGTCGAAGCCTTCGGGATGGCGGTTGATGAAGTCGGTCAGGCCCGCCAGTTCGGCGGCGGCGACCACGGCGCGGTCGTCGGCGTACGGGGCGCGGATGGCGATATTGTCGCGCAGCGAGCCGTAGAACAGCAGCGAATCCTGCTCCACATAGCCGATCGAGCGGCGCAGGTCGGCAGGATCGAGCTGGCGCAGGTCCACGCCGTCGAGCGTGACGGCGCCCTGGGTCGGGGCATACAGGCCGAGCATCAGCTTTTGCAAGGTCGATTTGCCCGAGCCGATGCGGCCGATGATGACCACGCGCTCACCCGGCTTGATACGGAAGCTGACCCCACGCAAGGCTTCTTCCGGGCGATCCGGATAGCTGAAGTGGACGTTGCTAAATTCGATCTCGCCGCGAATTTCCGGGCGGTGGATGAAGGCGCTTTCGTCGCTGCGTTCGCCCGGCGTGGCCATCACCTGTTCGAGCGCCGCCAGCGAATTCTTGGCCCCTTCGAACTGCAGCAGCAGCCCGACCATCTGGCCCAGCGGCTGCATGGCGCGCCCTGTGAGCATGGTGGCGGCGATCAGGCCGCCCATCGACAGCATCTTTTCGTGGATCAAATAGACCCCGGCCACGACCACGCACACGTTGACAAACTGGGTCAGCGTGGCGGCCGCGTTCATGCTGGACGAGGACAGCAGTTTGAGCTCGGCGCTGACACGCGCCAGGAACGCGGTCGATTTTTCCCAGCGCGCCTGCATCTGGCTCTCGGCGCCGTGCGCCTTGATCGTTTCGAGCGCGGTCAGGCTCTCGATCATGGTGGCGTTGCGCAGGGCCGCGGCGCGGAAGGTGGTTTCGGACAGGTCGCGCATGCGGTACTGGACCAGGTAGCTGTAGATGATCACGATCACGCCGCCGAGCAGCGGAATGAAGACCAGCGGCCACGAGATCCAGGCCAGCACGAGCAGGAACAGCAGCGCGAAGGGGAGGTCGATCAGCGTGGTGACGGTGGCCGAGGCGATGAAGTCGCGCACGGTTTCGAAGGAGCGCAGGTTGGCGGCAAAGGCGCCGACCGACGCGGGCCGGTGCGCCATGCGCATGCCCAGCACGCGTTCCATGATCATGCCCGAGAGCTTGATGTCGATCCGCGAGCTGGCCAGATCGACGAAATGGCCGCGCAGCAGGCGCACGATGCAGTCGAGCAGCAGCACGATCACGATCCCGCCGCCGAACACCCACAGCGTCTCTTCGGCGAAATTGGGCACGACGCGGTCGTACACATTCATCGTAAACAGGGGCATGGCCAGGCCGAACACGTTGATCAAGAGGGCCGAGGCGAGGATGTCCTTGAAAATGGGGCGCTGTTCGAGGATCGTGCCCCAGAACCAATGGCGCTGCGGGACCGTCACCAGCGGCGGGGTGCGCTGGTCGAAGCGGAAATGGGGCCGCGCGAAAATGGCGATGCCGGTGTAGCGTTCCTGCAGCTGCGCGCGCGTCATATAAACCGCGCCCTGGGCCGCATCGGGCAGCAGGAGCTGGGCCCGGCCATCCTCGTGCCAGCCTTGCAGGACGCAAGCCTCGTTCCCCTTGAGCAGAAGGATCGCCGGCAGCAGCGCGCTGTCGACCTTGTCCAGCTGGCGCCGCACGACCTTGCTCGAAAAGCCGGCATGCGAGGCCGCGCGCGCGAACAGCGACGGCGTCAAGCCTTCCTTCTCCAGCGGCAGGCCGGCCGAAAGTGCGGCGCGGGTACTGGGGCGACCGTGGATGCGGGTCAGTTCAACCAGACAGTCGAGCAGCGGGTCGGGGTGCAACAGGTCCTCGCGGATGCCGGTGTCGGAATGCGAAGGCGGAGCACTCGTATCGGCTGCGGCCGGCTGATTCAGTGTTGTCATAAGCGCCAAGTCGTCCCTGCCTCGGCGCGCGACGAGGGAAATGCCTCATCTCGCCGCCGCCCACGGCAGTCCATCGGAAGATTGCCTTTATAGCATCAAAGGCAACAATAGAATCGCAATCCAGAAAACCATCGGGTGCTGCGTCAGTGCGGGACCAGGCGGGCTTTGGGCTTGGTCGGAATGCGTGCCAATCAGGCGATAAAAAAATTTCAATAAGGCAATTTGTGTGTGCCATTCTACATCAATTGTTGTCCGCATCGCCATTGTTCGGCAGAAATTTATTGCCAAAAAAGAATTCGACGCACTCAAGCGGTGACGATTTTATCGCGTCCCGTCATTTTGGCCTGGTACATGGCTTTGTCGGCGCGCACGATGGTCTCCGAAAACGGCTCCTTGCGGCCGCGTTCGACCAGCCCGGCCGAAAAGGTCAGGGCGTTCATGTCCAGGCCCGGTATCGGCGCCGCGCGCACGCGCTCGGCCATGCGGCGCAGTACCAGCTGCCCCATGCCGACATCGGTGGCCGGCAGCATCAGCAGGAATTCCTCGCCGCCCCAGCGCGCCAGCACGTCGCCGGCACGCAGTTCGGTGCGCGCCGCCGCCGCGAAATTGCGCAGCACCGTGTCGCCCGCATCGTGCCCGAAGCGGTCGTTGACGTTCTTGAAAAAATCGATATCGAGCAGCGCGATGCACATCGGCTGGTCCGGCGCGCCGTGGCGCCGCTCTTCGGCGCTGAGCACTTCATTCATGTAGCGCCGGTTGGCCAGCGAGGTCAGTTCGTCGACCGTGGCCAGGGTGCGGATCTTGCCGACCGCCGCCATCAGTTCCTGCTTCTGCTGTTTCAGGTTCGCGCGCAGCTTGCTCATTTCGCCGGTGAGCAGGGTCACCGCGAGCAGCGAGCACGAGACGATCGAGAAATGCATCAGTTCGACCTGGGCCGGGAAATGCAGCGGGTCGGTGGAGCTCAGCCACCACATGGTGAGCCCGAGCGCCCCGATGGCCGTCGCGCACAGGCCCAGCGTGGCGCGCGGACGCAGCGAAAAGGTACAGAACACCATCACCACCAGCAGGATCATCAGGCTCGCGCCCCGGATCGGCCCGGTGACCACGTAGGCGCCGATATTGCAGACGATGGCGAACAAGGCTTGCAGCACCGCCAGGCGCCACGGCGCGATGCGCAGCACGAAGCTGACCCGCACCAGCGCGAAGAAGAACAGCACCCCGGCCACGCCGAACCAGCTCAGGATATAGGCGCCATGGGGCGAGGCGCTGCCGGCGCGTACCTGCAGCTGCAGCACCACGATCGAGACCAGGTAGAACAGGCCCGAGGCCGCCCAGTAGCCGAGCAGGCGGCGCAGCCGCGGATCGGGACTGAGCAGGACGTCGGCCAGCCTATGCAACATGCACGCCTCCGCCGGAGGGATCGAGTTCGGCCAGCATGCGCGCCTGCTCGGCCAGCAGCGAGTGGATGCGGGTGGCCGCCACCGGCGCGCTGAACAAATAGCCCTGCATCTCGTCGCAATCGTTATCGCGTAAAAAATTGCACTGCTGTTCGGTCTCGACGCCTTCGGCGATCACCCGCAGGTTCAGCTTGTGCCCGAGCGAGATGACGGCCATCGCGATGGCCTGGTCGTCCGGGTTGTCGGCCAGTTCGCTCACAAACGACTTGTCGATCTTCAGGCGCGCGATCGGGAAGGACTTGAGCGCGGACAGGCTCGAGTAGCCGGTGCCGAAGTCGTCGATCGACAGCGAAATGCCCATCGCCTCGAGTTCGCGCATCTTGCCCACCGACTGCGCCAGGTCGCGCATGATCAGGCTTTCCGTCACTTCCAGTTCGAGCGAGGCCGGATCGAGTCCGCTTTGTTCGAGCGCCAGCGCCACGCGTTCGACCAGGCGTTTTTCCTCGAACTGGCGCGGCGAAACGTTGACCGAAATCGTGATCGGCGCCAGGCCGGCGTCCTGCCACGCCTTGTTCTGGCGGCAGGCCGTGTGCAGCACCCATTCGCCGATCGCGACAATCAGGCCGCTTTCCTCGGCCAGGCCGATGAAGCGCACCGGCGAAATGATGCCGTGCTCGGGATGCTGCCAGCGGATCAGGGATTCGACCCCGATGATCAGGCCCGTGCGCAAGTCCACCTTGGGCTGGTACAGCAGGTGGAACTGGCCCTCGTCGAGCGCGCCGCGCAAGCCTTCGAGCAGCACCAGCTTCTGCTCCACGCTGGCATTCATCTCGCGCGTGTAGAACTGGAAGATGTTCTTGCCCATCTCCTTGGCGCGGTACATGGCCGCGTCGGCGTTCATCATCAGGGTGTTCGGGTCGCCGCCGTCGCGCGGATACATCACCACGCCCATGCTGCAACTGACCTGCACTTCCTGGCCGTCAAGCAGGATCGGCTCGGCCACGGCCTGGCGGATCTTTTCCAGGACGGGGGCGATCATCATCGGGTTGTCCGACTGGTCGGACAGGATGATGACGAATTCGTCGCCGCCGAAGCGCCCCAGCGTATCCTCGCGCCGGATGCAGTCGAGCATGCGGCGCCCGACCACCTTGAGCAGTTCGTCGCCCGCGTTGTGGCCCAGGCCGTCGTTGACCAGCTTGAAGCCGTCCAGGTCGATGAAGGCCACCGCCACGCTGCGCTCGCGCCGCTGCGCATGCAGGATGGCCTGGTCGAGGCGGTCGCGGATCAGGCTGCGGTTGGGCAGGCCGGTCAGGTCGTCGTGGTGGGCGATGTGCCGAATGCGCTGCTCGGTGAGCTTGCGTTCGGTGATGTCGCGCACGATCGCCACCACGCCCCCCTCGACGGCGACGACCTGGCGGTGCAGCCACTGCTCCTGGGGCAGGGCGGCCGCCTGCCACTCGGCCTCGTGCACGCCGCCGACCAGGGTGACCTTGACCAGGTCCTCGAAAATGCCGTTGGTGATATACGCCGGCAGCACCTCGGACAGGCTTTTCCCGCGCAGTTCGGTCTTGCTCATGCCGGCCAGCTTCTCGGCGCGGGTATTGGTCGCCTCGATGACGAAATCGGTGATCGCGCCTTCGCCGGCGGCCACGCTGCGCATGACGAAAAAGGCGTCCAGGCTGGCCTCGGAGGCGGCGGCATAGGTCTCCTGGGCGCGCCGGATGCGGCGCCGGGTGCGCGTGAGCTGCCACGACCACAGGCCCACCAGGGTCACGATGATGACCAGCAGCGCGCTGCCGCTGGCGGCGGCCCACAGGTAGGTGCGGCGCTGCTGCTCGAAGGCGGCCATTTGCTCGCTGACGGCCAGGCCGACCACGGCGCTGAGCGGAAAGCCGTGCAGGCGGCGCACCGCGGTGTAGCGGCGCACCCGGTCCCACTCGCTGGTGAGCGGCGCGCCGGTGTCGCCGGCCAGTGCCAGGGTCCCTGCGCCCTGGCCCCAGACCACCTTGTCGCCGATGCGCAGCGCGCGGAACACACCGTCGCTGCCGAACAGGCCGAGCGCGCCCAGGTCGCCCTGGCGCGAATGTTCGTATCCGCTGGTGAAGTACGATGGGTCGACTTCGACGGTGACGACCCCGGCGAACTGGCCGGAGGCGTCGTTCAGGCGGCGCGTAAAATGCAAATGCCAGTCGGGATTGGCGCTGTCGCGCGTGGTCTGGCTCACGAACGGCGTGTTGCTGTCGTTCTGCCGGTGGTAGGCGAAGTAAGGCTGGTCCGAGACGTCGATGAATTTGGCCGCGGGGCTGCTGGCGACCGTCATGCCGCTACGGTCGGCGATGCTGACCACGAACACCAGGCCGGAGGGCAGCAAGCCTTGCTGGTTCAGGGCCGGCAGCGCGCCGCCCGGTCCATTCAGTTCGACCGCGTACTTGAGCACCTTCAGGGTCTGGTCGATGCCGCCCAGGTTGCGCTGCACCTGCGCCTCGTAGGTGTCGAGCAGTTCGCGGCTCGAATTGCGCGCCGCGCCGTGCGCCGCTGTGCGCTCGATCTCGATGAAATGGAAGGTGCTCGTCCAGATCACCACCAGCAGCAGGGCGGCGAACAGCGGCAGCGAGATATGGGTTTCCAGCCCGTGCCCCAGCCAGCGGGCAAGGCGCTTGCGTTTGCGGGGAGCGATGGCGCGCGCCGCCATCAACGCACCAGCAGTACGGCCTTGACGCTGGCGTCGAGGGCCGACTTGTCGATGTAGCCGATCAGGGACGGGTTATCGGCGACCATCTTGCGGATCGCAGCGCTGCCCGCCACTTCCCTTGGCGGCTGGCCGCGTCCGGTGAAGATCATCTTGGTCCAATACGCCTTCACCAGCGGCGGCGTTTTCGAGGCGACCTTCGAATAGAACTCGTCGCGCTCTGGCGAGCCGATGCGCTGGTCGAGCGCGACCACTTCGGCCCCGCCCGGGAAGCGGGCGATCTGGCCGAGGAAGATGTCGGCCACCTGGTCCGGACGCAGCGCGGTGACCGGGCTTTTGGACGAGACGATGACGACCAGTTCGGCCGCGCAGGTGCTGCTGTGGCAGGCAGCGGCGGTCAGCAGGAGCAAGACGATGCGACGCAGGAATGAGGAGCGCATGATGGGCCGCCTCAAAACACGAAATCGAGCACGACGCTCGTGACGTGGACCGGGCGCCCGGAACGGAAACCCGGCTGCAAATTCGATAGCGTGCCGCGCGAACCGTCCTTCGGCTGCAGCCGTTCGTACTGCAGCTTGAGCGCCATGTCGCGCCGGAAGTCCCAGCGCATGCCGGCGGCCACGGTATCCTGGATCGGGATCGCCTTGAGCAGGACGTCCAGGCCGGCGTTGAGCTGTGCGGCGGCGCCCGCGTAAGGCGGCGGCAGGCCAGCGAGCGACAGCCCCGGATCGCTGGTCGGATCGGCCGAGCGCACGCGCGAATACGACAGGTAGGGGGTGAACGCGCCGGCGCGGTAGCCGCCGCTGGCGTACATCGAGTGGGTATGGGCCAGGAAGGAGCGGCCATTCATGTCGCCTGCCTCGGCCATCAGGAACCACTTGCCCGGGTCGTAACTGAAGCCGACGGCGGCGCCGCTGACACGCTTGTCGACAACGTCGAAGCGCTCGGCCAGCGCCTCGCCGGGCGGGCCGAACTGGCGGAAGCCGTCGAACAGCGGACGCGCAATGTTCACGTTCAAACGCGCCTGGAACAGCGACAGGCGCAACGTGGCCGCGCCGTATTCGGCGGTGTGGGTCAGGCCCGCGATGGCGCGCGCCTTCGCGCCCGTGGTCTCGGTGAGCTTGATGCTGGTGCGGCCGTAGAACGCCTGGGTGGTGTGCTTGATGCCCGCGCCCTGCCAGCGGTAGGCGATGTCGAGGCCATCGCTGTTGGTGATCGGGATGGCGCCATAGACTTCGATCGGGCCGCGTACCCACGGATAGGCGTAGCCGATCTTGCGGTAGTCGGCGGCGAGGAAAATCGGCAGCGCGATGCGGCCGGCGCGCAGCGCCAGCTCGGGCGTGGCCTGGTATTTGATGTTGCCCCATTCGACGATCGGGCGGTAGCTGCCGTCGTAGCGCTGCTCGGTGATCACCTGCAGCACGCCCGACCATTTTTTGTCGAAGGTGACGCCCAGCTGGGCGCCCAGGCGGCTGTCCACGTCCGGGCTGAAGCGCTTCATGAAGCCGGTCCCGTTGCCCTTCAGGGCGCTGGAATTGAAATCGGCCTGGTCATAGTCGGAATGGGCCAGGCCCAGGCTGCCGAAGCCGCCGAATGTCCAGCTCGGGCCCGCAGCCTCGTCGGCACGCGCGGCGGCGGTCAGCAGCAGAGCGGCCAGCGCGCAGGCATGCAGGAGCGACAGGGCCGGAAGGGAGGTAGGACAGGGTTGATTTCGCATTGCACATTTCCAGTGACATGCCTTTTTCGCAAGACAGCGCCAGGGGGATCGGCAATGACTTACATAGTGGAAAGGCACAGGGGTACTTTATAGAGCGAGGCCATCATTGTCGACCGATATCCTATCGAACATGGTCTATGCGGCAACTTTCTGTGTGCATATGCAACATTTTTCGCGATATCGGCATGCCAGAAATGCAATCAGTGCCGAATTAAAATTCTGAACTAATAACAGTGGCGGGATGCTACCAGAGGCGTTCGGCGGAGATGTCGAGCTGGGTGAGATACAGGCGCAGGTCGAACTCGTATTGGTGATAATTCGGCTCCATGTAGCAGCAC
This sequence comes from Pseudomonadota bacterium, assembly GCA_040388275.1. Classification (GTDB taxonomy): domain Bacteria; phylum Pseudomonadota; class Gammaproteobacteria; order Burkholderiales; family Burkholderiaceae_D; genus Telluria_A. The sequence goes on from JAZKCA010000024.1 coordinate 15,023, forward strand.
AGTTTGTAAAAAGCCTTGTCGTGCTGCTTTTCCTTGACGTGGGCCAGTTCGTGGACCGCGATCATGCGCAGGAATTCGAGCGGAACTTCCTTGAACATGGTGGCCACGCGGATTTCGTGCTTGGCCTTGAGCTTGTTGCCCTGAACGCGGGAAATCGACGTGTGCAAGCCGAGCGCGTTGTTAATCACATGAATTTTGTTGTCAAACGCCACCTTGTTGATGGGATCGGCGTTGCGCAGGAATTCGGACTTCAGGTCCTGGACGTAGTCGAACAGGGCCTTGTCGGTGCGGATGACGTGGGCGGTGGGATAGCGCTGGGTGAGGATGGCGGCCAGCTTGTCCTGCTCGATCAGCTGCGACACTTGCGCGCGCGTCTGTTCCGAATACGCGCTGAGATATTTAAGGGCATGCATGGCGCAAACTCTACCACAACGCAACATCGGGGTCAGACCTCAACATCGGGGTCAGACCTGAATCTGCGAATTCAGGTCTGACCCCGAACCTCGAATTCAGGTCTGACCTGGATTGTTCCGATCACAGGCTGCAGACGGCCTTTTCGGCTTTCGCTTCCAGGTCTTTCAGGGTCTTTTTGGCGGCGGCGAGGAAAGCTTCGGTGATCGGGATGGCGTCCTTGTTGCCGCCCGGTGCGCGCATGGCCGCCAGCGCCGCTTCCTTGGCCAGGATGTTCTTTTCGGCCGCGGCAATGTCGGTCCCGAGCTTCGGACAGCCCGGGTCTTCCGGCATCCCAAGCCCGGTCTTGAAGCCGCGCAGCAGGCGCGCCGTCACGCCGTAGGAATTGATGTCGTCCGAGTTGATGATGCCCACCGCGTAGTAGCCGTTCGGCAGCATCAATATCGTCGCGTGCGCGCCGCCATGGTCGCCGCCCATGTACGCCAGCTGGCTGTAATGGAATTTGTTGTCGATCGCCTTGTCGCCTATCGTGAACGACCACACCAGGCGATCATTGGCCTTGTCGTCGTCGTACATCTTGTCGCGCGTGATGCCCGATACCAGCGTGTCGGTGGCGGCGAAATTGGCCACGAAGGCGGCCAGTTCGCGCGCCGTGATGTACCAGCCGCCCTGCGCCTGGCAGTAGCCGTTGGTCGCGCGCGAGTCGCGCGTGGCGCCGGCTTTCAGGTCGCTCTTCGAGGCGTAGTCGGGCGCCCAGCTCTTGCCGGCCTTGACGTATTCCACCGTCGGGTTGCAGCTCGGATGGATCACCGGCGTGATCTTGCCGTAGATCTGCGCGTGCATCAGCTTTTCCCATTCGTCGGCGATGCGCTGGTGCACCTCGGCGCCTTCGGCGCTCCATTTGTTTTTCGTCGCGTCCGCGTCCACTTGCGCGATCAGCGCGGGCTTGGCGATCATCGGGATCAAATAGGTGACGAGCGAGAAGTTGGCGTTCTCGTAGTCGCGTACGCCCACGTCGGCCGCCAGCACGCCCTTGGCCAGGTAGTCGAACATGCGCTTGTCGCCGTCGGGGCCCTTGTCTTCGGCGCTCAGTTTGCGAAAGCCCGATTTGTGCTGCAGAAGCTGGCGAAAGCTCATCCGCTTGATGCTGTCGTGCGTGCCTTTTTGCCATACCGCCGGCAGGAAGGGGTAGATCGGGGAATCGAGCCACTGGTCCACAGTCAGCCCCTTGGGATTGATGGTCTTGTCCTTGCTCTCGAACAGGGCTAACAGGGTCACGCCGCCGGTGAACTTGATGGTGCTGCCGATATTGGCCGGCATGCTGGTGCTCATCTTGACGTTGCCGTCGGCCGCGTTGCGCGCCATGCCGCCGGCGTTTTGCGCGACCACCTGGCCATTCTTGATCAGCACGCTCTCGTAACCGATCACGTCGTTCTCGAAGGCCTTCTTCACGCGCGCCTCGTAAGCTGCCTTGTCGAAGGCGAGGGCGGGGGCGTCCTTGACCGGTGCGGCCCAGCAGGAGGCGACGATCATGCCGAGCGGCAGCAGGAGTGCGCCAGTTTGTGTCCTTTTCATTTTTTGCCTTTAATAAAGATGTTGTAAAGACATCATTGCATGTGAGATGATCCTGTAAATACCCCTAACATTAAGGGAGGCGGAGATGCTGGAAAAAGTGGTGGATACCTTGCGCGAGCGCTTTGCCTTCGATGCCTTGCTGGTGGGCGCAGGCACGCGCGGGGTCGACGGCTCGATCACGATCAGCGACATACTGGGCTGCCACAACATCGCCGACGCGTTCATCGCCTGCTACCCCAAGGTGGCGAACGAGGACGTGGTCGGGCAAATGTTCGCAGCCTATCCGCGCATCGTGCAGACCGTGTCGGTGGACGATTACCGGGCCCTGGCCGAGCGCGAGACCGGCAGCGTGGCCGGCGCGCGGGCCGGGAAGGTGATCGCCGGCTATCTCGAGCAGTTCGGCTTCGGCCACGTAATGCTGGCGGGCCTGGACAGTTCCTTCGGGCTGGCCTGGGTGACCTTCTACCGCAACATCGAGCGCGAACCCTTCGGGCCGGCCGACGCCGAGTGGGCCAGATACCTGGTGCCGGGACTGCTGTTCGAGTGGCAGCGCATGACGCGCGTGCAGGAATGCGTGGAGCTGCCTTCACGATTGCTGCCGCTGACCGCGCGCGAGCTGCAAATTGCAATCATGAGCGCCCAGGGCCTGCTGCCCAAGACCATCGCCGACCGGCTTGATCTCAGTACCAGCACGGTGCGCGAAGTGATCCAGAATATCCGCGCGCGCCTCGGCGTCATCGGTCGCAAGATGACCTCGGAAGACCTGGAACGCTATGTCAGCGCGCCGCGGGCGGCGCTTGCTTGCCGCGGCTAGCCTGCTCGAAGCTCGCGCGCGTGGCGTCTTCGTCGCGCAGGCCGAAGGCGTAGTTCGCCTCCAGCCACATGACGTTGATGATGGCCGCCGACAGCGCCAGGCCCACTCCCAAAATCCAGGCGAAATACCACATGCGCTGCTCCTAATATGATTCGTGTTCGTTTTCGCGGATATACGCCGCGGTGACCTTGCCGCGCATGATGCCGTACACCCAGGAGGTGTACAGCACCACGATCGGCAGCATGATGACGATCACCCAGAACATCACGCCCAGGCTCTTGTGGCTGGCCACGGCGTCCCAGGCGGTCAGCGAACTGTCCGGCGCGAGCGACGAGGGCATGATGAAGGGGAACATGGCCGCGCCGGCGGTGAGCACGATGCCGGCCACCGACATGGCGCTGGCGCAGAACGCGGCCAGATTGCGCCGCCACAGGCTGCACACAATGGTCAGCGCGGCGCCGCCCAGGCCCATGGCCGGGAATAGCATCGTCAGCGGCCAGCGCGCGTAGTTGTCCATCCAGGCGCCGGCCGCGCGCGCCACTGTTTTTGCGGTCGGCATGAAGGCCGTGTCGAGCGGCGGTGCGGTGACGATCCGGTAGCCCTCCAAGCCGCTCGCCACCCACACGCCGGCCGCGGCGAAGGCGAGCAGCGTCAGCGCGCCGGCGCCGATGGCCGCGCGGCGCGCGCGCGCCGCAATTGCGCCCTCGGTCTTGTGCTGCAGGCGCGCCGCGCCGTGCATCGCCAGCATGGCCACGCCCAGCACCCCGGCCAGCAGGCCGAAGGGATTGAACAGGCCCAGGAAGCTGCCGGTATAGGCCATGCGCATGGTGTCGTCGTAGTGGAAGGGCACGCCCTGCAGCAGGTTGCCGAAGGCGATCCCGAAGATCAGCGGTGGAACGAAGCCGCCGATGAACAGGCCCCAGTCCCAGGCGCTCCTCCAGCGGGGGTCGGCCAGCTTGCTGCGGTAGTCGAAGCCGACCGGGCGCAGGAACAGAGCGAACAGCAGCAGCATCAGCGCCACGTAAAAGCCCGAGAAGGCGGCCGCGTACACCAGCGGCCAGGCCGCGAACATGGCGCCGCCGGCGGCGATGAACCAGGTCTGGTTGCCTTCCCAGGTGGGGCCGACGACGTTGATGATGACGCGCCGTTCGATATCGTCGCGGCCGACGAAGGGCAGCCACATGCCGACTCCGAAATCGAAGCCGTTGGTCAGCGCGAAGCCGATCAGCAGCACGCCGACGAAGCACCACCAGATGACCTTGAGCGTGTCGTAGTCGAAGATCATGCCGGCGCTCCCTGTTCCCAGTGATATTTACCTGTGTGCAGGCTGCTCGGCCCCAGGCGCGTGTATTTGATCATCAGCCCCATCTCGACCACCAGCAGCAGCGTGTAGAACAGCAGGAAGCCGGCCAGGCTGAAATACAGGTTTTCCGGCTGCAGGGTCGAGGCCGACAAATGGGTCGGCAGGATGCCCGCGATAGTCCACGGCTGGCGCCCATATTCGGCCACGATCCAGCCCAGTTCGGCCGCAACCCACGGCAGCGGAATCGCCGCCACGGCCAGGCGCAAGAGCCAGCGCTGCCTTGCAAGGCGCTTGCGGACCAGGAAGTAGAACGAGGCGCTGAAGATGAACAGGAACAGCATGCCCAGCCCGACCATGATGCGGAACGACCAGAAAATCGGCGCCACCTTGGGGATCGTGTCGTTCACGGCGGCCGCGATCTGGGCCTCGGTGGCGTCGATCACGCGCGGCGTGTATTTTTTCAGCAGCAGGCCGTAGCCCAGGTCCGGTTGAAGGCGAAGGAAGTCGGCGCGCGCCTCGGGCGACTTGTCCCCGGACTTCAAACGGGTGAGCGCCTTGAAGGCCAGCATGCCGTTACGGATGCGCAGCTCGTGCTGCTTTTTCAGGTCCTTGATGCCGGTGATCTGCTTGTCGGTCGAGCGCGTGGCCATCAGGCCGAGCGCGTACGGAATCTTGACCGCATAGTCGGTGCGGTGCTCGGCGTCGTTGGGGATGCCGATCAGGGTCAGGGCGGCCGGCGCAGGCTCGGTTTCCCATTCGGCTTCAATGGCGGCCAGCTTCACCTTGTTGACTTCACCGGCGGTGTAGCCCGATTCGTCGCCCAGCACGATCACCGACAGGGTCGAGGCCAGCCCGAAGGCCGCCGCAATGGCGAACGAGCGGATCGCGAACGGCACGTCGCGCGCCTTGAGCAGATAGAAGGCCGAAATCCCCAGCACGAACATCGAGGCGGTCACGTAGCCGGCGGCCACCGTGTGCACGAACTTGACCTGGGCCACCGGGTTGAAAATCACGTCGCCGATGCTGGTCAGCTCCATGCGCATGGTCTCGAAGTTGAACTCGGCGCCGACGGGATTGTTCATCCAGCCGTTGGCGATCAGGATCCACAAGGCCGACAGCGAAGAACCCAGCGCGACGAGGAAGGTCACGCCCAGGTGCTGCACCCGCGACAGGCGCGACCAGCCGAAGAAGAACAGGCCCACGAAGGTCGACTCGAGGAAGAAGGCCATCATCCCTTCGATTGCCAGCGGGGTGCCGAAGATGTCGCCCACGTAGTGCGAATAGTAGGCCCAGTTGGTCCCGAACTGGAATTCGAGGGTGATCCCGGTGGTCACGCCCATGGCGAAGTTAATTCCGAACAGCTTGCCCCAGAACTTGGTCATGTCGCGGTAGATCTCGCGCCCGGTCATCACGTAGACCGATTCCATGATCACCAGGATCCAGGACAGGCCGAGCGTCAGGGGAACGAACAGGAAGTGGTACATGGCGGTCGCGGCGAATTGCAGGCGCGACAAACTGACGACGTCGTCGATGGGTATCATGGCTGGGCCTTGGGAGCGGAAACAGGGAGAGGAGGATTGCCAAGCAGGTGCTGTTCGACCGTTGCGGTTGGCATGCGCATTTTTTTTGCTTGCGGCGCCGAGAAGAACGCCTTGTGCAGCGCCATCAGGATGATGACCTTGACGATCAGTGCGAGCGTGATCGCCAGGGCCAGCGGCATGCCGTGCAGGCGGCGCATGTCACTCGCCTTTTTCAGCGTTGGCGGCCGGCTCGGCGTCCTTCTTTTTCCTGAAGCTGCCGCGCACGGACTCGCCCACGTCGAGCAGCTTGCCGACGGTCGAGCCCATCTTCATCAGCGAGGTGAGGGTGTCGGGCGAGAGGCGCTGGACGTCGTCGAACCAGGAACTGGACAGCTCGATCAGTTCGTACATCTCGCGCATGCGCTGCTGGGCCACGATGTCGATCTCGGTGGAGGGCGTCTCGAGCAGGGCGTCGCGCAGCATCGACAGGGTGGGCTCGACTTCGCGCCGGCGGCGCTCTTCGAGCAGCGCCTTGAAGATATCCCACACGTCCTTGGGCGGCTCGAAATATTCGCGCCGGTCGTTCGGCAGGTGCAGCAGCTTGACCAGGCGCCACGACTGCAGCTCCTTCAGGCCCATCGACACGTTCGAGCGCGAAAACTGCAGGTGCTCGGCGATGTCGTCGGCGTTGAGCGGTTTGCCCAGCACGTACAGCAGCGCGTACATCTGCCCCACGGTGCGGTTGATGCCCCAGCGGCTGCCCATTTCGCCGAAGTGGAGGATGAATTTCTGTGCCAGGGGTGTCAGATTGACCATGATAATCGCCGCCAAGTTTTTGAATTTTCAGGAGTTACTGAAATTATAGAATACTCCGGAATTGTTTGCTGGCCTAGCCCGGATTGCCTATCCGGGAAGGGGGAAGTCGGGGGAGTTTGGGCCTGAGCCAGGCCGCACGCGCTATTTGCCTTCGGCGTCGTCCTTTGCCTGCATGGTCAGCCCGATCAGGCGCGCGACGACGCCGGCCAGGTACATCAGGCCGACGAACATTTCGACGCTGGCCACGGCGCGCGCGTGCGGCGTGAGCGGAATGACGTCGCCGATGCCGGTGCTCGAGAGCAGGGCGAAGCTCAGGTAGTTCAGTTCCGACCAGGTGCGCGCATCGGACGCGTTGACGGCGGCGGCGAAGGTGCCCGGCTGCAGCGTCTGGACCAGGATGAACACGTGGGTAAAGCCCCATGCCAGCAAGGTGAAGGTGGCGCCGGCGGCGAACAGTTCGTCGGTGGTGGCCTTGAAGTCGGCCATCATGTAGGCGATCAGGCTGGCGGCGGCGTAAAAATAAAAGGTGGCTTCGAGCGCCGACGACCAGGGTAGCAGGTGGCGCATGTCAAACACCGATTGCAGCACCAGCAGGGCAATGATGGGCACGGCCAGGCTGGCGCTGAACCAGGTCAGGCCCGGCGTGCTGCGCACCATGCGCACCGTGAAGCCGAGCACCACGATGCCGAAGGCGTTGAAGGCGACCAATCCGGCGTGGGTGTTTTCAATGAAGGGGTAGAGCAGCATGCCCATCAGCTGCACCATCAGCAGGATGGCCGAAGGATGGCGGCGGGTGTGGTGGAACAGGGGGAACAGGGTCATGTTTTCCTTGGTTTAGCCGATGACGTCGACGATGTCGCCCTGGGCATTGCGGATATTGGTGTGCTGTACATCCCAGCGGATGTTGTCGAACGAGGGCAGTTTGTACACCCCCTGGCGCGGATGGAGCAAGGTCGCCAGTTCCTGCACGCTGGCGGGCGCCACGTGCAGCGTGAGCACGCGCTGGTCGATGCTCCACTTGTTGCGCTTCGCGGCCAGGAACTGCAGCTTCCATTCCGGTCCAATCAGCGTGAAGGGGCGTCCGAATGGCAGGCGTAGCGGCAGCAGTTCAGCCAGTTGCGCGATCTGCCGCGCACCCAGCGTGATGTCGGCGCTGCGCCTGCGCAGGAATTGCTTGTGTTCCCTGACGATGAGCGCGTCGGCGTACACGGCCACGCAGGACGAGCCGTCGCGGGCGATGGCGGCGTTGACCAGTCCCAGGGCGTCCTGTTCGGCCAGCAAGGTCCCGCGCTGCAGGTCGGTGATCCACAGCGGCATGTGGGGGTGCAGCAGGTCGAGCAGCTTGCGGGTTTCCCATTGCTGGGCGGCGCGCTCCTCGTCTTGGGTCAGGCCGATCGCTTGCAGGAAAGCCACATGACCGTTCGGTGTCTGGATGGCGGGCAGTTCAGGGTCGAAGGCGAAACCGAGCGCGCACAGGTGGCTGGGGCTGCCCAGCGTGATCGGGCCGTTGGTGCTGAGGCGGTGGCCATCGTGAAAGCCGTTGCCACTTAGGAAGACGTAGCGCGCCAGGCTTTGCAGCAAATACAGCGGCCAGGCCGGCGGTTCGGTCGCGCCCGGTTCGACGGCCAGGCGCAAGGTCAGTTCAAAGCCGAAGCCGCTGATTGCCGGGTCCTTGCTTTGCTTGTTGTACAGCTCGGACAGGCCGAAGGTGACGAAATGCCAGTGCGGCACCGGCTCGGCGCGCTGCCACACGCAAATCATATCGAGCGGATCTTCGCCGCCCAGCCGCATGAGAAGGGGATTGTCGAACTGGCGTGGGTGGCGGCCCTTGTACAGGGCCATGAGGGTATCCATGAGCGCGGCGCGGCCAGGCGCGACTGCATCGCTGTCCTTGCCGTTGCCATGCTCGGGTAAGGCCTTGTTGTGCTGCGGCTTCATAATGCGTCCAGTGGAGATTCACGCGTGCGCGTGCTCTGGGATAGTTGAGCTGAAATCTTAACATGAGCATAGCGCTAGCGCAGGCCGGGCGACGCACGGCTTGGTTCAACATTGTCGGATAGACATGAGGTGTGCGTACACTGGCGAAGCTTGCTTGTCTCGGCAGGCTGTTGAGGCCGACGCTGAACGGTGACATGGCGAAAAAAAGACCGGGTCGGAAAGCAGGTTTCCGGCCCGGCTCAACACATGGGCGAACAGATGGCGCAGGTGCTTATTCGCCGCTCTTGCCGCCCTGGCGCGAACCCTTGGCCGCGCCGCCGTTATCCTTGTTGCTGCGTGCGGCCGACTGCCGGCTTTCCCCTCCCTTGCGGCCGATGTCGGCCATGTGCTCGCGGTCGCGGCTGACGGCTTCGCCGCCTTTCTGGCCGGCGCGCCTTGCCTCCTCGGAATCGAATTCGTGCGCGGTGCCTTTTTGGTGGGCAGCCTGGCCACCCTTGCTGGCGATCTCGCGCTGCTGGTTTTCATCCATGGCAGCGAAGCCCCGTTTGGCCGGGCCCCCGTTGCCGCTCTTTTGCGCGTTGCCGCCCGAGCCGCCGCTCTTGCTGCCACTATCTTTGCTTGTCGCCATGTCGATCTCCTTTGTGCGTAGTTCGGTATCGGACCTGAGCGCCACTTCACTTGCAGCGCGCTCGTGAATTAGAGGCGGTCCCAAATTGAATAGTTCCGGCTAGTTGGGCGGACGGGGCGAACGGCGCGTCCCGTTGCGCGGCCTGGACGCGTCGATCGCATCGATCGTCGACGGTGGCGACGACAGGTCCTCGTCGAGTTCGTCCTTGCGGGCCGACAGGCGCTCGCCGAGTTCCTCGAGATCGATGCCGCAGGCGCGCGCGGCCTCGAACATCTCGCTTTCTTCCTTGTCGATGTGATGGGCGACTTCTTCGCCAAGCACGGTGACGGTGGCGTCGAAATGGTCGTCGCCCGGGTACATGACTTCGAGCTGGCTGATCAGCTCGCGCGCGCCGGCGTGTTCGACGTCGGCTTCATCCATCAGCTCGTCGTCATCGATGGCCGAGCGCAAGGTCGGGTAAAAAATTTCTTCCTCGATCATCGCGTGGACGGTGAGCTCGTAGCAGATTTCATCGATCAGTTCGGCCTTGCGCTCGTCGTCGTCGTCGTCGCTGCCTTTCAATTCCTGGAAGGCGCGGAACAGGTTCTTGACCTTGTCGTGATCGGCGCGCAGCAGCGCGAGGGCATCGATGTCCGATCCGCTTTTTGGCTTGCCTGGGGTATGCATGGTGGTCTCCGATAATGGGGGGAGGGCTCAATGGTGGGAGTGCAGCGCGCCATTGCCGCCACGGCCGGGCGCGCCCTCGCGCGTTGCGCTGCCTTGGTCGGCGCCGTCGCGCGCCATGCTCTCGGCCATCGCGACGGTGTAGCGGCTGGCCTGGGGCGCCAGCTGCCCGGCGCTGCGCGCCAGTTCGAGCTGGGTGCCGCTCAGGATGCCGAACAGTTGCTGCTGGTAGTGGCGCAGATGCTCGGTGGCGGGCTGGGTTGCCCTGGCCGCGGCGGCCGTCATCTGGAAAGGATCGGAACTGCTCAGCATGTTGCGGCTGGCGTCGGTCACGTCTTGCATGATTTGCTGGGCGAACTGCAAATTGAGTTCGCTCAGTTTGCGCAGCGAATCGTAGCTGCGGCGGGTCAGTTCGGTCAGGAAGCCGAGTTGGGCGTCGAGGCCCGATCGCATTGGGGAATTGGTGGGAAAACTTGGCATTGGTAACCTCAATGAAGATGAAGGAGACCACCGTCCTTGCAACGGTGAGCGCGTGGTGCGAGGTGATAGACGTGAAAGGGCAGGCCAAGTTCCACCAACATGGGCGGCGCAGCGGCGCGGTCAAACGGGGGAGGGGAAATACGAAGCGAAGCGCACACAATTCAGGTCAGACCTGATATGCACGATTCTGGTCAGACCTGAATCGTGCATATCAGGTCTGACCTCGATGCGTGCATATCAGGTCTGACCTCGATGGAGAAATTATTATTCGGAGGCGACTTTGAGGACCAGTTTGCCGAAGTTCTTGCCTTCGAACAGCATCAGCAGCGCTTCGGGGAAGATGTCGAGGCCGTCGACGATATCTTCCTTGCTCTTGAAGCTGCCTTCCTTCATCCACTTGGCCATCGCGGCCACGCCCACGTGGTAGCGGTCGGCGTAGTCGAACACGACGATGCCTTCCATGCGCGCGCGGTTCACCAGCAGCGACAGGTAGTTGGCCGGGCCCTTGACCGGCGTGGTGTTGTTGTATTGCGAGATGGCGCCGCAGATGACGATGCGCGCCTTCAGGTTGATGCGGGCCAGCACGGCGTCGAGGATCTCGCCGCCCACGTTGTCGAAGTAGATGTCGACCCCTTTCGGGCAGTGTTCCTTCAGGCCGTCCTTGACGTCGCCGTTCTTGTAGTCGATGCAGGCGTCAAAGCCCAGTTCCTTGACGACGAAATCGCATTTGTCCTGGCCGCCGGCAATGCCGACCACGCGGCAGCCCAGTTGCTTGGCGACCTGGCCGACCGTCATGCCGACCGCGCCGGCCGCGCCCGATACCACCACCGTCTCGCCCGCTTTCGGCAAGCCCGATTCGATCAGGCCGAAGTAGCCGGTCATGCCCGGCATGCCGAGCGTGTTGAGCCAGGTCGTCAGCGGCGCCATGCGCGGGTCGATCTTGTAGAAGCCGGCCGTCTTGTCGCTCGCCGCGCCGCTCCAGTAGGCTTGCACGCCGATGCCGCCCGAGACGTGCTCGCCGACGGCGAATTTGTCCGATTTCGATGCCACCACCACGCCCACGCCGCCGGCGCGCATGACTTCGCCGATGGCCACCGGGCGGATGTAGGACTTGCCTTCGTTCATCCAGCCGCGCATGGCCGGGTCGAGCGATAAATACAGCGCCTTGACCGTGATCTCGCCGTCGCCCAGCTCGGGCACCGCCTCGGTGGTCTGTTCCCAGTCGCTGCGTTTGGGCAGGCCCACGGGGCGGGCGGCAAGGCGGAACTGCTGGTTCATCAGTGCGGTGGTCGACATGGGAATAGTCCTTAAGAAAGATGGGGATCCGCTTACTATACTCCAAATTTGCACGGTCGTGCTTTTTTCTGTTTTGGCGCATTCCGGCCAGCGCATGCGACAATACAAGGTTCGCATTCTTAACGCTTTGACTGCCTTGATGATCACGCATCCCGAATATATCCTGACCTTGTCCTGCCTGGACCAGCGCGGTATCGTGCATCGCGTCTCCGGCTTTTTGGCCGAGCATGGCTGCAATATTATCGATTCGGCCCAGTTCGGCGATGCCGAGTCGAAGCTGTTTTTCATGCGCGTCCATTTTGCGCTCGAAGACAGCATGGTGGACGAAGCGCTGCTGCGCGCCGATTTTGCGGCCCTGTGCGCGCGCATGGCCATGCAGGGCCAGTTGCACGACGCGCACACCAAGCCGCGCGTGATGCTGATGGTGTCGAAGATCGGCCATTGCCTGAACGACCTGCTGTTCCGCTACAAGAGCGGCCTGTTGCCGGTCGAAATACCGGCGATCGTGTCGAACCACATGGATTTCTACCAACTGGCGGCCAGCTACAATATTCCCTTCCATCACCTGCCGCTGGCGGCCGGCGCCACCGAGGCGGCCAAGCTGCAGCAGGAAGCGCGCGTGCTGGACCTGATGGCCACCCACCAGGTCGACCTGGTGGTACTGGCGCGCTACATGCAGATCCTGTCGCCAGGGCTGTGCGAGGCCATGAAGGGCAAGGCCATCAACATCCACCACTCGTTCCTGCCCAGCTTCAAGGGCGCCAAGCCGTATGCGCAGGCGCACCAGCGCGGGGTCAAGCTGATCGGGGCCACGGCGCACTTTGTGACCGGCGACCTGGACGAAGGCCCGATCATCGAACAGGATGTCGAGCGGGTCGACCATGCGATGGATGCCGAGACCTTGTCGGCGATCGGGCGCGACGTCGAATGCGTGGTGCTGGCGCGCGCCGTCAAATGGTTTGTCGAACACCGCATTTTGCAAAACGGCGACAAGACTGTCGTCTTCAAATAATCATTCGGAAGGTATTGGTGTCAATGGCTCTCAAAGCGACAATCTACAAGGCGGAACTGCAAATTGCGGACATGGACCGCAACTATTACCAGGAACATTTGCTGACGCTGGCACGCCATCCGTCAGAAACCGACGAGCGGATGATGATCCGCCTGCTGGCCTTTGCCATCCACGCCAGCGAGGCGCTGACGTTCACCAAGGGCTTGTTCGATACCGAGGAGCCGGACCTGTGGCAAAAGGACCTGACCGGCGCCATCGAGCTGTGGGTCGAGGTCGGGCAGCCGGACGAGAAGCGCTTGATGAAGGCGTGCGGGCGCAGCGAAAAAGTGATCGTGTACAGCTATAGCGCGACCAGCCATATCTGGTTCAAGCAGATCGCCAATAAGCTCGAGCGGGCCAAGAACCTGAGTGTCATCAACATTCCGGCCGAGGCCAGCGCGCAGTTGCAGGCGCTTGCGAACCGCAACATGCAGTTGCAGTGCACCATACAGGATGGGCAGATCTACCTGACCGACAGTGTCTCGACCGTGCTGGTCGAGCGCGAAGATTTCAAGGCCGAACGCTAATGAAAAAAATACTTTGCACAATCATTGCCTGCCTGGCCATGATGGCGCAGGCGCAGGCCCAGGTCAGCGTCACCGCGCCATGGGTGCGGGCCACGGTGCCGGCGCAAAAGAGCACGGGCGCGTATATGCATTTGCTGTCGGCTAACGGCGCGCGCCTGGTCGGCGTCAGTTCGCCCGAGGCGGCCGCGGTGGAACTGCACCAGATGGAGATGAAGGACGACATGATGAAGATGCGCCAGGTCGACGGCATTGAGCTGCCGGCCGGCAAGGGCGTCAATCTGGCCAGCGGCAGTTATCACATCATGATGATGGGGCTGAAGCGCCAATTGAAGGAGGGCGAGGCGGTCTCCATCACTTTGCTGGTGCAGGGCAAGGACAAACAGCGCCACAGCGTGACGGTCAAGGTGCCGGTCAAGCCGCTCGGCTTCGTCAGCCCGGGCTTGCCGGCAGCGGCGCATCATTAAGCGCCTGCAGCAAGGTAAACCGTAGGGTGGAAAAGCGAAGCGCCTTCCACCAATGTATGCGTTACGTTTGCGCACAGATTGGTGGAAGGCGCTTCGCTTTTCCACCCTACGTGTTTCGACGATTTTTTGTCAGGCGGTTTTTGCCGCCCGTTCGGCCCTTAACGCGGGGCGCCGCCCAGGCGCCTGGTGCCGCCCGAGCCGATCACCGTGTGGCTGACCTTCGGGTCGCCGTAGTAATTGACGTCGCCGGAACCGGCGATCGTCGCGCTCAGGGCGCCGCTGGCCCAGACCACCGCCGTGCCCGAACCGGCCACGCTGACGCTCGCGTCCTTCACTTGCACCTGTCCCACGTCCACGTCGCCCGAGCCGCCGATTGAAACCGACACGCTGCCCGCTTTGCCGGCGCCGCTTTTCAGGTTGCCGCTGCCGCCCACGCTGATGGCCACCGAGTCGCCTTCCATGCCCTTGAGCCGGATCGAGCCTGAGCCGCCCAGGTCGAACTGCAGCTTGCCGCCGCGCAGCGCATCCGAGTCGATCGAGCCGGAGCCGCCCAGCGACAGGCGTTCGACGCTCTTCGCATTGACCACGATTTTCATGCTGCGCGCTTGCAAGTTGGCGTTGCGCTTGAGCGGGCGGATCTTCAGCACGCCGTTTTCGATGGCCGTCTCGATCAGCGGCAGCAGGTTGTCGTCGGTTTCGATGGTGATGTTTTCGCTGTTGCCGATGCGCAGTTCCATGGTGGCGGGCAGGCTCAGCGAAACGCCGGTGAAGTGCGCCAGTTCGCGCGCCTGCTTCTTGATGGTGCCGCTGCCCTGGACCCTGTCGCCGGCGACCCAGTCGAGCGGCGAGGCCAGCGCGGAGCTGGCCGCGACGACGCAGGCGACGATGGATGCGGCCAGCACGATGTGGCGCACGGCCAGGGCGAAGGTGTTTTTGGTTTGCATGGTGGTCTCCGTAGTGATCTGATGCTAGATCATAGGAAAACCCGGCGCGCCGCGCCCACCGTTTGCGACAAAACGCACCGCTGGCCGCCCAGAATGCAGCTTAGCGCGACAGCCCGGCGGCCGGGGTGCGGCCGTGCCGCTCCAGCCATTCCAGCGCGCCTTGCCACAGCGGCAGGCAATCCTGCTTGAAATAGCCCATGTGCCCGATCGGCCCCATGCCGGCCTGGCGCGGGTCGATGTCGGTGCTTTGCCACTGCACGTTGCGGTAGCCGGACATGAAGGCGTCGCGCGACGCGGGGCGGGCCCACAGGTCGTCGAGCGCGTTGCAGGCCATGATCGGACTGCGCACGCTGTCGAAGCCGGCCGCCAGCTGTGACAGCTCGGGATCCTGGAAAAAGTAGCGCGGGAAGTTGCACCAACGCTTCCACTGGTGATACACGTCGATCGGCAAATCCTCGCCCATGCCCATCCAGTTCCATGCGAGGTAGCCCTTGGCGCGCACGATCACGGGCCCGAGCACGCGCCACATCAGCAATACGCGCAGGCGTTCGGCCAGCGGCATCCAGCCGTGCCAGCCGGCGCCGGTGGCGAAGGTGTACAGGCCGGCCACCTTGTGGTGGTTCGGCAGGAGGCCGAAGGCATGGCCGCCGTAGGAGTGGCCCACCACGTACAGGGGCAGGCCGGGCACGCTCATGGCGTCGACCGCGGCGGCCAGGTCCTGGCGGCCCCAGTCCAGGTAGTCCATGCGGAAACCCTTGAGCGAGGCCGGCTTCGATTGTCCGATGCCGCGATAGTCGAGCGTCATGACCGTGTAGCCCTGGCTGCTGGCGAATTCGGCGAAGCGGCGGTAAAAGCCTTGCGGCACGCCGGTGGCGCCGGCCATGACCAGGTGGCCGCGGGTGTCGCCCTGGGCCGGGTAGCGCGTGGCGGCGATGCGGTAGCCGTCGGCGGTGGTCAGGGTCAGTTTTTCGGCTTCATGCTGGCTGGTCATGGCGGTGCTCCTTGGGGCGGTTCAGGGTCAGCAGGGAGAGGAGGGCCTCGCCCACTAAATTCATCGGTTCCGGGGTGCCGGCGGCGCGCGCCTGCAGCAGGCCGCCTTCGTAGGCGGCCAGGATCAGGGCGGACAAGGAGTCGGCCGCGCCGGCCTCGTAGCCGGACGCAAGCAGGGCGGCGGCGATGCGGACCCGGACGCGGGCGAAGCCGGCGCCCAGTGCGGCGCGGATCTCGACGTCGTCGGCCGTGGTTTCAAGGGCGATGGTCGCCAGCGGACAGCCGCGTTCGTAACCGCTGGCCGCCAGCCGCTTCTGGGCGCCGTTGATCCAGGCCATCAGCGCGGCGGCCGGCTCGTTGCCTGCGCCCATGCGCTGGTCGAGCAAGTCGCACAGGCGTTCGACGGTGGCGTCGACGGCAGCCACGGCCAGTTCCGTTTTACCGCCGGGGAAATGGTGGTACAGCACGCCCTTTGGGGCCCTGGCTGCGGCCAGCAGCTCGGTCAGGCCGCTGCCGTGCAGGCCGCGGCGCTGCATGGCGTCGGTCATGGCGTCGATCAGGCGTTGCCTTGCGTCGGAGGTTTTCATGCAAGCCATGCTATAGACCGATCGGTCTAATGGCAATAAATATCGTCCATGGCTAGAGGGGCCGCTCTAAACCGGGGTGGAGGCGGTATCATGTGCGCTTGCAATAGTTCTCACTGGATTCTCATGCTGATCATCACCATCAAACAGGGCAAGGAAAAAAGCTTGCTGGCCCGCGAACCGTGGATTTACGCCTCGGCTGTCGAAAAAGTCGACGGCAAGCCGAACGAAAAAATGAAGGGCGGCGCCACGGCCATCGTGCAGTCGTCGTCGCAGCAGTTCCTGGCGCGCGCGGCGTACAACGCGAAGTCGCAGATCCGCGCGCGGGTGTGGACCTTCGACGAGGGCGAGCCGGTCGACCATGCCTTGATGAAGCGGCGGGTGAAAGCGGCGCTGGCCAAGAGCGCGGCGGCGGCCAAGAAGGCCAGGCCGGACCAGATCGTCAAGCTGATCAACGCCGAGGCCGATGGCTTGCCCGGCTTGCTGGTCGAGCAGTTCGGCGGCAAGGACGGTTATGTGATCTGCGAGTTCCAGGCGGCCGGCGTGGATGCGTGGAAGGTGCCGATCGTGCAAGCGCTGCTGGCCGAAACGGGTTGTCCGAATGTGTATGAGCGGGCCGATGAACTGGTGCGCAAGGGGGAGGGCCTGGCGGTCGTTTCCGGCGCGCTGGCGGGCGATGAACCGCCCGATGAAGTGTTTGTCAATGAAGGCGGGACCAAGGTGTCGACTGACTTGAAGACGGGGTTTCGGCGCACGCACCGGGTGCGTTAGGTTTGGTCGGCGAGGCGGCGCGCCATGCGCCGCCTGTCTTCGCCGGGAAGTTTTTTGCAATACTGTTCGCGCCACATCGAGGCGCGGGTCCAGCCTTCGGTCACATTGCGGCGGATCCAGATGTCGCGCCAGGCGTTGCGAACCGTTCCTGAGACCTTGATCGTCCAGTCTCGCGGCGACACCGATTCGCCTGCGAACATCAAGCGATCGCCTTCGACTTTGGCGTAGTGCCAGGTCCCGCGATAACGCATGCGCAGATCCGTTTCGTCAGGCAAAAAAAGTGTTTTCCACTGATAGCCCCTCGCGTTCGGCTTGCTCGCCTGCGTAGCGAGCCATGTCTTGACGGCAAGCACGACGATTTCTTCCGGTTGCCGAGAATCACTGCATTTACGCAATGCGAATGACAGGTCGAGGTAGAGGGAGGTGGGTAGCCCCACGGGGAACGTCTCGTTTGTCATCCGTTATCCTCATTTTTTCTCGCTTTATACGAGTTGGAGTACTCCTCCCACAGCGAAGTTCGTGAAAATTTGTGTATAAACCGAGTAAAAACGAGGATTCGCGCGGTGAAACGAGGCGCTCAGCTGGCAAGCGTAGGGATATACACTCCCTCCCAAAGTGCTGTTTTTCCGCATCATAATTTGTATCCTTACCGCAATATTTCCCCACCACTCGCGCAGACTCGTCTTATAATTAGTCGCACAATTTTGACGCAGACTACCAGAGACAAACACCCGATGGAAAACCACCAGTCCTCGCAAATTCGCACCCTGACCTACATTGAAAATGAAGACCATCCGGTGTTCGGCACCCTGGTCGAGCAAATTCTCCACCTGCTCAATTCAAAGCTGATCTTCAGCGACATCATCATTCACCAGAACAGTCCCCTGATGCTGCGCCAGCCGAAAGGCCTGGTCGCCGTCAGCGATTCGCCGATCACCAAGGAAGAACTGGAAGAGTTCTTCGAGGTGATCGAACCGAACTGGTCGGAACGGATTGCCGACCGCGCGTTCGACCGCTCGATCGACCTGCACACCGCGCGCATCCGCGCCAACTGCTTCACCTTCCAGGGCAAGAAGCGGCTCGGCTGCGTGGTGCGGCGCTTCCCGAAGGAACCGCTCGAACTGAACAAGCTGGGCCTGCGCGCTGCCGAACAGGACTTCGCCAAGCTCACCAGCGGGCTGGTATTGATCATCGGCGACACTTGCCAGGGCAAGTCGACCACGATCGCCGCGATGCTGGACCAGATTAACAAGACCCGCTCGGGCCACATCATCACCATTGAAGACCCGGTCGAAACCCTGATCCCCCAGCGCAAATGCATCATCACGCAGCGCGAAGTGGGCTTTGACGGCGACGTGGCAAGTTATTACGCGGGCGCGCTGGACGCGCTGCGCGAGCGCCCGGACGTAATCGTCATCGGCGAAATCCGCGATGCCCAGACAGCGCAGGAAGCGCTGGCGCTGGCCGAGTCCGGCCCGCTGGTGCTCGCCTCGCTGCACGCACGCTCGACCGAGCTGGGACTGCAAAAGATGTTGCGCCTGCTGGGCAACTCGGAAGCGCAGTCGCAGGCATTGGCGAGCGCGTTGCGCGGCGTGCTGTGCCAGGCTTTGCTGCCGTCGCTGGAAGGCGAGCGCTACTACCTGGCCACCGAATGCCTGACGTCCAACCCGGAAGTGGTGCGGATCATCGAAGCGGGACGGCTGGCGGAAGTGCGCGGCTTGATGGATGGCGGCACCGGCAAGTTCAACGCCGGCTGCCACTCGATGAATGCGGCGCTGGTGAACCTGCTGCGCGACAAGAAGATCAGCATCGACGACGCCCGCAATGCCACCACCGACCGCATCGGCTTTGCCGATGCCTGCTACAGCGCGATGCTCGACGCCGCGTAACCCCCGTCGTCAATCCAGCGGCACGCGCCGGTACTGGTTAACCTGCACCGCCGTCACCGGCGGCGCCTGGTTGCCCCAGCTTCCGCGCACATAGCTGACCACCGCCGCTACTTCATCATCCCGCAGCACATGGGAAAACGGCGGCATGCCGTACGGCCGCGGATTGCCCGTGGTCCCCGGCGCAAAGCCCCCATTGAGCACGATCCGGATCAGATTGACCGACTCGCCCATCGTAATGGCACGGTTGCCGTCGAGCGGCGGATAATGCGGCGGCAAGCCCTTGCCATCGGCACCGTGGCACTCCATGCAATGGGTTCCGTACAAGTCCTTGCCCAGCGCCATTACCTTGTCCACCTGCGGGCCGCGCGGCATCTCGAGCGGGGGCACCTTGTCTTCGGGTAGCGCTTTCAGGTAGACGGCCATGGCCGTCACGTCTTCCGTGCTCAAGTGCTGCAAGCTTTGCTGCACCACTTCGGCCATCGGGCCGAACACCGTGGCGCGCGGCGAAATGCCGGTTTGCAGCAGATCGACAATATGCGGTACTTCCCAGCTACCCAGGCCCGCCTCGGCGTCCGAGGTCAGCGACGGCGCGTACCAGCCCAGGGTCTGGATCATGCCGCCCGACAGGCCGCCGGCGCTGGCGCCCAGCGGATTGCGGCTGCTGTGGCAGGCCACGCAATGGCCCAGCCCATCGACCAGGTAGGCGCCGCGGTTCCACTGCGCGCTTTGCGTCTTGACGGGCGCGTACACCCCCGGCGTGAAATACAGCAAACGCCAGCCGGCCAGCATGATCTGCTGGTTGTACGGAAAACCCAGTTCGTGCGGCTGGCTGCTTGCCTTGTCGGCCGGAATGGTCTGCATGTAGGCGTACAGTGCATCGGCATCGTCGCGGCTGACCTTGGTGTAGCTGGTGTACGGGAACGCCGGATACAGCAGGCGTCCGCCGCGCGACTTGCCGTTGTGCAGCGCGTTCCAGAAGTCGTCGGCGCTCCAGGCGCCGATGCCATGCTCGCGGTCCGAGGTGATGTTGGGCGCGAGCAGGCGTCCGAACGGGGTATCGATGGCGCGCCCGCCAGCGTAAGGCACGCCGCCGCGCACCGTGTGGCAGGCCATGCAGTCGCCGGCGCGCGCCAGATAGGCCCCGCGTGCAATATTGGCCGGCGTGGCCGCATGCGCGGCGGGCGATGAGGAAGCGATCAATTCTTCGCGTGGCCAGGCAATGAGCACAGCGAGCAACAGCAGACCGGCGATCAAGCCCAGGCCAAGGAGCAAGGTCTTTTTCATGGCACGCCTCCACAAGCGAGCGGCAAGGGTTTGCCGATGCTGTCGGCCGGGCGCGCATCGGGCGCCACCGGCTGCAGGCCCAGCCAGCTGGAAATCGCGTTCACGTCCGACAGGCTCAGGCGCGACGCGATGCCGGCCATGCAGTCGGGTGCGTGGGCGCGGCGCGTGTTGTTGCGCCAGGCGCCGAACTGGGCGTTGACGTAATCGCGCGGCAAGCCAAGCAGGCCGGGAATGGCCGGGTTCACGCCGGTCAGCTGTTGGCCGTGGCACGCAACGCAGGCCGGCACCTTGAGCGCCGCGTCGCCTTGCAATACCAGGCTGCGCCCCCGCTCCAGCACGGCGGGGCTGGCGTCGGAGGGTTGAGCGGGCGGGGAGGGCAGATGCTGGTTGGCGAAGTAGGCGGCGATTTCACGCAGGTAGGCGTCCGGCAGGTGCCCGACCATATAGGTCATCATCGGGTACTGACGGCGCCCGTCGCGGAAATTGACCATCTGGTTGTACAGGTAGCCGGACGGCTTGCCCGAGATGCGCGGAAAGTAGACGTCGTTGACGTCTTTCTTGGCGTGGCAAGAGGTGCACGCAAGGACGCGCTGGGCCATGGTATCGGGCAGCACGGCGGGGCGTTCGGCCGCCAGCAGCGGCGTGGCCACGAACAAGAGCGCGGCAAAGCGGAAAGGAATGGGCATGGCGCCATTGTCGCACGCAGACCCCGGGTCTGCGGTTATTGGTCGGCGCGCCAGCGGCGGTAGATCTTCAGCGCCACGTGGGCGTCGTCGGCGGCGTACAGGATCTGTTTTTCCGACAGGCGCGGCAGGGCCCAGTTGGTGGTCGTGATCTTTTTGGATTTTTGCAGCTTTTGCCCGAAGAACTTGGCCACCGCGGTCTTGGCGCCGAGCGTGTTGCGTTCGCCTTTGCGCAGCGCGGTCGACAAGTCCAGCACATTGAGCGCGTCGATCCCCAGCTTGGCGCGCAGGCGCTTGACGTCGTCTTGCAAGCCGAAGCCCACCTTCAGGATGGTGCGCGACTCGAGCACCGCCTTGAGCACGCCGAGCGCCGGCGCGGCGCCAATCTGGAACAGATACGCGGCCTCGTCGGTCGCCAGTTGCACCAGGTGCGGGCCGGTCGATACTTCCCCTTTGAGGAAGGTCGGCTTGGACTCCGTGTCGAAGCCGAGCACGTCCATCGCCAGCAGGGCCGCCAGCGCTTCGGCCGCGTCCTTGTCGGTCTTGACCATGCGCACGTCCGCCAGCTTGATGCCGTCGTAAGGCGGCAGCAATTCTTCTGCTTCACTCATCATGGAGGCAAATTAGCCGTTGCGCGAAAACTTGGAGGCGAGCTGGAGCAGCTTTTCCTGGCGCAGCTTGTCCGCTTCGAGCGCTTGCGCGGCGTCGCGTTCGGCCTTCTTGCGCTCGGCTTCCTTCTTGAAGCGCTGCTGCAAGGTTTCCTTGGCGTGGGCGCGGTGGGTGTCGGTTACTTCGGCGCCGGCAGTGCCGTCCAGGTCGAAGCGCACGGTGGCTTTTTCCATGGCGCGCAGGTAACGCAGCGATCCGGTGTGGATGCCCAGCGCCGTGCGCATGGTCTTGCGATCGAGTTCGGGCATGCGCGCGAGGATCTGCTTGTCGATGCCGATCGCCAGTGGCAGGCAATCGCGGAAGGCGGGAAACTCTTGCTGAAACTGTTTAAGCAGGGTTCGCGCGGTCTGGGGGCTGGCCGCTGCCGGGGTGGCAGGGGATGGAGCGTCGGCCGACTCGGCGACAGGACTAGTTGTATTCATTGACTTCATTGTAAGAGCAGGAACCGGAAGGATAGCATGGGCACATTGGCAGGTGCGGGGATTTTATTCGGCGAAGGCGGCGCCGGCGATGATACGCGGGCCCCGAAATCGTGTATCATCCGCCCCTTGCCTTGCGCACGGTTTGCGGCAGCGCAGATGTGTCAGCTAGATGAAAGAGGGTCGCCCCAGCGCCACAAGTATAAGCTTTCGTTATATCTGGTATTCAATATATCAATTATCGCGATAACTTGCGTTAGTGCATAATGGGTTTGTCTCCTCTATTCTTTCTTCCAAGGAATAATAGATTCAAGCCCGTTTCAGCTAGCGGGCTTTTTTTCGTTCTGTCTGATTCGCGGCCCGGTACGGCCAACATCGCCCTTAGCGAGGGCCACCCTGAACACCGTTCATCGGGCCCATGCCGGGGTCGCGGTGAATTATTGACTGGAGTTTTAATGACGACCAAAGCCAAGACCTTGACCCTCACCGCCGCCAAGGCGCCGCGCAAAAGCGCCGCCCAGCTGGCCGTGTCGAAATCTTCCACCTCCTATTTTCTGGACACGGAAGCGGAAGCCAAGGTCGCCGTCGTCAAAAAACCGTCGCGCCTGGCCGCGGTCGATGCTGCCGTCGTGCTCGACGACGCCGCCAACGAGGCCGTCGCCGCCCCGCTCGTGGTGCGCAAGCGCTCGCGCCTGGCCGCACGTGACGAAATGACATCGGAAGCGGTGGTCGAGCCGGTCGCCAAGGCGCCCGCCAAGCCGCGCGCCGT
Source organism: Pseudomonadota bacterium (assembly GCA_040388275.1). GTDB lineage: Bacteria > Pseudomonadota > Gammaproteobacteria > Burkholderiales > Burkholderiaceae_D > Telluria_A. The sequence goes on from JAZKCA010000024.1 coordinate 37,511, forward strand.
CAAGAAAGCGCTCGAGATCGAGCCGACCGTGATCCAGACCGCCGGCCAGTCGGTCAGCCAGACCACCGACGCGGCCGCACTGGCCGCCATCGACACCTCCGGCTATTTGCTGCCGTCGGTCAAGGTACCCGGCCGCCGCGGCCGCAAGCCAAGCGAATTCACGCCTGAAAACGATGAAGTCGCGGCCCTGAACGCGGTTGAACGCGCCGAACTGAAAGCCGTCTCGAAAGCCAAGGAACGCAAGGCCAAGGGCGGCGTCGTGCTCGCCATCGACCCGAAAGCGACCGAAGCGGACATGGAGCGCCGCCGCACCCAGATCAAGAACCTGATCAATATGGGCAAGGAGCGCGGCTACCTGACTTACGCCGAGATCAACGACCAGCTGCCCGAGAACATCATCGATCCGGAAGCGGTCGAGGGCATCATCGCCACGTTCAACGACATGGGCATCGCCGTCTACGAGCGCGCCCCCGATGCCGAAATGATGCTGCTGACCGACACGGTCGCCACCGCCACCAGCGACGACGAAGTCGAGGCTGCTGCTGCCACGGCGCTGTCGACGGTCGACTCCGACTTCGGCCGCACCACCGACCCGGTGCGCATGTATATGCGCGAAATGGGCGCGGTTGCGCTGCTCACGCGCGAAGGCGAGATCGAAATCGCCAAGCGCATCGAAGGCGGCCTGAAGGACATGGTCCAGGCCATTTCCGCCTGCCCGACCACGATCGCCGAAATCATCGCGCTGTCGCACAAGATTGCCGCCGACACCATCAAGGTCGATGAAGTGGTCGACGGTTTCGTCGACCTGAACGAGCCATCGGCGCCGGCCGCCCCGGCCCCGCACGTGGCCGCGTCGGACGATGACGACGATGAAGAAGAGCACGAAGAAGAAGACGGCGACGCCAATGGCGGCGCGGCCGGCTTCTCGGCCGAGCAGCTGAACCAGCTGAAAAAAGGCGCGCTCGAAAAATTCGCGCTGATCGAAGCGGAATTCGACAAGATGGCCGCCGCCTTCACGAAAGAGGGCTACGGCTCGGCCAAGTACGTCAAGGCGCAGGAAGTCATCTCCAACGAGTTGCTGGGCATCCGCTTCACCGCCAAGGTCGTCGAAAAGCTGTGCGACACCCTGCGCGGCCAGATGGACGAAGTGCGCCACATCGAAAAAGCCGTGCTGGCGATCTGCGTGGACCGCTGCGGCATGCCGCGCGCCCACTTCATCAAGGTCTTCCCGGGCAACGAGACGGACCTGGCCTGGGTCGACCGCGAAGTCGACTGCGCCTACCCGTACAGCACCGTGCTGGCCCGTAACGTCCCGGCCATCAAGGAACTGCAGCAACGGATGATCGACCTGCAGGCGCGCGTGGCGCTGCCGCTGGCCGACCTGCGCAAGATCAACAAGCAGATGGCCGCCGGCGAAAAACGTGCGCGCCACGCGAAACGCGAAATGACGGTCGCCAACTTGCGCCTGGTGATCTCGATCGCCAAGAAATACATCAACCGCGGCCTGCAATTCCTCGACCTGATCCAGGAAGGCAATATCGGCCTGCTGAAAGCGGTCGACAAGTTCGAATACCGCCGCGGCTACAAGTTCTCGACCTACGCCACCTGGTGGATCCGCCAGGCGATCACGCGTTCGATCGCCGACATGGCGCGCACCA
>JAZKCA010000025.1:0-13544 GCA_040388275.1 Pseudomonadota bacterium
CTGGTACAGGTCGAACAGCATCCACCACACGGTGCGGTCGGTGCGGCCGACGTCGCGCAGGCTTTCCTGCAGCATCTGCTCGGCCACGGCCATCTGGTCGTTGGCGAACATGATGGCGATTTCTTCGATGATGGGCGCGGTCTGGGCGTACACCGGCGCGTCGAGGCCGTCGTCGTCGGACAGCAATTCGGTCGTTTGCAGCTCGAGCATCGGCAAGGTGTCGCCGGCTTCGTCGGGCCGCTGCGCGGTGCCGGGGCGGCCGCGGCGCGGGCCGCTGCCCCAGGCCGGCTCGGGCGTATTGAAAATGTCGTCGGCCATGGCCGATTCGATGGCGTCGATCTTGGCGGCGGTGGCGCGCGCGATTTCGCGCTGGCGCGCGCGCTCGGCGTCGCCGTCGAGGATCAGGCGTGACGGTTCACCGCGCAAGCGCGATTCCGGCGCTGCCTCGGCACTGTCCGGTTTTGTATTTTTTCCCTTGAAGATGGAGAAAATTCCCACGTCGTTCCCTGTTTCGTTCGGTCTGGCTGGCCGTTGTGGCGACGTCTGTGCTCGCGCTTTTCGACACCTTAGCACGGTAGCACGGCCACCGTAAGAGTCACGCGCTCACTTCTGTTTGCGCAAAGCGCTAGTGTATCTCATGGGCAAGCTTTACGTCGGCTCAACTGAACGCCGAAAAAACAAAAAAGCATGCGACTCGCGCCGCATGCTTATCCCTGTCACTGATGGGCGTGCTTCAATCGCCGTACAGTTTTTGTTTCAGTTCGCGCCGTTGCTGGGCTTCCAGCGACAGCGTGGCGGTCGGACGCGCGATCAGGCGCGGAATGCCGATTGGCTCGCCCGTTTCTTCGCACCAGCCGTAGTCGCCGCCGTCGATCGCGGCGATCGACTGCTGGACCTTCTTGAGCAGCTTGCGTTCGCGGTCGCGCGTACGCAGTTCGAGCGCGTGCTCTTCTTCGATGGTGGCGCGGTCGGCCGGATCGGGCACCAGCACCGTTTCGCGCAAGTGCTCGGTGGTTTCGCCGGCGTTTTTGAGCAGGTCTTTTTCAAGCTGCTGCAGGCGCGCCTTGAAGAAAGCCAGCTGCGCCGGATTCATGTAGTCCTTCTCGCCCATGGCCCGGATTTCATCTTCCGAAATGATGCGGCCTTCGGTATTTGGCGCGGGGGTCGATTTAGTTGTTTTGGTCATGACTTCACTTACCTTCGATACGACAGAGGTTTTCATTTTATCAGCTAACTCGGCTGGGACAGCGCCAACTGCTTTGCTGCGCTCGCCTGTTTCGCTTGCCTTGACGGCCGCTACCACCGTCTTTTTCGTGCCTGCCTCTTCCGCGTGCGGCGCCGGCTTGAATGTCGATTTCGCGGCCGCCGTGGCCGCGGCCTTGGGCTTGGCCGCCGGCTTCGCTGCCGTCTTGGCCACTGCCCTCGGCGGGGCTTTGGGCGCCGCCTTGACTGGCTTGGCAGCAAGCGCCTTCGGCGCTGCTTTCACGGCTGCCTTGACCGCTTTTGCCGGCACTGCTTTCGGGGCGGCTTTTGCCACCGCCTTGGTCGCTACCGCTTTCTTTGGCGCCGCTTTCGGCGCCGCGGCCTTGGCGGCTTTTTTTACGGCCGGCGCGGGCTTGACAACCGGCTTGGCCTTGCCTGCCAGCTTGGCCTTCGGTGCCAGCGCGCCGGCGATTTTTTTAGCCAGCGCTGACGCGACAGCCTTCACCACCCCGGTCTTGCGCGAAGTGGCGACCATGGCCGGGCTGCTGGTTTTCTTGGCGGATTTCGTCACAGTTTCCTTCATATTGCCATCCCGATGTCTTCCCCTCGCCGCTATGGCGTGTTGGCAATTCAGTCGTCAAACAAAGGTAATGCACGAGAGCCTGGCGCGCCACCTGAAGCTGTGTCGATAGGCCGTGCATCACAAAACCGGGATAGTTTATACCAAACATTGTTCCAAGCCGCGGATAAAGACATCTTTTGGTAAATTTTTACCAATAAACACCATTTTGCTACCACGTTCTTCGTTTTCTCCCCATTTTGCGCCCAAATCGCTGCCCATCATCTGGTGCACACCCTGGAAAACCACCTTGCGGTCGGCCCCTTCCATCAGCAAGACGCCCTTGTAGCGCAGCATGCGCGGGCCGAACACCTGGACCAGGCTGCCGAGGAACTCGTCGAGGCGGGCTGGATCGAACGGTCGTTCGCTTTTGAACACGAAAGCGGCGATGTCGTCGGAATGGTGACTGTGGTGGTGGTCGTTGCTGTGGTCGCAGGCTTCGGTATGCACGTGCTCGTGTTCGCCGTCATCGTCATGCGCGTGGTGGTGGGCGTGTTCGTGCGCTTCGTCGGCGGTCAGGAAGGCCGGGTCGATTTCCAGCTTGTCGTTCAGGTTGAAGCCGCGGATGTCGAGCACCTCGGCGATCGGGGCCTTGCCGAAATCGACCTGGCTGATGGGCGCGCGCGGGTTCATGCGCTTGAGGCGCGTGGCCAGGGCGGCCACCTGGGCGGCGTCGACCAGATCGGTCTTGGAAATGAGCAGGCGGTCGGCAAAGCCAACCTGGCGCTGCGCTTCTTCGTGTTCGTCGAGCTGGCCCATGGCGTGGCGCGCATCGACCACGGTCAGGATGGCGTCGAGCATGTAATGGGCGCCGACTTCCTCGTCCACGAAAAAGGTCTGGGCCACCGGGCCCGGGTTGGCCAGGCCGGTCGTTTCGATGATGATGCGGTCGAAGTCGAGCTCGCCGGCATCGCGCTTGCGGGCCAGTTCCGACAGCGCCACGATCAGGTCGCCGCGCACGGTGCAGCAGATGCAGCCATTGTTCATTTCGACGATCTGCTCGCCGCTGTCCTGCACCAGGATCTCGTTGTCGATGTTTTCCTGCCCGAACTCGTTCTCGATGACGGCAATTTTGAAACCGTGATCCTCGCGCAGGATGCGGTTGAGCAGGGTGGTTTTACCTGCGCCGAGAAAGCCGGTCAGGATGGTGCTGGGTATCAGTGCCATGGTGGTCTTGGATGGGGGCGTCGAATAATCGAGCGATTATGCCGCAATTTGTGAAATGCTTCCAATTGGCTCATCCTGGCTTGATCTGGATCATGCCGTTCGATCTTGCTATTCTTACTTTGTTTTCGCACGCCGCCTCGGGCGTCTGGAAGGATTTTTACTTTGTTTTCGCCCGCCGCCTCGGGCGTCTGGAAGGATTTTTACTTTGTTTTCGCCCGAGGATGCGCTTTGTCGTAGACCGCCGACAGGTGCTGGAAGTCGAGCGCGGTGTAGACCTGGGTCGAGGTGATGCTGGCGTGGCCCAGCATGTCCTGCACCGCCCGCAGGTCGCCCGACGATTGCAGCACGTGCGAGGCGAACGAGTGGCGCAGCACGTGCGGATGCACGTTGACGGCGCTGCCGACCCGCAGGGCATGGGCTTTCAGGCGCAGCTGGATCACGCGCGTGGAAATGCGGCTGGCGCGCGCTGACAGGAACAACGCGTTCGATCCGTCGGCGGCGGGCGGGCGCACCGCCAGCCACGCCGCCAGGGCTTCCAGTGCGTGCCTGCCGACCGGCACCTTGCGCATCTTGTTGCCCTTGCCGGTGACCAGCACCTCGCACGCTGCCAGGTCGATCCATCCGAGCGATGCGGGGACGCTGCCCGCGGCCTTGGCGTAGGCCACGTCGAGCCCGGCCAGCTCCGACACGCGCAGCCCGCTTGAATACATCAGCTCGAACATGGCGCGGTTGCACAGGTCGGCCGGCTCCGGGTTGGCGTGCGCGTGCGAAGGGGAGGACACCAGGTGCACCGCGTCGTCGACCGAGAGCGCGCGCGGCAGCGCGCGGGCGCGCTTCGGCGCGCGCACCGCGTCGACCGGATTGGCGGGCAGGGCAATCTCGCGCGCCAGCCAGTTGAAGAAGCCGCGCCAGCTCGACAGCTTGCGCGCGATCGAGCGCGGGCCGAGCGCCTGCGCGTGCAGTTTGGACGCCAGGCGTCGGATGTCGGCATGCACGATGTCGGCCCAGGCCCGATCGTCCAGCAGCGCGCCCAGCTGGGCCAGGTCGCGCCGGTAGGCGTCAACGGTGTGGGGTGAGAGCTGGCGCTGGGTGGTCAGCTGGGAAAGATAGCGCGCGACCAGGTCCAGGTTGGCGGCGCGCTCCATGCTGCTAGGCGCGCAGCGCGGCCAGGGCGGCGCTGGCCGTTTCGCCGATGTGGATCAGGAAGTCGGTGGCCATGTGCGCGGTGAAGCGCTCGGGGTCGGGCGAGCCCATGATCAGCAAGCCAAAGGCGCTGCCTTCGCTGCGCAGCGGCAGGATGACGGTCGAGGCCACGCTGGCGGCGTCGTCGAGCCAGCGCACGGCTTCGAAGTCGTGGTTGCTGCCGCAGTAGGGGGCCAGCAGGCTGTTGGCGAACAGGCGCGCGTCTTCGGACACGCCCGTCACGTACCAGGCGTCGGCGTGCTCGCCCGACACGCCCCACACGCGCAAGGTCACCTGCGGCACGGCAAAGCCGTCGCGCAGGCCGTTCACCACCGCGCCCGGCATCTCGCTGGGCTGGCCGGCCTTGAGCAAGCCCTGGGTCCAGGCGTGGAATTTATTGGCGATGGTGGCATTGTCCTGGGCCAGGCGGATCAGCTCGGCCATGCGCAGTTCCAGCGCCTTGTACTTGTCGCGCATGACTTCCATCTGGCGTTCCTGCAGCGACACGGCCTTGCCGGTGAGCGGGCTCGACAGACGGACCTGTCCCAGCAGACCAGCGTGTTCTTCGAAGAAATTCGGGTTGTCGGCCAGGTAGCTGGCGACGGCGCTTGAATCGAGTGTTGCGGTCATTGAGGTCTTCGATCGGTTCGGTCTGTAAAGGGCGGTCTGTGGGACAAGCGCAATTCTAACCGACAGCCGGGCGCGGCCCCATAAAAAAAGACGCCCGCAGGCGTCTTTTTGGCGTACGGCAGGGTCGATCAGAAGCGGTGACGCATGCCCAGCTGCAGGGCCCGGGTGTCAGCGCCGGCAACTTTGCCGAAGCCGCCTGGTGCACCAGCGGTGCCCGGGGTGTACTGGCCATCGTTCTGGTTCTGGATGGTGGCCATCACTGCGTACACGTCGGTGCGCTTAGACAGGTTGTAGTCGTAACCGATGGCGATCAGGGTGGCATCGCTATCGTTGGCGGTACGGTCGTTCTGGCGCGCGATCGAGGCCATCATGCGGCCGGCGCCGATCTTGTAGTGCATACCGATCTGAACGCTGTTGGCGTCGATCTGGGTATTGCGCGTCATGTTGTTGACGAACACATTGCGCAGCGCGGTCGCCGTTGGCGCGCCCAGTGGTGCCAGACCCGGTGCGATCGATGCATCCCATGCGCCGATGTATTCGCGCAGCAGCACCGAATTCATGTTCTTCTGGTCGTGGTAGCCGGCGAAGATCTTGACGTCGCCCATCGTGAACGACCCGCCGATGGTGCTGGTGGTCAGGCTTTTCGCATCGCCCTGGTCACGGCCGCTGTTGTGTGCAATACCGATGTCCAGGCCGTTTGCCTTGTAGGTCAGGGCAGCGCCGTAGAACTTGTTGTAGCGGCCGAGGTAACCCGAATTCTTCATGCCGTACATGACCGATGCGCCGATGCCCTTAGGGGTGGCGATGCGGTACTGAATGGCTTTTTGCGAGCGGATGTCCGCGCCCAGTGCGGTAAAGCCGGCGGTGCCGCCGGTGATGCCGCCCCATGCGCCAGCGGTGCCGTTTTCGAACGTGTCGGCAGCGGCGAACACTTCATAGCCAGGGGTGTACATGCGGCCGATCAGCACGGCGCCGACCGGGGTGATCAGGCCGACCATCGCGGTACGGTCGAACAAGGCTTTTTCGGAGTTGACCGCAGCGGTGCCGACGGTCTTGAACTGTGCGCCCAGACCGGCGCGGATCGATGCTGGCAGCGAGTTCATGCCGTGCAACAGGTAGAAGCCGTCGTTGTTGTTGACCAGGGCCGGGGTCTGGGTGCCGGTATCGAGTTCGATACGCGCTTCCAGATTGAAGATCGCTTTCCAACCACCGCCGATGTCTTCGGTACCTTTAAAGCCCAAACGTGAACCGTCGGCGATGCCACTGACGATTTTGGTCTTTTCGCCCTGGGTTTTCATGATGCCGGCGTCGGCAATGCCGTAAATCTGAACGCTGGACTGGGCCAGCACAGGGGCTGCGAAACAGGTAGCGATAACACCAGCGAGTAATTTTGTTTTCATTGCGTCTCCAGGATAAATTTATGTAAAAACGAACGTGCGTACTAATTCGCTTTTGACCAATATGCCATCGTTCGGCAAGCTTGTACAGAAAGCCAGCGAGCCGATGCTTGTACGGTTGCGGAAATGACACAAACCCTTGTCGATTTGCCCAGATCCGCTGTTTGCCGCCCCGGCGTGACGAGGGCGAAGCTGGGTATCCCCGGCTTCGCCCCGCACACGTCAGGCGGCAAGCCGGGGCAAGCCCCGGCCTCGATCAGAACGCGTGATTGATACCCAGGTCCAGGTGCTTGATGCTGGTCTTGGTGCTAGGCGCGATGCGTGGGGCGCCTTCCTTCTGGGATACGTCAGCGTAGATGTAGGTACGCTTCGACAGGCTGTACTCATAGCCCAGCGACAACTGCTTGACCTTGGCCATGCCATCCGGGGTCTTGGCGCCGATACCGAACAGGAATTTGTTCGCGCCCAAGGTGTGGTTCGCGCCCACGACCCAGGCTTTGGTGGCGGAGTTGACGAGCACGCTGTGCGACTGGTCCTGGCGGGTGATCGAGAACATCAGCTTGGTGGCGTCCGAGACCATGACCGAGCCGGCGAACGACTTCACTTCAGTTTCGATCGCATTGCGCTCGGCGGCCAGCATCAGGGCGCCAGGGCCGCTTTTCCAGGTGGCCGAGATCGAGTAAGGATTGGCCGACGCCGGTGCGTTGGCGACGTACTGAGGACCGCCGCCGATGCCGCGGCCAGGAATGGCCACGCTGCCGTTCGCGTCTTTCGAACCGATCGTGGTATTGATCTGTATGCCGTGGAATTCAGGCGAGTTGTACCAGACGGCGTTCGAGAAGCGGTTGGCCGAGTTGCCGGCCGGGCTCAACGGGTCCGAGGTGTAGCCGGCCACGGTCAGGTCAGCCTGGAAACCGGCTGGCGAAGGAATGCCGTGGAAGGGCTCGAAAGCGATGCTCGATTCCTGGAAAGCGGTCAGGCCGCGGCCGATACGCAAGGTACCGAAGCCGCCGGTCAGGCCAACCCGGCTCTGTCCCTGGAACATGGGACGGCTGCCGCTCTCGACGGTGCCGGTGTCCGGCTCGTAGCGCATTTCCAGTTGGAAAATTGCCTTCAGGCCATTGCCCAGATCTTCAGTGCCCTTGAAACCCAGGGTGTTGTTCATGCGCTTGCCGATATTGGTCGATGCATCGGTACGCTTGATGAGGCCTGCGTCCAGATTGCCGTAGATGACGACTGACGATTGAGCTTGTGCAACACCGGCGCATGCGCCGAGAACTGCGAGGGCCAGAAGTGATTTTTTCATGTACCGAATCCTTAATAAGTGAATCATTCGAAATCCATAGGGCATTGAGTGGTCTGAAATGACTGAACGCCCGTGGATGGTAAACCTTAGTTGCTACTAGCTTCAAGATTGACGAGTTGGCTAATTATGAAGGCTCAGATTGGTTGAAAGCCAATTATTCAGTGCTCCCTGTTGTATTTTTGAAACTCAGCCGCTGCCTGCTATTTACGCAGCGACAAGCGTCTTTGTGTTTCTTGCAAGCAAAACTGCGCGGCTCCCGGTTTGTGCAAAATCAAGGAATGGCCCGTTTCCCCCGAGGCGGTCGCTGCCCTCACGTAGACTTTGAGACATTATTCGGCCAGCCAGGGCGCCTGACATGGTAAGCAACATTGCCGCGTGGCGCCCCCGGCCTTCCCTTTCCTGGAGCAGGTGTCGACAACGATGGCAAATCGCGAAGAATTAGGCTTGATCCGCGGCGCACGCGGCGGCCGCCCCGAAGCCCAGCTCGCGCTGGGCCGGCTGTACTTGCATGGCAGTGCCGGCCTGCCCAAGAGCCTGCCGACCGCGCTGCACTGGCTCGACCGTGCCGCCCAGCAAGGTTGCGGTCAGGCGTGCGAGTTGATCGGCAACCACATCCCGGTCGAGCTGGCGCTGCAAAGCGCCCGCCCGCTGGTCCAATGGTACGAACGGGCCTACGACGCCGGCGTCCTGCGGGCCGGCATGGTGCTGGCCCAGCTGACGCTCGAGCACCAGGCCGGCCAGGCCCCGGACCAGGCGCGCCGCGACAAGGCCTTGCGCGCGCTCGAAAGCGCCGCCCGCGCCGGCATGCCCGACGCCCAGTGGCTGTATGCGCGCTACCAGCACAGCCAGGGCGCGCTCCCGCCCGGCGCCATCCCGGTCGCGCAGATATTGCCTGAGCGCAAGGATGCGAGCGAGCGCTGGGTGCGCCGCGCGGCCGACAATGGCGTGCCGCAGGCGCGTCTGTCGCTGCTCGACACGCTATGGCAGGCGGGTGAGCGCCAGCGCTACCTCGAGCGCGCGCTGCCGCTGGCGCGCGCGCTGACCGAGGGTGCCGCCGGGGTCGCGCCGGCCAGCCTGTGTAGCGCCGACGTGGTCCTCATTTCACGCTGCGCGCAAGTGCTCGCTGCCAGCGCCGATGGCGGCGGCGTCAGCCCGGTCGAGATCTTGCGCCTGTTTGACATCGCCGCCAATGAAAACGAGCCGCATGCGCAGATGGCGCTCGGCTTGTGGCAGGCCCGCATGCAGGCCGACGGCAAGCGCACCGCCGTCGGGGCCGGCTCGGCGAACTTCAAGAAAGCGATCCGCTGGCTGGCGCTGGCCGGCGAGCAGGGCCTGGCCGAGGCTTGGTACGCGCTGTCGCGCATCTATATCAAGCCGGAGTTCTCCCAGCGCAACGTTGCCGACGCCCAGCGCTATCTCGAGCGCGCCGCCGAGATGGGCTACCGCGAGGCCCAGCTCGAATGCGGCAGCAGCGCCTGGCGCGCGCGCCGCGAGAATGAAAGCAACGATGTGCGCGCCGTGTACTGGCTGCAAAAAGCCGCGGCCCAGGGCTGCGCGCAAGCGCAGGCGGTGCTGCACAAGATCGCGCCGCGCGGCGCCCACGGCGGCTTTGCGGCGCTGGCCGCGCGCTTGCCGGCAGGGCTGGCCGCCAGCCATCCGCTGCTGGCGGCGCGCCTGCGGCTGGCCGTGCTGTTCGGGCTCAGCCGGGCCGAAGCCTTGCTGCTCGATGTGGGGGCGGCCGACCAGGGCCATTGCCTGGTGCTCGATATCCGCGCCAGCTACGGGCGCAGCAAGCGGCGTCTGGTGGCCATCGCTTCGGTGGCGGAGCGGCGTGCGCTCGACGAGATCGTTCAGCAGTTCGGCAACACCGACTGCGGGGCGTCCGGGCCGGAAGGCAATTACCGGCAGCGTTTGTACCGGCTAAAGACCGTGATGCCGGAGGCAGTCGGCGGGGACGAGGCCGAGGTGGCGGGCTACGAGCTGGCGGCGTAAATCACCAACCCCTCTGGAGAAGTGAAGAGGTCCGACCCCCTAACTGAAAAACCGGGGGCCGACCCGCTTGGGATTACACTTCGATGTCGCCTTCGAACACGGTGACCGCCGGCCCGCTCAGGTACACGGCGGCGCCGCCACCGGCCCAGGCCACACTGAGCTCACCGCCGCGCGCGCTCACCCGCACCGGCGAATCGAGCATGCCGCGTCGAATCCCGGCCACCACGGCCGCGCAGGAACCGGTGCCGCAAGCGAGCGTCTCCCCGGCGCCGCGTTCGTACACGCGCAGCCGGATATGGTGGCGGTCCACAATCTGCATGAAACCGGCATTCACCCGGTTGGGGAAACGTCCCAGGTGTTCGATCAGGGGTCCGGCTTCGGCCACTGGCGCAGTGTCAACGTCGTCGACCACCTGTACCGCGTGGGGATTGCCCATCGATACGACCGATACGGCCATGGTCTGGCTGGCCCCGCCCAGTTTCAGCGCCAGCGGGTACAAGGTTTCCTCGCCTTCGGCCCAGCCGGCCAGGCCGGCATCGTTGAACGGCACCTGCGCCGGCGTAAATACGGGCGCTCCCATGTCCACGGTGATGCTGCCGTCGGCCTCCAGGCGCGGAGTAATGATGCCCTTCATGGTCTCGACCCGGATCGCCGACTTGCTGGTCAAGCCTTTCTCGGTGACGAACTTGACGAAGGCGCGCGCCCCGTTGCCGCACTGTTCAACTTCACTGCCATCCTGGTTGAAAATCCGGTAGCGGAAGTCGCACTCGGGATTGGACGGCGCCTCGACCACCAGAATCTGGTCGGCGCCCACCCCGAAGCGGCGGTCGCCCAACTGGCGCCACTGGGCCGGGCCCAGCTCGAGCCGCTGGCCGATGGCGTCGATGACGACGAAGTCATTGCCGGCCCCGTGCATTTTGGTGAATTTGAGTTTCATGCACCAAGTATAGCCAAGTTTTGCTAAGTTTTAATGTAGGGCGAGGGTTCGCCCGGCGGGCGCGTCTTGAAGCGCTTGTGGGTCCAGAAATATTCGGCTGGCGCTTCGCGCACGCGCTCTTCAATGAAGGCATTCATGCGGCCGGCCGCGAGCGCCATGTCGTCGCCGGGGAAGTCGATCCAGGCCGGATAGAAGCTCACCTTCCAGCCGGCGTAGCCGGGCAGGAAGGTCGCCACCACCGGGATCACGGCCGCGCCGGTGGCCGCGGCAATCCGGCCGGGGGCGGTCAGGGTCGCCGCCGGGATCCCGAAGAAGGGCACGAAGGCGGCATCCTTGGAGCCGAAATCCATGTCCGGCAGCATGAAGTAGGGCTGGTGCTCGCGCATTGCCCGGATGATCGGCTTGACCCCCTCCTTGCGCGAAAACAGCTGGACCGGGCGAAAGCGCGAACGGCCACGTCGCAGCACCTCGTCGAAGGCTTTGTTCTTTTGCTGGGCATAGATCGAGCACAGGCTAGACTCGAGCATGACGGCCACCCCGGCCACGTCCAGGCACACGAAGTGAGGACACAGCAGGATGGTGGGGCCGGACTGGATCTGCGCCAGCGGCATGGCCGGGTCGACCCGGATCAGGCGCCGCAGGCGCGCTTCGGACGCCCACCACAGGATGGCGCGCTCCCACACGCTGCGCGAATACGACTGGAAATGCTGGCGCGCCAGGCGCACCCGCGCCGCCTCGCTCAGTTCCGGCATGCACAGGCGCAGGTTGACCAGGGCGATGTGGCGGCGTTTTTTCAGCAGCGCGAACAGCAGGCTGCCGACCAGGCTGCCGAAACGACCGAGCACCGGCAGCGGCAGCCAGTGCAGCAGCCACATCAAGCCAAGGAGGAGCTTCATGCGGCGGCCTGCTGGTCCGGACCGGACACGCCCTCGGGCTGCTTGTAGCGGTTATAGCTCCAGAAATACTGGGCCGGGCAGCGGGCGATCAGCTGCTCCATGGCGCGGTTGACGGTAGCGGCCTGCTCGGCGGCGCTGCCTTCGAGGGTGCCCTCGAACGGCACGAAGCGCACGATGAAGCCGGCCCCGCGCGCGCGCCGCTCGGCGTACACCAGGATGATTGCGGCCTTGCCCAGCTGGGCCAGCTTGGCCGGCAAGGTCATGGTGTAGGCGCTGCGCCCGAAGTAGGGGGCCCACACGCCTTCACCCTCCTGCGGCACCTGGTCAGGCAGCACCCCGACCGGCTCGCCGCGCTTGAGGCACTTGGCCAGGATGCGCACGCCGGACAGATTGGCCGGCGCCAGGTGCAGGTTGTGGCGTGCGCGGGCGCCCTCGATCAGCGGTTTCAGCGCGGCCTTCTTGGGCGGGCGGTACATCACCGTCAGCGGGGTGCGCAGCGCGATCTGCTGCGCGGTGATCTCGAAGCAGCCCAGGTGCGGCGTGAGAAACAAAATGCCCTGGCCGCGGTCTAGCACTTCTTGAACATGGTCCCAGTTCTCATCGGTGGCGTGGCGCGCCACGCGGGCCGGGTCGGCGCACCACACGAACGGAAGCTCGACGATGGCCTTGCCCGATTCGGCGATCGCGCTCGACAAGTGCTGGCCGAAGCCGGCTCCGTTCAGATTCTCGCGCAGGCGCCGCCGGTACGAGGGCGACGCCAGGTACACCAGCCAGCCGAGGGCGCTGCCCAGACCATGCAGCACGGGCAGGGGGAACTTCGACAGCAGGCGGAAAAAAATGACGAGCATGGGAATGGTTCAAAAAACGTCAGTTGCCTGACCAAAATTTCTCAAGGAGCGTAAAATACCACGTATGCAGGATCCGCCGAGTTAATAGACAACTTGCGAAGCGGAATATAAATGTCGCTAAAGCGTCGCAGGCAACCCGGTTACTGCGACTTGTTCATGACCAGTAACAGGAGTTTTGCATGTCAAACGATTATCTTTTCACGTCCGAGTCGGTGTCGGAAGGTCACCCCGACAAAGTCGCGGACCAGATCTCCGACGCCATCCTCGATGCGATCCTCGAGCAGGATCCGACTGCGCGCGTGGCCGCCGAAACGCTGTGCAACACCGGCCTGGTGGTGTTGGCCGGTGAAATCACGACCCACGCCAACGTCGATTATATCCAGGTCGCGCGCGAGACCATCAAGCGCATCGGCTACGACAACACCGAATACGGCATCGACTACAAGGGCTGCGCCGTGATGGTGTGCTACGACAAGCAGTCGCCCGACATCGCCCAGGGCGTGGACGAAGGCGCCGGCATCGACCTGGACCAGGGCGCCGGCGACCAGGGCCTGATGTTCGGCTACGCCTGCGACGAAACGGCCGAACTGATGCCGGCCGCGATCCACTACGCGCACCGGCTGGTCGAGCGCCAGTCGCAGCTGCGCAAGGACGGGCGCCTGCCATGGCTGCGCCCGGACGCCAAGTCGCAGGTCACGCTGCGCTACGTGGACGGCCGCCCGGTCGGGGTCGACACGGTGGTGCTGTCGACCCAGCACGCCCCGGAAGTGACGCACGCCCAGATCGAAGAAGCGGTGATTGAAGAAATCATCAAAAAAGTGCTGCCGGCCGAATGGCTCAAGGGCACGCGCTACCTGGTCAACCCGACCGGGCGCTTCGTCATCGGCGGGCCGCAGGGCGACTGCGGCCTGACCGGGCGCAAGATCATCGTCGACACCTACGGCGGCGCAGCCCCGCACGGCGGCGGCGCGTTTTCGGGCAAGGACCCGTCGAAAGTGGACCGCTCGGCGGCCTACGCGGCGCGCTACGTGGCCAAGAATATCGTCGCGGCCGGCCTGGCGCGCCAGTGCCAGGTGCAGGTCAGCTACGCGATCGGCGTGGCCAAGCCGATCAACATCACGGTCTACACCGAAGGCACGGGCGTGATCCCGGACGAAAAGATCGCCAAGCTGGTGATGGAGCACTTCGACCTGCGCCCGAAGGGCATCGTGCAGATGCTCGACCTGCTGCGTCCGATCTACCAGAAGAGCGCGGCCTACGGCCACTTCGGCCGCGAAGAACCGGAATTCACGTGGGAGCGCACCGACAAGGTCGCCCTGCTGCGCGCCGAAGCCGGCCTCTCCTAAGTATTTCCCCAAAACCGGGGT
>JAZKCA010000026.1:0-83379 GCA_040388275.1 Pseudomonadota bacterium
TTCTGGTAGTGCTTACGACGACGCATCTTGAAAATCTTCACTTTATCGTGACGACCGTGTGCCACAACAGTTACCAGTACCTTTGCACCTTCGACCAATGGCGCACCAAATTTAATGGTGTCGCCCGCGCCTACTGCGAGGACTTGATCGATGGTGAGTTCGGAACCAATGTCTGCCGGTATCTGTTCTACTTTAAGTTTTTCGCCAGCGACAACTTTATACTGTTTGCCACCGGTTTTTATGACCGCGTACATGATATGAAACCTCATCAAATGTTGAAAGAGTTCCCTGGCCGGAGCCGGGGGAACCGCAGATTATACATGGATTGGATTTATTCGTCAAAAGGTAAGCACAAGCCGACTGGTTCGTGGTATGTCGACAACTTCGCTTACTTTTCACTTACTTTCCACTTACTTTCCGCCGTAGGAATGGCGGATGGCCTCGAGGGCACCACGTTTTTGCAGCCGGACGATGGCCGCGTCGATGCGGTGCACGTCGGCCGGCGTGACGGTGGCGCGGCTGAACATCAGGTGCACCTGGGCCTCGACCAGCCAGAACGGCAAGGGTTGCACCTTCACGCCCTGGCGCGCGGCGGCGTGCTCGATGCCGGCCGCGTCGCCCAGCATCAGGTGGGCACGCCCGGCGGCGAGCATGCGGATGCCCTGGGCGTAATCGAGAAATTGCGACAGGCGCCCGCTGTCGCGCAGCGCGCCCAGGTGCTTGTCATAAGCCGCGCCGTACCAGCCGACGCGCGGCGCGAGCAAGGTCAGCGGCCGGCCCAGGAAGTCCGGGAAGCTGCGCACTTCCCGGTAGCGCGTGGCCTCGTCGGCCAGGGCGAACAGGCCGACCGTCTCGGCCCGGTAAGGGGCGCTGAACCAGGCAAACCGGAGACGCTCCCGGGTCAGGGAGGCGCCGGTCATCAGGTCGATCTCCCCCTTCTCGAACAAGGCCATATTGCGCACCGCAGGCTTGGTGCCCAGCTCGACGAGGGTGCAGCCGGCCTCCTTGAAGATGGCGCGCGCCATGTCGGCGTCGATGCCCGTGAAGCGGTTCTGGGAGTCGTAATAGGCATACGGCTCCCAATGCCCGGTGCCGACGGTGATCGCCTTGCTGCACGCTTGCGCCGCGGCCGGGCTGCTGCCAAACAGCGCCAGCGCAAACCAGAATGCGCAGGCAGCCAGGGCTGTCCGTCCTGTCGGGGGCCGTGTCATCACATACTTTCGGAAAAACCGTTTACTGGTCTAATTTGCCACAGGTAAGGGAAATGTCAAGGAATCATCTTGCGATAGTAAGCAGGAGTAATTTTCGGCGGCAATGGTGAAATCCTGGATTCAAAAAATGCAACACTTATTCCCCCGCGCGGGGCCAAACTCGGCGGCAGACCCGGCCATGTCGTATAATCCCCGCACCCAACGTCAATTGCAGGTTTGCCTTGTCCGCCGCCACCTTACACGCCCCCCAAACGAATATCGCCCACGCGATCTCAGCCGACATGGCTGCGGTCAATACGGTGATCCGCGAGCGCCTCCATTCCGAGGTCAGTCTCGTGAACCAGATTGCGGAGTACATCATCGGCGCCGGCGGCAAGCGCATCCGTCCTGTCCTGGTTTTGCTGGTTGCCAATGCCCACGCTTATCGCGGCACGGCGCACCACGAACTGGCCGCCGTGGTCGAATTCATTCATACCGCCACCCTGCTGCACGATGACGTGGTCGACGAATCGTCGATGCGGCGCGGGCGCCAGACCGCCAATGCGCTGTTCGGCAATGCCGCCTCGGTGCTGGTGGGCGACTTCCTGTATTCGCGCGCCTTCCAGATGATGGTTGGGCTAAACAATATGCGGGTCATGCAGATCCTGTCGGACGCCACTAACGTGATTGCCGAAGGCGAGGTCTTGCAGTTACTGAACATGCATGACCCCGACGTCAGCCAGGAAAGCTACCTGAAAGTCATCCGTTCCAAGACGGCCAAGCTGTTTGAAGCGGCCGCCGAACTGGGCGCGCTCATTTCCGGCGCCAGCGACGCCGATGTCAGCGCTGCGGGCGAATACGGCCGCTCGCTGGGCACCGCCTTCCAGTTGATCGACGACGTACTCGACTACGCGGGCGACGCCGCCGAAATCGGCAAGAACGTGGGCGACGACCTGCGCGAGGGCAAGCCGACCCTGCCGCTGATCTATTTGATGGAAAACGGCACGCCGGAACAGCGCGAACTGGTGCGCAACTGCATCGAGCAAGGCGACGAACAGCATTTCGACGAAATCCTCGCCGCGGTCAATTCCAGTGGCGCGCTCGACTTCACGCGCCGCGCTGCCGAAGCGGCAGCCAGGCGCGCCGCCGAAGCCATCGCCAACCTGCCCGACAGCGAATACAAGCAAAGCCTGCTGCAGCTGTGCACCTTTGCGGTTGACCGCAACCACTAAAATGCCCGTGCTAGACATTGCGCCGCTGGCGCCGGCCGACCGGCGCGGCTGGGAAGCGCTGGCGCGCGGTTACAAGCACTTCTACGGCGCGGCAACCACCGATGCCGAGTACGACCGGGCCTGGCAACGACTGCTGGACCAGGACGGCGTATTCGGCCTCGGCGCCCGCGTCGACGGCCAATTGGTCGGCATCGCCCACTACCTGTTTCACACCGGCGTCTGGACGCCCTCCATCTGCTACCTGCAGGATTTGTTTACGTTACCGACTGCGCGAGGCAAGGGTGTGGCGCGCGCGCTGATCGACGCCGTCGCGCAGGCGGCCGAGCAGCAAGGCGCGTCGCGCTTCTACTGGCTGACACAGGAACAGAATACGGGCGCCCGCATCCTCTACGACAAGATCGCCAGCAACCGCGGCTTCGTCCGTTACGACTATCCATTGACGTCCGTCTGACGGGAACCGGCGCGGTCATTGGCATTCTAAACATGCTGATGGCGGCGGGGTGTGGCTCAGCCTGGTAGAGCGCTGCGTTCGGGACGCAGAGGCCGGAGGTTCGAATCCTCTCACCCCGACTCCAGCCTGGCCCGCACCTTTGCAGTCGAGCGCGATAACTGG
This sequence comes from Pseudomonadota bacterium, assembly GCA_040388275.1. Taxonomy (GTDB): domain Bacteria; phylum Pseudomonadota; class Gammaproteobacteria; order Burkholderiales; family Burkholderiaceae_D; genus Telluria_A. The sequence goes on from JAZKCA010000026.1 coordinate 3,036, forward strand.
TGGCAAACCCTCGGCTAACATTGCACCCACGCGGTCGGCGGCTGCAAAGTCCTGCCCTTGCCCTCGACGCCAACAATAAAATTTGCATTAATCGCAATATTTCAATTCCTACCCCATACTGCATCCATGCAGGATTTGACCGACTCCTGACAAGCCATCTGAAAACCGCAGTACGGAGAAAACGATGTCAGGTGAAATTATTCGCATGGGCGACCCGACCAGCCACGGCGGCAAGGTTCTGGAAGGCTTGCAGACCGATATTTGCATGGGCAAGCCTATCGCTATATCGGCCACAAGGTCAGCTGTTCGCAGTGCAAGGGAACCTTCCCGATTATCGAAGGCGTCATGACGGCCACGTTCTACGGCAAGGGTGTCGCCGTGGCAGGCATGAAGACAGCTTGCGGGGCGATCCTGATTGCCACCCAATTCACCGACACGGTCGAATGGAGCACCGGCGCGGGTGTCAAGGTGGCCCCAGGGGCGGCGGAAAGCGCGGAAGCAACAGTGCTGGCAGCTGTGCTTACCACGGAGCTTCCAGCTAATGGGATTGACGAAATCGAGACATCCTATTGCTTGCTCGATGCGAAAGGCAATCCCGCAGAGGGCCTTAAATATGATTTGTATGTCGACGGCAAACTCCACACGAAAGCGGCTACCGACACTGACGGTTCGACCGTTGCGGTGAGCGATGCCAAGGAAACCCGTCTTTACTGATCCCGCGCACAATATCTATGAGATACAAGAGTCCCAGTCAATTGTCATCAAATACAAATACGAAAAGCACAAGGCGAAGGGAAAAGTCATCAGTACTACGAAAACCGAAGTCGATAGATACGAAAATGTCTACGACTCCACCGCAGCGTATGGCGGAACGATTTTCTGGAAATTCAATCGCGCCTATGTAAGGGTGACTGGGGCAAGGGAATATATATGAAGAAAATTTTCACTGCAGGATTCCTGTCCCTGCTCGCACTGTCGGCGCAGGCCAAAGCGCCAAGTCAACGGATCATCGATTCATGCTTGAGCACAGATAGCACATCGAAATCGGTCAGGTACGCTCACACCAAAAACTTTTCGGTCAATGAAATCAAAGAAGTCGACGACGACCACATGGGCGCGGAAAAACTGTCGACGGTGGTCGAGATTGGAAAAGATACCTTCGGCGTGTGGACAAGCAAGGCGCCAAAGGGATACGGCCTGGTCTATAACGAGAAGGAAATGCCGCTGCATCGCGTGATCCGCCTCGACAATCGTTATGCCCCCGTGGAATTAAACCTTTACAAGTCCATCTACGGGATCGCGCGCGAAGGCAGCAATTCCTACTTGTGCGTCACGTTCAATTTCGATGGACTGGGGGAAAGCGGCTCCTACCAGAACATACGTGGCGTGTACCTGGTCGACCGAACCGCACGCCCCTTTAAAGCTTACTATGCGGCCGGCAACATAAGTAACATCGAGAAATAGGCGTGGGGCATCAGGCCGAATAGGCCCACATGGTTTGTATCAAGCCATCCTGCACTTCAAACACGGCAACGACCTCGAGCGGCACGTCCGACATGCCCCAGATGCGCTCGCGATCGAAGATTTTATTCCCGAGAACGAAACGGGTGACCAGCTCGGCCCGCAGCCCCGGATGATTGAAACGCTCGGTGGCATAAAAGTTCGCCATGGCCGCCTTGCCGTCAATACCCAACTCCATCGTCGCCATGCGGTACACCTTGACGGTGTCGCTGAAATTAACCATGAAGCGGTCAAGGTCGCGCGCATTATAGGCAGCAAACTGGGCTTCGACGAGTTCCAATGGCGTTTTCAAGGCGTTCTTCTTTCTGGGTAAATGCGCCGGCGCGGCCCATGCCGCAGGCCAGGAATTTTACGCGACACAATCTGCGAATTGCAATATTATCGGGAACGCCGCGCTGGGCGGCGCCGACTGTTCCTTCCACCAAGGATTTGACTGCATGAAGACTGCCCCCCGTTCCCTCCTGCTCGCCGCGTGCGTCGCTTCCGCCATGCTGCTCCCGGCGCACGCCGCAACAGCGAAAAAGGCAGCGCCTGCCGCAGTGTTGAAAGTGGATTTCCAAAAGTTCACGCTGCCAAACGGACTGGAGGTCATTTTCCACATCGACCGCTCCGATCCCGTGGTTGCAGTGAACCTGACGGCGCACGTCGGCTCGGCCCGTGAAAAGGCAGGCCGCACCGGCTTCGCGCACTTGTTCGAACACTTGCTGTTCCTCGAGTCGGAGAACCTGGGCAAGGGTGGACTCGACAAGATGAGCGCGCGCATCGGCGCCTCCGGCGCCAACGGGTCGACCTCGCAGGACCGCACCAACTATCTGCAGACTGTTCCCAAGGACGCGCTCGAGAAAATGATCTGGGCCGAAGCGGACAAGCTGGGCTGGTTCATCAATACCGTCACCGATCCGGTGCTGGCCAAGGAAAAGCAAGTCGTCAAGAACGAGAAACGCCAGCGCGTGGACAACGCGCCTTACGGCCACACCGCCTACGTCATCGAAAAGGCCCTGTACCCGGCCGACCATCCTTACAACTGGCAAGTCATCGGCTCATTGGAAGACCTGCAGAATGCGAACGTCAGCGACGTCAAGGAATTCTTTCGCCAATGGTATGTGCCGAACAATGTGACCCTGGTGCTGGCCGGCGATTTCGATCCGGCGCAGGCGCGCAAGTGGGTCGAAAAATACTTCTCTGAAATCAAGCGTGGCGAGCCGATCAAACCGCTGGCCAAGCGCGCGGGCGCGATCAAACAGGTGGTGAAGCTGGCGCACGAAGACAGCTTCGCCAAGCTGCCTGAACTGACGATGGCATGGCCGACCGTGGAATCCTTGCACGCGGACTCGTACGCGCTCGACGTGCTGGCCGAATATCTGTCGGAAACGAAGCGCGCGCCGTTCTACAAGACCCTGGTGGAAGACGCCAAGCTGACCTCGCGGGTCGAAATGAACAACTCCTCGGCCGAGCTGGCGGGCCTGTTCCTGCTGCAGGTGCGCGCCTTCGACGGCAAGACCCTCGATGAGGTCGCAGCCGCGGTCGACAAATCGTTCCTGCGCTTTGAACAGGAAGGCATTTCCGAGAAAGACTTGAACCGGATCAAGGCCGGCCTCGAAACCCGGTTCTACAACTCGCTTTCCAGCGTGCTCGGCAAATCGGCGCTGCTTGCGGAATACAATTATTTGACCGGCAATCCCGGCTATGTCGCCGACAGCGTCAAGAAAACCCTGGCCGTCACGCCAGCCGATGTGCGGCGCGTGTACGACACCTATATCAAGGGCAAACCGTACGTCGCCACCAGCTTCGTCCCGAAAGGCAAGCTGGCACTGGCCCTGAGCGGCTCGGGCAAGGCGGAAGTGGTAGAGGAAAAAGTGGTCCAGGGGGCCGAGGCGGCGGTCGACCCGAGCGCAAATGCAGCCTACGCGAAGACCCCGTCCAGCTTTGAGCGCAGCAAGGAGCCTGCCTACGGCGCCGCCCCCGTGGTCAAGGTGCCGCAAGTATGGAACACCACCCTGGCCAACGGCATGCGTGTGCATGGCATCCAGAACAGCGAAGTGCCGCTGGTGCAGTTCGATATCGCCATCGACGGTGGCCAGTTGCTCGACAAGCTCGACAAGGTAGGTGTGGCCAACCTGATGGCGCGCATGCTCACGCAAGGCACCGCCAACCGGACCCCGCAGGAACTCGAAGAAGCGATCCAGCAACTGGGCGCCACGATCAGGGTGGCGGCACGGACCGAAGAGGTGCGCATCAGCGTGACGACCCTGGCGCGCAATTACGCGGCCACCCTGGCGCTGGTTGAGGAAATGCTGTTGCAGCCGCGCTGGGACGACAAGGAATTTGCCTTGATCAAGCAAAGCGTGCTGAGCCAGATTCGTCAGCAGGAAGCCGATCCGAACGCATTGGCAAGCAGCAATTACAGCAAGCTCATCTACGGAAACGAGCATATCCGTTCGCGCAACACCCTTGGCACGGCCGCGACCGTGAACGCCATTACCATCGAGGACTTGCAGCAGTACTACAAGGCGAATATGTCGCCGTCGGTGGCGCGCATGCATGTGATCGGCGCCTTGCCGAAGGCCGCCGTTGCCCGTTCGCTGGCCGAGCTCGGCAGCCACTGGAAAGCGCGTCCGGTCACGCTGCCGGCGCCCACCGCCGCGCCGGTCCAGGCCGCCGCCAGGGTCTACTTCGTTGACGTGCCGGACGCGAAGCAATCCGTGCTGCAGGTCGGCTACCTGGCGCTGCCTGCCACGGCCGGCGACTACTACCCTGCCACGGTGACCAACTACATCCTGGGCGGCGGCAGCTTCGCGTCGCGCCTGACCCAGCAACTGCGTGAAGGAAAAGGCTACACCTACGGGATCAGTTCGAGTTTCTCAGGCAGCAAGAGCGCAGGGCCATTCACGATCGCCAGCGGCGTGCGCAGCAATGTCACGCTCGAGTCCACCCAGCTGGTGAAACAGATCCTGCAAGACTACGCACCGGCCTATACCGAAGCTGACCTCGAAACGACCAAGAACTACCTGATCAAGAGCAATGCACGTGCCTTCGAAACGGCCGGCGCCAAGCTGGGCATGCTGGACAACATCAGCAAGTACGGCTGGCGCGCCGACTATGTCAAGGAGCGCGAACAGATCGTCAATGCGATGACGCTGGCGCAGGTCCAGGCGCTGTCGCAAAAATATCTGGATCCCGCGAAAATGGTGTGGCTCGTGGTGGGCGATGCAAAAACCCAGATGCCGCGCATGAAGGAGCTGGGCTTCGGGGAACCGGTACTGCTCGGTAAGTAAGCCCCGCTGCTGATAAACCAGGCGCCAACCCTCCGGGGTGGGCGTTTTTTTTGCCCCCCCCGAGGCTGGCGCCCTGTCGACAGACTTTACAACTGCTATCCCCACAGCAACTAACAGGTCACCGTTAACTGTTCAGAAACACCGCTAAGCCCTTGATTTTAATCACCTATTAATATTGCACTGAATACAATGTTGCATGTGGCACAGGTCTTGCTCTTAGCATTTGGGTAACTAAACCATGCCCCATCCACAATACAAGGAAATTCATGTCCAAGCTTGTCTTCCGCCTGTTCGGCACCCTGTTCCTGGCGCTCGGCGTTGCCGCTGCAGCCAACGCAACCGTCATCACCTTCACCGGCGGCACCGTGTCGGGCGGCGGCACCATCTACGAAGAAGCGGGTTTCCGCGTTGAAGCCATCGGCGGCTCTGCCACCTTTGGCGACTACTATGGCGGCGGCAACAATGTCGTGCACGGCCACTGGCTCTCCGGCTGCTGCGGTGTGATGACCAAGCTGCAAGTGACCAAGATCGACGGCACCGCCTTCGACCTGAACTACTTCGTGCTGACCTCGAACACCAACACCGGTGGCGGCGCTGCCGACGGTACCGAGCAGACCTACATCCACGCCTCCGGCGATGGCGTGTCGGACGACTACGCGCAGATGCTGCCACCAGAAAACTGGGGCTTCCCTGCAGTGTCGATCTTCCTCGGTTCGCAGTTCGACAACGTCAAAGCTTTCTTCTTCACCCAGAACTCGGGCGTTGACTGCTTCGGCATGGACAGCTTCTACATCGACGAAGTGGCGCCTGAACTGCCACCTGGTTCGGTACCTGAGCCAGGCAGCCTGGCACTGATCGGCCTGGCGCTGGTCGGCATGGGCCGTTTCGCACGCCGCCGCAAGGCCGCTTGAGCTTTAGTCCGATCCCACTGTGAAAAAAACCGCTTCGGCGGTTTTTTTTCGTTTTGCTCGATCTTCCTGCGACGCAATCAAGAATTCCCGCTAACAATCTTTGGCGCGAAGCGCCATTTGCCTGTCGCATTCGGACAAGACGCCCACCACCCCCTCCTTTAAATTGGCTGTTCGTCAACGCAAAGGAGCGCACCATGTCGAAACGCAGCAGCACGCAACGGCGTCAGTTCATGGCCGCCATTGGCAGCATGGTCGCCGGGGCAGCCTTGCCCACCGGCGCGGCGCTGGCGGCATTCCTGCCCGCGCGCACGCCGCTATCCCGCCCCGTGAGCGAGCTGCTGGGACCTTACGACGTGGTGGTGATCGGTTCCGGTTACGGCGCCGCCGTCATGGCGGCACGGCTTGCCCCCGGACGCAAGCTATGCGTGCTCGAACGCGGCAAGGAATGGACGCCCCTTGACTTCGCCACCGGCCTGGTCGACACGCTGGCCCAGTTCCGCTCCGCTGCCAGGCCGCTCGGCCTGTTCGACTACCGCGTTGGCGCCAGCGTCGATGTGTTGAGCGGCAATGGCGTCGGCGGGACCTCGCTGATCAATTCGAGTGTGGTGATGGCGCCCGACCGCGACGTGTTCGCGCGCTGGCCGGCCAGCATCCAGGGCGCCTACGCCAGCGGCGCGATGGACGTGTACGAACAACGGGTGCGCGACATGCTGGGCGTGGACAGCGTCACCGAAACCGACGCGCTGCGCAAGAACTGGTTCCACTTGTCGGGCGCCAAAGCGCGCCAGCGGCAGGGCGCGACGGTTACGCCGCGCGCCGCCCCCATCGCCGTCAACCTGCGCCGCTACGCCAACGCGCCCAACGCGCAGGGCGTGTGGCAAGCGCCCTGCAGCCATTGCGGCGATTGCGTGGCGGGTTGCCGGGTGGGCGCCAAGAACAGCCTGGACGTGAACTACCTGCCGCTGGCGCGCAACGCAGGCGCCCAGATCTTTTCGCAGATCGAAGTCGACCGCGTCGAACGCATGGCCGACGGCCGCTGGCGCGTGCACTACCTGTATCGCCCCGAGAGCGGCCCGGCCATCGCAGGCCAGTTGATCGCCGCCAGCGTCATCCTGGCGGCCGGTTCGCTCGGCAGCACCCAGATCCTGCTGCGCTCGCGCGGCCACGGCCTGGCCCTGTCGGCGGCGCTCGGCACCCGCTTTTCCACCAATGGCGACCTGCTCGGCCTGGCCTACAACACGCGCGTGCAGACCAACATCATGGGCTTCGGCAGCGGCGCACCGCCGTTCGGCGAAAAGCGCGCGGGGCCCACGATTACCGCTGTTGCCGACTACCGCAGCGCCGCCGTCGCGGTCGACAAGCGTTACGTGATCCAGGACGCGGCCATCCCCAGCGCGCTGGTGGACGCGATGCGCATTGCCATGCCGCTCGCCGCCGGCGCCACGCTCGACTTTGCGGCGCTCCAGCGCATCTCGCGCGACGCGTTCACGCGCCGCAGCGACGGCGCCCTCAATCACAGCATGGTCTACCTCGGCATCGGTCATGACAGCGCGTCGGGCAAAGTGGAGCTGGACGCCAGTGCCAATGCGCGCGTGGTCTGGCCCGGCCTGATGCAGGAGCCCTTCGGTGCGCGCATGCGCGCCGAGATGACATTGCATGCGCAAGCCTTCGGCGGCAAATTTTCGGAAAGCCCCCGCAGCAGCCCGATTTTCGGCGGCGCCATGACCACCGTCCATCCGCTCGGCGGCTGCCCGATGGCAGACCGGGTTGAGGACGGCGTCGTCAACGCCGACGGCCAGGTATTCAATCCGGCGGGCGGACTTTACACGGGCCTGCGCGTGATGGACGGTTCGATCGCTCCCGCGTCGATCGGGGCCAACCCCTTGCTCACCATCTCGGCGCTGGCTGAACGCGCCGCCGAACGCTATCGACTGTGAGGACCGCCATGAAAAAACTACTGCTGCTGATCGGTATCCTGCTGCTGCCTTGCCTGGTGTGGGCCAAAGGAATTTCGTTCACCGAGGAGATGCACGGCTACGCCTGGTACCAGGGCGAATACCGCAACGTCAGCGTGTACTTCAACGTCGTGATCACCGATATCGACGCCTGGCGCGCCAACCAGAACTATGCAGCAAAGGTCAGCGGCGAGCTGCGCGTCGACCGCCTGCCGAATGCCGCTGTGAGCGGCACGCTGCAAATCCTGGCGCCGGCGCCGAACGATGCCGGGCGCCTGCTCACTTACCGCTTCAGCGGCGGCGGCCTGCAGTTTGTCGGCATCAAGCACGTGTACAACAATGCCGGCCTGGACCTGCTCGACGACATGACCACCCTGCACGGCCTGTTCCAGCCGGCGGGTCAGGTCCAGCCCACCGTGCAGGAGCTGCTGTACGGGCATAACTGGACCTCCGAGCTGCACTTCGAGTGGTGGAAGCCGGCCACACTGTGGGATTTTTCATGGTCGTTTTCCACCATCGCCACCCCATGGTACGAGGAGCTTTCGGTCAAGATCCTCTTCCTGAAGACGATCTTCGGCAACCTCGCCACGGTGCTGTTCCCGTGGGCGATTTGAGCATGCAGCGCACGCGCCACCATGTCGCCACGCCCAGCGTGTCAACGCTCTATTCCGACGCGCTGGGCGCCTTCCTGGCCGAACGCGGCCTGCCGCTTTCGGCGCAGGCGCAGCACCTGCAGGCGCCCGACCCGCATCGTCGCCGGCTGTGCGGCAATTCCTATGCGGCGCTGATGGCCGGCGCCGCACAGGAACTTGACGACAGCGGACTGGGGCTGCGCTTCGGCGCCCGGGTTGGCGGCGCCGGCTTCGGCATGCTGGGCATCGCCGCGGCCACCGCGCCCAGCCTGCGCGAAGCGATCCGGCACCTGACCCAGCTCGAATCGATCACCAGCACGCTCGGCCACGCCAGCGTGCGGCGCCACGCCCGCCGGGTCCACCTGAGCTGGCAGCCTGCGCAGACGCTGCCTCCGGCGGTGGTCGAAGGCATCCTGGCAGGCTGGGTCTCGTTCGGCCGCTACCTGCTGGGCGAGCGGGTCGATGTGGTGCAGGTGTCGATGCGCCACCGCCGCATCGCGCCGGCCGAAGCCTATGACGCCGTGTTCGAGTGCCCGGTGCGCTTCGAAACCTGCTGCTACGGCGTGACGATTGCCGCGGAACTGCTCGACGCCAGGCCGCGCTTCGCCGACGACCTGCTCAACGACGCCATCGGCGACTGGCTCGGCCACTGCGCCAGCGCTGCCTCGCGCGAGGGCATGTCGGTGACGCGCTCAGTGAGCGCGCTATTCGTGTCCGCCCTGCCGCTGGCCGACGCCGACGAACCCGGCGTGGCGGCGCTGCTGGGCCGCGACCGGCGTTCCCTGCAGCGCGCGCTCCAGCACGAGGGAACCTCGTTTCGCCAGATCCTCAATGCCGCGCGCGCGCAGCACGCCGTGCTCGCGTTGATGCAGGGCGACACCTCGCTGCCCGACCTGAGCGCCGATATCGGCTTCGACGAACAATCCTCACTGTGCCGCGCATTTCGCAAGTGGACCGGTTACGCGCCGCTCGCTTTCAAGCAGCGCGTGTCGGACGTATTCCGGCCGCTGCGCGCGCCAGACGACATCGTGCTGTCCGCCAGATGACGCGCGCCGAAGCGAACCGCTGCCGCTTCGAGCCGGGGACCGACACCGGCCACTACGAGAGCTATTTCCTGCGCGCCAACCATCCCGAGCGCGCGCTTGCGTTCTGGATCCGCTACACCTTCTTCCGCCCTGTGGGCAAGCCGCATGAAGCCGTGGGCGAAGTCTGGGCCGTGTACTTCGACGGCGAGGCCGGCACCATCGCGGCCGCCAAGGAAGTCTTTCCCCTGCAAGAGTGCCGCATCGGCGACGCTGGACTTGACCTGGAGATTGGCGCTTCGCGGCTGGACCTCGCTCAGATGCGCGGGGCGGCGACCGACACCGCGCACGCACTCGCGTGGGCCATGCAGTACACGTCGCCGCAAGCGCCCATGCTGCTGTTGCCCGCGTCGCTGTATGCCGCGGCCATGCCGCGCGCCAAGGCGCTGGTGGCCGCGCCCAGCGCCGTCTTCATCGGCAGCCTGCAGCTCAACGGCAAGGTCATCGACATCGATGGCTGGACCGGAAGCCAAAACCACAACTGGGGCAGCCGCCACACCGACGCCTACGCCTGGGGCCAGGTGGCCGGTTTCGACGGCGCGCCCGAGGTGTTCCTCGAATGCGCCAGCGCGCGCCTGAAGGTGGGGCCGTTCTGGACGCCGTCGATGTCGCTGGTGGTGCTGCGCATCGGCGAGCAGGAGTTTTCGCTCAACGGCCTTCCGCAGTCGGTTCGTACGCGCGCCAGGACAGCTTTGTTCAGCCTGGAGATCGATGCCCGTTCGCGCGATCTGCGCATCACGCTCAGCATGCGCGCCGCGCGTGCCGACTTTGCCGGCCTGGCCTATGCCAATCCTCCGGGCGGCGAGAAGGCCTGCCTGAACACCAAGCTGGCCGCCTGCCGGCTGACCGTGGAGCAGCGCGGCCAGCCAGGGCGCACCTACTCCACGCGGCACCGCGCCGCCTTCGAGATTTTGACTGACCGCCACGACCATGGCGTACCGATGCTTGCCTGAGTTGTCCCACCTTGCCGAAAGAAAGAGACCATGAAAATCAGCCTGACAGCCGCCGCCCTTGTCCTTTCCACCTTTACATGCCTGCCTGCGCAGGCATGGCACGCCGAAACGCACCGCCGCATCGTGCTCGACGCAATCGACTACATGCGCACCCATCCCGGCAGCACCAATTACAACCAGCTGGCGGCCGGCGTGGCGCGGGCAGGCTACACCATGGCGGAGTTTTCCAGGGTGCTGGCGCAGTCCTCGATCGACCCCGACGACTTTGCCGACACCTTCATCTGCGGCGCCACCACCGGCAACTGCGCCAGCGCCCCGCTGTGGGGATCGATCACCGCCGGCGCCTATACCTCCTACTGGCACTTCCAGAACCACACCTCCGGGCCTGACGTCCACGGCAACCCCTTCGGCGGCTACAACTACGCCAAGAACGCTGTGCACGGCGATGTCGACAACCTTGCAGCGGCATGGCTGGTCAACGACCACCTCGACGATGGCGCCGGCGGCATGGCCGGCTGGTTCGGCGACGGCACCAAGTACAACACGTACGGCATCACCGAAGCGCACTACCGCCTGGCCGGCTATTCGACCAAGTCCATGTACCAGGACTTCCAGACGATGCCGTTCCAGCCTGTCGACAACCTGGCCCAGTACTACTTCTCCCGCTTCCTGGCCGCGCCCGCGGTGCAGACGCTCGGCTTCGTCATGCACAGCACCGACCTGCTGCAGCCGCATCACACCTGGAGCAGCTCGGGCTCGAACCATACCGGCTGGGAAGAATGGGCGGAGAATTACTATTACTCGGAAGGCTTGAACAACCCGGCCCTGGTGACCACGGCGCTGGCCGGCTTCACGCCGTTGACGCCGACCCAGACCGACTTGCGCCCGCTGCTGCGCCAGGGCGGCAACTACTCGTACGCGAATGGCGGCGCGGTATTGTCCTCGACCGACCACGCGGTGCGCCTGACGGTGGGCCGCAAGATGATCCCGAGTTCGATCGCCATGGTCGTCCACATCCTCAACCGCGCCGCGCTGCGCCTGTAGGAAGGAGCGCGCATGGTCACGTTCGGATGGAAGGCGGCCCTGGTCGCCTGCGCGCTGCTCGCCGGCGCACAGGCACACGCGGCGACGCCGGTTGCGGCGCGCATCAACGGCGAACCCCTGTACCGCTTCACGCTGGACGTGATGCTGCATAACGCGCCCCGGCAGCAGGGCCGCCCCAATCCGGCGGTCCTGCTCGACACCCTGGTCGCGGAACGCCTGACGGCGGCCTGGGTGCGCGCCAGCTATGGCGCCGCGCAGCTGTATCCCGCTACCGGGGTCGGCTTCGCGCGCGACGTTGCGCTCGACGACAAGCTGGTCGGCGCGCTGCGCAGCCTGTATGGCAAGGAGCTCGAAGCCGAGCTGCGCGCCAGGCCGGGAGGGAACCTGGACAGCGCGATCGTCGAGGCATACAAGGTCGAACCGGAGAAGCTGGAGCGCCTGTTCGGCGTTCCGGGCAAGCTGCGGCTCGACTACACGCTGGGTACTGAGCGCGAGGCGCTGGCCAAGCAGGTGAAGCTGATCCGCTTCACGCTCGGCAAGACCGCACCGGTGACGCTCAGCATGCACGACATTCTGCGGCGCCAGAACGTCCAGGGACGCATGGAGTTCTTCAGCCGGAACATCGACTTCATGCAGCAGCAGGCCAGGGCCGCCGTCGCCACCCGATTCGTGATCGACTGGGCCAGCCGGCGCTTCGGCGCCGGACCGATGGCCGATCTGCGCCAGGCGCTGGCCGACCAGGACGACGTGCGCGCGGCGATGGGACTGTACGGCATTGCCGACGGCGCCGAGGCGGAAAGCCCGATCCAGGCGGCGCTGATGCGGCAGGTCAGCGAGGCCGACATCAAAGCCTGGTATGCAAGCCACAAGGAGGAATTCCGCGCCACCGAGCGCGTCAAGGCAAGGCATATCCGGGTGGCCGACGAAGCCACTGCCAGGGAAGTCGCGGCGGCTGCCGCAAGGGGCGATGATTTCAGCGCGCTGGCGCGGCGCTATTCGAAGGCCGCCGACGCCGGCCGCGGCGGCGACCTTGGCTGGGTAGTGCAGACGGCCAGTCCGGACTGGCTCGCTGCCCTGGCGCTGCTGCAGCCGGAGGGCCAGGTGTCGAGTCCATTCCGCGAAGCCGTGGGCGCTGGCCAGGCCGCAAGCTGGGAGATCCTGCTGGTCGACAAACGCATCGAAGGCTATCACGCGGCAGCCTCCGAGACCGTGCGCTACCAGGCGCGCAAGGCGATTGCCATGGCCAGGGCCCGCAGCCAGTTCGCCGCCGCCCGCGCACAGGCGCTGCGCAGCGCCGTGATCGACACCGCCGGAGCGGCGCCATGACGCCGCCCGTCAAGGCCGTGGGACTGGCCGCGATCCTCGCCGTTGCCGGATGGCTGGCCTGGCCTGGGGACAGTACAAGCCCGTCCATTACCGCGCCCACCCCGGTAGCCGCTACGCCGTCGCCGGCGGCAGCAGCGCCGTCGCAAGGCGCATCAATGGCGTTTTTCAGCGAGCCCGCAGCCACATCCCAGGTGTCCGCGGCTGTGAGCATGGCCGCGACACGCTTGCACGGCGATCCGGAAGCGCCGCCCATCGTTCGTCCCACCGAAACCCGGCCCGTACCCAGCGCCGCGGAACTGGCCGACCCCAAGGCTTACCTCGCGTACGAAGCGCGTCAGTCGGTGCGCCTGTATGCGTCTTACGTCAAGGCGGTCGATCAGGAACTGCCAATCCTGCGGGCGGATATCGCACGCGGGCAGGCGATAGGTATCGCGCCCGACAAGATCGCCAAGGCGCAGGACAAGGCGCGCCGCCTTGAGGCGTTGCGCGCGCAGCTGATCAAGGATCACCCAGAACTGGGGCAATGAAGAAAACCATCATCAATGCAAAGGAACGCTCATGAAAACAGTCTTCAAGCTGGCGCCGGCGGTACTCGCACTGGCAGCCTGCATCCCGGCCCAGGCATGGAATACGGCCACCCACAAACGGATCGTGCTCGACGCCGTCCAGTTCATGAAAGCCCATCCGACCGAAACCAGCTACGCCAAGCTGGTGGCGGGCGTGACCAGGGCCGGCTACACGATGGACCAGTTTGCCGAAGCGATTGGCCAGGGTGCGCACGACGTCGACTACTTCCAGGACACCTATATCTGCGGCGCCACCACCGGCAACTGCCAGACCTCGCCGGTGTGGGGCCTGGCGTCGACCCTGGCGCACTACACCTCGTTCTGGCACTTCCAGGACCACACCACCGGCGCGGACGTGCACGGCAACGACTTTGGCGGGTATAACTACGCCAGGCTAGGCAACCGGGGCGATGTCGACGTGCTCGCTGCAAGCTGGCTGGTGAACGACTATCTCGACGATGGCGCCGGCGGCAACGGCGGCTGGTTCGGCGACGCCAGCAAATACAACAGCTACGGCATCACCGAGGCCCGCTACCGCCAGGGCGGCTATTCAACGCCGAAAATGTACGAGGATTATCAGAAATTCCCCTTCCAGCCGATCGACAACCTGGGGCAGTATTTCTGGAGCCGCTTCATGCTCGCGCCATCGGCCCAGACGCTCGGCTTCATCCTGCACACCACCGACCTGCTGCAGCCGCACCATACCTACAACACGCTGGGGAACAACCACTCGGGCTGGGAAGGCTGGATCAGCGACTACTACGACAGTGAAGGATTGGGCGACCAGGCCCTGGTATTGACCGCACTGGCCGACTTCGCACCGCTGGCGGCCGGCGCGGGCGAGATCCGCCCCTTGCTGACCCAGGGCGGAAATTATTCGTACAAATATGGCGGCGCGGTGCTGTCGTCGACCGACCATGCGGTCCGCAAAGGGGTCGCAAAAAAAATGGTGCCGCATTCGATCGCGATGGTGGTGCGTATTCTGAACCGGGCGGCGGAGCGCGTGGCCTTGTAGCGCCTATTGTTCCAGGTCGCCGTACTTCAGGCGGATGGCCTTGCTGGTGCCGTCCGCCTCCATCTCCTTGAGCGCACCGGCCAGGCGAGCAACGATGGCGGGGTCGCAGATTTTCGAGCATCCCAGGTAGTTGAAGGTCGGTCCCAGGGGAGAGCTGATCGCCACCTTGTCGGGGGCGTTGATCGCCTTGAGCATCGCCCTGCCCTCGGCAATCGGGCCGTACCACGCATCGATACGCCCCATCATCAGCATCTTGAGCGCACCCTCGCCCTGGTTAAGCTCATATATCTGCTTGTCGTCAAAACCTTCGCGGTGCAGGATGCTGATGCCGGCCGTTCCACGCGCTACGCCAATCAGGGTGAAGCTGACGCGCGCCTCGTCGAAGGAGTGGACCTGGCGCTTGGTGGAAAAGAAGCCACGGTTGACCTTCACGATCGGCGCGATCCAGGTGTATTTCGGCTCGCGTTCTTCGAGCCGGGCCAGCGGAATGATCAGCGTGTCGTGCATGTCCGGGCTGGCGACGACGGTCAGTGCGCGGTTGTTCGGCACCACGATAATGCGCGGCTGGTAGCCCGCCCGCTTGATCGCCTCGATGACAATGTCGCCCACCAAGCCCTTGCGTTCGGGTGCGTTGATGGTCAGCGGCGGCACTTCCATCAGGTAGATCGGCAGTTCGGCCGGCGCCGACGGCGACGCACTCGTTACCAGCGCCAGCATCAGTCCCAGCGCGATCACTGTTCACCCTTCGGTTTGCTCATGCTGCGTCTCCGGCAGGAATTGTCGAAATTGGATTGTATGCGACGATCATAGCCGAACACCGACGACAATAAAAATTCTGTTCGGAATCGATTGTTTCCGTGCCCCACACGGGTGGCGCAATCGCGCAAACTGCCTGACGCGAAGCAGCAAGACCGGCGCCACGCTGCTGGCTAATCTGTACAACGCGCGATCCGTCGCGCACCTCCCCTCTCTTTTCGCAGGCGCGTTCTCGCGTCAACCGGCAGCCAGTCCTTCCCGCGCTGCCGCCTGCGCTCACGATCATTCGCAGCAGCTCGAAATCCCTTATCCCAGTTCGAATTCATTTTCTAACGACGTTAACGATGGAGACAAGAATGAAATTGACCACCCACCTTACCCCGCTCGTCCTCGGCCTGGCCCTCCTGGCCGCCCTGCCTGCCCACGCTGGCAACACCGGGGTCGCCTTTGTCCATGGAACCGGCAAGCAGACCAATGCCGGCAACGACTACTGGACCTGGGAATTCATCAACTCGGTCAAGCAGGGCCTGCCCAACCAGGCCATGTCGATCGTGATCAACTGCGACTTCGACCAGTACATGTGGGCCTCGGCCGCGGCAGGCTGCCTGGCCGGCCAGCTGCATCCATTCATCGTCAACAACAACATCACCGACCTGGTCATCGAGACCCATTCGAACGGCGGCAACGTGGTGCGCTGGATCATGTCGAACCCGACCCAGGACAGCCGCCACCCGACCATCATCAACGCGATCCGCTGGGTCAATGCGCTGGCGCCCTCGTCGCTGGGCACGCCGCTGGCCGACGCCACCATCAGCGGCAATGTGTTCGAGTCGGCGGTGGGCTGGCTGCTCGGCTACAAGAGCGACGCGGTGCGCATGCAGCAAACCAGCTGGATGGCCAACTACAACGCCACCATGCTGTACGGGACCGCAGGCCGTCCGGCCTTGCCGAAGCGCTTCTACAACGTGGTCGGATCCGATGTCGACACGTCGCCCTTCGATGGCGACAGCTATTGCGGGGGCTACACCCTGAACGTGGGGCTGGAAGTGACGCAGGCCTGGCTCAACAGCTGCTCGGACGGCTTCCTCAACTGCACCAGCCAGGCCGGCGCGGGCACCAACTGGTTCTACGACAAGAGCCGCATGGCGGGGGCCGAACCGCTCTCGCACAACCAGAGCCGGCGCAAGTGCTTCGGCCTGGACACCATCCTGCGCAACGACCTGTAACCATCGAGGACAGCCAACCATGCACACCACATTCCATCCCCATATCGTACGCGCATTCCTGCTCGCTTCGGCCACGCTGCTGGCCGCCGGCGCCGCCGCCGCGCCGCGCTTCCTGCCGGGCCAGGCCGGCGACCTGGTACCGCAAAAAATCGCCGCGCCCGGAGCGGCCCTCAAGAGCGCGGGCGCGCCCGGCCTGTCGCGCGAGGCGGTCGGCATGAGCTGGGCCGCGCAAGGCTCAGTCACCACGGCCGTGCAAAGTTTCATCGGGCAGAGCCGCGAGTACTACGCCGAAGTCAGCGCCGAGGAACTGGCCGTGGGCGTGGCCATCCACACCACGGCGCCGCGCGCGCTGGTGCGCCTGCAGGCGCTGGGCGCGCGCGGAAAGCAAGCCATCCATCCGCAGGCGCTGGTCATTTCCGACGCCGGCGGGCGCGCGTTCGCGGCCGGCAGCGGCATGGACATGCTCGTCACGGCCGACAAACTGAGCAAGGCCGAGCTGCCGTTCGCCGAAGGCACCTCGGCCTTCCGACTCCACCCCGATCTGGGTACGGGCACCTTCAAGCTGCGCGCCGCCGATGCGCAGGCGGGCGAGCGCTATATGGTCAATGTGGTCGAACCGGGCAGCAGATTCGCGCTGACGATGCAGACCGACGCCCCAAGCTACCTGCACGGCCAGCAGCTGAGCGTCCTGCCCGAATTGCAGGAGCAGGACGGCGCGGTCGTCAACCAGCGCCACGTGTTCAGGCGCCTGGACGGCGTGGTCGTCTCGCCGGCGGGGCGCAGCTTTCCCGTATCGTTCAAGGTCGACAAGGACGGACGCCTGCGCGCGCGCCTGCCGCTCGACGCCGATGAAGCACCCGCTCCCGGCCTGTGGGAAGTGCAAGCGTCAGGCGACGCGATGGTCAAGGGGCAGACCGTCAAGCGCAGCCTGCGGGTGGCGTTCGGGGTGGCCATGCCGGTGGCGCGGCTGGACGGCAGCGCCAGCGTGGTCAACGAGCCGGGCAGCGTGGGCGTGCGCCTCGGCGTCGAGGTCGCTGCGGCCGGACGCTACGAAACGCGCGCGCTGCTGTACGGGACGGTGGGCGGCGCCCTCAAGCCCCTGGCGGTGGCGCATGCGGCGCACTGGCTCGAACCGGGCAGCCAGGCCCTGGTGCTGCGTTACGACGCCGCCCTGCTGGCCGGCGCCAGCGGCCCGTACGAACTGCGCGACCTGACCCTGCTCGATCAGGGCCGCATGGGCGTCCTGCAACGCCAGCGACGCGGCGTGAGCATCGACGAGCGCGACCTGGCCAGGACCGGAGCCCAAATGGCCACGGCCAAACCGGCCGAACGCCCCAAACTGCCGCCAGTCAACAACTAGGCCTGTCAAACCGGGGTCAGACCACTTTTGTCGTCCAGCAAAAGTGGTCTGACCCCGGTTCAATGGCAATAAAAGTTGCCATGCATCATCACATTCATGAATATCGCTTATTTTGCCTGGCACACAGTTATGCGAAATATATATAGCTAACATCACAAATCAAAATTTTCTTTATAGCTCGGAGTCTTTTATACTGCACTGCATCAACACATCGTCTTCGAGGACATCATGAGCACCGCCGCCTTCCACACCACGCACTCGCTGCGCCACTACTTCGCCGATATCAGCACTGCTGCCCGCACGTTTGCGGCCGCCTTGTTCGCGGCCCAGGAGCGCCAGTTCGTGAAGCAGGAAGTGACGGCCAAGCCGCCCGTGTCGGAACGTTCGCGCGCCCGCACCCATATGAAATTGATTCGCATGGCAAATGATTACCAGGACATGCAGCCGAGCCTGGCCGCCGAACTGCGCCAGCTCGCCTCGCGGGGCTGATCGTGGAATTTGTCGAATACCTTCCCGGCGGCCTTGCCGCTGCATGGATGGCGTTTCGCATGCTTGTCCTGCTTCGCAACGGCCCTGTGCAAGACAACGCCTGACCCCAACCGCCTGCAGTAAACTCACCGGCGCGCAGCCGCCGGTGCTTCGTATTTACCTTCCCCTATTTCTTTTCCCCTGCACCACAAGGCTCGCTTGCCTGCGCTAGAATGCTTTTTTGTATTCTCTGGCGAACTCCTCACGATGCGATTCCTTGCCCTTCCCTTGCTGGCCTTTGCCACCCTGTGCGTGCTTCCCGCCGCCGCCGTCACGCCCATCAGCCTT
The DNA here is from genome assembly GCA_040388275.1 of Pseudomonadota bacterium. GTDB lineage: Bacteria > Pseudomonadota > Gammaproteobacteria > Burkholderiales > Burkholderiaceae_D > Telluria_A. Next base: position 21,474 of record JAZKCA010000026.1, read on the forward strand.
GATCAGGCCATGGCTCATCCCGACTGGATCGGCACACCTGCGGAAACCGCATGGTGGAGCTGGGACGGCAAGCAGGTGTTCTTCAAGCAGAAGCGCAGCGCCTCGCAATTGCGCGACACTTTCCAGGCCATCCCCGGCAAACCGCGCCTGGTGGGCGACGCCGAACTGGCCAACATCGACAGCGACAAACTCGTCTACAACCGCGAGCGCACCCGCAGCGTCATGCTGCGCAACGGCGACCTGTTCGAGCGCGACCTGAAAACCGGCGCGCTGACCCAGATCACGCGCGGCAGCAACGGCCTGGCCGCGCCGCAGTATTCGGCCGACGGCGCCAGCGTGCAGTTCCGCGTCGAGCATGAATGGCTTAGCTGGAACCGGGCCGACCGCCTGATTTCGCCGGTGGCCGTACCGCGCGCCAGCAAGGACCCTGCGGCCGCACCGGACGATGACGCGCTGCGCGACATGCAGCTGCGCCTGATCTCCACGCTCAAGCGCCAGAAGGACGACCGCGACGCCAGCCGCGACCGCGCCGAGGAACTGCGCCGCGCCGACGCCACCCGCGCGCCGGCCCCGATCTACCTTGGCGACAAGGTCGTCATCGACGGTAGCGCCTTGTCGCCCGACGGCCGCTATCTGCTGGTGGTGACGGCGCCGAAGTCGGCCGAAAAAGGCCGCATCGGCAAGCTGCCGCGCTACATCACCGAATCGGGCTACGAAGAGTTCGACGACCAGCGTCCGCGCGTGGGCCGCAACATGCCGGTCGAGCATACGGTCAAGCTGATCGACCTGGCCACGCGCAAGGTGCGCGACCTGTCCTTCGACACCCTGCCCGGCATCGCAGCGGACCCGCTGGCGGCGCTGCGCACGGCGCAAAAGCTGCCCGCGCTCAAGGGCAACCGCGCGGTGCGCGTCGACGACGACGGCGAAGCCATTCAATGGAGCAGCAACGGCGCCCAGGCGGCGCTGCTGATTCGTGCGGTCGACAACAAGGATAGCTGGATCGCCACGGTCGACCTGAAGAACGCCGCGCTCAAGTCGGTGAACCGGGTCACCGATACGGCCTGGGTAAATTCCGGCAACAACGATTTTGGCTGGCTGCCCGACGGCGCAACCCTGTGGTACCTGTCCGAAGCGAGCGGCTACGCGCACTTGTACACGCTGGGCGCCGACGCCAAACCGCGCGCGCTCACCCAGGGCAAATGGGAGGCCAGCCGCGTCCAGTGGGCCAGTGACGGCACCACCGCGTACATGCTGTGCAATCCGGACAATCCCGGCACCTACGAAGTGTGCGCGGTGTCGTCGAAGGACGCCAAACTGCGCAAGGTGACGTCGCTCGAAGGCGTCGAAAACTACACGCTCTCGCCGGACGAACGCAAGCTGCTGCTGCACCACTCGTCGAGCTATATGCCGACTCAGCTGGCAACCGTGGCCACTGCCGGCGGCGCAGTCGTCAAGCTGACCGACACGCGCACCGCCGCCTTCAAGGCGCGCCAGTGGATCGAGCCGCAATACGTGGCAGTGCCGTCGACCCACGGCGCCGGCCAGGTGTGGGGCAAACTGTATCGCCCGGCGACGCTGGAAGCCGGCAAAAAATATCCGGTTGTGATGTTTGTGCACGGCGCGGGTTATCTGCAAAACGTCAGCAAGCGCTATCCGGTGTACTTCCGCGAGCAGATGTTCCACAACCTGCTGGTGGAAAAAGGCTACATCGTGCTGGACCTGGACTACCGCGCCTCAAAGGGCTACGGGCGCGACTGGCGCACGGCGATCTACCGCCAGATGGGGTTCCCGGAACTGGAGGATTACATGGACGGCGTGAACTGGCTGGCGGCAAACCACCAGGGCGACTTGAAAAACGTGGGCGTGTACGGCGGCAGCTACGGCGGCTTCATGACGTTCATGGCGCTGATGCGCGCGCCGGAGATGTTCAAGTCAGGCGCCGCGCTGCGCCCGGTGACCGACTGGACCACCTACAACCACGAGTACACGGCGAACATCCTCAACACGCCTGAGCTGGATCCGGAAGCGTATCGCAAGTCGTCGCCGATCGAGTATGCGGACAAGCTCAAGGGCCACCTGCTGATCTCGCACGGCATGATCGACGATAACGTGTTTTACCAAGACTCGGTGCGGATCGCACAGCGCCTGATCGAGCTGAAAAAGGACAACTGGGAGATGGCCAGCTATCCGCTGGAAAAGCACGCGTTCGTGCAGCCGGAGAGCTGGTACGACCAGTACCGGCGGATCTACCAGCTGTTCGAGCGGACCTTGAAGTAAAGCCGTCGGCGGTGCGTGGTGGAAGGCGCGCGACGCGTGGCCCGTGACCTGAAATAAGGCGTAGGGTGGAAAAGCGAAGCGCCTTCCACCACGAGCCGTCGAAACGCAAACTACCCCAGGAAGTCCAGCAGCGTGAGCGCCACCACCTTGGTCGCCTTGCGCAAATCATCCAGCGCCAGCCGCTCATCGGCCTTCTTCGCATTCGACTCCGGCACCGTGCGCGGCCCCGCGCCATACAGCACAGCAGGAATCCCGTGTTCGCCATACAGGCGCGCATCCGCATACAGCGGCGTGCCCTGCGCGGTAATCGCCTCGCCCATCACCTGCATGCCGTTCTTCTGCAAACTGGCGACCAGCTTTTCGGATCCCGGCAGCGGACGCAGTGCATGCGACAGCAGCAAGCGCCTGATCTCCAGGCGAATACCCGGCAACCCGGCAACCGCGTTTTCGATCAGCTTCCGTACCTGCGCCTCCACCGCCACCGGATCTTCATCCGGAATCATGCGGCGGTCCATTTTCATGACCACCTTGCCCGGTACGACGTTGGTATTGGTGCCGCCGTCGATCCGCCCGACCAGCATGGTCGGCGAATCGATCCCGGCCACCTTTGACTTGATTTTTTTCAGCTCCGGCAGTTCATCGTAGATCGCATTGAGAATTTTGGTGGCCGCCTGCAGCGCATCGTGTCCCGTCTCGGGCATGGCGCCGTGGCCCGACTTGCCATGCACGGTAATTTCAAGCTGCAGGCAAGCGTTATGCGCGGTGACGATGTTGTAGCTGAAGCCGGCCGCGATCACGAAATCGGGTTTGGTCAGCTTTTGCTCGAGCAGCCAGCCCGGCCCGAGCAGGCCGCCGAATTCTTCGTCATACGTGAAGTGCAGCTCCAGAGCGCCTTTGAGCGGCACGCCCAGCGCTTCAAGCGCGCGCACTGCAAAAATGTAGGTTGAGAAATCGCCCTTCGATACGGCGGTGGCGCGCCCGTACATGAAGCCGTCCTCGATCACGCCACCGTATTCCGGCTTGGTCCAGCCTTCGCCGGGCGGCACTACGTCGCCGTGCGCATTGAGCGCAATGGTCGGCCCGCCCGCGGCGTAAGGACGACGGATGATCAGGTTGGTGATGCTCTCCATGCCGTAGTCGTGTACCGCTTGCGCGGGCACGGCATGCTTCTCGGCTTTCCAGCCGAAGGCTTCAACCATGTGCGCGACCGCATCTGCATGCGGCGCGTTGTTCCCCGGCGGCGTATCGGTCGGGATCTGCACCACTTGCTGCAGAAAGGCGACCTGCTCGTCGAAGTGCTCGTCGATCCAGTTGATCAGTTTTTCTTGGTTCATTTTATTTTGCTCCCGCTTCGAACCAGGCCGCTACCTGCGCCCGTTCGTCGTCCGTCATATTGGTCAAATTCGCAATCGGCATGGCTTTGAGCTGTACCGACTGCTGGTAAATCCTGGCCGCGTTCTGGCGCACCAGGGCGGCGTCGTGCAGCATCACCCCGGCCGGCGCCGTGGCAAAGCCGGGCTGGGTCGGCTGGCTCGAATGGCAGGACACGCAGCGCTGCGTGATGATGACCTGGACCTTGGCAAATTGCGCCGCAGGATCGGCCGCTGCCACGCCGGCCGCTGGCGCCTTCGGTGCAATCGCCACGGCCAGCCCGACCAGCAGCGCCACGCCCGCCACCGGATAACGCCATTCGACCCGCCCCTTGTGGCGCAGGTTGAAGAAGTGGCGGATCAACACGCCGGCCGCCATGATCACGGCCAGCACCGCCCACGCGTGCTCGTGGCGGTAGGTCATCGCGTAATGGTTGCTGATCATGATGAACAGCACCGGCAAGGTGAAGTAGTTGTTATGCACGCTGCGCTGCTTGGCCTTGAGGCCATGAATCGGATCGGGCTTTTGCCCGGCCATCATGGCGTCGACCATCTTGCGCTGGCCGGGAATGATCAGCATCAGCACGTTGGCCACCATCATGGTGCCGATCATCGCACCCACGTGGATGTAGGCCGCGCGCCCGCTCAGGTAAGTATTGAGCACGTAGGCGCTGCCAACCAGGAACGCGAACATCACGGCGCCGAAGGCCAGGTCGTGCTGGCCCAGCTTGGAGCGGCACAGCAGGTCGTAGACGGTCCAGCCGAGCACCAGGCTGCCGATGCCAATGCCGATCGCCTGCCACGAACTAAGGTCGGCCACGGCCTTGTCGACCATCATGGCCTGCGCATTGAAGTAGTAGACGATGGTGAGCAGCGCAAAGCCGGACAGCCAGGTCGAATACGCTTCCCATTTGAACCAGTGCAGTTCCTTCGGCAGTTCCGCCGGGGCGACGAGGTATTTTTGCGGGTTGTAGAAGCCGCCGCCATGCACCGCCCACAGTTCGCCGCAGACGCCCTTGTTGGCCAGGTCGGAGCCCGGCGCCGGTGGACGGATCGTGTTGTCGAGCCACACAAAGTAAAACGAGGCGCCGATCCAGGCGATGCCGGTGATCAGGTGCAGCCAGCGCACGATCAGGTTGAGCCATTCAAGGCCGTAGGGGACCAGATATCCAAACACTTCCATGGGGTTCCTTGTTGCAGTTACGGCGACAATCGTGGCGCAATTTTAAGCAAGATAGCCTGATTCCCCGCCAACAACATGAAAAATGGCGTATATTCGACATACCTAATTTCATATACTGACAAGAATGGCCAGCCTGCCCCAGCACCTCGACCTGCACCTGATCCGCATCCTGTACCTGCTGCTGGTGGAAAAAAACGTGTCGCGGGTGGCGCTCAAGCTCAACCAGCCGCAGCCGTCGATCTCGGCCTCGCTGCGCAAGTTGCGCGAACTGACGGGCGACCCGCTGCTCGTGCGCGGCGCGCGCGGCATGGTGCCCACCCAGCACGGCGAGAGCCTGCTCAAGCCGGCCAAGCGCATCCTCGATGAAACCGAGAGCCTGTTCATCAAGAAGTCGCCCTTCGTGCCCCAGGAAGAGGCGCGCACCTTCCACATCGCCGCGCCCGACTACCTGGACAGCCAGTTCCTGCCCAATGTGGTGGCGGCGCTGCGGCGCGGTTCGCCCAATAGCCGCGTGGTCATCCACAGCCTGGGGCCGGGGGTCGATTACATCCGCATGCTGTCGGACGGCGACATGGACCTGGTCATCGCCAACTGGGACGAGCCGCCCGCCCACCTGCACATTTCGAAGCTGTTCGAAGACCCGATCATCTGCACCATGCGCGCCGACAGTCCTTACGCCAAACGCACGGCCAGCGATGCGATGACGGTGGAGGACTATCTGAGCCTGCCGCACGTGGCGCCGTCGCAGATGCTGCCCGGCTACCATGGCGTCATCGATGCCTTCCTCGAGCGCCAGGGCATGCAGCGCACAGTGGCGGTGGAGTCGGCCTACTTCGGACTGATCCCGTACATGCTGACCCAGACCGACCTGGTGCTGACGACCGGGCGCCAGTTCATCCGTTCTTACGAAAAGACGCTGCCGCTGAAGATCTTCAATGTGCCGGTCAAGTTTCCGCCGATGCGCTTCTACCAGCTGTGGCATGAGCGCGTGCACCAGGCGCCAGAGCACAAATGGCTGCGCGACCAGGTCAGCGCGGCGGCCAAGGCACTCTGATAGCACCTATCAGTGTTGCCATATGTGGAAAGCGCCTGTAAACGCTATTATCCTTATCAAGCTCGCACGGACACCTACGCCATGACCACACTCCCGGATTTGAACAGCTGCGCTGCAGCCGCCTTTGTCGACACCCTGCGCGGCATCTACGAGCACTCGCCGTGGATTCCCGAGCGCGCGGCGGCGCAGCGCCCTTTCGCGACCATCGCGGCCCTCAAGTTCGCCCTGCAAACGGTGGTGGCCAAGGCCAGCGTCGACGAGCAGCTTGGCCTGATCCGTGCGCACCCGGAACTGGCCGGCAAGGCCGCCATCGCCGGCCAGCTGACCGAGGAGTCGACCCATGAGCAGGCCAAGTCCGGCCTGAACCTGTGCAGCGCGGTCGAATTTGGCACCCTGCACCAGCTTAACGCCGACTACAACGCCAAGTTCGGTTTCCCCTTCATCCTTGCGGTCAAGGGCCCGGACGGCCACGGCCTGACGCGCCAGGGGATCATCGAGACCTTCGCGCGCCGCCTCAAGAACCAGCGCGCCGACGAAATGGCTGAATGCCTGCGTCAAATCCACCGCATCGCCGAACTGCGCATCAACGACCTGCTCAAGGTGCTGCCCGATTTTGGTCCCACCTTGATGCAATGGTCCGAGACCATCGGCGCCTGGAGCGAGGCCGAGGACGGCCTGACCTGTTCCTACATGACGCCCGTGCATCGCCGCACCGCCGAACAGATCGCCACCTGGATGCGCGACGCCGGCATGGAAGTGGCCATCGACGCGGTCGGCAATGTGGCCGGGCGCTACCTGTCCGACCGTCCAGGCGCAAAAACGCTGATGACCGGCTCGCACTACGACACCGTGCGCGACGGCGGCAAATACGACGGCCGCCTGGGCATCCTGCTGCCAATCGCCATCGTGCGCCACCTGAGCGAGCGCGGCGAACGCCTGCCCTTCCATTTTGAGGTGATCGGATTTGCTGAGGAAGAAGGCGTGCGCTTCAAGAGCACCTTTTTGGGCAGTAACGCCATCATCGGCCAGTTCGACATGGCCCTGCTCGACAAGACCGACGCCGACGGGATCACGATGCGCGATGCGCTGCTCGCGGCGGGCCACAACCCCGACGCCATCCCCGCGATCGCACGCAACCCGGCCGACCTGCTCGGCTTCGTCGAAGTCCATATCGAACAAGGCCCGGTGCTGCTCGAGCACGGCCTGGCTGCCGGCGTGGTCACTGCCATCGCAGGAAGCTCGCGCTACCTGGTCGAGCTGACCGGCCTGGCCAGCCATGCCGGCACCACGCCGATGAACATGCGCAAGGACGCCGCCGCGGCGGCCGCTGAAATCGTGCTGATGGTCGAACAGCGCTGCCGCCAGGCCCAGTCGCTGGTAGGCACGGTCGGCCAGCTGGAAGTACCGAACGGTTCGGTAAATGTGATTCCGGGTCATTGCAAGCTGTCGCTCGACATCCGCGCCGCCGACGACGCGGTGCGCCTGGCTGCGGTCAAGGACATCCTCGACGCCATCGCCGCCATTTGCGAGCGGCGCCAGGTGGAACCGAGCATCGAACAAATCGTCTCGGCCGCGGCCGCGCCCTGCGCGCCATGGCTGATGGACCAGCTGGGCGCAGCGGTGCAGCGCGCCGGCTTGCCGCGCTACGACCTGGCCTCGGGCGCCGGACACGACGCCATGGCCATGGCCAAGATCACCGACGTGGCGATGCTGTTTACCCGCTGCGGCAATGGCGGCATCAGCCACAACCGCCTTGAAACCATGACCGCCGACGATGCCGAACTGGCCGCCCAGGTCATGCTGGACTTCTTGCGCAGCTTCCGCGCAAGCTGAGGAATGTGGTAATCTTTATCGCATCAATACCTCTATTGGCGTGATTTGCATGGCGACAGACAGCACGCCCGATTCCCCCGGCAGCAAGCATGCCGATTCCACGGTGCTTGCGGTTTCCACGAGCGGCACCGGCGTTTGGGATCGCGACGTCGTTTCCGGGCGCATTAATTATTCTGCCGAATGGAAGGCCATGCTCGGTTTCGGCGACCATGAAGTCGGTGACCGCATCGAAGACAGCTACACGCGCGTCCACCCGGACGACCTGGCCCAGGTGCTCGCCAACATCACCGCGCATTTCGAAGACCGCTCGCCCGCCTACACCGTGGAGCATCGCCTGCGCTGCAAGGATGGCAGCTACAAGTGGGTGCTCAGCCGCGGCAAAGTCGTCGAACGCGACGCCGACGGCAAGCCGCTGCGCATGACCGGCGTGACGACCGACATGTCGGACACGATGGCCCTGTCCGAAAAACTGCGCCAAAGCGCAGAGTTGCTCACTGCCCTGACCGACGAGGTACCTGGACTGGTGTATCAGTACCGCTTGGACACCGACGGCAACGCCACCTTCCCTTACTGCAGCGCGGGCATCGTGAACATCTTTGGCATTACGCCGGCCGAGGCGGCGCAGGACGCGGCAACGGCCGAGCGCCTGATCCACCCGGACGACATCGTCACCTATCGCGGCTCGCTCGCGTTGTCGGCCTCCACCCTGGAGCGCTGGTACCTGCAATTCAGGGTCGTACTGCCGGACGTGGGAGAGCGCTGGCGCGAGGTCGAGGCCAGGCCGCGCCGGCTGGACGACGGCAGCACCGTCTGGCATGGCTTCATCTCCGACATCACCGCGCACAAGCAGCTCGAGCACAGGCTGCACGATGCGGCCGCAACCGATTTCCTCACCGGCCTTCCCAACCGGCGCCACATCATGGCGCGCCTTGAACAGGAACTGGCGCGCGTACAACGCGACCCGGCCAGCCTGGCGGCGGTATTGATGTTCGACCTCGACCTGTTCAAATCGATCAACGACCGCTACGGCCATGCGATGGGCGATGAAGTGCTCAAGCATTTCTCGGCCATGCTGCTGCTGGAACTGCGCAAGGTCGATTCGGTCGGCCGCATCGGCGGCGAGGAGTTTGCCATCATCCTGTCGGGGGCCGACATGGACGACGCGGCGCGTTTCGCCGAACGCGTGCGCGCCCGGCTGGCCGGCGCACCGCTGATCAGCGGCGAGACCCGCATTGCGGTGACGGTCAGCATCGGGATTGCCGCGATGCGCGCCGACGACGAGAGCATCAACAACTCGCTCTCGCGCGCCGATGCCGCGCTTTACCGCGCCAAGCAGGGCGGGCGCGACCGCATCAAGATCGCGGATTAAGCCAGCGGGTGATTACGGGATGACTACCGCGCGTTCGAGCATCGCGTGCAGCAGCACGTTGCAACCGGCTTCAAGATGGTCGGACTTGGCGTCCTCGATCTCGTTGTGACTGATGCCGTCCTTGCAGGGCACGAAGATCATGCCTGCAGGGGCCAGGCGGGCCGCGTAGATGGCGTCGTGCCCGGCGCCGGAGACCACGTCCATCGTCGAGTAACCCAATTTTTCGGTCGCCGCGCGCACGGCGCCCACGCAGTCGGGATGGAACGGGCAAGGCGGGTAGTACGACACGCGTTCGATGGTGATGCCAAGGCCGCTCTCGGCGCGCGTCATGTCGATAAACGCCAGCATCTCTTCGTGCATGGTGTTGAGCAGTTCATCGTTGACATTGCGCAGGTCGATGCTGAACTTGACCTCGCCCGGAATCACGTTGCGACTGTTCGGGAACACCTGGACCATGCCAACGGTGCCGCGCCCATATGGCGGATAGCGGTTCGCGATCTTGACCACTTCCTGCATGATGCGGGTCGAGACCTGCATCGCGTCCTTGCGCAGTCCCATTGGCGTTGGGCCGGCGTGCGCCTCCATGCCGGTCACCACGCAGTCGTACCACGACAGGCCCATCACGGCCGGTACTACGCCGATGACCTTGTCGGCGTCTTCCAGTACCGGGCCTTGTTCGATGTGGGTTTCGAAGTAGGCGCCGATCGGGTGCTGGCCCGGGACCTGATCGCCCATGTAGCCGATGCGTGCCAGTTCGTCGCGCACGGTCTTGCCTTCGGTGTCCTTCGCCGCATACGCGGTCTCCAGGCTGAAGGCGCCGCAAAAGACGCCCGAGCCCATCATCACCGGGACGAAGCGCGAGCCTTCCTCGTTGGTCCAGAAGGCCACTTCGAGCGGCGCTTCGGTCGTGATGTTCATGTCGTTCAATGTGCGCACCACTTCAAGGCCGGCCAGCACGCCGTAGTTGCCGTCGAATTTTCCGCCGGTAGGCTGGGTGTCGATGTGGCTGCCGGTCATGACCGGCGGCAGGGCCGGGTTGCGGCCTTCGCGGCGCATGAAGACGTTGCCGATCTGGTCGATGGTGATCGACAGGCCAGCTTCCTTTGCCCAGCCGACGACCAGGTCGCGGCCTTGTTTGTCGAGGTCAGTCAGGGCAAGGCGCTTGACGCCGCCTTTTGGCGTGGCGCCGATTTTGGCCAATTCCATCAGGGATGCCCACAGGCGATCGCCGTTGATCCGTAGTTCGTTCATTTACAACTCCAATATTTTGTTATGCGTGAGTCTTCGTAAAAGCTGGACGATCAACGTGTTTGCCCGCGCCCTCGACCGCGCGCAGTTCGCCGCGTTCGAACACCACTTTTCCGCCCGACAGCGTGTACGAAGGAATGCCCTTGACGGTGCGCCCTTCGAACACATTGAAGCCGCCTTTGGCAAACTGGGTCTTGGCCGAAATGGTGCGCGTGCCTTCAGGATCCCACACGACGATATCGGCATCCGCGCCGGCGGTCAGCACGCCCTTGCGCGGGTACATATTGAAAATCTGGGCCGCGTTGGTCGAGGTCACATTGACGAACTCCGACGGCGTCAGCTTGCCCGTGTTCACGCCAGCATCCCATACGACCGCCATGCGGTCCTCGACCCCGCCGCAACCGTTCGGAATCCGGGTGAAATCATCGGCGCCCGCTGCCTTTTGCTCGGCGCAGAAGGTGCAGTGGTCGGTCGCGGTGGTGTGCAAGTTACCACCCTGCAGACCCTGCCACAGCGCCGCCTGGTGGTGCTTGCTGCGAAACGGCGGGCTCATGACGTGGGCGCGCGCGAACTCCAGATCGGCGCTGCGATACACGCTGTCGTCGATCACCAGGTGACCCGCCAGCGCCTCGCCGTACACGCGCTGCCCCTTGGCGCGCGCGCGGGTGATCGCTTCGAGCGACTCGGCGCACGACACGTGCACGATGTACACCGGCGTGCCGAGCACATTGGCGATCGCGATGGCGCGGTTGGCCGCCTCGGCTTCCACTTCAGGTGGACGCGACAGCGGGTGCGCGCTCGGCCCCGTCATGCCCTTCTTGATCAGGTCCTGCTGCAGCTGGAATACCAGTTCGCCGTTCTCGGCGTGCACGGTGGGGATGGCGCCCAGTTCCAGCGCGCGCGTAAAGCTTTTGACCAGCGTTTCATCGTCGGCCATGATGGCGTTTTTGTACGCCATGAAGTGCTTGAAGCTGTTCACGCCATGCTCATGCACCAGCGTGCCCATCTCCTTGTGCACCGAATCGTCCCACCAGGTCACGGCCACGTGGAAAGTGTAGTCGCCGGCCGATTTGGCGGCCCAGCCGCGCCAGGTGTGATACGCCTCGAGCAGCGACTGCTGCGGATTCGGGATCACGAAATCCATGATGGTGGTGGTGCCACCGGCCAGGCCGGCGGCCGTGCCGGTGAAGAAATCGTCGGCCGTCACGGTGCCCATGAACGGCAACTGCATGTGGGTGTGGGTGTCGATCCCGCCGGGCATGACGTACTGGCCGCTGGCGTCGATGACGGTGGCGCCGGCCGGCACGTCAAGGTCGTTGCCGACGGCGATGATCTTGTCGCCGCTGACCAGGACGTCGGCCCTGAATGCGCGGTCTGCGTTGACGACGGTGCCGCCGCGAATAATCGTTGTCATAAATTCTCCTGTGAGCAGGTCAGGTGCGTGCGGCTGCGCTGAGCGCCGGCACTGCCCTGCCCTTCATGAACGCGCCGTAGACGAGCGCGGAAATCGCGATGCCGACGAACCATGCGTAGGTGTAAACCGTCTTGAAAAAATCGCCGACATCCGGGAAGGCCGCTGGAAACGCGGCATTCATGAAGCCGGGAATATTCGGCAGCACGCCGGCGACGAAGGCGACGATGGCCGCGATATTCCAGCCGCTGCCGTACGAATAGATGCCATCATTACGATACAGTTGCGAGACATCAAGCTCCGTTTTCCGTATCATATAATAGTCGACAATCAAGATGCCCGCGATCGGCCCGAGCAGCGCCGAGTAGCCGATCAGCCAGGTGAAGATATAGCCCTGGGTCGATTCGAGTATTTTCCACGGCATCATCACCAGCGCAATGCCGGCGGTGATGTAGCCGCCGGTGCGGTACGACACATGCTTGGGCGCGAGCGACGAAAAATCGTAGGCCGGTCCGACCAGGTTGGCCGCCAGGTTGACGCTGACGGTGTCGACCAGCAGCACGATCAGCGCGATCAGGACGGCGGCGCCGGTCATGCGGCTGGCCAGGTCGACCGGATCCCAGATCGCCTTGCCGTACAAGACCACGGTGGCGGACGTGACGATCACCGCCATCATCGCCAGCAATCCCATGGGCACCGGCAGGCCGACCGACTGGCCGATGACCTGGTCGCGCTGAGTTTTGGCGAAGCGGGTGAAGTCGGGAATATTCAGCGCCAGCGTGGCCCAGAAACCGACCATGGCGGTGAGCGATGGCCAGAAGGTAGTCCAGAACTGGCCTGCCTTCTTGCCGCCTTCGACGAACTGCGAAGGCTGGTCGAGCAAAGGACCGAAGCCGCCGGCCTTGTTATAGACCCAGCCGAGCAGCACGAAACAGATGACGATCTTGGCTGGCGCGGTCCAGGTTTCGAGCTTGCGGATCGATTCCATGCCGTGCACGATGTACCAGAACTGGATACCCCAGAAAGCCAAGAAGCAAAGCAGCTGGGCGCCGTTGATGCCCAGGCCCGGAAGTTTTTCGCCGCCGATTTCACCGCCCATCATCACGCCGAGCAGGGTGTAGATCATGGCGCCGCCGAACCAGGTCTGGATGCCGTACCAGCCGCAGGCGACGATGGCGCGCATCAGCGCCGGAAGCCGGGCGCCGGTGGTGCCGAACGAGGCGCGCGCCAGCACCGCATACGGAATGCCGTACTTGGTGCCAGCGTGGCCGATCAGGAGCATCGGCAGCAGGACGATCGCGTTCGCCAGGAACACCGTCATCACCGCCTGGTAGCCGGACATGCCGCCTTCAATCAGGCTGGCCGACAGGGTGTAGGCGGGAATGCACATCACCATGCCGACCCACAGGGCGGCAAAGTGATACCAGCGCCATGTGCGCTGTTCGGCAGTGGTGGGGGCGAGGTCTTCGTTCCAGAGCTGCAGATCTTTACTCACAGGCTATCTCCAAAATTGAATGTGGTGGAAGGCGCTGCGCTTTTCCACCCTACAGTCTGATCACACTGTAGGGTGGAAAAGCGGCAGCGCCTTCCACCTTTGTAAGCATACCAATTACGTATCGCTTAGCCTACCACTTCCGCCCGTGGATTACGCGGAGTCGAAACATGTTTCGACACATCCGCCCCTTAAACTGGAACTTCGGCCCGTGGGTTACGCGGATCCTGAGTCCAGTTCATATACTTTTTCCCATTCGCCTGCGGCACCATCGTGATGCACGCCTCGACCGGGCAAGTGATCTCGCACAGGTTGCAGCCTACGCACTCCGACTTGATCACCTCGTAGGTACGCACGCCGCTGACCGCATCGATCAACTGCGCGATCGACTGGTGCGACGTATCTTCGCAAGCCACGTAGCACTTGCCGCACTTGATGCACTTGTCCTGGTCGATCTCGGCGATGACCTCGTAGTTCATGTCGAGGTATTTCCAGTCGGTGGTTTTGGCCACTGCCTTGCCCGAAAACTCGGCGATGCTCTTGTAGCCCTTCTCGTCCATCCAGCGCGACAAGCCGTCCTTCATCTCTTCGACGATGCGGAAGCCGTGCAGCATGGCCGCGGTGCACACCTGCACCGACCCTGCGCCCAGCGCGATGAATTCAGCTGCATCACGCCAGTTGCCGATGCCGCCGATGCCCGAAATTGGCAAGTCCTTGGTCTGCGGATCGCGTGCGATTTCGGCCACCATGTTCAGCGCGATCGGCTTGACTGCCGCGCCGCAATAGCCGCCGTGCGTGCTGGCGTCGCCCACGATCGGGAAGGCCACCATGCGGTCCAGGTCCAGGTGCGTGATCGAGTTGATGGTGTTAATCAGCGACACCGCATCGGCGCCGCCTTCGAGCGCCGCGCGGGCCGGAGCGCGCACGTCGGTGATGTTCGGGGTGAGCTTGACGATGACAGGCAGCTTGGAGTGCTTCTTGCACCAGCTGGTGACCAGCTTGACGTACTCGGGAACCTGGCCCACGGCCGCGCCCATGCCGCGCTCCGGCATGCCGTGCGGGCAGCCGAAATTGAGCTCGATGCCGTCGGCGCCGGTCGCTTCGACCTTTGGCAGAATCTCGGCCCACAGCGCCTCTTCGCAAGGCAGCATCAGCGAGACGATCATGGCGCGGTCCGGCCAGTCCTTTTTGACCTGGGTGATTTCGATCAGGTTGATCTCGAGGCTGCGGTCTGTAATCAGTTCGATGTTATTGAAGCCGATGACTTCGCGGTTTTTGCCGTACAGCGCCGAATAGCGCGACGACACGTTAACTGCCGCTGGATCTTCACCCAGCGTTTTCCAGACCACGCCGCCCCACCCTGCTTCGAAAGCGCGCACCACGTTGTAGGCTTTGTCGGTTGGCGGCGCGGACGCCAGCCAGAATGGATTTGGCGACTTGATGCCGCAGAAGTCGATGCTCAGGTCAGCCATTATGCAGCCTCCACTTTGGATTGGATGTCGTTATGAATGGCCATGGCGGCCAGTTTGCCGTGCTGGACGGCTTGCACTGTCAGGTCTTGTCCCGGTGCGACGCAATCGCCGCCCGCGTAGATGCCCGGCAGGACCGTGCGGAAGTGGTCGTCCACATGGATCTTGTCGCCGCTGCGCGTGAGGTGCTGCGCCATTTCGCCGGAAATGCCGGCCGGGTCCATGCTCTGGCCGATGGCCTTGAACACGGCGTCTGCGGCGATTTCGATGAAGCTGCCGGTACCAACGAGCTTGCCGGCATCCATGCGGGTTTCTTCGAAACGCATGCCGCGCACGCGGCCGGCTTCGTCGAGCAGCACTTCCAGCGGCGCAGCCCAGGTCTTCATGCGGACCTGGTTTTCCTTGGCGATATCCTGCTCGTGATGAGTCGCGGTCATCGACTCGAAACCGCGCCGGTACACCAGGGTCACGTCGTCGGCGCCGAGGCGCTTGATCTGCACGGCCATATCGATTGCCGTGTTGCCAGCGCCGATAACGATGGCGCGTTTTGGAACCGGCAGCGAGGACAGGTCGGTGGACTGGCGCAGGTCGGCGATGTAGTCGACTGCCGCCATCAGGCCTGGCGCGTCCTCACCGGTCAGGCCGAGCTGGCGACTGGCGTTCAGACCCAGGCCCAGGAACACAGCGTCGAACTGGGCGTACAGGTCTTGCAGGTGCAGGTTGGCGCCCAGGGTGCGGCCGTGCTGGACTTCGATGCCGCCGATTTCGAGCAGGAATTCGACTTCCTTCTGCGCGAAGTCGCCGGTCAGCTTGTATTTGGCGATGCCGTATTCATTCAGGCCGCCCGATTTTTCGCGCGCTTCGAAGATGACGACGTCGTTGCCCAGCATTGCCAGGCGGTGCGCGCAGGACAGGCCGGCAGGACCGGCGCCAACCACGGCGACCTTTTTGCCGGTCGATGCAGCGCGTTGGAACGGGTGGGCGGTGAAAGTGGCGTTGTCGATCGCGTGGCGCTGCAGCAGACCGATCTTGACCGGCTGGCCTTCTTCGTCGTGATTGCGCACGCAAGCGTCTTCGCACAGGATCTCGGTCGGGCAGACGCGAGCGCAGCTGCCGCCCAGGATATTCTGCTTCAAGATGCCGGCGGCGGCGCCATTGATGTTCTTGTCGTGGATGTTGCGGATGAAGCTGGCCACGTCGATTTCGGAAGGGCAGATGCGGGTGCAAGGCGCATCGTAGCAGTACAGGCAGCGCGCGCTTTCAATGGCAGCCTGGCGCGCGGTCAGTGCGGGCGCGAGGTCGGTGAAGTGCTGCGCCAGTTCGCTGTTCGAGCCGGCCGCTTTCGCCAGGTGCTTTAGAGATTCAATCATTTTTCGTCCCAGTGTTTATTCTAGTTATACGATGTACGGGTGTTACTTATGCTGCGGGAAAGCGAACTCCACTCCGGCGCTGGCAGTGTTAGGCCAGCGCTGCATCACCGCCTTGTGGCGCGTGTAGAAACGCACGCCTTCCGGACCGTAGGCATGATGGTCGCCGAACAGACTCTTCTTCCATCCACCAAAGCTGTTGAATGCCATCGGCACCGGCAGCGGCACGTTCACGCCGACCATGCCCACCTGGATCTGGCGCACGAATTCGCGGGCCGTGCCGCCGTCGCGGGTGTAGATCGCCACGCCGTTGCCGTACTCATTGGCGTTGATCAGGTTGACAGCGGTAGCCACGTCCGGCGCGCGCACCACGCACAGCACCGGCCCGAAAATCTCTTCCTTGTAGATCGACATGTCGGCAGTGACATGGTCGAACAGCGTGCCGCCCACGAAGAAGCCGTTCTCGCGGTCCACGACCTTGCAGTCGCGCCCGTCGACCACCAGCGTAGCGCCCTGCTCCACGCCTTCGCCGATCAGCTTTTCGATGCGGTGCTTGGCGGCGGCGGTCACCACCGGGCCCATCTCGGCATCTGCAGCCATGCCATCGCGGATTTTCAGTGCAGCCGTGCGTTCGCCCAGCGCGCCTATCAACCTGTCGCCGGAGTCGCCCACCGCGACCACCACCGAAATGGCCATGCAGCGTTCGCCGGCCGAGCCGAACGCGGCGCCGATCAGCGCGTCGACCGCCATGTCCATGTCGGCGTCGGGCATGACCACCATGTGGTTCTTGGCGCCGCCCAGTGCCTGCACGCGCTTGCCCTTGGCGGTACCGCGCGAGTAGATGTATTCGGCGATCGGGGTCGAACCGACAAAGCTGATGGCCTGCACTTCATCGTTGTCGAGTAGCGCGTCAACAGTAACATTGTCGCCCTGAATGACGTTGAACACGCCCTTCGGCAAGCCCGCTTCGGTGAGCAGCTTCGCGTGCAGCAGCGACGCCGACGGATCGCGTTCGGACGGCTTGAGGATGAAGGTGTTACCGCAGGCGATCGCCACCGGGAACATCCACATCGGCACCATCACCGGGAAGTTGAACGGGGTGATACCCGCGACCACGCCGAGCGCCTGGCGCATCGACCAGGCATCGATGCCGCGCGAGATCTGGTCCGTGAATTCGCCCTTGAGCAGGTGCGGAATGCCGACCGCAAATTCCACCATCTCGATACCGCGTGCCACTTCGCCCTGCGCATCCGAGAACGTTTTGCCGTGCTCGCGGGTGAGCATGGCGGCGAATTCGTCGGTGTGCTGCTGGCACAGTTGCAGGTACTTGAACAGCACCCGTGCGCGCGTCAGCGGCGGCGTGGCGGACCACGCCGGGAATGCTGCCGCGGCGGCTGCGACGGCGGCGTTGACGTCTTCGGTGGTGCCCAGCGCAACACGTGCGCAAGGCTCGCCGAGCGCCGGGTTGAACACATCGGCGTAACGACCGCTTTGTGTATCGACTTTTTCGCCGTTGATGAAGTGGGTGATGATATCGAGCTGACTCATGATGTTATTCCAGGTTCTTTAATACGGTTGCAAGCTTGCCGAACAAATCGTCGATGTGCGTTTTTTCGAGCACCAGCGGTGGCGACAAGGCGATGATGTCGCCGGTGGTACGAATCAGCACACCGTCTGCGAAGGCCTGCTTGAAAGCGTTGAAAGCGCGCGCGCCCGGCTTGCCGTCGATAGGGGCCAGTTCGATGCCCGCGATCAGGCCGATGGTGCGGATGTCGATCACGTGCGGCAGGCCCTTGAGCGAATGCACTGCATCGGCCCAGTAATCCTGCATGGACGCTGCATGGTCGAGGATTTTCTGTTCTTCGAATACTTCCAGCGTTGCCAGTGCGGCGGCGCAGGCCAGCGGGTGACCGGAATAGGTATAGCCGTGGAACAGCTCAATGCCGGCCGGGCCGTCCATGAAGGCGTCGTGGATATGCTTTTTGGTGAACACGGCGCCCATCGGCACGGCGGCATTGGTCAAGCCTTTGGCGACGGTGACCATGTCCGGCTCGACGTCGAAATAATCGAAGGCGAACGGCGTTGTCAGGCGGCCGAAGCCGGTGATGACTTCATCGAAAATAAGCAGGATGCCATGCTTGGTGCACAGCTCGCGCAGGCGCTTGAGGTAGCCCTTCGGCGGGATCAGCACGCCCGTGGAGCCGGCCACCGGTTCCACGATGACAGCGGCGATGGTCGACACATCGTGCAGCGCGATGATGCGTTCAAGGTCGTCGGCCAGGTGCGCGCCGTATTCAGGCTCGCCGCGCGTGAACGCGTTCTTTTCCAGGTTGTGGGTGTGCGGCAGGTGGTCCACGCCAGGCAGCAGCGGGCCGAAGGTGCGGCGATTGCCGCCGATGCCGCCAACCGAGATGCCGCCGAAGCCGACGCCATGGTAGCCGCGCTCGCGCCCGATCAGGCGGGTGCGGCTGCCTTCGCCGCGTGCGCGGTGGTAGGCCAGCGCCATTTTCAGCGCGGTGTCGACCGCCTCGGAGCCCGAGTTCGTATAGAACACGTGGCCGAAACGGTGGCCGGTGTAGTCCATCAGCTTTTCGGCCAGTTCAAACGCGGCCGGGTGCCCCATCTGGAAGGTGGGTGCGAAATCGAGCTGGCCAGCCATCTCGCGGATGGCGGCGGTGATCTTCGGCTGCGCGTGCCCGCAAGGGACACACCACAGGCCGGCGGTGCCGTCGAGGATGGAATTGCCATCGACATCCTTGTAGTACATGCCCTCTGCCGAGACCAGCAGGCGCGGATTGGCCTTGTAGTCGCGGTTATTGGTGAAAGGCATCCAGAAGGATGACATCGATTCAGGCTTGGATTCGTTCATGCGGACTCTCCAAAGTTTTTACGAGCAAAAAAATAATTTACCAGTTGGCAAAATGATGATGCAATAATAGTCAGCAGGACAACTATGGCACATATACACAAACGGCAAAACCCGCCAACCGTATTGGTGGCGCAAACGATACAGTTTGCTGCAATGCCGCAAAAGGAGTGATGGATGGCGCAGGAAGAGGCAGGCTGGCCGGTCCTTGAGATCGATCGCAACAAGCGAGGCAGCCTGGTCGATCAGATTGTGGCAGCGATCGCGGACATGGTAAACCGGCGCGAACTGCGCGTGGGTACAAAAATGCCTTCGGTTCGACGTTTCGCAAAATGTAACGCCGTGAGCACGTTCACGGTGGTGGAATCGTACGACCGGCTGCTGACGCTGGGGCTGCTTTCATCGCGCCGTGGCTCGGGCTTTTTTGTTGCCCGTAGCGAAGCCGTGCCGGCGCCGCTGGCACTGGCCCTGCACGCCACGCCAAGCGCCATCGACGCCCTCACGCCGGACCTGTACTCGGGCGTGTCCGACGCGCTGCCGGTGGGCGCCGGCTGGCTGCCGCCCGAATGGTATGGCGAGACCACGGTGCTCGACGCAGTGCGCCACGCGATGAAGATTCCGGCGGCCCGCCTGCGCGGCTATGGCCACCCGCTCGGCTTCCCCACCCTGCGCCAGCACATGGCGGCCAGCCTGGCCGAGGACCTGTTCCACGTGGGCCAGGACCAGATCGTGTTGACCAACGGCGCCACGCACGCCTTCGACCTGATCCTGCGCACGCTCACCAAGCCGGGCGACACAGTGTTTGTGGAGGACCCGGGGTATAGCAATCTGATCTCGCTGGTGCGCCACCACGGCTGCATTCCGGTCGGGATTCCGCGCGGCGAAAACGGGCTCGATTTCGCATTCCTGGCGCAGCAGGCGGCGATTACCCAGCCCAAGCTCATGTTCGTCAACACGGTGCTGCAAAACCCGCTGGGGACTTCACTGAGCCAGGCGCAGGCGCACAAGCTGCTTGGCGTGGCCGAGCAGTTCGATTTCTGGCTGGTGGAAGACGACATCTACCGCGAACTGGCGGCGCGCGGCGAAGCGTCGCTTGCCGCCATGGACGGCTTGCGCCGCGTGATCCGGGTCGGCAGCTTTTCCAAGACCTTGTCGCCGGTGCTGCGGGTTGGGTCGATCTGTGCGTCCAATTCGCTGGCGCCCGAACTGCTGCGCGTGAAGATGCTGACCGGGCTGACCACATCGGAAATCAACGAGCGCGCCGTGTACCACGCGGTGTCGGCGCGGCCCTACCGGCGCATGGTCGAAAAGCTGGTGGACCAGCTGGCGTCGGCGCGCGAGCGCACCACGGATCGATTGGCGGAATGCGGCATGACGCCGCTGGCCAAGCCGCGTGGCGGGATGTTCGTCAGTGCCGGCTGGCCGATCGCACCAAACGCGGACTTGAACGGCAAAGTCATCGCCGACCGCGCGCTGGCGTCGGGCATCCTGCTCTCGCCTGGCGAATTTTTTTCGCTGCAATCGCCCTCCACGATCTGGTTCCGTTTTAACGCTGCCTACGCGGCCGACGCGCCTGCGCTGACCCAGTTCCTGCAATCGCTACGCTGAAAGAATCCATGGAAATTACCAAGCCCGTTCCCGTCAAACGCCGCGTCCTCAATCGCGACAAGCTCGAAGCCGACATCGTCGCCGAGGCCGTGCGCGTATTCGCCGAATTCGGCTACGAAGGGGCATCGATTGCGACCGTGGCCGACAACGCTGGCCTGTCGAAGCAAAACCTGATGTACTACTTCCCGACCAAGCAGGCCTTGTACCAGCGCGTGCTGGACGGGGTGCTTGACGAATGGCTGGAGCGGATGGATTCGCTGGCCAATCCGGACCAGGACCCGCGCGACGTGCTGCGTGCCTACATCCAGGCCAAGCTGCGCTTTTCGCGCGAGCAGCCGTGGGCGTCGCGCGTGTACGCGATGGAAGTGATCAGCGGCGCGCAGCTGTACGGCGAGCAGATCCAGAAGCGCGTGGTGCCGCTGCTGCGCAAGGACATTGAAGTATTCGAGCGCTGGATCGCGCAAGGCAAGATCGGCCCGATCAACGCCACCCATTTGCTGTTTGCGATCTGGGCGATGACGCAGTCGTATGCGGATTTTTCGACGCAAATGGTGCTGGTATTGAACCGCAAACAGCTGTCGAAGAAAGACTTCGATGATGCGGAATTGATGATCACGAATATGGTGCTATCCGCAGTCGCCCTGCCGACATAAGCCCGGGGTCAGGTCCTGACCCCGGGGTTGCAAAGTTGCTGCTATCCTTGCCACATGCCCCAATTACAACAAACCACCCTCACCACCGACCGCCTGGTCCTGCGCTGGCTCACCGCCGACGACGCCGCCGACCAGTTCGCCCTCTTCTCCGACCCGGAAGTGATGCGCTACTGGAGCTGTGCGCCGTGGACCGGCATCGCCCAGGCCCGCGCCGCCATCGAGGAGGTGCTGGCCGACTACCGCAACGGCACCAGCCTGCGCTTCGCCATCACACTGCGCGACAGCGGCGCGTTCATCGGCAATATCCGTCTGTACGACTTCTTCGACCAGAACCGCCGCTGCGGCATCGGCTACGCCATCGGCCAGCCGCACTGGGGCAAAGGCTACCTGGGCGAAGCCATGACGGCCGTGCTCGACCACGCATTCGCCAGCCTGGATCTGAACCGTATTGAAGCCGACATCGACCCGCGCAACGAGGCCTCGGCCCGGCTGCTCGAACGCATGCGCTTCGTGAAGGAAGGCTATATGCGCGAACGCTGGATCGTCAACGGCGAAATCTGCGATACGGCCTTCTACGGGCTGCTGAAAAGTGACTGGCAAGCACGATAATTATCAGACGCACAAGACAATTGGCGAATTCTCACCGATCTACACCATTGGTCCCGCCCCGCAGCCGATCAGCCCCCGAAATATGCACTTCGTCGGACGACGATGGCTGCCTACACTGGCGCTTGCTACAGTGGCTTCATCAACCAACGTCTCATGGAGAAACAAAATGAACAACGCCACCTTTGATTCTTTCTACGCAACCTTGTCCGACATGGGCCGCGCCATCGCCAAGGCCGCCACCGCCGGCGCCGCTGCGATCTCGACCATGTCCTGGGCCGGTCTGGCGGTGTGCTGCGTTGCCCTCGCCTTTGCCATCACCATCGTGCCGCTGGCGCTGTTCCTGTTCGTGATGTTCATGGCCATCAAGCTGATCTTCAGCGTGATTACCGACCGTGCGCAGCGCGGCAAGGCAACCCCTTATACGTCGCACGACGACAAGGCTGAATAAATCGTGCAGGCGAGCCAGCTCAATAAGATCATGGACTTCCTTCGCGACGCCCTCGCCGAGGCCAAGGTCTTGTGGTGGAGCTTTTTCGACTGGCTCGCCCTGGTGGAGTGGCGCCAGCTGTACATCACCTGGTTCCTGGTGTTCGCCCTCGGCATCGTCCTCAAATTCGAGCCAGCCGCCTGGTTCATCCTGCTCTCGTTCGGGGTCAAGGTGCTGGCCGGCGGCAAGCGCAAGGCCGAACTAGTGGCCAAGGAAGCGACCGCGCAGGCCGACGTGGCCACGCTCGAACGGCGCCTGCTCGAAGCCCAATTGGCTACCTTGCAGGCGCAGGTCGAGCCGCACTTCCTGTTCAACACCCTGGCCCTGATCGGCCAGCTGATCGAGACCGACCCGCCGCAGGCCGCCAAGATCCACACGCACCTGATCGAATACCTGCGTTCGACCCTGCCGCAGATGCGCGCCTCCGGCGGCGGAACGCTGGGGCGCCAGGTGCAGCTGTCGCGGGCCTACCTGGCCATCATGCAGGCCAGGATGAAGGAGCGCCTGACGGTCAGCTTCGACATCCCCGACTACCTGGAATACGCGCCCTTCCCGCCGATGATGCTGCAGATCCTGATCGAGAACTCGATCAAGCACGGGCTCGAGCCGAAAATCGAAGGCGGCCACATCGCAGTACGAGCCAGCCTGATCGACGGCACCATGCAGGTCGATGTGCGCGACAATGGCGTCGGATTCAACCTGCATTCGGACGATGGGGTCGGCCTGGCCAACATCCGCGAACGCCTGCGCCTGCTGTACGACCATCGCGCCGAGCTGGTGATCGAACAACCGGTTGATGGCGGCGCGCTGGCATCGATCCGCATTCCGTATTCACACCTGGAGAAGCACTAAATGGCAGCCGCAAAACCGGTCAGCGCCCTGATCGTTGACGATGAAGCACCGATGCGCGACCAACTGCGCGCCCGTCTGCGCGACACATGGCCCGAACTGGCCATCGTTGGCGAAGCGGCCAACGGAATCGACGCGCTGGCCATGGCCGATCAGTTCGCACCCGACATCGTGTTCCTCGACATCCGCATGCCCGGCCAGGGCGGCATTGAAACCGCGCGCCACCTGTACAACCGCTGCCACATCGTCTTTGTGACCGCCTACGACCAGTACGCGGTCGACGCGTTCGAACAGGGCGCCATGGACTACCTGCTCAAGCCGGTCACTGCCGACCGCCTGCTGCTCACCTGCGAACGGCTGCGCCAGCGCCTGACGGCGGCGCCGCAGAACATCGGCGAGCAGCTCGAACAACTGACCCGCATGCTGCAGCACGGCGACGCCAAAAAGCCCGAATACCTGCGCTGGATCCAGGCCCAGGTGGGAACCAGTCTGCGCATGATCAGCACCAGGGAAATCCTGTTTTTCCAGTCCGATGAAAAGTACACGCTGGTGCAGACCGCGCAGGCCGAAATGCTGATCCGCAAAACCCTGAAGGAACTGGCGGACGAACTCGACCCCAACGAATTCTGGCGCATCCACCGTTCCACCCTGGTGCGGGTCGACGCGATTGCCGAGGTCTCGCGCGACGACCGCGGGCGCCAGATGCTCAAGGTGCGCAATTTCCCGACCGCGCTCGAAGTGAGCCGCAACCACGCGCACCTGTTCCAGCAAATGTGAGCCGCGTTGTCGAATAATCCACTACCATAGTGGTTCCATCGACCTTGCGGGAGAATGCGATATGTCGGCAACGCCAAAAGGTACCAGGGCCAACGTAATTCCCTGTTTGCGCTATCGCGACGCGCCAGCGGCAATCGAATGGCTGTGCGCCACCTTCGGCTTTGAAAAACACCTTGTCGTCCCCGGCGACAACGGCACCATCGCCCACGCTCAACTCGCATTCGGCAACGGCATGATCATGCTCGGCTCGGCCGCCCGCCTCGACAATGACTACGGCAAGCTCATTTCCCAGCCCAGCGACATCGGCGACGCCGCGACCCAGACCGTGTATGTGGTGGTGGCCGATGCCGACGCCGTGTACGAGCGCGTCAAGCGCGCCGGCATGGACATCGTCATGGACATCACGGACGAAGATTACGGTGGGCGCGGTTTTTCCTGTCGCGATATCGAGCAGCACATCTGGAGCTTCGGCACCTACGAGCCGTTCGCATAACCCAAGGAGCAGACCATGGCACGCGCAGTCCACTTTGAAATCCACGCCTCCAATCCACCAGCCCTGATCGACTTCTATACCGCGCTATTCGGTTGGGGCTTCAACAAATGGGACGGCGGCGACTACTGGATGATACACACCGGTCCGGACGAACAGCCAGGCATCAACGGCGGCCTGATGCCGCGCCGCGGCGGCCTGCCCGAGGCCATGGCGGCGGTCAACGCCTTCGTCATCACGGTCGATGTCGACGATGTCGACGCCTGCGTGTCGCACGCCCAGACCATCGGCGGCAGCGTAGCACTGCCCAAGATGGCGGTGCCCGGCATTGGCTGGCTGGCCTATGCCAAGGACCCCGACGGCAACATCTTCGGCATGATGCAAACCGATACGGAGGCCGCATGAGCGACGATGAACAGGCAATCCGCGCGCTGATTTCACGCTGGCTGGCGGCCACGCGCGACGGCGACGTTGATTCCGTGCTTGAACTGATGTCGCCCGACGTGGTATTCCTGGTCGCGGGGCAGCCGCCGATGCAGGGGCGCGACGCTTTCGCCAACGGCTTGCGCAAGGTCTTGAGCGACAGCGCCGTCGAATCGAGCAGCGAGATCGACGAAGTGACCGTCTGCGGCGACACGGCCTACTGCCGTACGCGGCTGTCGGTCACCATCACATCGAAGCATGGAAAACTGCCCTTGCAGCGCACCGGCCACACCTTGTCGATCCTGCGCAAGGGTGGCGATGGCAAGTGGCAGTTGACGCGCGACGCCAATATGCTGGCCTCGCCCTCCTGATAGACCCGGGGTCCATCAGGATAGCGCGGCGATCAGCGCCTGGTCTGCGACCTGCTGGGGATTGATGCGGATGGTCTCGCTATACAGCGGCGGCATGCGCGCGCACAGCTGCGCCAGCTCCACCGCCCCAAGCGTCGGCAGCACATACTGGAACTGGGCCAGATTCCCCGGCGGCAGCGGTCCTTCCATCGTTGAACCGTACGCCCCCAGGTCCATGTAGCTGTGCGAGCCGCTGTCGGGCCCGTGCGCGAACACGAAAGTGCCTTCACGCGGATGCGCCAGGTAGCTGCGCACTTCGGCCTGCTTTTCCGCGCTGGCGCCATGCATCAGCTTGTAGCGCAGCTGCGCATAGCGGCGCGTGCATTCCATGAACGCGGTGCAGATGGTCGACTGCGACCGTCGCCCCGGTGCGCACAGCAGCAGGTTGCCGAACGCGTCCAGCATGGCTACCGCATCGCCCCGACCACCGCGCGCCAGGTCGCGTGCCATTGCGCTTTGCAGGAATGGCGCCAGGGCGGCGTCCGGCTGCTGCGGCGCGCAGCGGTAGGCCAGCGCGTCCGGATACAGCACCTTCAATTTGCGCACCAGCGGATGGTTCGGCGGCAGCGTGGCCGGGTCCTTCAGGCTCACACCGGGCATGTCATGGTTGAGCAGCTCCTGCACCTTGTCGTGCGTGGCCTCGAAGGCCAGCGAACAAAGCGCCTGGGTCGGCTCGGCGATGGTTTTGCCGATGAAGAAGGACTTCGGCGATGCGCCGGCGCTGTTGCGCGCGAAGCACGACGAGCCCAGCACCGCCGGATAGAAAAAGCGCGCGGCGGCCTGCTCGCGCAGCCCTTCCGGCAAACTGGTGAAGACGAATTTTGCATCGTGATTGATGCCGGCCTTGGGGTCGGTGGCCGCCACCACCACGTTAAATCCCGCCGACAAAATCGCACCGGTGCACATGGCGCACGGGTCGAGCGAGGTAACCAGCGTAATCTCGTCGGGCGGGGGAAGCTCGTTCCCCTGTGCCCGTTCGGCGAAGTACCAGTCGATCAACTGGCGCTCGCCATGCGCGGTCGGGTCGAAGATCAGGCCTTCGCGCACCACGTTGTTTTGCAGCGCCTTGAGCACATTGCCGCGCTGGTCCAGCAGCACGCCGCCGACACCGAACGTACCCTGGGTCTTGGCGGCGATCGCCTGGGTGGCCGCAAGGGCAACCGCGGCCTGGACGTCGATCGCTTTTTTAAGCACTTACTTCTTCAGGTCGCAACCGCCAAAGGCGTTGGGCAACTGGCCCGCCGCCGTCGTTTCGAAAATGTCGCCATTCAGATTGGTCAGTACGACAGCGAGCTCGTTGCCGCCCAATTCCAGGATCACCTGGCGGCAGGCGCCGCACGGAGCGATCGGGCCGTCGGTGGCGCCGATCACGGCGATAGCCGCGAAGTCGCCCGGCTTGTAGCCGTGCGCGATGGCGCTGAAAAAGGCAGTGCGCTCGGCGCAGTTGCACAGGCCGTAGGAAGCGTTTTCAACGTTACAGCCGCGGAACACGCGACCATCATTGCATTCAAGCGCGGCGCCAACCTGGAAGTTGGAGTATGGCGTGTAAGCCAGCGCGCGTGCGGCCGTGGCTTCGGCGATCAGTTTTTCGTATTTCATTTTGTTGTCCTGTTACGGGCGAATCGTACGGTAGATGATTGGATTGGCCACGGGCTTGATGGCGCCGATCCGGTAGCCGGCCTGCACTTCGCGCACCGCCTGGTCGGCGGCAGCCTGGGTGCGGGCGTGCACCATGGCCAGCGGCTGGCCCACGGCGATCTCGTCGCCCAGTTCCACCAGGCCGGTCAGGCCGACCGCGAAGTCGATCGCGTCTTCAGGACGGCGGCGTCCACCGCCAAGGCTGACCACGGCCAGGCCGAGGCCGCGGCAGTCGGTGGTCATGGCGTAGCCGGCTTGCAGCGCCGGCGCCGGCACGATGATCGGCGCTTTTTCAAGGTAAGCGTCGGGGCGCTCGACCAGGTCGGCCGGGCCGCCCAGCGCGGCGACCATGCGCGAGAAGCGCTCGGCCGCTTCGCCGGAGTCGAGCCCCGCCTGCAGCTTGGCGCGCGCTTCGGTTTCGTTGGCGGCCAACTTGCCGAGGACGAGCATTTCGGCGCACAGCGCCATCGTCACTTCGTGCAGGCGCGCCGGACGCGAACGGCCGGTCAGGTAATCCATCGCCAGGCGCACTTCGAGCGCGTTGCCGGCCACAGGGCCGAGCGACTCGTTCATTTCGGTCAACAGGGCCGAGGTGCGGGTGCCGGCGCCGTTGCCGACGGCGACAATGCTTTCGGCCAGCTCGACCGATTTGTCGAAGGTCGGCATGAAGGCGCCGGTGCCTACTTTGACGTCCATGACCAGCGCGTCCAGGCCGGCCGACAGCTTTTTCGACAGGATGGAGCCGGTGATCATGGCCACCGATTCCACCGTCGCGGTGGTGTCGCGGATGCTGTAGAAACGCTTGTCCGACGGCGCCAGTTGCGCGGTCTGGCCGATGATGGCCACGCCCACGTCCTTGACGACCTTGCGGAACAGCTCAGGATCAGGCACGGTGGAGTAGCCGGGGATCGAATCGAATTTGTCGAGCGTGCCGCCGGTGTGACCGAGGCCGCGGCCCGAGATCATCGGCACGAAGCCGCCGCAGGCAGCGATCATCGGTCCCAACATCAGCGAGACCACGTCGCCTACGCCGCCGGTGGAGTGCTTGTCGACCACCGGGCCTGGCAGATTCAGCGAACGCCACTCCAGCACCTGGCCGGAGTCGCGCATGGCCAGCGTGAAGGCAACCCGCTCGTCCATGTTCATGTCGTTGAAAAAGACGGCCATCGCGAGTGCCGCGATCTGGCCTTCGGAAACGCTGCCGTCGGTAATGCCGCGCACGAAAAACTGGATTTCTTCTGCGGTCAGTGCGCCGCCGTCGCGTTTTTTACGGACGATTTCTTGGTTCAAAAACATGGGGACTCCGAATGACTTTATCGATGATTCACGCAATGGAGGATTGCGCTGCGCTTATCCGCCCTACCCGTATTCCGCGGCCAACGCAGAGGCGTAGGGTGGAAAAGCGCAAGCGCCTTCCACCATGCTTTATGTTGACTTAAACCCCGTACGGGATCCAGACATTCTTGACCTGGCTGGCATGCGCCAATACCGCGCGCCCGCCGGCCTGCTTGGTGTCATACCAGTCGCGGCCCTTGCCGCCGCCCACCCAGGTGCGCTTGAGCGAGGTTGACGACAGGCGCTCGACTTCAGCGCAGCCTTCGGCCGAACCGTCATGCCGCCACACCGCATCCACGTCCGAATGCGACGCCAGCGTCTTGGCCAGTTCGTCGGCGCTGCCGGTGACGATGTTGAGCGCACCGCCCGGCAGGTCGGACGTATCGAGCACCTGGTACAGATCGGTCGCGGCTAGCGGATACGCTTCGGACGGCACAACCACCACGCGGTTGCCCAGCGCCAGCGCCGGAGCGACCAGCGAAATGAATCCCAGCAGCGGCGACTCGTTCGGGCAGATGATGCCGATCACGCCAACCGGCTCGTTCAATGCCACGGTAATGCCGTGCATCGGCGGCTGGTGCGCCAGGCCGTCGTACTTGTCGGCCCACGCTGCGTAGTAGAACAGGCGCTCGATGGAAGCTTGCACTTCCTTGTGCGGATCCTTGGCGCCGGTCATGGCCGCCAGGCGCGCCGCGAATTCATCGGCGCGGATGGCCAGGTTCTCGGCGATGTAATACAGCACCTGCGCGCGATTGTGCGACGTGGCCTTGGCCCAGCCGGACGCCTTGTGCGCCGCTTCAACCGCGTTGCGGATGTCCTTGCGGTTGCCTTCGCCGATATCGGCCAGAAAGGCGCCGTTGGCGCCGGTGATGGCGCGGCTATAGGCGCCGTCAGGGCGGGTCTGCTTGCCACCGATGTACAGCTTGGCGGTGCGGTCGATCGCGAACGGATCGCCCGACTCGCTGGCCTTGACCTTGGCCTTGACTTCGACCACAGGCGCCGCAGGGCGCGCGTCTTCCGACAATGCCGTCATGTACTCGTACATGCCTTCCTTGCCGCCTTCGCGGCCGAAGCCCGATTCGCGGTAGCCGCCGAAGCCGCATGCGGCATCGAACTGGTTGGCGGTATTGATCCACACCACGCCGGCCTTGATCTGCGGGGCCACGTCCAGCGCCAGGCTGATCGACTCGGACCATACGCAGGCAGCCAGGCCGTACACGGTGTTGTTGGCCAGCTGGACCGCTTCGACCGGGGTGCGGAAGCTCATCGCCACCAGCACCGGGCCGAACACTTCGGTCTGGGCGATGCCGGCCGAGGTGGACGCGCCGGTAATCAGGGTTGGCGGGAACCACGAGCCGTTCGCCGGCAGCTCGCACGGGGTCTGGTAGATGGTGCAGCCTTCGGCGCGTGCCGCTTCAACCAGGCCTTCGATGCGCTGGCGCTGAACCGGATCGACCAGCGCGCCGATGTCCATCGACTTGTCGGTCGGGGAACCAAGGCGCAGATTGTCCATGCGCTTGCGCAGCTTGGCCAGGAAGCGCTCTTCGACCGATTCCTGCACCAGCAGGCGCGAACCGGCGCAGCAGACCTGCCCCTGGTTGAAGAAGATCGAATCGACCAGACCTTCGACGGCGGCGTCAAGATCGGCGTCTTCAAACACGATGAACGGCGACTTGCCGCCCAGTTCGAGCGACAGCTTCTTGCCGCTGCCCGCGGTGGCCTTGCGGATCAAACGGCCCACTTCGGTCGAGCCGGTGAAGGCCAGCTTGTCGATGCCAGGATGGTTGACCATCGCTTCGCCCACGCGCCCGTCGCCGGTAACGACGTTGACCACGCCGGCAGGCACGCCGGCCTGCCGGCAGATCTCGGCGAACAGCAGCGCCGACAGCGAGGTGAATTCGGCCGGCTTGAAGACGACCGTGTTACCGGCGGCCAGCGCCGGCGCGATTTTCCACGCCAGCATCAGCAGCGGGAAATTCCAGGGGACGATTTGCCCCACCACGCCCACGGCGCGGTAGTCGGCGAATTCTTCCGACTGCAGCTGCGCCCAGCCGGCATGGTGATAGAAGTGGCGCGCGGCCAGCGGCAGGTCGGCGTCGCGCGTTTCGCGGATCGTCTTGCCGTTGTCGAGCGTTTCGATGACCGCGAACAGGCGCGCATGCTTTTGCAGCAGGCGGGCCAGCGCGTACAGCACGCGTGCGCGGCCATGGCCGCCAAGGGCAACCCAGCCCGGCTGGGCGCGGCGCGCCGCTTCCACGGCGCGGTCGATGTCTTGCGAGGTCGCTTGCGTCAGCTGCGCCAGTTCCTTGCCGTCGGCAGGATTGATCGAGGCGAAGGTGTCGGCGGCAGGCGACCAGGCGTTGTCGATGAACAGGCCGAAGCGGCTCTCATGCTGGTCCAGCCACGCTTGCGCTTCTTTGGTGCTCTCGGGTGCAGGGCCGTAGTCCATAGTCTGAAGAATCTCGTTAATTGTTGGCATGACGAATCCGGTGATGGTTATGGTTGCGCGTGGCGATGGTTCGCGGAGTAGTTCCCGGTGACGTAGTGCTCGAGCTGGCGCTCGATGTCGGTCAGCAGGCTCGATGCGCCGATGCGGAACAGGTGCGGCTCAAGCCACTCGTTGCCCAGCTCCTCTTTCATCAGGGTCAGGTACTGCAGCGCGCTCTTGGCCGTGGCCACGCCGCCGGCCGGCTTGAAGCCGACCTGGAAGCCGTATTGTTCGTGGTATTCGCGGATCGTGCGCACCATCGTCAGGGCCACGGGAATGGTGGCGTTGACGCCTTCCTTGCCGGTCGACGTCTTGATGAAGTCGGATCCTGCCATCATGCACACCCACGAAGCCTTGGCCACGTTTTCGAGCGTCAGCAGGTCGCCGGTGGCGAGGATGGCCTTGACGTGCGCTTCGCCGCAGGCGTTGCGATAGGCGAGCATTTCGTCATACAGCGCTTGCCAGTTACCGGTCAACACGTGCTGGCGCGTGATGACGATATCGATTTCGGTGGCGCCGGCGGCGACCGACAGTTCGATCTCGCGCAGCTTCGTTTCCATGCTCGACAGGCCGGCCGGGAAAGCGGTCGATACGGCGGCGATCGGCAGGCGTCCGACCAGAATTTTGGCGGCCGGTGCAATCATCTCGTGGTACACGCAGACCGCGCCGGTGGTGATGCCGGTGATGCCCAGCGCTTCCATCAGGTCGGTGCGCAACGGACGCATGGCCTTCATGCACAGGCGCTCGACGCGGCCCGGCGTATCGTCACCGCCCAGGGTAGTCAGGTCGATGCACTGGAGCGCCTTGATCAGCCACGCGGCCTGGTACTCTTTCTTGACGGTGCGGCGGTTCGCCAGGCTGGCGGCGCGGCGGTCCGAGGCGTTGCGATTGACCTTGATCTGGTTGACCCAGCCGAGATCGAGGCCGACTGCCTCATTGCGTTTGAATGCGGTGTTGTGGGTCATAGCAAACTGGTTCCGTTGGAAAGTGGTTGCACGCCGAGGTGCTTGGCCAGGGTGGCGCCGATATCGGAGAAGGTGCTTGAAATCGGCAATGCGCGCGCAGCGACGCCG
The DNA here is from genome assembly GCA_040388275.1 of Pseudomonadota bacterium. Taxonomy (GTDB): domain Bacteria; phylum Pseudomonadota; class Gammaproteobacteria; order Burkholderiales; family Burkholderiaceae_D; genus Telluria_A. The sequence continues at coordinate 53,253 of JAZKCA010000026.1, forward strand.
GGGCCGAAGAAAATCATCGGGATGTGTTCGCGTGTGTGGTCCGAACCGGGCCAGCTTGGATCGCAGCCATGGTCGGCGGTGATGACGACCAGGTCGCCCTCTTTCAGCTTGGCCATGAACTCGGGCAGGCGTTCGTCCATCTGGTGCAGCGCATTCGAGTAGCCGGCGATGTCGCGGCGGTGCCCGAATGCCTGGTCGAAGTCGACGAAGTTCACGAACGTGAGCGACTTGTCGCCCACTTCATCGGTCACCTTCAGCAGCGCGTCGAACAGGGCCATGTTGTCGGCGCCCTTGACCACGCGCGAAATGCCCATGGTGGCGAAAATATCGCTGATCTTGCCCAGGCCGACGACTTCGCCGCCCTCGTTCTTGACGTGGTCGAGCAGGGTTGGGCTTGGGGGCGGCACGGCATAGTCGTGGCGGTTGCTGGTGCGACGGTAGTTGCCGTTCGAGCCCAGGAAAGGACGCGCGATGATACGGCCAATGTTGTACGGCTTGACCAGCTCAAAAGCCGCTTCGCATACCGCGTACAGGCGCTCCAGGCCAAAGTGTTCTTCATGCGCGGCGATCTGCATCACCGAGTCGCCCGAGGTGTACACGATGATCTTGCCGGTGGCGACATGCTCGTCGCCGAACTTGTTGATGATTTCCGTGCCCGAGGCGTGGCAGTTGCCCAGGAAGCCGACCAGGTCCATCTGCTGTTGCAGCGTATCAGTAAGCACGGCCGGGAACGACGGCACCTCGCGCGGGAAGTAGCCCCAGTCGAAGGTGACGGGCACGCCGGCGATTTCCCAGTGGCCGCTCTGCGTATCCTTGCCGGTCGACTGCTCGCGCGCCGCGCCATAGGCGCCGGTGAAACCGTCGCGCTGGCTGAAGCCCTCGGCCCATTCGCCGCAGGCCAGCTGGGCGGCAGCCGCCAGTCCCAGTTTTTCGAGGTTGGGCAGCGACATCGGCTTGCCCTGCTTTGCAGCCCAGGCGGCGATATGGCCAAAGGTGTTGGCGCCTTCGTCGCCAAAGGTGTGGGCGTCGGGCGTGGCGCCCAGGCCGAAGGAGTCAAGCAACAGGATGAATGCGCGGGACATGATCTACTCGCTTAGGTATTGAGGGGTAAAAGCCAGTGTAGGCCAATTATGCTGCAGCGCGCGGTTGTTTCGCCACGCTTGCCAGGAAGGCCAGGATCAGGGTGACCAGGTCCTTGGCGCCGATGGCTGCATACTTGAGTGTCTGCTCGTGCGACAGCGGGAACGGCGACATGCCTTCGGCCAGGTTGGTGATGACCGATACGCCGGTCACTTTCAGGCCGCAGTGGCGTGCCGACACCACTTCCGGCACCACCGACATGCCCACCACGTCCGCGCCCAGGCGGGCCATCATGCGGATTTCGGCGGCGGTCTCGAAGTTCGGGCCCGGGTAGGCGATGAACACGCCCTCGTGCAGCTTGATATGGTTTTCCTTGGCGGTGGCCTTGACGAGCTCGCGGATGTCGCTGTCGTAGCAGTTGGCCATGCTGAAGAAGCGCGGGCCGAAACGGTCGTCGTTCGGGCCGATCATCGGGGTGCCCGGCAACCAGTTGATATGGTCGGTCAGGGCGACCAGGCTGCCGGCGTCGACGTCTGGGCGCAGGGAACCTGCCGCGTTGGTCACGAACAGCATCTCGCAGCCGAGCAGCTTGAGGGTGCGCACGGCCGACGTCATCACGCCCATGCCGTAGCCTTCGTAGAAGTGGCCGCGGCCCTTCATGCAGACGACTTCCACGCCCGACAGGGTGCCCATCACCAGTTCGCCGGCATGACCGTGCACGGTGCTGATCGGGAAACCAGGCAGCTCGTCGAAACCGATCGAGACCGCGTCCTGCATTTGCTCGGCCAATACGCCCAGTCCCGAGCCGAGGATCATCGCCACGCGAGGCGCGAATCCGGGTTTGCGGGCGCGGATGATATCGGCGGCTTCAAATGGCGTATTGGAGGACATAGGTTTTCCTTGTTCGAGCGATGCTAATGGGAGGCGTCGGCTGCAAAAAAAGCAGCGTCATGGGTGACACATGTTAAGTATTATAACTATGCATGAGGGGCTATATGTATGGCAAATACCATTTTTCTTGCCTATTTATATGGGAAAGATATAATTGCCTGTCTTGCTCTTGTTGGGAGATGGCAACACGCAATGCCCCGAAGTCGGCAGCAATATTTAATGATTGATTGACATGGGCTGGACATCTGTCTACCATCAAAGACAATTGTTTAACTGATTGGCGACCGTGACCGACATTTCCAAAAAAGACCAGTTGTACGAGCTCATTCGGGCCAATCCCTTCATCTCGCAACAGGACCTGGCCGTGCAGCTGCGCCTGTCGCGTTCTGCAGTGGCCGGCTACATCGCGGGCCTGATCCGCGACCGCCGCCTGCTGGGGCGCGCCTACGTCCTGCCCGACAACCGCCCCATCGTCTGCCTGGGCGCGGCCAACCTGGACCGCAAGCTGCGTTCCACCGCCACTCTCAGGATGGGCACCTCGAATCCGGCGCGCCAGGACGAGTCCTTCGGCGGCGTGGCCCGCAACATCGCCGAGAACCTGGCGCGCCTGTCGGCCCCGGTCTCGCTCATTACCGTCATTGGCGACGACTCCTCCGGTTCGGCGCTGCTGGCGCACGCCGAGGCGGCCGGCATCGACACGCGCGGCACGCTCAAGCTGCAGGGCATCTGCACCGGCACTTATACGGCGGTGCTGGACGACCATGGCGAAATGATGCTGGCCCTGGCCGACATGGCGCTGTACGACTCGCTCACGCCCGACTTCCTGGCCACGCGCCAGCCGCAGCGCACCGTCGGCGCGCTGACGGTGGCCGACATGAACCTGCCCAAGGACACCCTGGCCAGCCTGCTGGAAGACGCGCGCCGCGATGCGATCCCGCTCATCATTGTGGCGGTTTCGCAACCGAAAATGGCGCGCCTGCCGCAAGACCTGCACGGCCTGCGCCTCTTGATCCTGAATCAGGGCGAGCTCGAAACCCGGGTCGGCCACCCCTTGCGCACCGAAGCCGAACTGCTGGCGGCGTGCCGCCTGGTCCAGTCCCAGGGCGCACAGGACGTGATCGTCACGCGCGGCGGCACCGGAGTGGTCTACACTACCCCTACGGGCATCGCCCACCTGGAAGCACCCGACGCCCACATCATCGATGTCACCGGTGCGGGCGATGCCTTCTCGGCCGCTGTATGCTGGTCCATGTTCCATGGCAGCGAAGACCTGCTGCTGGCCTGCCGCCGCGGACTGCGGCTGTCGGCCATGACGCTTGAATGCGAGGAGACGGTCTGTCCTTACCTGAGTGCCGACATCCTGTCGGAGATTCATAACTTCGACAGCGCGCCGAGCGCTCCGCAGACGTTCAACGCTCTCTACCAGGACTGACCATGCAACAGTACCTCCAGTTTTCGCCTGAAGTGGCCGCCGCGCGCTCGGGCCGCAAGCCGATCGTCGCGCTCGAGTCGACCATCATTTCGCACGGTATGCCGTATCCGCAAAACGTGACGATGGCGCAGGAGGTCGAACAGATCATCCGCGACGCCGGCGCGGTACCGGCCACCATCGCCATCATCGACGGCAAGATCTGCATCGGCCTCACGCACGACCAGCTCGAGCAGCTGGGCACTTCGCCGGAGGCCATGAAGGTCAGCCGGCGCGACCTGCCCTACGTGCTGGCCACGCGCCGCCTGGGCGCGACCACGGTTGCCGCCACCATGATTTGCGCGCAGCTGGCCGGCATTTCGGTGTTCGTCACCGGCGGCATCGGCGGCGTGCATCGCGGCGCCGAAACCAGTTTCGACATCTCGGCCGACCTGCAGGAACTGGCCCGGACCGACGTGGCCGTGGTGTGCGCCGGCGTCAAGTCCATCCTCGACATCGGCCTGACGCTCGAATACCTCGAAACTCACGGCGTGCCGGTGGTCAGCGTGGGCCAGGCGGCCTTCCCCGCCTTCTTCACGCGCGACAGCGGCTTCAAGGCCGACTTCCAGCTCGACACCGCGCTCGAACAGGCTTCCTTCATCCAGACCAAGTGGGAACTCGGCCTGCATGGCGGCGTCGTGGTCAGCAATCCCGTGCCGGCCATGTTTGAAATGCCGAAGGAAGAAATCGACCGCATCACCGAGCAGGCGCTGCTTGAAGCGCGCAACGGCGGTGTTACCGGCAAGCTGGTCACGCCGTTTCTGCTCAGCCGGATCAAGGAATTGACGGAAGGCCGCAGCCTGATGACCAACATTGCGCTGGTCAAGCACAATGCCCTGATCGGCGCCGAACTGGCCGTGGCGATGCGTGACCTGCCCGGCATGAAACCAATCTAAGTAAAAGTCCCATGTCGATCGACCTGAAACAGCTCAAGTATTTCCTGGCGGTGGCTGAAGAAAAAAGCTTCAGCCGCGCAGCCGAGCGCCTGCACATTTCGCAGCCGCCGCTGAGCCAGCAAATCATGAAGCTGGAAAGTGAACTCGGCGTGCGCCTGTTCGCCCGCACCACCCGCACCTTCGAACTGACCGTGGCCGGCAAGGCACTGATGGGCGAAGCGTCCGAAATGCTGGCCAAGATGCGCATGACGATCGACACGATCCGCCAGATCGACCGCGGGGAAGTTGGCCGCCTGCGCGTGGGCATCGTCGGTTCTGCCATGTGGGGACCGATACCCAGCCTGCTCGAAGAATTCCAGACCAAGTTCCCGCGCGTGACCTGGACCTTGCACGAGTCCGGCCCGAACGTGCAATACGACGCGCTGCGCGCCAAGCAGATCGATGTCGGTTTCTGGCGCGAGCCCAAGCTTGACGAGGACGACCTCAAGAACGACCACCTGAAGCAGGAGCTGTGCTTCCGCGAGAACGTGTGCGTGGCCGTCAACGAGCACCATCCGCTGGCCACGCAGCCCTACATCGAACTGACCGACATCCGCGACGAGCCGATGCTGACCCTGGCGCTGGATAAATCGGCGTTTCCGCGCTACCTGATCCAGTGCTGCGTGAAGGCCGGTTTCCAGCCGACGATCTTCCAGGAAGCGTCCGAGCCGCAGACCCTGCTGGCGATGGTGGGCGCGGGCCTGGGCGTGGCCTTGATGCCCGAGACGACCAGCCGGATCGGCTGGCCGGGGGTGATTTTCGTGCCGATCAAGACCAATGCGCCGTCGGCGAATTTGTACATCACCTACACCACGCTGGACGATGCGCCGGTGGTACGCGCGTTCCTCAACATCCTCAATCCCCAATAAGCCCGGGGTCAGTGGGTATCTCCGCCGCCGATCCGCACATCCTCCGCGACGTTGAGCGACGTTTCCACGGCGACCTTCAGGCCCTTCACCAGGTCAGCCAGCGCCATGCTGGCCGCCCCCGGGTGCGCGGCAGCCTGCTCCGGCAAATACGGAATGTGAATGAACCCCGCCCGCACCTTCTGGCCCGCCGTGGCATGCATCAGCCCATAAAACACGTGATTGCATACGAACGTACCCGCCGTCTGCGACACCGATGCCGGCAAGCCCGCCCCGCGCAGCGCCGCCACGATGGCCTTGATCGGCAAGGTTGAAAAATACGCGGCCGGCCCGCCAGCGACAATCGCCTCGTCCACCAGCTGCCGTTGCGCATTGTCGGGAATTGGCGCATCGTCGACATTGATGGCAACCCGCTCGACCGACAAGTCCACCCGCCCGCCTGCCTGCCCTACCGAAATGACCACGTCGGGTTTGAAGCGCGCCAGCGCCTCTCCGAGCACGCGGTTGGCCTCACCGAACACGCACGGCAGCTGCAGCACTTCTACCGCGAAGCCCTGCCCGCTCCACCCTTCCAGCGACCGCACGGCCTCCCAGGCCGGATTGACGGTCTCTTTATTGAACGGCTCGAAGCCGGTCAGCAGCACGGTTTTCATTTCTGGTCCATCAAAAAATACAGCAGGAGGATATTGGCCAGCAGCAGCGGTAAGGCCGTCGGTATCTGCGCCTTGATGACGGCATTCTTGTCGGGCAGTTCCAGCAGCGCCACCGGCACGATATTGAAATTGGCCGCCATCGGCGTCATCAGGGTGCCGCAGTAGGCGCTGAACATGCCGATCGCCGCCATCACCGCTGGATTGGCGCCGTACACGCCCACCAGCACCGGTATGCCGACGCCCCCGGCCATCACCGGAAAGGCCGCGAAACCGTTCCCCATGATGATGGTAAACAGCGCCATGCCGATGCAAAACACGGCTACCGCCACCAGGCGCGAATCCATATTGATGTACGTGGTCGTGATGTGCGCGACCGCCTTGCCCACGCCGGCTTCGGCGAACAGCAGGCCGAGCACCGCGAGCATGTGCGGCAGCACCACGGCCCAGCCGACCGCGTCGGTCAGGCGCCGCCATTCGCGCATGCCTTGCACCGGCGTGGAGCGGGTCAGCCAGCAGGCCGCCGCCACAGCCACCAGCGACGCGCAGCCCAGGCTGACGATGGTCAGATGCTTCGGATCGAGCAGCGGCAGCGCGCCGATGTGCACGTCCTTGAGCAAGGTCGCTCCGATCATCGTCACCACCGGGATGATCAGCGCGGGAAGGAACAGCCAGTGCCCGAGACGCTGTGCGCTGGCGGCGCGCTCCTCCTTGGCCAGCATGCCGTAGCGGCCCAACGACACGCCGCCCAGGCCCGCGATCAGCGCCATCGCCACCATCAGCGCGCCCGCCACCGCCGGCAGCAGGCGTTCACCGATCAGATACACCACCGCATACAGGGCCCAGAACAGGGCCGTCGAATAGCGCTTGGGATTGTGCCGGTCGCGCAGGGTCATGACGGCGGAGGTCGCCATCATCACCCCCAGCAGAATATAGAAGTGTTCAAGCCGGATCATTTGGCCGCCCCTTCGCGCCCGATTTCGGCATCCAGCCGCATCAAATGCCAGGCGTGGATGATGAAGGCGGTGATCGCGGTCGGGATGCCCCACATGGCGATATGCAGCGGATTGGCGATGATCCCTTCGGCCGCCAGGATGGTCTGCATCAGCACGATGGCGCCAAAGGCCACGAAGACGTCCTCGCCGAAGAACAGTCCTACATTGTCGGTCGCGGCGGCCATGGCGCGGATGCGGTAGCGCAGCTTGTCGCTGATGGTCCCGTTGCGCGCTTCGGCGGCGCCTTCGGCCATGGGCGCCACCAGCGGGCGCACCATCGACGGATGGCCGCCAAGGCTGGTCAGCCCGAACGCTGCCGATACCTCGCGCACGAACAGGTAGACGATCAGCAGGCGCCCGGTGGTGGCGGCCTTGATGCTGGCAATCGCGTTCTGCGAATGCTCGCGCAGGCCGAAGCGTTCCAGCAGGCCGATCGCCGCCAGCGGAAGCAACAGGATCATCGGCAGGTTGCGCGTCTTGATGAAGGCCGTGCCCAGGGTGGCCAGGATGGTTTCGACCGGCATGGCCGCCGCCACCCCGGTGGCGGCGCAGGCGGCCACCACCACCAGCACCGGGTGGACCCGCATGACGAAACCGACGATGATGACGGCCACGCCGATGAGCGGCCACAGGTTCACTGCTGCTTGCATGTACTCTCCAGGACAAAACTGATCGCCGGAGAATATTACCCGATCAGGCCGCCGGGCCCAGGGAAAAGCAGGCCGGGTGAGTGACTGTTATTTTTTCGCCCCCGATACCCTCGTGGCGCCCGCGTTTGCCTTGGACTTCGAGGCGAGGATCGTCTTTTCAGCAAATGCGATGGCGTTCTTCCAACCGGGTTCGCTCCGGTCCACCACCTTCAGGAAGGTGGCCAGGCAGGCAAGAGCCTCCTTGAGCTTGCGCTGGCGTTCCTTCAAGTCGGCCCGCTGGGTCCAGCCGCGCGCCGATTTTGGATAGGCTCGGACATACGCGCTGGAATGCGTATCAGCCTTGTCCAGCTGCCTTGCGCGCAGCATCGCCTCGGTCAGGACATACAAGGCATCATCGTGCGCCGCTGGCGCACCAAGCCCCTTGACCAGAAAAGGTTCGGCCAGTTCGTACTCGAACAACGCAAATTGCGCTTTCCCGATCAAATAGCTGGTGTGTAAATCCGCCGGCTTCAGGGCGAGCGCCGCCTGCAGGGTTTGCAGGGCCCACGCGGGCTCGTCCGCAGCGAGCATCATGCTGCCGCGCGCCCGTGCCGCTTCGAAATCGGTCGTATCGTAGCGATAGGCGACCAGCAGGCGGGCCAGGGTTTGCCATGCGTCGGCGCTGTTGTAGTACATGCTCACGCCGAGCTGCGAGTACAGATCCGGGAAAGGGGCCAGCATGGCCGCCGGTTCCAGTACCTTGATCGTTGCGGCGTAGTCGTTTTTGCGGTACGCGATATTGCCCTCCTCGAGAGGGGGCAATATGATGCTCAGCGCAAGCAGCGGCCTTGCCGCGATCATCGGCTCGAGCTCGCGTGCGTAGTCCTGCATCTCCTCCATGCTGCCGCCCCAGCGCGGCACCAGCGCGCCCATTTTTGCCTTGCTCAGTTCGCGGCTGGCCGGATCGACGGCGTTGGCGCGGGCGAAGGCTAGCTCGGCAAGCTCATCGCTTCCTGTGAGCTGGGCCAGGTTGATCAGGCCCGCGTGCGCCGGCAACAGGCGCGGCTCCAGCGTGAGGGCAATGCCGAATTGTTCCACTGCCGACCTGGCAATCGCCGACATGCGCTCCACATCGGCCTCGGGCGTCTCGTTGATGAATTTAGTGCCCCGGACTTTCCATGCGAGCCGCTCCAGATGCCAGCCGCGCGCAGCGTGGGCAAACGGACTATCGGGCATTTTTTCAATCCAGCGGGCAGTCAGTTTGGCAGAGTCGTCATCGGCGTCGAATTGCAGGTAGTCGCGGTGAATGACTTCGCTGAAATTGTCCTTGGAAAAATGGCGATCCAGATCGCGCCGGTACCTGGCCTCCAGCTCCCCCAGGGCGCCCCGGTCAAGATGATCGGCCACTTGTTTGGCGGTGATCAGCTCATCGAACAGCAGATGGCAATAGGCCGCCGGCAGTCCGGCAGCCCATTTGTTGTTTGGAAGGTCGGGGAAGGCCATGCAGCGCTGCAGCGGATCGGCGATCGTGTCGGCCGCCTTGGCCTTGACCAGGAAATCGCGCAGCTCGGCCGGCGCATACTGGAACGGCACATGCACGGGCAACGGAGTGCTGCGCGCCGGGCCTTCTAGAGCCCAGACGTACTGCATCCTGGTCCAGGCTTGCACCGCTACCCCCGCAGCCATGGCCGGCTTGAAGCGGCATTTCGCAATCGCCTCCCGCGCGGCGGTGTCGAGCAAGGGAAAGCCGCTCGACTTGATCAGCCGCGCCACGGCGACCGTGCCATCGGCTGCAATCTGGAATTCAAGCGTGACGGTGCCGTGCTGCTCCTGGCGCAGTGCGGCCTTCGGCCACACCGGCTTGGCGCAGGAAGAGAAGTCGGCGACGGCGACGGTGTCCGGCGCTCGTGTGGTTCCGGCCATGCCCGGCGCGCTGATAAGATAGGCGAGGAGGCTGATTGCACAGGCGAGCATGCGGCGGCGTGGAACAGGAAAGTAATTCATTTGGCGTCCTTTACCATTTCGATTCCAGCTGGCTTTGGAACCAGCGAGCGGTCTCCATTGAGGTAGGCCCGGGCTACCAGCATATTTTCCTCGGCTTCCGCGTCCGGGGCGCGCTTGTCGACGGTGCGCAGGAAGGTCTTGAAGGTCTCCGTGGCTTCCTTTTCAGCGCCCAACAGCATGTGAGCATAGGCGAGCACGTACCAGCCGCCGGCCGACTTCGGTCTGGCCTTCAGGTGCTCGCTTGCGTACTGCATGGCCTTCTCTGCCTGGCCCATGCGTATCGCAATATTGCCGAGATAAAGCTGGGCCTCGACGCGCGAACCTGCTTCCTCCAGGCCCTTGGCCACCAGCGGCTCGGCACGTTCGAAGGAGAAGCTCGCGTAGAAGGCCATCCCCAGCAAGAAACTGTCGTGGCTATTGGCTGGCCGAAGATCGTGAGCGCGCTGCAATGCCTTGATCGCCCACGCTACTTCTCCCACGCCAATCAGCAGGGCGCCGCGGGTCTGCGCCGCCCGGTGCGAATTGTCCGCAAAGCGGGACGCCAGCAGCAAGGGAACCAGGCTGTTCCAATTGTCCCCCTTCAGGCTGGTCCTGCTCATGCCCAGTGTTTCCAAGGCATCGGGATACGGCGCATCCAGCACGGCGCGTTCGATCACCTTCGCGGCGTTGCCGAAGTCGCCGGCCTCGAAAAAATCGTCGGCTCTCTCCTGCGCGGGAAGCACCATGGCCAGCGCCACCAGGGGCCGCGCCGCAAGGTGGGGCGCCAGGCTCTTTGCGTACGCTTCCATCGCTCCCATGCTCCCGCCCCAGCGCGGCCCAAGCGCCAGCAGGTGCTGTTCATTGATCGCATGGCAGCCTGGATCGATGGCCCTGGCCTGCTGAAAAGCGCGCTCGGCGGTGGGCTTTCTGTTATCGAGCGTGGCCATCTCGACCATGCCGGCGTGCGCCGGCAGCAGGCGCGGCTCCAGCGCCAGCGCACTGGCATACAGGTCGATGGCCTGGCCGGCCAGCTCGGACATGCGCTTCAGGTCCTCTTTTGGGGTCTCCTGCAGCGCTTTTCCGCCGCGCTTCTGCCATGCCAGCGCAGCCAGGTGGGCGCCCCGCGCGGCCTGTGCAAAGGGACTCTTGGGCGCCTTTTGCAGCCATTCCCTGGTGAGTCGTGCCGCCTGGTCGCCCGCGTCGAACTGGGCCAGGTCACGGTGGATGATTTCGCTGAAATCGCTGGTCGAAAAGTGGCGCTCCAGGTCGCGCAAGAACAGGGCATCAAGCGCAGGCAGCGCCGCGCGATCGAGGTGTTCAGCGACTTGATTGAGGCCGATTGATTGTTCCAGCAGCAAATGGCAGGTCGCGGCGGCCAGCCCCGAAGGCCAGCGATTGCCTGGGAAATCCGGGTACGCGAGGCAACGCTTGAGCGGATCGTCCAGGTCATCGGCTTTCTTTGCCGCTTGCAGGAAGGAATGCAGTTCGGCCGGCGCCCTGTAAAAAGGACCGCGCGGGTATGAGCCGCCTCCAGGTGCAAGGAACCAGACGTACTGCATCGCATGCCAGCCTTCGGTCGGTTTGCCATTGTCCTTCAGCAGCGTAAATGAACATTTCTGAAGGGCAGTCGCCGCAGCGCGGTCCAGCCGTCCATAGCCGCTGGAGTCGACGATCCTGGTCTCGCGCACTTTGCCGTCAACGCCAATCAGGAATGACAGCTTGACGGTGCCCGACTCCTCGTTGCGCAGGGAGGCTTCCGGCCACTGGGGCTTGATACAATTGTTGCCGGGGCCAGCCTTCGCCGGTTCTGCAAAGCCAGGCGCGCTGGCGAGGAAAAGCGATACGGCGGAGAAAGCAAGGCGGGCTAGGCGGCGGTACTGGTTCATCATTCACTCATTTCGGGTAGAGAACGGAATACATAAACACAAACCCCGCACACCTTGCGGCGTGCGGGGTTCGATCGGGATGACGCTGGCCGAAATTTAGAACGTGGCCTTGAACAGCGCGCCGTACGAGCGCGGCTCGTTGACGATACCGGTCAGGTTGTCGAAGTTGATGGCGCCAACCAGCTGGACACGGTTGGTGATGTTGCGGCCATACAGCGCCACTTCATAGTTCTTCCACTTGTAGCCCGCGCGCAGGCCGCCTTCGGTGAGCGACTTGGCGGTGAACTCCTTGGCCTCGTCCGGGAACATATTGTAGGCGCTGCGATATGCCCAGTCCGTGAACGCGTACAGCTCGCCATTACCGACAGGGATGCTGTACTTCAAGGTGAAGTTGCCGTTCCACTTGGGCGCGCGCGGCAACGGATTGCCGTCGATCAGCGAGTAACGGTTGCCGCCCACCAGGACCGTTGGATTGGTCGGGGTGCAAGGCGCGCCGCACACCTGGACGCGCAGGCCCGGATGCTGGATCTCGGTCAGGTTGTAGCTGCCGCCCACGCTGGCCGACAGGCCATCGGCCAGGTTGGCCTGGAAGTCCAGTTCAACGCCGCGGCCAATCGCCTTGTCCACGTTGATCAGCTGGTTCTTGTTGGTGCTGCCGCTGGTGGCCGTCAGTTGCAGGTCGTCGACCTTGTAGCTGAAGACGCTGGCGGAGAGGCGGGCGCGCTTGTTAAACAAGTCCTGCTTGATACCCGCTTCGACCGACAGGGCTTTTTCCGCGCCGGCCGTGGTTGGACGGTCGGCGGTGCCGAACAGGCGGCCTTGCACGCTCGGGGCACGGTAGCCGGAAGCGGCGCGTGCGAACAGGTTGGTGTTCGGGGTCAATATGAAGGTGCCGCTCACGTCCCAGCTGATATTGTTCGATGCCAGGTTGACCGGAAGCACGCCGCTGGTCGCAGGCGTCGCGCCCGGTTCCACGCGCTGCGCCGTGAAGTCCTTCTTGTCGCTGGTGTAGCGCAGGCCGGCGCGCAGCTTGAGGCGATCGCTGACGGTGTAGTTCAGCGAACCGAACGCCGCCCAGGCCTTGCTGGACTGGGTCTGGGTCGAGTAATTCGGACTCAGCGGATTGCCTGCTGTGAGCGAATCGAAGGCGATACTGTCGATTGCCATGTCTTCGCTGAAGAAGAACAGGCCGCCGATCCAGTTGATCGGTCCCTTGTAGTTGGACTCGAGGCGCACTTCCTGGGTCAGCTGCTTGTGGTCGCGCAGGATGTCCGCGGTTTCGACCGGGAACGGCATGAAGCCTGGGCCGCTGTCGGCGATGCCGCAGAAGGCGCAGCCGTAGCCGCCGTCGACGTCGCCGCGGCTGTAAATGCCGGCCGACTCGTAGCCGGTGATCGAGTGCAGGGTCAGGTTGTCGAAGTTCCAGCGCAGGCGCATGCTGGCGCCCTTGGTGTTGGTCTTCTGCAGGTTGCCGCCGTCGGTCGGGTAGGAAGCGTAGTCGAAATTGTCGATCAGCTCGTTGGTGCCCGGCTTGATGATGTTGGCGCGGAACAAGGTGGCGCTGCCCTTGTAGTCGCGCGCATGCACATTGAACAGGGCGCTGAAGTTGCTGCTCGGCTTGTACAGCACCTGGACCCGGGCCGCGTTGTCCGAGTAACCCTCGAAATCGCGGGTCGGCGCGTTGGCGCGCGGGTTGTGCACGCGGTCGTCGCGGTGCTGGCTTTGCAGCGACACGCGGGCCGCCACGGTTTCGCTCATCGGGATGTTGAAGGCGCCTTCGACGTTCTTGGTGCCGAAGTTGCCGATACCGCCCTGGAAATAGCCTTCGGTCTTGCCCAATACCGGCTTGGCCGAATCGAACTTGATGACACCGGCCGGCGAGTTGCGCCCGAACAGCGTGCCTTGCGGGCCGCGCAAGACTTCGATCTGGTCGACGTCGAACACGGGGAAGCCCTTGAGCATCGGATTTTCCTGGACCACATCGTCAAAAACCAGGCCAACCGGCTGCGATGCGTTCAAGTCGAAATCGATGTTGCCCAGGCCGCGGATGTAAAAGCGCGGGTAGGAACGGCCAAAATCGGACTCCACCAGCAAGCTTGGGGAACGACCCGACATGAAACGGATATCCTGGCCGCCAGTGGTGAGCACATCGAGCTTTTCACCCTTGAGTGTCGCGATGGCCATCGGCACGTCCTTGATGTTCTCCGAGCGGCGCTGCGCCGTCACGATCACGGTTTCCAACTGGCCCTTGGCCTTCGATTCCTCTGCCGCCTTGGCGTCTTGCGCCATGGCCGCGTGCAGGGGAAATGCGCTGGCGATGGCCAGGGCGATGAGCGAAGGTGCTGCGAAATGCCGGTTCTTGAATGTCATTACTTACCCTTTCGGAGGTGATACTTAAGTGGGGCCAAATCTTGCTGCTGAGTTTTATTTACGTATTGCATCATATAAAGGATTTGGCATCCTAGCATGAAAGGAATTGCCCGGAAATCATCGTAATTGGGTTTCCATTTATATATTGATCATATAAATGATGAACTTAAATCGTATTTGCCATACATATTGACGCTAGTGCATAGTTCTAAATCGATGCTGGCGAGCCCTGGCTCACCGCTGTATTCACAAAGCGGGCCGGGCCTGCGGGCAGGGATTGACATGGTGGCCACGCCACCGCTTCCCCGGCTAGCAAGCAAAGCAACGTCCAGCGTGAAAAACATTTGTTTGGAGCGCGCCCTGCTGTTGTAACAAAGCGACATTCGCGCCAGGAAAAACTGCAATGACCGAAACAAGCGCATCTACCAGCCGGATCAAGGCAATCGGCGAACTGGGCCAGCAAATCTGGCTCGACAACCTGAGCCGTGACCTGATTTCGTCCGGCACCCTGGCCGCCTGGATCGCCGACGACGGCATCCAGGGCGTCACCTCGAACCCGTCGATCTTTTTCAACGCGATCCGCAGCGACGCCGCCTACCAGGCCGCGCTGCCCGCCCTGCGGCAGGCGTTCGCCGATCCCGAAGCGCGCTTCGAAGCCCTGGTGCTGCCCGACGTGCAGCGCGCCTGCGACCTGTTCGCGCCCCTGTATGCCGACAGCGACGGCAAAGCCGGCTTCGTCAGCTTTGAAGTCTCGCCGCGCCTGGCGCATGACGCCGCCGGCACCGTGACCGACGCGCGCCGCCTGTGGAAAGCGATCGACCGCCCGAACGCCATGATCAAGATCCCGGCCACCGAAGCGGGCATCCTGGCCCTGGAAGAAGTCATTTTTGCCGGCATCAACGTCAACGTCACCCTCATTTTCGGACCGCGCCAGTTGGCCGCGGTACGCGCCGCCCACCGCCGCGGCCTGGCGCGCCGCCTCGAAGCGATGCTGTCGGTGCAGCGCATCGCCAGCGTGGCGTCGGTCTTCATCAGCCGGGTCGACGCCGCCGTGGACGCCCTGCTGCCGCCGTCGGCAGCGCACCTGAAAGGCAAGGCCGCCATTGCCGCCGCCCGCCTGGCCTACCGCGATGCGCGCGCCGACAGTGGTTTTGCCGTGTTTGCCGCCTTTGGCGCCACCCCCCAGTGGCTGCTGTGGGCCAGCACCGGCACCAAGGACCCGGCCATGCGCGACGTCACCTATGTGGAAGAGCTGATCGGCGAAAACACCGTCAATACGGTACCCGACGCCACCCTGCTGGCCTTCCGCGACCATGGCGAGGCCCGTGCCTCGCTGGGCCAAGGCGAGGACGAAGCCAGGATGGTGCTGGTGCAACTGGCGCGCCACGGTATTGAACTCGATACAATTGGTAACGACCTGTTGAGCAAAGGACTGACACAATTCGAGCAGGCCCATGCCAATTTGCTGGCGTTGCTTGCCTAGAGTCTTTAAGCTTACGCAACCTTCAAGAACCCAATGCAGCTGGCGTGCCGGGTACAATAACGATATTCCCAGGAGTCACTAAATGAAACTCAAGCAACTCAGCATCACGATCGCAGCACTGTGCGTAGCCGCTAGCGCCACCGCGGCCGACCCCAAGCTGGCCATCGTGTACGACGCCGGAGGCAAGTTCGACAAGTCCTTCAACCAGTCCGCCTTCGAAGGCGCTGAGCGTTTCAAGAAGGAAACGAATATCGCCTATCTCGAGGCACAGGCATCGAGCGACACCCAGGCCGAGCAGATGCTGCGCAGCCTGGCGCGCAAAAAGCTCGACCTGATCGCCGCGATCGGCTTCTCGCAGACCCAGGCCGTGCAAAAGGTCGCCAAGGAATTCCCGAACGTGCGCTTCGTGCTGATCGACTCGATCGCCCAGGGCGCCAACGTCAGCTCGGTCCTGTTCAAGGAAGAAGAAGGCTCCTACCTGGTCGGCGTGGCCGCGGCCATGGCATCCAAATCGAACAAGGTCGGCTTCATCGGCGGCATGGACATTCCCTTGATCCGCACTTTCGCCTGCGGCTACGCCCAGGGCGCGAAAGCGACCAATCCGAAGATTGAAAACATGAGCAATATGGTCGGCACCACCAGCGCCGCCTGGAACAACCCGGCCAAGGGCGGCGAACTGGCGCGTGCGCAGTTCGACCGCGGCGTGGACGTGGTGTTCGCGGTGGCCGGCGGCAGCGGCATGGGCACTCTGCAGACGGCCAAGGAAAAAGGCAAGCTGGCCATCGGCGTCGACTCGAACCAGAACTACATCCACCCGGGCACCATGCTGACCTCGATGGTCAAGCATGTCGACCTTGCGATCTACGACTCCTTCATGGCCATGAAGAACGGCAGCTGGAAGCCGGGCGTGGTCTACAAGGGCTTGAAAGAAGGCGGCGTGGACTGGGTCGTGGACAAGGACAACCGCAAGCTGGTCACGCCTGCCATGGAAAAGAAGGTCAACGAAGTCAAAGCCAACATCATCAGCGGCAAAGTCAAGGTCATCGACTACCGCGTGGCCGGTTCCTGCCCGGTCTGATTTTTTCGTCGTCATTCAAAAGCGCGCCGCGCCGGTGATCCGGCCCGGCGCGCTTTTGAACACACTAAGCCCAAAATAACTATGCAGCCAGCTGTAGAATTTCGCAATATATGCAAGGCCTTCGGGCCGGTGCAGGCGAACGCCGATGTCAGCTTTTCGATCGCCAAGGGATCCATCCATGGCGTGATCGGCGAGAACGGCGCCGGCAAGTCGACCCTCATGAGCATCCTGTACGGCTATTACAACGCCGACAGCGGGCAAGTGCTGGTCGACGGCCAGCCGCGCAACATCCGCACCAGCCATGAGGCGATCGCGCTGGGCATCGGCATGGTGCACCAGCACTTCATGCTGGTCGAAAATTTCACCGTGCTCGACAACGTCATGCTCGGCTCCGAAGGGGGCTTCCGCCTGGCCGCCAAGCGCACCGAAGTCGAAGCGAAGCTGCGCGACATCTGCGCGCGCTACCGCCTTGACGTCGACCCGCTGGCGAAGATCCAGGACCTGTCGGTGGGCGCCCAGCAGCGCGTCGAAATTCTCAAGCAGATCTACCGCAGCGCCAACATCCTGATCCTGGACGAGCCGACCGCCGTACTGACGGCCCAGGAAACGGCGTCGCTGTTCGAGATCCTGCGCCTGTTCAAGGAACAGGGCAAGACCATCATCCTGATCACCCACAAGCTGGGCGAGATCATGGACATTACCGACCAGGTCACCGTGATGCGGGGCGGCCGCGTGGTCGGCGCCGTGTCGACGGCCACCACGTCGAAGGAAGAACTGGCCAATATGATGGTGGGCCGGCCCATCGTCAGCGAACTGCCGCGCGGCGCCTACAATCCGGGCGCGCCGGTGCTGACCGTGCAGGGCCTGCAACTGACCGACAAGCACAAGGTGCGCCTCTTGGCCGACATCGACTTCACGCTGCGCGCGGGCGAAATCGTCGCCATCGCCGGCGTGTCGGGCAACGGCCAGAGCGAACTGATGGAAATTTTGTCGGGCATGCGCCTGCCGAGCGGCGGCAAGGTCGCCTTCCTCGGCACCGACCTGCCCTACGCAAAACGGCACGACGCCGACGGCCTGCCGGCCACCTTCCGCGAGCTTGGCATCGGCCACGTACCGGAAGACCGGCTGCGCGACGGCGTGATCAAGGATTTCTCGGTCATGCAGAACACCGTGTTCGGCTACCAGGACCGGGTCAAGAACCGTTTCGGCCTGTTCGACTTCAAAGCCATCGCCGAACGCTGCAAGCACTTGCTGTCCGCTTTCGACGTGCGGCCGTCGCACCCCGACCTGCGCATTGGCCTGCTCTCGGGCGGCAACCAGCAAAAGGTGGTGATCGCGCGCGAAGTGTCGGCCAAGCCGAAGCTGATGCTGGTCGGACAACCGACCCGCGGCGTCGACATCGGCACCATCGAAAGCATCCACACCCAGCTGCTGCGCATGCGCGACGAAGGCGTGGCCATCCTGCTGGTGTCGGTCGAACTGGAAGAAGTGCGGGCGCTGGCCGACCGCATCATCGTCATGTCCGGCGGACGCATCACCGGTGAACTCAAGATAGAAGAATTCGACACAACCCGCATCGGCTTGCTGATGGGCGGGATGCACAAATCATGAAGAAGAACGCATGAAAACGACCGAACTTCCACGCTGGGCGACCGCGTTCGTCCTGCCGCTCCTGAACCTGCTCACGGCGCTGCTGGTGGCTGCCCTGGTGATCAAGCTGCTGGGCGAAAGCCCGATTGAGTCGCTCCGGATCCTGGTCGAGAACTCGCTCAACCTGGACGGCCTGGGCTACACGCTGTTCTACGCCACCACCTTTATCTTCACCGGTCTGTCGGTATCGATCGCCATGAAGGCCGGCCTGTTCAACATCGGCACCGACGGCCAGATGTATATTGCCGGCCTGGGGCTGACAATTGCCATGCTCACGCTCGACTCGCGCCTGCCGGCGATCGTGCTGATTCCCGCGGCGATGGCAGCGAGCATGCTGTTCGGCGCCTTGTGGGCCTGGATCCCCGGCTACCTGCAGGCCAAGCGCGGCAGCCACATCGTGGTCACGACTATCATGTTCAACTTCATCGCGGCCAGCCTGATGAATTTCGCGATCGTCAAATACCTGATCCCGGAAGGCTCGCAAAATACCTCCAGCCGCAATTTTGCCGACGCCGGCTCCATGCCGCGTCTGGGCGAATGGATTCCGAGCTTCGCCGACGCCCCGCTGAACCTGAGCTTCATCCTTGCCATCGTCGCGCTGGCCGCCTACGGCATCGTCGTGTGGCGCTCGCCATGGGGCTACAAGCTGCGCGCCACCGGCCTGAACCCGCACGCCGCGCACTACGCGGGCGTGCGCATCAGCCGCATGATCATCGTCGCCATGCTGATCTCGGGCGCTTTCGCCGGCCTGGCAGCGGTCAATTCCATCATGGGCTCGACCCACTACCTGTCGATCAGCTTCCCGCAAGGCGCCGGCTTCATCGGCATCGCAATCGCGTTGATGGGGCGCCAGCATCCGGTCGGCATTTTCCTCTCGAGCGTCTTGTTCGGGGCCCTGATCCAGGGCGGCGGCGAACTGTCGATGGTCAAGCAGAACATCCCTGCCGAGACCTTCATTTTCATCCAGGGCCTGATCATCCTGTTCTGCGGCGCGATGGAGCACCTGTACGCGCCTGTCGTCCTCAAGATCATCAACGCAAGGAAAGGATAAGCCATGCTTGAAGATCTCCAGGTTGGCACCATCGTCGTGTCGACCGTGCGCAATGCGCCGGTCCTCATTTTTGCCGCCATGGCGGGCCTGTTCGCCGAACGCAGCGGCGTGATCGACCTCGCGCTCGAAGGCAAGATGCTCGCTTCCGCCTTCGTCTCGGCGGCGGTCGCCTTCGTCACCCAGAACCCATGGTACGGGATTGCCGCCGGCATGGCCGTATCGACCGTCCTGGCGCTGGTGCAGGGCTTCGTCAGCATCACCCAGAAGGGCAACCAGCTGGTCGGCGGCATCGCGATCAACATCGCCATGAGCGGGCTGACCTTCGTGCTGGCGCAGTACTTCTTCGGCCAGGGCGGACAGACCCCGAACCTGGGCGACGCCCGCCTGCACGACATCATCCTGCCGGGCACCGAAGCGCTGGCCGGCATTCCCTTCATCGGCTGGTTCTACGGCCATGTACTGGGCGGGCACTCGGCGCTGGTCTACCTGGCGTTCGCGCTCATTCCGATCGTGCACTGGGCGCTGTACCACAGCCGCTTCGGCCTGCGCCTGCGCGCCTGCGGCGAGAACCCGCACGCGGCCGACGCCGCCGGCGTGAGCGTCAACGCCACGCGCTACATGGCCATGACGCTGGCCGGCATCCTGTGCTCGTTTTCGGGGGCCTACCTGTCGATCGTGCAGAGCGGCTTCTTCCTGCGCGACATGTCGGCCGGCGCCGGCTACCTGGCCCTGACCGCGATGGTGTTCGGTAACTGGCGTCCGATGTACACGGCGCTCGGCTGCATCATGTTCGGCTTTTTCAGCGCCGTGCAGATCCAGATCGAAGGGGTCGACCTGCCGCTGGTGGGCCGCATTCCAGGTTCGCTGATCCAGATGATCCCATACGTCGTGACGGTGATCGTGCTGGCCGGTTTGATGGCCAAGTCGGTCGCGCCCAAAGCGCTCGGCAACGCCTTCGTCAAGTCGCGCTGACATGAAGCTGGCGAAGCGCGGCCTGATCGCCTTCGCCTGTGTCCTCGTGCTGGGTGTTGGCGCCGCCTTCGGCGTCGGCGAATACCTCAGCCGGCCGACGCGCCACAGCGTCGGCCCTCCCCCTCCCGAATTGTTTGCCACCCCGGTGCTGATCCCGGCCGGCGGCGAGATCGTGTCCGGCTGGATCGCGCGCGGTTCCGGCAAAGGGGCGGTGCTGCTGCTGCACGCCGTGCGCGCCGACCGGCGTCAGATGCAGCAGCGCGCGCTGTTTTTGAACCGGCTTGGCTACAGCGTGCTGCTGGTCGACCAGCAAGGCCATGGCGAAAGCACCGGCAAGCGCATCACCTTCGGCGCGCGCGAAGCCGACAGCGCCAGGGCCGCCATCGCCTACCTGGCGCGCTCCCTGCCGGGCGAGAAGATCGGCGTGATCGGCGTGTCGCTGGGGGCGGCGTCGACGGTACTGTCGAAGCCGGGCGCCAGCATCAGCGCGCTTGTGGTTGAAGCCATGTATCCCACCATCGAAGAGGCGACCGCGGACCGGATGGCGATGTATTTCGGGCCGCCGGGCGCCTTGCTGGTGCCGCTGATGGTGCGCCAGATACCGCTGCGCACGGGCGTCCCGCTGGACCGGCTGCGCCCGATCGACGCGATGGGCGCGCTGGCCTGCCCGGTGTTCGTCATCGGCGGCACCAAGGACAGACACACGCTGGAGTCCGAGACGCGGCGCATCTTCGCCGCCGCGCATGAGCCCAAGCAGCTGTGGATGGTCGAAGGCGCAGCCCACGTCGACTTCCACGAGGTCGCCCGCGCCGAGTACGAAAAGCGCGTGGGCGCCTTCCTCGCCCTGCATTTGCGGTAACCCCGGGTTTTGACTTGCGGCCAACACACTTCGGTTGCATGATGGGAGATCATCAACATCGCCCGGGGGAACGCCCATGACATGGCTACGCAGGATACTGATCGCGATCGCGCTGCTGGTCGTTGCACTGGTCGGGGCTGCGCTGTTCACTGCCCTGCGCAGCGAACACCCCGTGGGCTTCCAGGTGATCCAGACCACCGATGCGCGCGGCCAGCCTTTCGCCATTGGCGTCTGGTACCCGAGCGACGCGCAGCCATGGCCGACCACCATCGGCGGCACCGGCCTGATGAGCGTGGCG
Source organism: Pseudomonadota bacterium (assembly GCA_040388275.1). Taxonomy (GTDB): domain Bacteria; phylum Pseudomonadota; class Gammaproteobacteria; order Burkholderiales; family Burkholderiaceae_D; genus Telluria_A. The sequence goes on from JAZKCA010000026.1 coordinate 74,397, forward strand.
AAGAACGGCCCGGTCAAGGGACGTGCCTTGCCGCTGGTGCTGATCTCGCACGGGAACGGCGGCAGCGCGACCGCCCACGTCGACCTGGCCATGGCCCTCGCCAGCGCCGGCTATATTGTCGCGGCACCGACCCATCCGGGCGATAACTTCCAGGACCAGCGCGGCATCGGCGCGCCCAACTACCTGCAGGACCGCACCCAGCAAGTGCGTGCCACGCTCGACCATCTGCTCACGACCTGGAACGGCCGCGAACACGTCGACCCGGCCCGCATCGGCGCCTTCGGCTTTTCCATGGGCGGCTTCACCGTGCTGACCGCGGTCGGCGCCACGCCCGACCTGGCCATCGTCGCGCCGCACTGCGCCAAAACGCCAGAGCGCGTGTGCGATGGCCTGCGCGCCTTCAAGTCGCCCCTGTTGAATGCCGATGCGCCGTCAGCGCGCATTGCGTTCGTGCCCGACGCGCGCATCAAGGCGGCGGTCGTGGCCGCGCCTGGCCTGGAATTCACGCTGACCGGCACGGCGCTCGCCAATGTGCGGATACCGGTGCAGATGTGGAGCGCGGAGCTCGACGCGAACGTCAAGGATGCGCGCACCATCCGCGCGGGGCTGGGCTCCTTCGTCGAGTTCCATGCAGTGCCCGGCGCCGGCCACCTGTCGTTTACGGCGCCCTGCGCCCTGCTGCGCCCGCCCGAACTGTGCGCCGACCCTGGAGAGTTCGACCGCAAGGCATTTCATCTGCAGATGAATGCGGACGTGCTCAAGTTCTTTGAAATAAAACTAAAGAAATAACGCCTTTTTGAAATTTTATTTCGCCATTCGCGCCGAGCGTTTGATGGTCCAGGCGAACGCCAGGCCGGCCGAGGCGCCGCTGCGCTTTTGCATCAGCGGACTGTCGCGATTGACCGCGCCGGCGTAGCTTTCATAGCGCACAAAGCCGAACACGCGCATATCGTTGCCCAGCATGCGCGAACCGTGCAAGCCGGCGCGCAGCAGCATCAGGCCGGGATCGGCCTCGAAGGCCGGGCGCTGCGGCGTCGCGAGCACGGGCTCCACTTCATAGAAATAGCGGTTCACCTTGCGCTCGCCGAACACCATGTCGAGCTTGACCTCGACGGTCCAGCGTTCGCGCGGCGCAGGCGCCGCGGATCACACTTTTCATGCAGGCAGCTCCACGCAGGCCAGCAATTGTTCGAACTGGTCGATCGGGACCGGCTGGCCATACAGGAAACCCTGGAATGCGCAGCACCCGATCGAGACCAGGAAATCGGCCTGGGCGACCGTCTCCACCCCTTCGGCGATCACGTCGAGCCCCATGTGGTGGGCCAGTGCCACGATGGTGCTGGCGATGGCCGCGTCGTTGGGGTCGATCGTGACGTCGCGCACGAAGGACTGGTCGATCTTAAGCTGGTCGAGCGGCAGGCGCTTGAGGTACGACAAGGACGAATAGCCGGTGCCGAAGTCGTCCAGCGAAAACATGACGCCGTGGCGCTTGAGCGAAGTCATCTTGCTGATGATTTCTTCCACGTCGTCCATCAGCAGGCTTTCGGTCAGTTCCAGCTTCAGGCGGCGCGCATCAGCGCCGCTGTCGGCCAGCGCCTGCAGCACCTGGCCGACGAATTCGGGCTGGCGGAACTGGCGCACGCTGATGTTGACCGCGATGGTCAGGTGCGCGGTTTGCTCGACCCGGCCCCAGGCGGCCAGCTGGGCGCAGGCACTCTCGAGCACCCACTGCCCGATCGGAATGATCAAGCCGGTTTCCTCGGTCAGCGGAATGAATTCGTTCGGCGCCACCAGGCCGCGCTCGGCGTGCTGCCAGCGCAGCAGCACCTCGGCCCCGGTGATGCGGCCGTTGACGTCGCGCTGCGACTGGTAGTACAGCACGAACTGCCCCAGCTGCAAGCCTTCGCGCAGGTCGGCCTCGAGCGCCGCGCGGGCCGACACCACGGTCTGCATGTGCGGGTCGAAAAAGCGCAGCGTGTTGCGCCCTGCGGTCTTGGCGTTGTACATCGCCAGGTCGGCCCGCTTCATCAGTTCGTCGATGGTGTGGCGGTCTTTTTCAAACAGCGTGATGCCGATGCTCGAGGTGCTCTGGTGGCGCCGCCCGGCCAGCTCGTACGGCGCGTTCAGCGCGCCCAGCACCTTGCGCCCGATGGCCTCGGCCTGCGCCGCGGCGCCGCCGGTTTCCTGCGCCAGGCCTTCGAGCATGACGACGAATTCGTCGCCGCCCAGGCGCGCCACCGTGTCGCCCTCGCGGATGCAGTGCACCAGGCGCGTACCCACCTGCTGCAGCAGCAGGTCGCCCATGTCGTGGCCCAGCGTGTCGTTGAGGGTCTTGAAATTATCCAGGTCGATGAACAGCAGCGCCCCGGCCCGTTCGGTGCGGCCCGAACTGATCATCGCGTGGCGCAGCCGCTCAAGCAGCAGGCGCCGGTTCGGCAAATGGGTCAGCGGATCGTAGAACGCCAGGCTGCGGATTTCTTCCTCGGTCGCCATGCGCTCGCGCTCGGACGCAGCCAGCGCGTCGAGCATGCCGTTGATCGACTCGCCCAGCTTGCCGATTTCATCGCTGCGCCCCAGCCCGGCGCGGATATTGCGCTCGCCCTTGTGCACGGCGTTGGCGACATGAATGAGCTGGCGCAGGCCGCGCGTGAGGCCGCCGGCGATCACCAGTGCCAGCAGCACCGCAAAGCCGATCGCGATCGCGCCCAAAATGTAGCCGCGCCGGGTGACCTCGTCCAGGTTGCCCTGCACTTGTGCGCGTCCCCAGCCAATGCGCACCCAGCCGATGTGGCGGCTGCCGGCGAACACCGGTTCGGCCACGTCGACCAGTTGCTCGTCGTCGGCCAGGACTTGGGCGCGCGGCACCGGACTGCCCAGCAGGCTGCGGCTGGCCGGGTCGTCGGCGACCATGCCGATGGTGCCGATCTCGTTCGAGGCGAGCACCTTGCCTTCGCGGTTCATCACCAGCGCGTATTTCAAATTGGGGTTGCGCGCGATGCTGTGCAGTTCAACCTGCAGGCCGGCCACGTCGTTGGCCACCACCCAGCCCGTGCTGCCGACGGCCAGCATGTGCGCCAGGTCTTCAGCGCTGCGCAAGCTCTGCTCCATCAGGAACTTGGCCTGGTGCTGGATCACGCCGTAGCCAAAGCCGAACATCACCAGCCCGGCGGCCATGGCAAAGGCCAGCGTCAACTGGCGCCGGATGGTGCAGCAGGCAAGGGCGATCAGCCGCTCGACGGCGCGCACCCGCATCAGTCGACGCCCGCGGGAAAGACGGTCTTGTATTTTTCCATGAATACCCGCACCACGTCGTACTGCTCGTTGCTGGCCGCTTCGAAGCGCGTGACCGGCACCTGCGCCAGCAGCGCGCGGCCCTTTTCCGTCTCGCTCATGGCCGCCATCAGCGCACCCACCCGTTTCACCAGCTCGGGCGGCACGTCGTCGCGCGCCACGATGCCCTGGTTGATCAGGGACTCGGTCGGAAAGCGCACTTCGAGCGCGCTCGCCTCATTCGGATGCATGCGCCCGAAGGTGGTCCACGCCAGCGGCCAGGTGGCGCCGGCCGCCACGCTCTTCTGATACACCGCCATGATGGACGCATGCTGCGAGCCGACATAGCTCGCTTCGATGTCGCGCGCCGGGTCGATGCCGGTCTGCTTGAGCTGCATCTGCGTCATCATGGTGGCGGCCAGCGCCGACTTGGGAGGAAAGCAGACCTTCTTGCCTTTCAGGTCGGCCAGCGCCTTGATGGCGCTATCGCGCCGCACCACCCAGATGCCGTGGAAGGCCGCGTCGTCGCCCATCTTGGCGAAGATGCGGTAGCCGTCGCGCTGCACGGCGCGCCAGGTATGGTAGGGATTGGACAGGGCAAAGGCGAAGCGGCGCGCCTGCAGTTGCTGCTCGTGCTCGGCCAGCCCGCGCGGCACTTCAAGTACCAGGCGCGCGTCCGGCAGGCCGGCATTGAGATGGTCGACGATCGGCTGGAATACGTCGTAGATGTTGCGGAAGTTCGACATCGGCGTCACGCCGAAGGTGTATTCAGCGATCTTCGGCGTGAGCGGCGGCGCCACGAATCTGGGCGCCTGGACGGGGGCTGGCGCCTGCTTGCCGCATGCGCCCAGCAGCAAAACTGCCACCAGCGCGCCCAGCGAGCGCCGTTTCCTTCTTGACATGCAATCCATAAGGCGGCCCAGGTTGCTTCATTAGGGAAAGTATCCCCAGTGTTCGCCCCCAAGTCAACCGGACTTGCCTTATGGCCAGATGGATTGCAACAACGCCGCCAGGTGGTAGCCGCCCTTGACCAGCTGGGTGCGCGCCAGCGCCGAACTTGGCACCGGATAGTTCGGACCCATCTCGAGCGCGAACTTGTGTTCGACGACGCCGCGCTTGTTCGGCTGCGAATCGCGCTTGCCCGGCGTGACGTCGGTATACGCCTGCTTGGCCGCCACCAGGGCGTCGTCGGCCCACTGGTAAGGCCAGGTGGTCGCATCGCCCGTGTTGGCGGCCACCACCGGTTTGCCGTCGACCATTTTCTGGGCGAACTGGTCCGGGGTCTTGGTGCTGCTGCGGCGCATCGCGTAGTCGACCACGGTGCTGTCCCAGTAGGTGTGCAAGGGCCGCGTTTTCCACTTGACCGCGCCTTCGGGCAGCGGCTTCGATTCGCCCGGGATCAAGGGCTTGCTGAGCGCTTCGACCTTGTCGTCGTCGAACAGCAGGCTGTTGCCGCCGCGCGTTTCGAAAATGTTGACGCCATCGATATCGGTCTGCTTGGCCGGCACGGCAAACTTGCCGTCGGCGCCAACATAGGCCGAACCCATATGCAGCGGCTGGTGGATATCGCCGCTCAGGTGGGCGATCAGCAGCAGCGCCTGGCGCCGGCTGAAATTGCGCGGGTTGAGCGCCGGGTCGGTCTTGCCTTGCAATACGGCGATCGCTTGCTTCAAGGTTTGCACGATGTCGATGTCGTTGCCGCCGACCACGCCGTCATGGTAGTGCTCAAGCTGAAAGGGCACGTTGGCGTAATGGTATTCGACGTGGCGCGGGTTGAGCGCGGTGTAAGCCACTTGCTCCGGGGTCGCTGGCGCGTAGCCGGCCCCGCCCTTGGCGCCATCGGCCCAGTTGGTGATCGACTCGAGCGATTCGCCGGGCAGCAGCAAGGCCGCGACCTGCTTTTCGGCATTGCTGCCCTTGATCAGCTTTTCGGCGATCGACCCCACCGCGCGGTGGCCATCGGGGCCCCAGGCCAGCGCTTCGGTCGACAGGAAAGCGCACGAGAGCGCCATCACACAAGCTAGTTTCTTCATTTTTTATTCTCCTGTTTCGGGGAGGGATTCACGTTGATGATGCGGCCGGCCGATGCGGCGCTGCCGGCCGGCTGGCCGGCCTGGGCGCGCTTGATGAGGTAGTCGACCACGGCGTCCATGTCGCGCACGCCGGTGTCGACCTTGTTGGCCGCTTCCTTGAAGATGGGGAAGGTGTCGCCGCCCTCGGCCAGGAAATTGTTGGCGACGATACGGTAAGTCTTGTTCTCGGCTAGCGGCACGCCGTGCAAGGTCATGCTGCCTGGCACCACGCGCTGGCCGGGCGGCATGGCCGGGTCCCAGCGGTAACTGAAGCCGTCCGAAACTTGCAGCACCGATACATTGATTGGATCCGAACGGATCCATTGCTGTTCGAGCAAGGTGCGAATCTGCGCGCCGCTCATGTCCATCGCGACCAGGGTATTGCCGAACGGAAGCACGATCTGCACCTGGCCGAAGGTGGCCATCAGGTTGGCGCCCACATCCAGGTCCTGGCGCATGCCGCCCCCGTTCATGAAGCCGATCTGCGCGCCCTGGCTGCGGGCCGATGCCAGCACGGCGTCGGCGATCAGGTCGCCCAGCGCCGATTCGCCCGCCGCGTCGTACTTGCGCCCGACGCTGGCTACCGCCAGGCGCGCCAGCGGCTTGGCCAGCGCTTCCTTGCTCAGTGCGCGGGTGCGGGCCAGGAAGGCCGTGACCTGCTCGTTGGGCGGATACTGGCCCGGGATCACCGGCACGTTGCGCACCTTGATGTCGAGCACCTCGCCGCTATTCGGGTCGACCTGCATGCGGATGCGCGAGAGCACATGCCCGCCCATTTCGGCCTGGGTCACGGTGCGCCCTTCCACCTTGCACTGGAAGCCCTTGTGGGTATGGCCGCTGACGATCAGGCGGATGGCCGGGTCGAGCCGCTTGATGATGCCCACGATCGGGCCCTTGAGCTCGCTGCAATCGGGCTTGTCGAAGGGCTCGCTGGTCTGGCCGCCTTCGTGGATCATCAGCACGAACACCCTGGCGCCCTTGGCGCGCATTTCAGGAATGACCTTGTTGATGGACGCGACTTCGTCCGCAAACGACAGGCCGACGATGCCCGAAGCCAGCACCACCGAGGCGGTGTCGCGCAACACGGCGCCGATCAGGCCGACTTTCACGCCCTTGACCTCGGTAATCTTGTAGGCCGGCAGGAAGGGCTTGCCGGTGGCCGTGTCGAGCACATTGGCGGCCAGGTAGGTAAAGCCGGCGCCCTTGAAGGCAGGCGCGAACTGGCACGCCTTGTCGGGCCGCACCGACACGCAGCCGCCGTATTGCTGGCGCAGCAGTTCGGCGCGGCCCTTGTCGAATTCATGGTTGCCCACCGAGCTGGCCAGCAACCCGGCCATGCCGAGCGCCTCGATGCTCGGCTCGTCGGCCCACATCGACGACATGGCAGGGCTCGCGCCCACCAAGTCGCCGGCGCCGACGAACAGCAATTGCGGGTCTTCGCGGCGCCAGGCCTGGACGGCGGCGGCGACGTGATCGACGCCGCCGGCGGGACGCGAGGTGCGGGCGCTGTCGACGCCATCGCTGTAATCGAATTTGGTGGCGTCGAGGTGACCGTGGAAATCGTTGATCCCAACCAGGTTGATCTCGACCGGTTCGGCCGGACGCGTGGCGCAAGCGGCCAGGAGAGAGGCCGCTGCGAGCGCTGCGCAAAGGGGCCGGAAATATGTGTTCATAAGATAAGAGGATAACCGAAGAGCGCCCCGAATAGGGCGCGCTTCGTCGTGAGTATGTATCGGAATGTGTCGGTGTGGCGGACGAAAAAAAAACGGCCGGTGTTGCCACCGGCCGTCGTGCGCCGTGTCAGGCGAGTCGCTTAGAACTCGTACTTGACCGTAGCCTGGATGGCCCACTGCGATTCGCCCTTGGCCTGGCGGATATCGATGGTTTCGACGTTCGAACGGACGATGTACACGTACTTGCCGTTGGCGTCGAGACCGCCGTAGTCAACGAAGCTGCGTGCCTGGCCGCCGGCCGACTGGAACGCGACTTCATTGATACGGCCCCACTTCTTGTTCAGCATATTGCCGAAGTTAAAGAAGTCCAGCGAGAAGAAGCCCTTGTTGCCCTTGAAGATGCCGCGGATTTCCTGGCTCAGGCGCATGTCGAAGCTGTTGGTCCACGGTCCGAAGTCGTCGTTACGCTGGGTAACGCCACCACGCGAACGCATCAGCGACTTGTTGCCCTGGACTACGTTCCAGAACTTCGCTTCGGCGGCGGCCTTGGCTGCGGCATCGGCGCCGAAGAAGCTCACTTCTCCCGAACCTGGCGCCGACGGGATGTACATCAGGTCGTTGCCGGCCAAGCCATCACCGTTCAAGTCGTTGTTGACCGTCCAGCTATACGGCTTGCCCGAACGGCCTTCGTAGAACATGCCGAAACGGGTGTTGTAGTTGCCAAAGAATTTCTTCGCCCAGCTCACCGACGCGTTGACGCGGTCCTTGACCATGTAGCCCGAGTTGGCGGCGACTTCTTCGTTCGGATTGAAGGATGCACGGCCGTTGAAGTTCGAGTTCGACACAGACGAGCTCAGAGGCGACACTTCCTTCGCATCGGTACGGGTGTACGCGATCGACATGCCCAAGCCCTTGGTCACTGGACGGCTCAGCTGCACCGTGAATACCTTGCCGGTGCCCTTATCGGTGTGAACCGCCTCGAGCACGTTGGCGTAGCTTAGGTTGCTCAAGGCCTTGGAGGTGACGCCGCTGCCGGAGACCACACCGCCGGTGGAATTCCAGCTCGCCGGCAGATAGCCTTGCTGGCTGTAGAACATCGGACGGCCGTCAGGACCGGTTTTCACCGGGCCACCGAGGTTCAAGTTCTTGTAATAGATGCTGTCCTTGTTCTTCAGTTCCAGGTACTCGGCGCCGAATACCAAGCCCATCCATGGCAGCTCGGTGTCGAAAGCGAGGTTCATCTTCCAGATCGATGGCTGTTTCAGCTTTGGATCGAGGAAGTCGATGTTCGACGCCGGCGTCGCGCCAGCGACCGCGATCGACTGCGCGTCCGGGTTCGGATTGAACAGGCCGCCATTGTTACCGCAGTTCGGGGTGCTGGTGGTGCTGCAGGTCACCACGCGCGTGGCGGTACCTGGATTGGAGAACGGATTCGACAGCCAAACCGACGCTGCTGCGCCCTGGAACAGGCCGAAGCCGCCGCGTACCTGCATGGCCTTCGTATCGGAGAGCTTGTAGTTAAAGCCGAAGCGCGGCTGGTACAGTTTCTGGCCATCGATGGTGACGGTGTTATCCAGACCGAAACCGCCGGACTGGCGCACATTCGTCGCTGCCGTGGCGCCGACCGTGCCGGCCACCATTGGGAGCGCTGCGGGCGCGTTGGCCTTCGGCTTGTTGTCGACGCTGCTCGAATCCATGCGCAGGCCGTACGTCAGGGTCAGGCGCGAGGTGGCGTTCCAGGTATCCTGGACGAACAAGCCGGTGTCCTTGATGGTGAATTGCGAAATCGCATCGGACAGCTTGCCGCCGACAACCGGTACCTGGACGGTATAGGCCGATGGACGACCGCGCAGGAAGTTTTCCAGCGTGGCGGCTTGGTTGTTGGCGTTTTGCTGGATCAGCTGGGCCGTGGTGAAGGTGCCGACCGGGTTGCAGTTCAAGTTCTGGCCGACAGGCGTGAAGTTGTAC